>CAYHQQ010000082.1:0-15872 GCA_964358855.1 uncultured Phycisphaeraceae bacterium
CACCCCCCCACCCCTGGTTTCACCGCGTCAGCGTACCAGAACGTCGGAAAACGCCAAGCCCGAATGAGTGCAATTCTAACAGTTGCCGGTTGTTCGTGCTTTGGTCTACCTGGGGACCGCTCGATTTGGCCCCCGACGGCGATGGGAGCCGTCAGCAGCCTTGTTCGAAGGCGACGACAAAGTCGTCGTAGTCGAAGAAGTCGATAGCCGAGTCCTGATTGAAGTCGGCGCTGGGAATACCAGAACCGAAAGACGAAGGAGCGGTACTCACGGCGCGTGAAGATGAAGGAGATCGCGGCCAACGATTTCAACCTCAACATCTCGCGGTACGTCAGCATCGCTCAGGATGAAGTTGAGATCGACCTTGCCGCGACTCACAAAGAACTGGTGGCGATCGAAGGGGATATCCGTAAGGCGACCAGTGCGCACAACGAATACCTGAGGCAACTGAGGTTACCCCCTCTGCCATAGACGGGGGACGCACCCCCTCCGGCCTCGCCCCCACAGACTCGGCCACCTCCCCCGCAGGAGCGGGGGAGGAGGGATCAGACTTCCACGTACGCGCGCAGGCCTTGCACTCCGCCCTCGCGGCCGAAGCCGCTTTCTTTGAAGCCGCCGAAGGGGCTCGCGGGGTCGAACTTGTTGTAGGTGTTGAGCCACACCACGCCGGCCTTGAGCTGGCGGGCGATTTCGAAGATCTTGCTGCCCTTGTCGGTCCAAACGCCCGCGGCCAGGCCGTAGGGCGAGTTGTTGGCGCGGGTGATGGCCTCTTCGGGCGTGCGGAACGAGAGGACGCTGAGCACCGGGCCGAAGATCTCTTCGCGGGCGATGGTTTGCGAGGGCTGCACGCCGGTGAAGAAGCAGGGGCGACAGAAGAAGCCCTTGGCAAAGCCGGACGTCGGAGAAGACTTGCTCGAACCCGTCGAACCGCCCGTGGGGGTGGGCGTCGGGCAATGCATGATCGCGCCCTCATCGGCACCGATCTTGAGGTAGTGCTCGATGCGGTCGAGCTGGGCCTTGGAGTTCACGGCGCCCACGTCGGTGTTCTTGTCCATCGGGTCGCCGGTGCGGACCGAGCGGAGGCGATGGGCGAGCTTTTTGGTGACGACGTCGAGGATGGATTCCTGCACGAAGAGGCGCGAGCCGGCGCAGCAGACCTCACCCTGGTTGAAATAGATGCCGGCGATGATCCCCTCGACCGCCTGATCGATCGACGCATCCTCGAAGATGATGTTGGCGCTCTTGCCGCCGAGCTCGAGCGTGAGGCGCTTGGGTTTGGCCCCGGCCCCTCCGCTCTTTGCGATCGAAGAGGCGATCTTCTTACCCACCTCGGTCGAGCCCGTGAAGGCGATCTTGTCGATGCCCGCGTGCCCCACCATCGCGGCGCCCGTCGCACCGTCGCCAGTGACGATGTTCACGACTCCCGGGGGCAGGTCGATCTCCTGCATGATCTCGGCGAGAACCAGGGCTGTCAGGGGCGTGGTCTCGGCGGGCTTGAGCACCACCGTGTTGCCGCAGGCCAGGGCCGGGGCGATCTTCCACGCGGCCATCAGCAGCGGGAAATTCCACGGGATGATCTGGCCGCAGACGCCAACTGGGCGCGGTGTGCGCCCCGGGAAGGCGAAGGCGAGCTTGTCGGCCCAGCCCGCGTGGTAGAAGAAGTGAGCGGCGGCCAGGGGCACGTCGACATCGCGGCTTTCTTTGATCGGCTTGCCGCTGTCGAGGGTCTCGATGATCGCGAGCTCTCGGGCGCGCTCTTGCATCCGGCGGGCGATGCGGAAGATGTACTTGGCCCGCTCGGTCGCGGGCAAGGCCGCCCACAGGGGCAGCGCCTTGCGAGCGGCCTTCACGGCGGCATCGACGTCGGCGGCGGACCCCTGGGCGATCTCGGCGAGTTCTTCCTCGGTCGCGGGATTGATCGTCTGGAAGTACTTGCCCCCCTTGGAGGGCTCGACAAACTTGCCGCCGATGAAGTGCCCGTAGCGCTCGGTGATGTTGACCTTCACGGTCTCGGGCGCGGGGGCGTAGTCCCAGCCGGGGGCCTGCACGCGGGGACTCGTGGCTTTGGGTGCGGCCGTGCCGTTGTGTTTGTTCATGGTGGTCATTTCAGGCCTCGCTCACGTCATACCCGGCTGTGTACTTGCCCGTCGAGAGCCAGTGGAGTTGCCGCACGATGTCATTGCAGAGGGTGCTCGCCCCGAAGCGGAAGAGCTCGGGCGTGAGCCACTCGTCGCCGAGGGTTTCCTTGACCATCACGAGGTAGTGCAGCGACTGCTTGGCGGATCGGATGCCGCCCGCGGGCTTCATGCCGATCTTCTTGCCGGTTTCCAGGTACCAGTCGCGGATGGCTTCGAGCATGACGAGCGTCACGGGCATTGTGGCGGCCGGCTGCACCTTGCCCGTCGAGGTCTTGATGAAGTCGGCGCCGTGCTCGTGCACGTGCCCGACGTCCGCCATCGCGCGGATCGCCAGGTCGCTGGCCCTGCGCACGTTGTCGAGGGTCTCAAGCTCGCCGGTTTCGAGAATCACCTTGAGGTGGGCCGTGCCGCAGGCGACTTTCACCTGGCGGATCTCTTCGGCCACCTCGTCGTAGCGTCCGGCGAGGAAGGCACCGCGGTTGATCACCATGTCGATCTCGTCGGCCCCGGCCGCCACCGCCTGCTGCACGTCCTGCAGGCGCAGCTCAAGGGGGAACTGGCCGCTGGGGAAGCCAGTGGCGACACTGGCGATCTTCACGACGCCCGCGGCTCCCAAGCGAGCGAGTTCATCCCGAACTGGCTTGACCATGCTCGGGTACACGCAGATCGCCGCGACGCTGGGGACGGTGGGGTCGCTCGCATCCGGCCTCACGGCCTTCTGGCACAGCCCGCGCACCTTCTCCACCGAGTCCTTGCCCTCAAGGGTGGTGAGGTCGAGCATGGACATCGCGAGGCGCAGGCCGCTGAGCTTGGCCGAGGTCTTGATCGACCGCTTGGTGAAGCTCGCCGCCCGCTCGGCGGCCATGACAGCATTGACGGTTGCTGGGGGCATGCCCAATGGTAGTTCGGGTTCGGTCTTGGTGGCATTGCCACCTCAAGCCAGCCGTCGCAGCCAATCCGCAATCGCATCCGCCGCCCGCTCATCGTTCCAGAGGTCCAGGTGCCCGCCGCCCTCGATGGCGACGAACTCGCCGCCGGCAACTCGGGCGATCTCGTCGCCGTCTTCGATGGGGCAGACTGGGTCTTGGGTGCCGTGGATGACCAGAAGCGGCACCTTGAGCACTGCGGCGTGAGCCGCACGATCGAACCCGCGCCACGCGAGCCCTTTTCCCTGATCGAGGCTGATGCACGCCATGGCGACGGGCAGATTCCACCGAAAGGGCATGCCCATCTGTCGCAGCACGTTGCGAGCGGGGGTCGCGGGGACGCGATAGGGAGCCTCTGCGATCACGCCCGCGACGCCCGCGGGGCAGTCGGAATGTGCCGCGGCCACGATCGAGACGCCGGCGCCGAGCGAGAAGCCGTACAACACGATCTTTGGCGAGGCCTCGCCGGACTTTGCCTGGGTGAGTGAGGCGAGGAGGGCGAGCAGGTCCTCGTGCTCATGCGTACCGAGTGTGAACGACGCCTCCCGCGGCGACTCGCCGTGGCCGGGGAGGTCCCAGAGGATCACGCGCGACGCCGACCTCGCCAGAACGCCCGCCCGCTGGAGCATCGTCACGCGAGCGTCGCCCCACCCGAAGGTGATGACCACGATCGGGCCCTGCGGCTTGTCGCCAACGATGTCCCACACGGGCAAGGCCGCCCCGCGCGAGGTGAACGTCCAGGACTGGTACTGCCTCGCGGGCGTCAGCTCGCGCGGATCGCCGGGCTTCCCGCGGGCGACGGCCCATGAGTACGTCCTGCGCGGTGGGCGCATCAGCGTGCGGATCGTGGCGTGGATGCCGATCGCCATCGCCACGACGAGGCCGACGGCCAGGAGTTCGAAGAGCCCCAGCACCCTACAGCCCAAACACGTTCTTGAGGTCGTTGAACGTGACCACCAGGAACATCGCCCCGATGAGCACCAAGCCGACGATGCCGGTGGCGTTCTGCACGCTCACGGGCACCGGTCGCCCGCTGAACTGCTCGTAGACAATGAAGAGGAACTGTCCGCCGTCCACGATCGGCAGCGGCAGGAAGTTCACGACCGCGAGGTTGACGCTGATGAGGGCCAGGAAGAACAGCACCCACGCGAAGCCCTTGGACGCAACCGCCGCTCCCAGGGCCGTGATCCCGACGGGGCCCTTGAGGTGCTCGACCTTCACCGTGCCCTGGAAGAGCCTGGCGAAGGTGACGTAGGTGTTGAGGATCACGCGTCGGGTCTCGTGCAGCCCGCGGCTGACAGCCCCTGCGGGCGATTTCTCCTGGAGGATGAACTCCTCCATGTCGAAGATCGAGGACGAGATCGGGGACTGCCACGAGAGCTTGTGGAGCTCGGCGACTTCGGCGAGAGAGAGCCGCCACTCGACGTTTGTTCGAACGCTCCCGGGCCCGGGCAGCTCCAGCTCCATCGCGACGCGTGATTCGGCGCCCGACGCGAGATCGTCGCGGGTGGCGTCGAGCAGCGCCGCACGGATCTGCCCGAAGTTCGTGACCGTCCGCCCACCCACCGAGATCACCCGCGTGCCCGCCTGCGTGATGATGCGCGACGCGGGCGTGGGCATGGTCGCCTCGGGCTTGCGAGGGTCGATGACCTTCGCGAACGGCATCGCAAGAATCGCCGAGTCGGCCCCGGTGGTGCCGGGATAGAACCCCACCACGCCCTTGCGATCGACGTCCGCCACGATCTTCACCGGCGCCAGATCCGCCCCTCGCAGCACCACGAGATCGATCGTCTTGCCCGAGGCCGCACGGATCTCGAAGATCCCCGACGAGAGCCCCGGGAACTCCACAGCCCCGACGCGCGCGAAGATGTCGCCCTTTTCCAGGCCCGCCTTGGCCTTGTCGGCCCCCACGGTCATCACGGGCGTGAGGCCCAGCAGGTGCTCAACTGGCACGACGCTGCCCTTGATGCCCGGCACGAGGTCGAGCTGCAACTGAGGGCGCGGCGTGAGGGTGGCCGTCACCGTCTTGCCCGCGTCGTCGGCGAACTCCAGCGCGACGGGCTTGCCGTCGCTCTCGCGGAAGGCCTCGACAAAGTCGCTCGCGGAACCGACCGCCCTGCCGCCCGCACGCGTGAGCGTCATGCCGCCCTTGACTCCGGGCAATCCAGCCTTCGCGAGCACATCCTCAAACTCGGCGATCGCGGCCCCCTTGAGCCTGGGCAGCTTCGCGGACCTGGGCGGCTCGACGCCGATCTCCAGGAGCCCCGAGAGGCGTCCCTCGCGCGGGACGACGTTGAACTGCAGCGGAACCTTGACGCCTGGGCGTTCGACGACGAGCTCGACGCTCTCGCCCGCGTGCGCCATCGAGGTCGCCAACATGAGATCGTTGAACGACGCGGGTTGTTCTCCGTTGATCGAGAGGATCACGTCGCCGTGGTGCAGGCCGGGCTCGGTGACGCCCGCGGCCTTGGCGTTGACGGCGACGGCGGTGGCGGCGGGGCCGTCGAGCTCCAGCGTCCCGATCTTCGCGGGCATCATGGCCAGGCCCATGTTGAACACGATGATGAAAAGCACCGCGGCTGAGATGAGGTTCATCGTCACGCCCGCGGAGATGACGATCATGCGCTTCCAGGGCACGCAGCGGGAATAGCTGTCGGACTCGGAGCTGACAGCGCCGGGGTTGGCGTCGTCCTGCCCGAGCATTTTCACGTAGCCACCAAAGGGGAGCCAGTTGAGGCGATACTCGGTGGGACTGATGTCGGCGGGCAGGTCGAGCCCGCCGGCCGCTTTGAGGGCGCAGAGCTTCAGGTATTCGGGCTCGCTCGAGCCGCGGCGCAGACCCAGTCCCTTGCGGAACGAGACGATCGCGCTGCCGAAGCCGATGGCAAAGGCCATCACCCGGATCCCCGCCCAGCGTGCGGCGAGGAAATGCCCGAGCTCATGCACGAAAATGATCGCGCTGAACCCCAGCACAATGAGCAGCACATCGAACAGGGTGCCAAGCGAGGAGAGGAGCGACGTCATGCAGGATGATATCGGCCCGCCGGCAGGAAACATGAGAAAGGCCGGGGGAGTTCATCCCCCGGCCTCGGGTCAAAACCGGATCATGTCCGCGAACAGGGGTTACTTGGAGTACTTGACGCCGCAGCCGTACGGCTTGGTCGTCGAGGTCGTGACCTTCTTGCCGGCCAGGAGCTCGTCGACCGCCTTGGCGGCGTAGTTGGTCTTGCCCGGCTTCTGATCGCCCGAGTCATCGTCGATCGCGCCGGCGTAGGCCAGCGTGCCGTCGGCCGCGATGACGTACGTCGCGGGAGTGTTCTTGGCGCCGTAGGCCTTGCCCGTCGCGCCGGTGGCGTCCAGGAGGATCGGGTAGTCCATGGACCAGTCCTTCTTGACCTTCTTGTTGGTCTCAAGGCCCGAGCCCTGGCTGTCGGCGGCGTTGCTGTTGACGGCCATGACAACGACCTTCTTGTCCTTGTACTTGGCGGCCAGATCGTTGAACGTCTTGGACTCGTTGAAGTGCTTCACCACGTAGGGGCACTCGGAGTTGAACCAGAAGAGAACGACGATCTTGCCGTCCTTGGTCAGGTCGGCGAGCTTGTGCTCCTTGCCGTCAGTGTCATTGAGGACAAAGGTCGGGGCCACGCTGCCGACGGTCGCGGCGGCGACCTTCTTGGCGTCCTTCTTCTCGTCTTTCTTGACGTCCTTCTTGGTCTCATCCTTCTTGGGCGTCTCCTTGGGGGTTTCCTTCGGAGGCGTGGTGGGCTGGGCCTGGGCCAGCGCCGGAGCGGCGAAGAGGCTCGAGGCCGTTCCCAGGGCGATCAGTGCGAACAGGTTCTTCGATTTCAACATGGTTCGATTCTCCCGCCCCGCTTTGGGGGCCTCACGGATCAGCGGCCGAGCACACGCCGGCCGAATCTCCGCATCATGTACCGTGGATCAACTACTTGGGTTCAGCCTTCCTCGCGCCGGCCGGCTCATCCCGCTTGGTGGATGTCGCCGCAGGCGTCTGGATTGTGAAATACTTGGTTTCCTTGCCCTTTCGCACCGACACGATCCCCCGGGCCCAACGCGTGGCGGGCTCTTCCATTGCCACCTCGAGCCTGGGCCCCTTGCCCTCGCATCCCGCGACGCGGTCCCTGGGCACAGCCGAATCGTGTGCCGGGAAAAACGCGATCGCCTCCGCGTCGCTCGCGGCGATCTTCAGCACGCCGCGCTCCATCACCGCCGTCACGCCGTCCTTGGGCGATGGCGCTTTGGGCACCTGCGCCTGGGCCGCCGCGATCGCCTTGGCCTGGGGCGAGGGCTTGGTCTCATCGGCCGCGAAGAGCGAGGTCTCGAGCTTTGCGCTTCCCATGCGGCACTCGCTCGCGCACTCCATCCAGTCGATCGACAGCCCGATCGATAATTTCTCGCCGACTTTGACGTCTTTGGCGAGCGTCACCGGCACCAGCAGGACCGCACGCGTCTCGTAGATGTGATCGACAATGTCGCCGGGCTCGACGTGCCGCGCCGGAGCCGGCCACTGAATCTCACCCAGGGTCACGCCCTGGGGCAATTCCCTCGCGGTGATCTTGGGCGCCTGGCCCGTGTCGTTGATGCCGTCCCAGTAGATGTGCCACCGCGGGGCAATGTCAAAGGCGATCGCCAGGGTGGCCGATGTCCCGGGCTTGAGTGCCGCAACGTCCAGCGCGAGAGACGCCGTGGCCCCTTTCGCGGGAGCAACTCTGGCGGGCGCGGCTGGAGTGCCCGGCGGCGAGTTCTGCGTCGGGGCGGCGATGGCGTTGCCCGCGCCGATGAGCGGCACAAGCGCGAGGCCCGCCACCAGATTGACACGAACGCTCATTCGCGGAGAGATCCAAGCCCCGGATCGTCGGCCAACGTGGGCCGCGGATGCCCTGTCTGGGCGCTCGCCCACGGAGGGCCGAACCGGGGTAACCTGACGGCATGATGGTACACAGACAGTCCGTATGGGTTTTGGCTGGTATTCTACTGGTGAGCTTGGGGGGAATTCTGGGCGGTTGTGAGACGAGTGTGACCGACAAGGACATCACGCGGATCCAGCTCCCGCAGTTCCGGGCGTTGGTCGATGAGGCGGCAAAGTCCAACGGTGAGATCCTCATCGCCGACGCTCGGACCAAAGACGAGTACGCGGCCTCGCGGGTGCCCGGGTCGCGCAATCTGCGCGCGGAGAATCTCCGTCCGGGGGCCAGCGAGTTCGCTCGCCTGGAGAAGTACACGACGATCGCGATCTACGGGGCCGACGCGCGCAGCGGGGCGGCCTCGGCGCTCGCCAAGCGGCTGATGGAGTTCGGGAGCGGCAAAATCTACTGGTACGTCGGCGGCATGCGAGAGTGGAAGACGCTCAAGATGCCGCTCGACGAGGCGGGAATCGCCGAGGTCGAGACCAAGCCCGCGCCGCCTCCCACCAAGCTGCCATCACCGGGCGCCAAGTAGCGGCCCGCGAGAGGGACTCAGGAGAGACCATGTCGGACACCATTTTCGCAAAGATCATTCGCGGCGAAGTGCCTTGCCACCGCGTGTACGAGGATGAGCTGGTGCTGGCGTTCCTGGACGTCTTCCCGCTCAGCCGCGGGCACACGCTGGTCATTCCCAAGCAGGCGGTGGCGCAGATCGACGAGCTCTCCGACGAGTCGGGGGCGGCAATAGGGCGCGTTCTGCCACGCATCGCCCGGGCGGTGATGAAGGCGACGGGCGCGAGCGCGTACAACATCCTGCAGAACAACGGCTCGCTCGCCCACCAGGCCGTCATGCACGTCCACTTCCACATCATCCCCAGATACGAGACGGGCGAGGGGCTTGGGATGGTCTGGAAGGCGGGCAAGCTCGAGACGGCTGGGGCGAAGGAGCTCGCTGCGGCGATCGCAGCCGGACTTTGAACGAGCCCCGAGCGTCAGCGAGCGGGTCCCGTTCGCCGACGCTCGGGGCTCGTTTGCCCCCTAGAATCCGGGCTATGCAACGCGGGACTGTGTACCTTGAGACCTTCGGCTGCCAGATGAACGAGCTCGACAGCGAGCTGGTCGCGGGGTCGTTGTCGTCTTTGGGATACCGGTTCACCGACGATGCGGCGGCCGCCGACGTGGTGCTGTACAACACCTGCTCGGTCCGCGAGCACGCCGAGCAGAAAGTCTGGAGCCGCCTGGGCGAACTCGCCATCCGCAAACGCACCGAGCCCGGGCTGGTCGTGGGCGTGCTGGGATGCATGGCCGAACGCGACGGGGCCCCGCTCATCCGGCGCATGCCCGTCGTCGACATCCTCTGCGGCCCGGGCGAGCTCGACAAACTCCCGGGCCTCGTTGACAACGCCGTCCGCACGCGCGCCGGGATGATCGAGTCCGACGGTGCGAGCGACTTCGATGGCGAGACGATCTCGGCCAACCTGGTCGCCCTGCAGGGAAGCACGAGCCGTCGCACCGCAACGCTCGCCGCGGCCGAAGACACGCTCGAACTCCTGGACCTCTCGCGGGCGATTTCCCCGATCGACTCTTCCGCGATGGACGGAGTTGGAGGACGTCACAGCGACCACGCGGCTGGGGGCAAGCGCTCCGCGTACGTCCGCATCACGCGGGGGTGCAACAAGTTCTGCACGTACTGCGTCGTGCCCTTCACGCGCGGGGCCGAGGTGCACCGCCCGCCCGAGCACATCGTGGAGGAGTGCCGCCGCCTCGCCGATGCGGGCGTCATCGAGATCACGCTGCTGGGACAGACGGTGAACCACTACCGCTTCGAGCACGGGGCGGCCGTTAGCCTGGGGGGCATCGTGCAGCCTCAGAAAGGTCGCGCGTTCACCGGCGGACACTCGCGTGATCCGCTCGCGGGCGTGAACGTCACGACGTTTGCCGACCTCCTGGCGATGATCCACGACCGCGTGCCCGCGATCAAGCGACTGCGGTTTGTGACCAGCTACCCGCGCGACTTTGGCGACGATGTGCTCGAGGTGATGCGGGATCACGAGCGCATCTGCCGCTACCTGCACGTGCCGGCCCAGACCGGGAGCGACCGCCTGCTCAAGAGCATGAATCGCGGGTACACCGTGGGCGAGTACATCGAGTTCATCGATCGGGCCCGGGCGATCCTGGATCAGCCCGAGCTCGGGCGTCCCTTGACCATGAGCGGCGATTTCATTGTCGGGTTCCCCGGCGAGACCGACGAGGACTTTGACGCGAGCGTGGCTCTGATCCGTCGGGCCCGATACAAGAACGCGTTCATCTTCAAGTACTCGCCCAGGCCCGGCACCGTCGCGTTCGACAAGCTCCCCGACAACGTGCCCGAGGATGTGAAACGCCGGCGCAACAACGAGCTGCTGGCGATCCAGAACACCATCAGCGACGAGATCAGCAAGGAGCAGATCGGCCGCGAGCTCGACGTGTTTGTCGAGGGGCCCAGCCGCAGACAGGCCAAGAAGGACCGCACGATCGCCGACCCCGACGGCGCGTGCTCTTCCAAAGGCACGATCAGCCTGACGGTGAACGGACGCGGCACCACAAGGCCGAGCGACGCCGTCGCGGTCGCCGACGAGGATGCCATCGAACCGGACGAGGCCCCCACCGCCACCTCCACGATCCAGTACGCCGGGCGCACCGACGGCGATCTGATCGTCTTCTTCGATGCGCCCGCTCCTGGTGCAGACGCGCCCGATCTCTCGGGGAGTATCCTGCGGATGAAGATCGTCGAAGCTTCGGCCCTCGCCCTCTTTGGCCGGCGGATGCCGCGCGAGCACTGATCCGCACGACTCATGCCTCCCTGAAGGGGAGGCATGCCACCCGATCACCGACGCCGACGCATCGCGCCGATGGCGCCCACACCGATCGCCACAAGCGATCCCGGCGCCGGCACGTCGTACGTGAGCATGAGCGACACGCCATTGGCGAAGGTCGTGTTGCCGAAGACACCCTCGGTGATCGACCCGCCATCGAACGTCGTGATGCAGTTGCCGATCGCAAACTCCCCGCCCTGTGCGCCGTTCAGGGCGGCGATGGCCGCGGCGTTGAGGGCGACATCCACGTTGAGCCCCGTGTCGGCCCGCGTGTAGTCGTGCTGGGCGAAGAGCATGCCCGAGGAGAGGGACGCAAAGGCCGCCAGCCCGCCGGTGCGGGCCGCCAAGGCCGCGGGAGTCGTCGCGACGCTCCCGAAGCGAACCGTCTCGCTGGCCCCGCCGATGACGATGACATCGCCCGCGGGTGTGCGGAGCGTGGCCGAGGTGATCGTGCCAGGGAGCGTGGGAAGCGCGAAGAGCCACCAAGAGCGGTACTCGGTCGCGAAGATGAGCCCGCTGTAGTAGTTGCCCGTCGCGTTGGTCTGGCCCGACGAACTGATCCACCCCTGGTCGTGGGCGGTCAGGGTGAACGTGTCGCCCAGGGCCGACGGGGCGAGGGCAAATGGCAACGCGAGCCACAGTGCGGCGGTGATCTTCATGTCCTGTCTCCTCACCACACCGGGCCGGCGGAAAGGCCTTTGGCGTGGCAGCATGAGATTACCAAAGGGAACGACGGCACACAAGGGAATTCGCGCATGCTGATCCGAATATCGTGGAACGCCGAGAAGGGCCCACAGTCGCGTCACGGCCCGTTGAGCGGCTCGGGCAAGGCCTCCAGCGGCACTCGAACAAAGTTCGGCCGGTAGAGCGAGGGCTCATTGAAAACTCGCCCAAGATCGGCGTTCACCGCGTAGCTGACCAGGAGCTCGCCCGGCCGCGAGAGATGCACGTGCCCTTTGGCGGCGTAGACGAACGAGCTCTTGCCATAGTCCGGGGTCTCGTAGATCCGCACGCCGGTTGACCAGGGCCCCTCGGGCTTGAGCGCGGTTCTCGCGATGAGGTGCCGGCTGCCGAATGTCTCGATCTGGACCATGACGAGCACGTCGCGCCCCGATCGACGCACACGTTGGATGGTGAACTCGTCGGGTACGTCGGTGGCGATCACCTTTGCAGCGGCCGCTGAGGCACGCCAGCCTGAGCCGTCGAAGAACGTCCACTTCTCGGGTTGCGAAAGATTCGCGACGTTCGCCGTGCCGACGATGAGCGACTTGGAACGGTCGGTGGCGTAGTGGACGCCGTACAGGTAGAACGACGCCCCGTCGGGCGAAGGGAGTATCGCGACGGCATGGTTGTCGCCGGCCCTTGGCGGTTCGCCGTGACGCGGGTCGGCGTTGACAAGTGGGTTAACGGCTTGTGCAGCCTTCCATTGATCGGGCGGGGCCGCGGGGTTGGATATCTCAATGATCGCCCCGCCCACGCGTCGGAAATCCCACATGCCGTCGGGGTTGCCCGCGGGGCCGATCGCCGTCGCGAAGAGAACGAGATGATCGGTGGGAGACTTGATTCGCACGCCGTCGTTCATCAGCCAGTACCACGAGCCTGCGGGGAAGAGCCCGGGTGTCGGCGCGGCCCAGGAAACCACGTTCGCGCCCTTGAACGGCTTGGGCCCTGCAAACGTGACCGAATCGAACGTCGGCGCCTCGCCATTCTTCGGCGTCGAGTGCCACGCCACACCCGCGCGGAGCATCTTGGAGCGATCCCCGACGCGATGCCCGCCCTCGATGGGCCCGAAGATCGAGTCGCCGAAGAGCCAGAGAGTTCGGTGATCACCCAAGTCGACCGAGTGAATGATGTCGCCGCCGTTCCACGAGGACGTGCGGGTGAAGAAGGCGTCCCAAGCGGGGTCGGGTTGGGATTGGCTGAACTGGGTGCGGAATTTGGGGGCTTGGCAGGAGGCCAACGAGGTGCACGCGGCCCAGAAGCACAAGCCCAAACCCAATCGCGACTGTGTGACTTTGACGACGCGGAAAGTCTGCATTTGGATGCATCCAGCGGGAGGTGAGAACACGAGACGCGTACGACTACTTTACGAGCGTCGCCTTGCCGGAGCTTTCAACCGCATACGTGAAGACATATCGCGTGTCGTAGGCACGACCAGGGCCGCGCACCCAAACCCGCACGGTGCAGGCGGGTGGTTCACCGGTGAGCCGAGCCTGCACGGTCTTTCGCCGGCGTCCAGGGTCGTTGTTGAGCACGGGTGTGAGATCCTGAAAGAACACTGGCCCGTCGTCGGTGTCGCCTTGCACCCACACACGTTCCAGGTCTGGAATGGAATTTATGACCAGGTGCATCCCGCTCCAGTTGGAAAGCGATGCAAGTCCGATCTGGAAGCGAATGTGTCCCTTGGCGACCCAGCTTGGAAAGAGCAGGCCCGCGACATCGACCATCGTGTCGCCGGGAATCTCGTGGCGCTCGAATCGTTCCCGCAGTTCGCGATCGATCACCTCCGAGAGCGATCGCGGGATTCCATCCACAAGCGAAACGCGACACATCGCGAGCGTGGGCAATCGCCGCACGACCAAGGCCGGCCTCAACACGATCGTGACCACGAGCGTGAGTGTGGCGACCCAAAGGCCCAGCACGACCCCATGACGCCCGCCAAGCCTGCTCGCCGCCGAACGCTGCGACGCCAACGCGGTACCGCACTCGGTGCAACGATCCGAAGCCAAGGGATAACCACACCGCACGCAAAGTTGACTTCTGAATCGTCGGGAGACTCGAAGTAGCTGGAAGGACCTTCTGACCGCCCCCGCCACAGGGATCAGTATTGCCGCTGCGATCGCTATGGAATACTCGGGCGACATTGGCCTTGGGCGAGCTGGGCCCACACCTCCCCCCGGCTTGCGCCGGGGGCTCTGTTAACGCGCGATCTCGATCGCGCGGGTCTCCCTCAGCACCGTCACCTTGATCTCCCCCGGGAACGTCATCTCCTCGCTCACACGCTTGGCGATGTTGTGGGCGATCAGGTACGCCTCGTCGTCGTTGATTCGGCCCGCATCCAGCATCACGCGCACCTCGCGCCCGGCCTGGATCGCGTACGCCTCCACCACGCCCTTGAAGGACAGCGCGATGTCCTGCAGCTCGTTGAGCCGCTGGACGTACTTCTCCATGCTCTCGCGACGGGCGCCGGGCCTTGCAGACGAAACCGCGTCGGCGGCCATAACGATGGGCGTGTAGAAGCTCGTCGACGGAATATCCGCGTGGTGCCCGCCGATCGCGTTCAAGATCGGTTCCTTCTCGCCGTACTGCTTCGCGAAGTCCATGCCGATCTTGGGGTGCCCGCCCTCCATCTCGTGGTCCATCGCCTTGCCGATGTCGTGCAGGAACCCGCAGCGCCTCGCGATCGCCCCATCCAGCCCCAGCTGCTCGGCGATCATCTGGCACAGGTATCCGACCTCGATCGAGTGCCGCAGCACGTTCTGCCCATAGCTGGTTCGATACGCGAGCTTACCCATCGCCTCCGACACCTTGGGGTGCACGCCCCGCAGGTTCGCCTCCAGCACCGCGTCCTTGCCGAATTGCACGATCTTGGCCTCGACCTCGCTCTTGACCTTCTCGACGACCTCTTCGATGCGGGCCGGGTGCATGCGCCCGTCGGCCACCAGCCGCTCAAGGCTCTCCACCGCGATCGCCTGCCTGACTTTATCGAAACAGGAAACGATGATCACGCCCGGCGTGTCGTCGACGATGATGTCGACCCCCGTCGCCTTCTCGATCGCCCGGATGTTCCGCCCCTCGCGCCCAATGACCCGGCCCTTGATGTCATCGCTCGGCAGGGGCACCGCTCGCACCGTGCTCTCCTGCGTGTGCTCGGTCGCGTAACGCTGCACCGCCATCAGCGTGATCTCGCACGCCTTCTTCTTCGCATCCGTCTCCGCCTCTTCGGTGATCTTCCGCACCACCCGGGCGACATCCAGCCGGCAATCGTCCTCCACCCGGCGAAGCAGCTCCGTCCTGGCCTGCTCGGGCGTCAGCCCCGCGACCTGGTACAGCTTCTCCTTGTGCTCCACGATCAGCTTCTCCAGGCGCTGCTCTTTCTCCGCCGCCTGCTTGTCGAGCTGCTGCTCCTTCTCGCCCAGCTTGGTTTCCTTCGTGCGCAGCTGATCCGACTGGCGCTGCACCGCCTGTTCCTTCTGCGTCAGCCCCTCTTCCTTGCGGTCGAAGGCGTCCTCACGCTTCTGAAGCCTGCGCTCGGTCTCGCGAAGCTCGCCCTTGGCGGCCTCAAGCTCTCGCTCGGCGTTCTTCTTCTGTTCGAGGGTCTGGGCCTCGGCGGCGATCCTCGCCCGTTCAGCAGCCGCCTTCGCGTCCCCTTCGGCCCGCTGCACGATCTGTGCGGCCTCGGCCTTGGCGTTTTCGACCGCCTTGCTCGTCGACGAGCGATAGGCCACAAACCCGATGATCCCGCCCACCACCGCCGCACCCACTCCGCCCGCCGCAAGAATCAGCGGGCTGAGATCAACCGCGAGAAAGACCGCATCCATGTCGCCGTCCCTTCCTGGGAAACGGCCGCCGAGTACTTCCCCGTTCAATCTGAAGTGCGTTCTGCCATCTGCTCTGCTGTGTCACATCATGCGTGGGAAACCATCTGTCCTGTCACCGAACCAACCGCACCGAGCCAGACTCTCAGGACAAAGGGCCGCGACCAAAGCCCGCTTCGAGGGATCATCGCCCGCACGAACCGGCCCAAACGGGGCCGATTCGGAATTCAATCAAGGGCGGAACCACTCCGAATCATGTCCTGCCATCTGACACCCAAGCCGCATCCGACAGCCCGGGCACACGCAAACTTCGGGACGACCCCGAACCACTCGACACATCAACGTGAAGATCACTTCAAATTCAAAGGAAACGGCGACCGATATCATTCCAAAAACTGAGAATCGCTCGCGCCGGGGTCCGTGCTTCCACCGACGCACCCGCGATCTTATCCGACTTCACACTCTCCCGCCAACCCCCAGCCGTTCACCCCCC
>CAYHQQ010000083.1:0-15751 GCA_964358855.1 uncultured Phycisphaeraceae bacterium
AATAACGGGTCCTTCTGGACCGGTGTGCCAAATGGCAAGAAGGAAGGGGTCCGCCCTTAACGCCCGCGACCCGCCGCATTTCGATGCCGACTCTTTCGGCGTCGAAGTCACTGCACGCAAACCAAGCATGCGCGCCATCAATCAAGCCCCAACTCATCGATGGCGCGTTTCACGATCCCTTGGGAGGGACCGACGAGTGGATTCTCAGAGTGCAGTCGCGTGAGCTTGTCGTGGAACTCACGAATAATGCTGGGATTGACCCTGTTCAGCGAGATCGCCGTCTGCATGAGAAGGAGACGCACCGCGATGTTCCGCGGGAAGGTGAGACTGAGATTGATGCTGCCCTCAAGGATTTCGCGCTCGCCCGCGAGAAACCCCGGCGCTGCCTCTTCCATTCCACTGCATCGAACGGCCAGAAGCTGCTCAAGTCGCAGCAGGTAGTCTGCAAAGTGGAGCCCATCGGGAACCTGGTATCCCCAGGACGATGGACGTGGCAGCAGCCCCGCGTGCTGCCGCAGGTCGGCGTGAAGTCGGGAGACGAGTAGCTCAATCCCGGGTTTGCCTTCGTCGAGCTTGAACGGCTGCTCCCATTCATCCAGACATGTTGCGTCGATGGTTCGTACAAGCCGCACGCCCACTCGCCAGGGCTCGTCGAACGTGACCAGATGCGTGAGCACGAGATAGTTGGAGGGCTCGGTTCCTTCGCGTGCAAGGTGGGCCGCGTTATCGCTCTCCCATGGCTTTGTGGAGAGCACAAAGCCGAAATCCGGTCCGGCAAGGCAAGGGACCACCACTCGGGCTCGAGATCGCGTCAGCAAGTCGGTCTGCTCGCACAGAAAGAGCGGGAGCGCCCGGCTCATCCGCCCCGGGCTTTCGCTCATCTGATGCACGGGGTGATCGACCGCGCTACCAGATTCGGCGCTGCTCCCGATAAAGCAGATGGTCGGAATGTCAGCATCGTCGGATGGTCGGGGGAAGAGCGAGACGCCCGGAGAGCCTTCGGGAAGCCATACCGGACCAAGGATGGCCGCCGCGACGGTGTGGAGCGATTCGGACTTGGCGGGCGCGATTGTGGCGACCCTCTTCGTTGCGATCTCCATCTCCCAGAAGTGCAGCGATTCCCGCCAATCCGGACGTCCCTGACGGTACAGCGATTCCACCAGCCGCTTTGCTTCTTCGAGCTCGCCGATATCGACGTGCGCCTTGATGAGATTGTTGGCAACGTGAAACGGATGCACGCTTGCGTCGAAATGGGGTTCGGTCAGTCGCAGCAAGGCCACCAGATGACCTGCATTCCCCAGATCGCCGGTCATTTGCACCAGCAAGTCCCCGGGGACGGGCGTACCGGCGCGGGAAAGGCTCAGTTGGTAGTACTCCAGTGCCTGCGCCTCTTGGCCCGATTCAAGCGCCTCGCGAGCGAGCCAGAGCTGGGCACGCCAACTGCCGGGCAGCAACGCGACGCGTCGCAGGGCCTCTTGACCCGCCGCGACGCCGCCGCGCTCTTTGTGCATGATCCAATACCATCCCATGCCGTTATCTTGGTTCGGATCGACCTCCAAAGCGTGCCAGAGAACCTTCTCGGCCTGTTCCGTCCTTCCGCGCAGAGAAAGAACCTTTGCGAGGTTTGTGAGCACGTAGCCGTTCTCTCCGGATGAGGAAAGAAAGGTGCTGTAGACCTTCTCCGCCTCGTTCAACCGACCTTCCTCGCGCAGAACAATCCCCCAGAGGCACACGGTGCGGGGATTGGATCGATCGACGGCAAATAGATGCTCCGCAGCCTTCACAACATCAGAGCGAAAGCCGTCGCTGAGTGCCCCGACGATGACATTGTACAGTTGATCGGGCTTGTCCCATTCGCCTTTGAGCATGCCGGGCAAGACGCTTTCACGCCATTGCTGGCGCGTCATCTCCATCTCGCGCCCATAGGAATCAAAGACCTTGATCAAGTCCGGCCCGGTCGATGGTGCCAAAGATGGCCCAGGGGATAGCGTGGCCCGATCCGGCGCTGGGAGCTGTGAAGGTGTCCCCTTCGACCACCGCTTGGAAAGCCAGTTCAAAAGGCCCATATCGTCGACCCCTCTTTCATCTCGACCGTTTGCCGCCCAAAGGGAAACACCCAGCTCTGTAATGCCGTTCCCGCGCCGAAGATGGCAATCCACCCAGCAGGTGCCTCCTACATACCGCATGACTGCTGACGCACGAATCGCATGCTTGGATCCTACCCAACTTCGAAGTCTTCAGCCGTTGCGGATCCGCAGACCGCTGATTGAATGGGTCGCGGGCCGTCAGGGTGCCTTGGGACGCCGCCACGAGCCGCGCCAAGGTTGGTAGACTGCGGCATGCAGGAACCTGCGCCCGTCACGCCGCTCCCCGTCCCCGTCGCCGATCTCGAGCGATCCACCTCCCTCGACACCCTTCGCGGCGTCGCGGTGCTCGGCATTTTCGCGATGAACATCGTCGCCTACGCCCTCCCCTCCGGGGCCTACACCACCACGCACAACGCCGCGATCAACCAATACGCCGGTGACTTCACGGGGTTCAACGCCTTCGCCTGGTGGATCAACCATCTGGTCTTTGACCAGAAGATGATGTCGATCTTCTCGATGCTCTTTGGCGCGGGCGTGGTCCTCCAGGATCAACGCCTCGCCGCACGCCAAGGCACCCAGCACGCGAGCTTCGCGGGCACGTACTACCGGCGGCTTGGCATTCTGTTCCTCCTGGGCATGGTCCACGCCTACCTGATCTGGTTCGGCGACATCCTCGTCGCGTACTCCCTTTGCGGGCTCTTGCTTTATCCGATGCGCAAGGTCAGACCCAGGCGGCTCATCGCCATCGGGCTGGTGATCTTCTTCGTCGCGGTCGTCATCAACGTCGGTATGGGTCTCATGATCGGCATGATCCAACGCGGCGGCGAGGAGGCTCGGGCGCTGTTGGACGCCGGCCAGACCATCACCGAGTCCCAGAAGGGCATGCTCGAAGGCTGGGAGCAGGCCCGTCCAAACATGGTCCCGTCCGCAGAAAAGGTGTTGGCGGAGGTCACCGCTCGCCGAGGCGACTGGATCGGAAACTTCAAGTTCAACGCGGGTCTCGCGATTTTCTTCCAGACGTTTCTATTCGCCATCTGGACGCTCTGGCGCGCCCTTGGGCTCATGCTCGTCGGCATGGCCCTCGCGAAGCTCGGATTCTTCGCGGCAAGGTGGCAGGCGCGGACCTACGCCACCCTCGCCGCGATCGGATATGTCATCGGCCTTCCCGTCATCGCCCTCGGAGCCACTCAGCTCCACGCCCGTGTGGGCGACGTCGGCTTCGCCTTCGGCCTGGGGGCCCAGTACAACTACGTCGGCAGCCTCCTGGTCGCCTTCGCCCACGCCTCGGTCGTGATGCTCATCTGCAAGAGCGGGGTGCTTCGCGACCTGACCGCCCGCCTCGCCGCCGTCGGGCGCATGGCCTTCACCAACTACCTCATGCAGAGCGTCCTCTGCACGCTCATCTTCTTTGGCTTTGGTCTTGGCTACTTCGCCCACTTCGAACGCGCCGGGGCCTACCTCTTTGTCCTGGGCGTCTGGGGCATCGAGCTCCTCTGGAGCCCCCTCTGGCTCGCACGCTTCCGATTCGGCCCCGCCGAATGGCTCTGGCGAAGCCTCACCTACCTGCGCCTCCAGCCGCTGCGAAGGTGAACCTCGCCCGCGCACGCCACGCGTCGAGCCGTGATAGAATCACCACGCGCGTCCACAGCGGATAGCCCTTGGACAGCGCCTTGGGAGGACCTCAATGGAAATCTGGCAGTACGTCCTGATCGGCGCGGGCCTCTTGCTCGCGATCATCGTCTTCACGATCATCGCGATCTACAACCGCCTCGTCGAGCTGGGCACCCGGTTCAAGAACGGCTTCGCCCAGATCGATGTGCAGCTCAAGCGCCGCCACGATCTCATCCCCAACCTCGTCGAGGTCGCCAAGGGATACATGGGCCACGAACGCGGCACCCTCGAAGCCGTCATCCAGGCTCGAAACCAGGCCGTCAGCGGGCTCGCCAGAGCGTCCGCAACCCCCGGCGACGCCAGCGCCATGAGCGGCCTTGCCGGCAGCGAGGGGGCCCTCGTGGGCGCGGTGTCCAAACTCTTCGCCGTCGCCGAGGCCTACCCCGACCTCAAGGCCAACGCCACCATGATGCAGCTCTCCGAGGAGCTCACCAGCACCGAGAACAAGGTCGGCTTCGCCCGCCAGGCCTACAACGACGCCGCCACCCACTTCAACACCTATCGCTCCCAGTTCCCCCCGGTGCTCTTCGCCGGGATCTTCGGCTTCACCGCCGACGCCGCTCTCCTGGAGTTCGAGGATCACAAGGCCATCAGCCAGGTCCCCGTCGTGAAGTTCTAAGGCTCGCCGGCGTGGCAAGCCGCGGTGGAGGTATCGGCAGTTGATGGACTTCGCCGAACAGCAGTACAGAGCGCGGCGTCGCACGACGCTGCTGCTCTGGATCTACTTCCTTGCCACCCTCCTGGTCTCGCTGCTGGTCATGCTGCTGATCTGGGCGACCATCGCGATGTCGGCCCGCATCGCCGTCCTGCGATCCTCAACCCTCGAAAAGCAAAGGGACGCCGAGGCATTCTCAAGAACTGTCAACGAATGGCTCCGCCTCGACACCCGCGGCCTCCTGGTCATGGGCGCCTGCGTCGCCATCACCATGATCCTCATCTTCGGCTCAAGCTGGTGGAAGTACCTCCAGCTCATGGCAGGCGGTCGCGTCGTCGCCGAATCGATGCGCGGCCGCCTCATCCCCACCTCCAGCCGTGACCCCGACGAGCGCCGCGCCCTCAATGTCGTCGAGGAAATGGCCCTCGCCGCCGGCATGCCCATCCCGCCCGTCTACGTCATGGACCGCCAGCCGGGCATCAACGCCTTCGCCGCCGGACGCTCGCCACACGACGCCGTCGTCGGCATCACCGAAGGCGCCATGCGACGCCTCTCCCGCGACCAGCTCCAGGGCGTCATCGCCCACGAGTTCAGCCACATCTTGAACGGCGACATGCGCCTCAACCTCAGGCTCATCGCACTCCTTCACGGGCTGCTGGCGATCTACGTCGTCGGACGCGTCATCCTCGAGATCGCCTTCCACTCCGGCCGCGGCGATTCAAAAAGGGGCGGCCTCGCCCTCATCCCCCCTGCCCTGGGTCTCATGCTCGTCGGCCTCGCCGGCTGGGTCATCGGCCGTTTGCTCCAGGCCAGCGTCAGCCGCCAGCGAGAGTTCCTCGCCGACGCCTCCGCCGTGCAGTTCACTCGCAACCCCCAGGGCATCACCGACGCCCTCCGCTCCATCGGCGGAGCCTCCCGCATCGGCACCGGAGCCAGCATCAAAGGCGCCGACCTCGACGAATACCGCCACATGTTCTTCGCCTCGAGCCTCTCACTCTCCGCCGCCGGCCTCATGGCCACCCACCCGCCGCTCCCCGATCGCATCAAACGCCTCGACCCTCGCTGGGACGGCTCCTACATCACGCCCCCGCCCCTCGCGACTCTCCCGTCTCCCGGCGCCGCCTACGCCCCCGGCGGTGCTTCGCACGAGCGCGGCAGAACCTTCATCCGCGACGTCGTCGGCGGAATCGCCGCCGCCTCAACACTGAGCGACGCCGACTCCTCCTACGCCCTCTCCCTGCCCCCCTCGATGTCCATCGAGGATGTCACAGGCAAAGTCGAGCGTTCACGCGGCCTCCTCACCCGCCTCCCCCACGCCGTCGCCGCCGCACTCCACGAACCCTACGAGGCCAGGCTCGTCATCTTCGCCATTCTCCTCAGCGGCAACAAGAGCGTGCGCGACATCGAGGTCGCCGCACTGAGGCCCCGATTGAGCGACCACGAGATGGCCAAGACGCTCGAACTCTCCGTCTTGCTCGACGCCGACCCCGCACTGGCGACCGCCACCCGATTGCCCATGGTCCAGATCGCCCTGTCGGGCCTCTCCGCCCTCTCGGTCGAACAGTTCACCACATTCCGCGACGACGCACGCTCGATCATCAACGCCGACGGCCGCGTCGAGCTCGACGAGTGGCTCCTCGAGCGATTGGTCGAGCAACAACTCGCCGTCCGCATCGGCGCCGCTCGCACGCCCCGCGAACTGCGCCCGCTCAAGGCCCTCTCGCGACAGTGCGCCGTCGTCCTCTGGACCCTCGCCTACGCCGGGAACAAGGACCAAGCCCAGGCGATGGCCGCCGCTCGCCATGGCGTCGATCAACTCACCCTTGGCGCTCTCACCCCGCCCGCGCCCGCCGATCTCACCCGAGATGAGCTCGACGCCGCCCTCAAAACGCTCTCGGCAACCCCCTCGCCCATCCGCGCCCGGATCATGCGGGCCTGTGCCGCAGTCGTCGGCACCGACGCCCAGGTCACCGATCGCGAGAGCGACCTCCTGCTCTTCCTGGCCCAAATGCTCCGCACGCCTCTCCCCTAGCAATCAGCCCAAACACCAGCGCGGGTGTGGTGGGGGAGGGTCGTGGCGACCGGTTGTCAAACCGCGCCCGCCACCTCGCGGATCCCAAACAGTCCGGGTGCCCTGTTGGATCACAAATTGGATCACAAAATCTTCGGTCAATGCTGAGCCCCGCGGGCACGAATCGGTGCGAATGCTCGCGAGGGCCAAGGGTCGGCGGCACGCCGCCCCGCACAGGCAGGCCCGGGCACGCGCCGCCACGGGGCGGCCGGGAGATTCACGATGCGCACCTCTGACACCGATCGTTCACTGGCACATGGGCTGGTCCTTGTCGCGGGAATGGCCACCGCACTGCTCACCAACGGCGCCCACGCCCAGACCATGAACTGGAACAACGCCGCCGGTGGTGCCGCTTCAACCGCGGCCAATTGGAATCCTGTCGCCGTGCCCAGCGGCGTCAACGACCTGGTCTGGAACCTCGCCAGCACCTACACGGTCTCATTCAACGCCTCGACCGCGGCAAGCCGCACGCACCTCTTCCGGCGCGGCATCGTCACGCTGACCGCCTCGAGCCCGCACACCGTGAGCACCGGAATCACCATCGGCGACACCAACGCCCTCACGGGGACCGTGATCCTCTCCTCGGGCACGCTCAACTCCACCTCGAGTGTGACCCTGGGCACCGTTGCCGGCAGCGCGGGCGTCCTCAACGTCACCGACGACTCCGCCGACTTCATCCTCACCGGCGCAGGCGCCGACCTGACCGTCGGTGTCAACGGGCCCGGTACCCTCAGCATCACCAGCGCGGGTCTGGTCCAGGTTGGTGATCAACTTGTTGTGGGCAGCAACTCCACCGCCGACTCCACCCTCACCGTCAGCGGTGCCCAGAACGTCTCCCCCTTCCAGCGCTCCCGGCTCACCGTGCTTGGCACCGGAATCTCGTCAAAGCTCGGCCAGGGCGGCAACGCCACGGTCAACATCAGCTCCGGCGCCCTCGCCTCGTTCGCCGGAGACCTCGTCGTCTCCAACGGCTCCGCCTCCACCAGCGTCGTCACCCTCTCGGGCGTCGGCGGAATCGGCGGCCTCAACCATGCCACGCTCGACGTCGCCGGCGATCTTCTGCTAGGACGCAACACCACCGCCGGGTCCGCCGGCGGCACCGCCACCATGAATGTCAACAACGGCGGCACCCTCCAGGTCGACTCCACCCTCTTCCTCGCCGGCGACCCCGATGGCGGTTCCGCCACCCTCCACACGGGCTCCGGCGGCGCCGTCACCGCCCACTCCCTCGACATCGGCGTTGGCTCCACGCTCGATCTCGACGGCGGCTCCCTCACCATCGACGCCGGCACACTCACCAACTCCAGCGCCGCCGCTCCCAGCATCGGCGGCACCAATCACCCCGTTGTCACCCTCGCCAATAACGCCGCCGCGTCGCTCCCGCCCTTCGGTGGCATCGCCCTGCGCGTCGGTTCGGGTGCCGGGACGGTCCTTGGCGACTTCGATGTTCGCAGCGGCTCCGACCTCTCCATCGTCACCGGAAACGTCGTCATCGGCGACACCTCCGACACTGGGTCGATGATCATCAACGGCGCCGGTTCGACGATGAGTCTGCCCTCGGTGGGCTCGACCCTCATCGTCGGCAACACCGGTGTCGGACACTTCCAGGCCGAACTCGGCGCTGCGGTTTCCGGACGCGACATGCTCATCGCCGCCAGCGTCGGCTCCACCGGCACCGCCCTGTTCGAGAACCCCGGCACCACCGCCGCCTTCGAAAGAATCTTCGTCGGTGGTTCGACCTCCGCCAGCGGCGGCGACGCCACCCTCTCTGTCAACGCACAGGCCGCCCTCTCCATGATCGGCCTGAGCATCATCAAAGTCTGGCCCAATGGCGTGTTCGATGTCTCACCCGGCGGAATCGTGAACGGCCCCACGGCCACCATCACCGTCCTGGGCGACTTGAGCTTCCAGAACGCCGGAGAAGCCCACCTCGCACAGGTCAACGTCCAATCGGGCGGGCGACTGCGCGGCCACCCGAGCTTCGCCGGATCCGCAACCCTCGACGCAAACGTCAATCTCGCCAGCGGCGCCACCCTCGAGCTCATCAACGGCGATCTCACCGTCGGCAACGCGGGCTCCAACGACGGCTTCGTCGCCCAGATCGGCAGCGTCATCAACGTCGGCGCCCACGCCCTCACCCTGCTCGACGCCGACGGCGCCGATATCGACACCCTCACCATCGCAGGCGGCACACTCGCCTCCAACGACGAGATCAAAATCGCCAACAACGGCTCCATCGACGGCACCGGCACGATCCAGTCCAACATCTTCTTCAATTCCGGCGGCAGCGTCATCACCGCCACCGGCGCAAACGGTATCACCATCAACGGCACGCTCCGCAACAACTCCGGCACCATCGACGGCACCAAGTTCACCTTCAATGGCCCCGGCGGCGGCTGGACCGGCGCCGGCGCCTTCAACGCCCAGATCGTCTTCAACTCCGGCGCAGAGGTCAACGCCCTCGCCAACATGACCATCGGAAACAGCTCCACCCTCGGTGTCACCTTCAACGCGGGCAGCCAGCTCCACGCCGACAGACGCACCGTCACGCTCTTGGACTCCAACGGCGTCGGCCTTCCCAGCGTCACCGACCTCAGCGGCGGTCACGTCGTCTGCGCCCAGCCCCTCGTCGTCAACAACGGGCGTCGCCTCTCCGGCCGCGGCGGCAGCATCGACACTCCCACCCTCACGATCCACGGCCGCCTGAGCCCCGGTGAGCTAGCCGGTGAGCCCGCTGGTGAGACCGGCGAGCTGACCATCAACGGCAACCTCATCCTGGGCGTTGGAGCCGACACCGACATCGAAATCGGCGGCCTCCTCATGCCCATCGACTTCGACCGCGTCGTCGTCACAGGCACCGTCTTCCTGGGCGGCGCTCTCAACATCACCGACATCGACGGCTTCCACCTCCCCTCCGGCCAGGCCATCGTCCTCATGCAGGCCGATTCCATCTCCGGCTCCTTCTCCCAGATCAACGCCCCCGCCGACTACGACGTCTTCGTCGGCTTCAACCAGGTCGTCATCGGCCACTGCCCCGCCGACTACGACGGCGACGGCACCGTCGACTTCTTCGACTACGACCTCTTCGTCCAGTGCTTCGAAACCTTCAACGAAGGCGTCTGCGCCAACGGCCACAACGCCGACTTCAACCTCGACGGCGCCGTCGACTTCTTCGACTACGACGCCTTCGTCCAGGCCTTCGAAGCCGGCTGCTCCTAATTCCTCCGGGTGGCATGCTTCCCCTTCAGGGAAGCATGATCTCCGGGTGCGGAGGAGGTGTCGGAGTCCTTTGGGCCCATGCCGTGGGAGGCGCTTCCTCTCCTCCCTCGCGCAGCGAGGGACGTGGCCGAGTCTTCGAGGCCGGAGGGGGTGCCTCTGCCTTCTGCCTTTCCATTTCAAATCTCAGATTTCAGATTTGCCTCTCCTCCGCAGCACGCAGCACGCAGCACGCAGCACCCTTCCCCCACCTCCCCATCACCCCCTCCCCCATTTCCCTTGCTTCCACCACCAAATCCTGTTCTAATGTCCGCATGAAGCCCGGACTTGCCACCTCGTGCGCCTCCCTGGCCGCCCTCGCCACGCTCACATCCCCCTCCCTCGCCCAAACCTCCACCGAGATCGGCCCCGCTCCAGCCTCCGGCTTCGGCGGCACCACCGGCCGCGTCTCCGCCCTCGCCCCACACCCCTCCGACCCAAACACCCTCTTCGCCGCCGGTGCCGATGGCGGCGTCTGGCGAACCTCGAACGCCGGCGCATCCTGGACCAACCTCACCGACTCCATGCCCACCTCCTCGATGGGCGCCCTCGCCATCGACCCAGCCCAGCCCGCCACCATCTTCGCCGGCACCGGTGAGGCCAACTTCGCCAACCACTCCCGCTACGGCCTGGGCCTCTACCGCTCGTTCGACTCGGGCAACACCTGGTCCCTCCTGGCCCCCGAGGTCTTCGCCGGTCGCTGCTTCTCGCGACTCCTCGCCGTACGCGACGCCGGAAACCTCGTCCTCTACGCCGCCATCACCCGCGCGGGCGGCTACCCGACCCTCGCCGCCGCCAAAGGACACCCCCTCGCCGCCGGCCCCATGGGCGTCTTCAAGTCCACCGACTCCGGCGCCACATGGACCCACCTCCTCACCGGCCTCCCCAATCTCGACGCCACCGATCTCGCCGTCCACCCCACCAATCCCTCCATCCTCTACGCCGCCATCGGCCACCACTTCGGCTCCCCCGACAACGCCGTCTACCAGTCGACCAACGCCGGCGCATCGTGGACCAGGCTCGCCGGCGGCTTCCCGACCACCAGCGTCGGACGCATCGGCATCGCCATCTCGCCCGCCGACCCCGCCCGCCTCTACGCCTTCATCGCCAATCCCGCCGATGCCGCAGGCAACGCCTCAACCACCCGCGGCATCTACCGCTCCGACAACGCCGGCTCGACCTGGACCTCGCTCAGCGCCGGTTCGCTCCAAGTCACCTACGGCTGGTACTTCACCACCGTCGCCTGCCACCCCACCCAGCGCGATACCGTCTTCTTCGGCGCCCTGGCCGCCTGGCGTAGCACCAACGCCGGCATCGGCCTCACCTCCATCGGCCCCCAGCACCCCGACGTCCACGCCTTCGCCTTCGACGCCGCAGGCCGTCTCCTCTCCGGCGACGACGGCGGCGTCCACCGCTCCAGCAACCTCGGCGCCTCCTGGACCCACCTCAACAACACCCTGGGCACCGTCCAGTTCTACGCCGGCATCTCCGTCGACCCCACCAACCCCAACCGCATCTACGGCGGCCTCCAGGACAACGGCTCGGTCCGCTACTCCTCGGGCCTCTCCTGGACCAGCCTCACCGGCGGCGACGGCGGCTGGACCCAGCTCGACCAATTCAACCCCCTCATCCTCTTCACCGAATCGCAGGGCACGGGCAGCCTCAACCGCTCCACCGACGGGGGCAATTCTTTCACCTCCGCCGGCTCGGGCATCACCGGCGACAACTGCTTCCTCCCGCCCTATCTGCTCGACCTCGCCTCGCCCGGACGCATGCTCTACGCCACCGAACGCGTCTGGCGATCGACCAACTTCGGCGCTTCCTGGACACCCCTCTCACCGGATCTCACCGCCGGCGGCACCGCCGCCATCCGCGCCCTGGCCATCGCCCCCTCCGACTCCCGCTTCGTCTACGCCGCCACCAACGACCACCGCCTGCTCGCCAGCACCGACTCGGGCCAGACCTTCAGCCTCCGTCTCACCGACAACCTCGGCTGGCCCCGCGTCACCCGCGAGGTCGTCGTCCACCCCTACCTCCCACAGACCGTCTACCTCTGCGGCGCCCGCTTCGGCTCGCCCCACCTTCGCCAATCCACCGACGCCGGCCTCACCTGGTCCAACATCGGCGCCGCACTCCCCGATGTCCCCATCAACGTCTGCGCCCTCGACACCCGCCACATCGTGCCGCTCCTCTACGCCGGCGCCGACGACGGCGTCTACCGCTCCCTCGACTCGGGCGCCACCTGGTCCCGCTTTGGCGACGCCTTCCCCCACGCCTGCGTCGTCGACATCGTCGCCGACACCCCGCGCAACCGCCTTGTCGTCGCAACCCAGGGCCGCGGCGCCTGGATCATCGACACCCCCTGCCCCGTCGACTACGACTCCGACGGTGCCGTCGACTTCTTCGACTACGACGCTTTCGTCCACGCCTTCGAAACCGCCCACTTCTCCGCCGACTTCAACGCCGACGCTATCGTCGACTTCTTCGACTACGACGCCTTCGTGCAGGCCTTCGAGAGCGGTTGCTGAATCAAGCTCAATCACCCGCCCCGTGCATCGTCCCGCCAAAACGCACCAGAGACTCCGCCGCGGGGCGAAGTCTCTGGGTTCAACGGAGAGGGGGGGATTCGAACCCCCGTTACAGACCTAAATCCGTAAAACGGTTTAGCAAACCGTCGCCTTCAGCCACTCGGCCACCTCTCCAGGTGCTATCTCAGGCGCGAGCCAAGCATAGCCCGCAACGGATGAATCGGCCAATCTCGATGCCCGCTTCAGCCCCATCACTCGGCGACCAGGAAGAACCGCCCGATCTGCACTTCTACAGGCTCTCCACCCTCAACCTCGAAGGTGTACGCGCCCTCCATCGTCCCCCACCGGGTCTTGAGCGGGCAAAAGCTCGAGTACTCAAACCACTGCCCCGTCCCCAGCTTGGGCTGCTGGCCCACCACGCCCTCGCCCTTCACCACGTTCTCATCCCCCTGCGCATCCACCACCAGCCACCGCCGATCCTTCAGCTGCACCGGCTCCTTGCGCTCGTTGAGAATCCGCACCGCGTACCCGAACACGAAGATCTCCCGGTCCGGGTCCGACCGCTCGGGCATGTACCACGGATCAACCTCCACGGTGACCCCCGCGGTCGTCAGCCTTGAACCATGCTTGGATTGCGGTGTGCTCTGCGACATATGGCGCGTAGATGATAGTCCACGACCCGCCGCAACGCCCAGAATCTCCGCAAAAACAGGGTCGCTCGTCGTGCAGCGCACCTCGGCCCCAAAGAGTTCAACCAAAGTCCCCCGCCCCGCGATCCGCGTGCCCGCCGGCGCCGCCGCGATCATTCCCGGCAGGTCAGTCCCCCGCGTCTCAAGAAGCCGGGGCGCCCGCAAAGGCACAATCAACTCCACGCGATCCACGCCCGCCTCCGCAAACAGCCCCGCCACCAAGACGCCCACCGCGTGCGCCGACTCCGCGCGAAAATGGGCGTCAGCGAGCATCGCCCGTACCCCTGCCAACCTCCGCCGTCGCCTCCAGCCCCGAGATCGTTCCCGGGATCATCCCCGGCTCCCAGATCTCGCTCTCGTTCTGCCCGTCGTTCAACCGACGCAGCAACAAATACAAAATCGTCCCCCCCGACGCCACAAAGCTCAGCGTGAACGCCTGCACCACCATCGCCGGCACCGCCTTCCAATACTGCAGCAGCGCCGCCGTCACCCCCGACAGCGCCGGTGCACCTTCGCCCGTCCTCTCGCCCCGCACCAGCGCCGCCGCCTCCTCGGGCAGCAACGCCGTCGTGCTCCACACACTCACGCCAACCACCCCGTCCGCAATCGCGTCAAACACGAACAACAACAGCGAAAGCTGCAGCACCAGCACGCTCACATAGGCCACCAGCCGCAGTGGGCTCGCCACCACGTACGCGAACACCCGCTGCGCCGCGTCGATCCCATCCCCCGCCGACGCCCCCCCCTCGCACGCCACCGCCGGCACCAGCATCGGCCATCCGAACAAGAAACACGCCGCCATGAACACCACCAGCGCCGACCCGATGATCGCCATGAAGAACAGCATCGCCCCCAGCACGCTCACCACCGGCCACCGCAGCAGCACCGCCCCCGCCAGCATCTGCACCACCACTATCCCCAGCACAATAATCGCCGGCACAAGAAACACCGCCGCCAGACTCCGCCACAAAGACGCCGCAAACACCGCCCCCTGACGCATCGGCATCATCACACCATGAGCCGTCTCACACGCCGCCATCCGCGCAATCGCCCCCGTCGCAAACACCAGCACAATCGCGATCGGCAGTCCCGCCACCAGCGCCGCCAGCGGATACGACCACACAAACTGCCACGCCGTCAGCATCGGCTGCACAATGCCCGCCAGCGGGCTCAGCAGGCTCACCGCCCCCTCAAGCCTGGGCACGCCAGGGCTCATCGCCGTCGCCCGATCCCAAAGCGACGCCGCCGAGAGGCCCTCCTGCAGCGGCAGCCGAATGTTCCCGATCAACCCCGTGAGCACCACCGCCACCAGCGCAATCGCCATCCGCCCCGGCCGCAGCGCCAGCACCCCCGCCCGCAGCAGCTTGGGCCACAAAAGATCGGCGAACAGATCCGCCAGCACGATCGGACGAAGGTCGGATTTGTCGGGCGTGTGGTCTTTCATCGAGTCTCCGATTGTTGACCGCCCAAACTCCCGGGAACACCTCCGCCCAATCTACCGGGCCTCACGCCCCGGTGCTCCCGGCAGAGCCGCCTGGCCCACCTCCCTGATGAAATACACCACCGCCCTGTTCCCCATCGGCGTCCGCACCATCGCCCGGTACAGCATCCGCGACGGCGTCCCAGGCTCACTCTCCGCCGGCATCGCGAGCTCAACGGGCTCCTCCCTCGCGCCCACTTCCTGAACATACACGCGCCCCGCCCCGCCCCTGAGCCACTCCACCGCCCCGTCCGGTTCAACCCGCACAATCGTGCCCCGCGTCTGAAACACCGCGCTGTCCCGCACGACATTCGCTCCCCACTCTCGCCCCGCCTCCCCAAGCTCAGCCGCGATCGCCCCTGCCACCTGCGCCGTGAGCACCCCCGTCGTCGGCACGATCTTTCGCGCCGGAAACACCATGAACCCCGCGACAAACACCACGCCCGCCGCCAGGCCCAGCCGCGTCGAGCCCGCCCAGTTCCCCCTCGCCGCCCGCCGCCGCGCCTGCACCACAAGCCCCACCACCACCAGTCCCGCCACAATCGAAACCACCGCCTCGCACGTCGCCATCGTGATCGCCCCGCCCTCGGGCGCAAACATCACGCCCATCACCGCCACCGCAAAGCCCAGCATCACCCCGATCCCGTTCCAGATCCAAAGCCCAAACCTCGCCCCCCTCGACGCCAGATCGCCCAGCCCGCCCGCCTCCGCCGCAACCACGCCCCGCGCCGTCAACAGCGCCAGCGCTGGATACATCGGCATCGGATAGTGCGCCAGCTTCGCGCCAAAGAGCTCAAAGAACACCCACCCCGGCACCAGCCACGCCATCAAAAAGAACTCCGCTCGCCTCCCCTGCGCCCGAACCACAAGCCCGCCCACCCATCGCACAATCCTCCCACGCCAACCCTCCCGCCGCGGCGACCCAACTCGCCACCCTCGCGCCACTCCCGCCGCCGTCAACAAGCACCCAGGCCAGAAAAGGGCCACCACAAACAGCGCGTGCATCCCCGGCGGCCCCCAATGCCCCTCCCTCGACCCGCCCGCCCGCCCCAACGTCTCATCAAACACCAGCCGCCCATACGTCTCCCACCCGATCTTGCTCCCCACACTCCAAAGCCAAGGCCCCACCACAATCGCAACCAGCCCCGCCCCAACCAGCGGCCTCGCCCCCAGCATCCACCGCCACCGCCCGCTCCACACCGACAACGTCACCGCCGTCAACACCATCACCAGCGGCCCGATCGGCCCCTTCGCCATGATGCTCGCCGCAACACTCACCCACAATCACAACGCCCACGTCCACGCCACCACCCGC
>CAYHQQ010000084.1:0-15651 GCA_964358855.1 uncultured Phycisphaeraceae bacterium
CCCCGGTTGATCAAAACCGGTATGCCATATGGCAAGATCTCCGGGGTCCAATTCATCATTCAACGGTTCACCGGGGGCTTCGCCCCCGGCTATTGACGTTCAGGCCTCCGGTCTGCAACGCAGTGAGCGGTTTGAGATGGAACACTTGCGGATTCCGCTCGCGGCGTTGACGACTGCGACTGGCAGGAATCGGCGCGGGGCGCTTCAATTCTCATTCGGATTCTCGTAGTCGAACCCCCCATCCTTGCTGTAGCTGATCGCCGTCCCGCGCATCAGGAACGCGGTGAGCGGGTCGAGCAGGATTTTGAACTGCTTCATGTCGATGGTGAGGTCGCGCGGATCGACCTCTTCGTCGAAGCTGATGTGGTAGCTGAAGTAGCCGTCCATCCCGAAGCGGACGTACACCTTCGCGGGGTCGTGCTTGCGCTCTTTCATGGCCGAGGCGATCTCTTCGACCGCGGCGTTGGACATGCGAAGATACGGCGTCTTGGGATCGAGGTTTGCCCGGGGCGTGAAGGGCATTCGACGGGTAGCGAAGGCCCTTTGCACTTCTTCATCGCTGATCGCGATCGAGAGGGCCCGGCCGGTGTCCCCGGCGATCTTGGCGGCGATCAGGGCGTTGATGGGGTCGACGATGTTGAAGTGGTCCGCCTGGGCGATTGAGAAGGCCTTGAACGGCTTGCCCGCGGCCTTGGCGAGCGCATTGACCTTTGGAGAGTCGAGATCGTTGGGCGAGCTCTTCCCCTCGAACGCGAACGTCGGTGCCTGGATCGTCGCGATGAAGTTGATGGGAGAGCGGATCCGCATTTCCTCGGCGTTGTTCACGTCGAAGGGTGCGGGCATGTCCCAGATCTCATCTTTTTGCACGAGCTCGCGGGCGTCGTACCTGGCACCCAGGGGGAAGGCCGCCCGGACCTTGTCGGTGCACTCGGCGACCATCAGCGAGATGGTGCCGCCGGTGGAGTGGCCGGTGATGTAGATCCGGGAGGTGTCGACGTAGGGCAAGGCCCGCAGGTGCTCCAGGGCGGCCAGGGCGTCGTCGATCTCGCCGCGGAAGCACTCCCAGCGGCCCGGGTTGGATTGCTGCCCGCGCCAGGAGGGGCACATGACGATGAGGCCGGCCTTGCGGAAGTGGCCGGTGTATCGCTCGACGGTCCAGGATGAGCTGCCGATGCCGCCAAAGCCGCCGGTGCAGACGATGATCGCCGGGTGTTTCTTGTCGTCCTTGGGGTCGGGCGAGAGGTACGCGGCCAGATCGCCCGCGGGGGACTTGTAGTTGACTAGGTCGAAGACGCCCTTGGGAGGGGCATCGGGCTTGGAGCCGTCGCCCTTGGGAGCGCGATCGAGGATCTCGCTCTTGATAGCCTGGCGGGCCTGGGCAAGAGTTGCCGGCGATTCCTTGGGAGGATCGCCCGGAGAGATCGAGGCGAGCAGTGCGAAGGTGAAAGCGAAGGCCGTCTGACGCATCAAGGATCCTCCGTGGGTGGATGCGGAGGATAGCCGAAAGACCATGAGCCAGGAGCGCGGCTGCGAAGCTGGTTCAGTACGAAAAGTTCGCGTTGGGATCTGTCGAGACCAGGGTGCCGGCGACGGCACCGTTGGTGTTGATCGCGCCGGCGTTGATGCCGGCGACGACGATGGGGCCAAGGGAGTTGCCGGCGGCGATGACCCAGTTGGTGCCGTTTCCAGAGCAGGTGTTGCGGACGATGAAGCAGCCGGCGGCGTCGACCTGAATGCCGCGGAGGGCTGAGGTGCAGTTGTTGCCCTCGATGCGATTGTCGGTGCCCGTGGTGTGGATGCCGGCGGCACCTAAGACAGAGTTGATGTTTGTGCATTGGTTGGCGAGGATCGTGCATGAGTTCGTGGCTTTGATGCCGTCGAGGCCGTTGCCGTGGGTGGAGCAGTGCGTGACGAGCCCGTTGGTGGCGACGATGCCCGAGCCGGTGTTGAGCGAGGCATTGCAGTTGACGATGTGCCAGCCGGTGCCTCCGGTAATGCCGTCGGCGCCGTTGAACTCGGCGGTGCAACCCGTCACGGTGCCGCCGACGCTCGAAGCAAAGATGCCGGTGCTGGTGTTGCTTCGCGAAGTGCAATTGGTCAGGGAGGAGCCCGCGTTGGCGCTGAAACCCAGGCCCTGGTTCGCGACCGCAACGCAATCGACCGCGATGGATCCCGGGCCAAGGTTGAAGCCCGACACGGAGTTGCCGGTGGCCACGCACCCCCGAAGGACGACGCCATTGCCGGCCGTCACACCGCCGCCGAGATTGCCGATGGCATTGAGATTGTCAAGTCTGCAAGTGGCACCAGTGATCGAGACGCCGATGCCGCCAAAAGTGCGGACGGTCCCGTTGGCCAGGGCGCGGATGCCCGCGCCCGAGGAGGCGATGCCGCTGGTGTTTGAGACGCCGTCGCCGATGATGGAAAGGCCCGAGAGGTCGATGGAGACATCGCCCGTGACCCCGATCTCGATGCCGTGCTTACCGGCGCTGGCGGTGATGTTACCGGTGAGGTAGTAGGAGCCGGGCTGCGAGATTCGGACCATAGCGGTGGCCGAGGGGGGCGTGTTGAGGGCGGTGATGGCGATCCGCGGCTCCACTTCGGTCAGAGTCTTGTAGGAACTCGCCACTGGGCCGGCGGGCGGGTTGAGCGGGCCGGCGGCCACGAGAAGTCCGATAGCTCCACCCAGCACCAGGCCGGCCAGGAGGATGGGAGTGACGGCCAGGCGTGAGGTCGAACGGGCGAGATGGTTGCGAATCATGTCAATGGACTCCTGGGCGAGTTCGGCGAGCTCCTTTCGTGCGAAGAGCTGGGATCAGCCTACCAGAGCGCGTGTGGAATTCCAAGCTCTCTTGGACCAGTGCACGCGACGAGATCGCACAGGGCGACACGACACTTGGGGCGAATCGTGCGCCCAAGACACCGACCGCCATGACGCTTCGGGCATTCGTGGACAGGGGTGTGGCGGTCGGTGGCACCGCGCGTCACTTCTGATTCGGCGCATTCGGCGAGACCGGGCGTCTATGGACAGGCGGGACGGACCGGCCGTTTCTCGGCCAGCCCCTCCCGCCTGGGAATACCTGATTTCAAACGCTCAAACCGTCGCTCACGGCATCGCCAGATCCTCGAACACCAGCGAGTAGCGCTCGTTCTTGTAGGCCTCGGGCGTTGCACCCGGGGTCAGGACGGTGTAGGCGGCGTGTCCGTCGAAGAAGCCCATATTGCCGCGATTGTTGTCGCCGTACCCGTTCTTGAGCACGTAGTTGGGATTGGAGTTGTTGACGACCATGTCGGGGTACTCGTCGAAGGCCCAGCAGAAGCGTGAGGGGATGAATCCCTCGGCGAGCTGCAGGCGTTTGAGCCCGAACCTCATGTCGCCCAGGAAGCTGCCGGTGCGCCCGGTGACCTGTTCCCACCACTTGGCGGACCACTGGTAGCTGGTGCCGTCGTCGTTGTACGCGGAGATCGCCGGCGCGGGGCGCAGGCCGACGCCGCCGTTGGGGTTGGGCCAGTTCTGCTGATGGCCGATGATGTCGCTGGGGTCGCGGAACATCTTCATCTCGGTCATCTCGCGAACCGGGTCGGTGGCCGCGACGCGAGCGGTCGGCCGGGGGCCGATGAGGGACGGGTAGCAATACTGGTTGAGCGGACGATCGGCCGGGTAGCAATCAAAGACGCCGCCCGCCAGGCCGGCGTACCACCAGCCGTTGTTGTACTTGCCCCAGGAGCTCCACGTGCACCAGCCGGCGACGTTGGCGGGGTCGCCCTGGGGCCGTCCGGCACCGCCGATCCACATGATGGGTGAGAAGCCTTTGTTCTCGTTGCGGTACATCTCGCTGGCGTTGCCGATGCCGCGGAGGTTGGCGAGGCTGATGGCCATCTGTGCGGCCTTCCTCGCCTTACCCAGGGCGGGCAGGAGCAGCGAGATCAAGAGCGCGATGATCGCGATGACGACCAAAAGTTCGATCAGTGTGAACGCTCGCTTTTTCATATGTGCACTCCACGCCGCGGCGCCCGAATGGGTCGCGGCCAAGGACCATTCGCCGGAACCAGAGTCCGGCGGGCGAACCAGAAGCCCCATTAGAACCGGTTCGGTGGGGCGTGTCAACCGGATCTTAGGGTCCCTTGTGGACAACTTTGGCAAAGCTCGGGGATCACATTTCCCCCATTGGGTGCACGCCATGCCTTCGACGGCCGCTTGTCATCGGAAGCGGTCGCTGGGGCGGCCCATCTGGGCCAACGACCGTGTTTGCGGGCCAGCCAACGGGTACAACTGCCCGGGGCGGCCTGCGGGGCGTTTGGGAGCCCGCGGCCTGGCACGACCGACCCGAGATTCACCGGCGCCGGCGGCACGAGGCGAACGCCAGGAGGGCCAGGCCAACTGAGGCCGCTCCGGGGGTGGGAATGATGTTGAACTGTGCGTCGGTGATCCGCTCGCCGGTCTGGGCGTCAAAGGCCTGGAACGAGAATCTGCCGGTGTTGGTGAAGTCCGCCATTGCAAAGGCCTCGAACGGGCCGGGAATCTGGGCCGCCGCGTACTGCGTGAAGGCCACGTCAAAGTCCGCTGACATGACGGTGTTGAAGTTGACGACGTCGGTGTACGCCAGCGTCATGGCGTTGTACTCGCTGCCGCTGGGGTCTGTCTCAGTGCTGCTCGTCCACGCGCCGCCCCAAGGACCGGTGGTCGTGAAGATCGGGGGCGACTGGCTGTTGGAGAATCTCTGCTCGAGCGTGGCCGACGCGTCAAAGTACGAGACGCCGTCGATGGTGAAAGTCGAGCCGAATGTGGCGGTGAGCTCGCCCGGATTGGTCGAGCCGAAGTAGTTGGCGACCCCGAGCGTGCCGGTGTAGGCCAGGAAGCAACGAATCTGGATGGGCGTGCCGACGGGCGTGGAGGCGGAGGAAACGCGGTACATGGCCGTGGCGTTGCTGTTGGAGGTCGCGTACACCTCGTCGGGCGGGCCGAAGCTGGGGGCCCAGCCCGAGGCCCGTGCGAAGTTGCGTGAGTAGCCGCCCAGGGCGTCGTACCCGAACCTCGCCTCACCTCGAGCAAAGGAATAGCCGTCCAAGGCGGGGTCGGAAAGCGAGAACGCGCTGGCGACATCGCCCAGCACTAGCGGCGGATTGGTGACGGTCTGCGAGGCGCTCTGGAACGGCGCGCCCTGATACCGGGCGGTGCTGTCGACGGTGACGGCAAACTGAGCCCTGGCGGTTGAGACGGTCGCGACGCTGACGAGGGTGGCAAGGACGGCGTGTCTGGATCTCAACATGATCAGGGACTCCTTGGGAACGCCCGCCTTGGAACGAGCGGGGTTCTCAGGACAAAATACACCGAAATGTGCCGGGATGCTAATAATTTCCGCGCATTTGTGGAGTTTCTGCTCGCTCACCTCGACACGAACCAATACCGATCGCCGCAGGCCTCCTTCATTGGCCTCAGCCCGCCACGCTATTTGGTCCCACGCCGCTCGATGGCACGGCGCGCTTCGGGCAAAACCCACGAGGAGTAGCCGCTGTCCTCATCGGGGGCACAGAAGCTTGTTTTGTACCACGGGCGGCCCGAAAGTCCGCGATCTGTGTTGAGCATGCGATCTTCCACCACCAGTTGTCGCGTGGTGGTCGCAATGGGCCGCATTGAGATCGCGATAAAATCCTTTTCGAGGTTCGCGAGATGCTCGGCGTCGACGGGGTCGAGTCCGGGGCGCTTGGCCAAGGTCCTTGTCTCTTCGATCAGGCGATGGATCTTGGCGCTGGGATTCAGGGGCGCCACCGGCGTGGAGGCCAGGCGTGCCGCCGTCGCGATCGCCATCCGGGTGACCATGAGCGCGGGCTCGTAGTCGTCGCCCACAGTCTTCCAATACCACGGCAGGGTGTCGTAGGCCGAGTGGTAGCTGTTGCCCTCGCTGCCGCTGCCGCCGAAGCTGGCGGCGGACATTCCGATATGGAAAGCGAAGGCAACATGGTCCGAGCCACCGCCCAGATCGCCCACGCGGGGCTCGGTGAGGCGCGGCAGCGCCTGGTCCTTGGGCTGAGCGCCGGCGAGCCAGCGGTCGAAGACGGTCTCGCCGGGCTTGCCGCGGGCCTGGGGTACCACGCGGGCGGCGTCGAGAATGACGCCCGAAAGACTCGGGGTCGCCCCGGAGCCGAAGTTGGGACCCATCGAAGCCATGTCCAGATTGATGTAGGCCACGCCGTTTTTCGCGAGGTCGCCCGCGTGGGCCTCGACCCACTCGGTGGAGCCGATGATGCCGAACTCCTCGGCGGTCCACGCGGCGAAGATGATCGTGCGAGCCGGGCGCCAGCCTTTCTTGGCCGCCTCGGCAAAGGCGCGGGCGGCCTCGAGCATCGTGATGGTCCCGCAGGTCGGGTCGGCCGCACCGCAGTTCCACGCGTCGTGGTGGCAGCCGATGATGATCTTGAACTCCGGCTCGGTCGCGCCAACGAGCGTCGCCAGAACGTTGGCGGTCTGCTTGATCTCCCGCTTCTGCTCGACTTTCACGCGGACCTTGAGATCGGGCCCGCCCACGAGGGCGTAGTCGCAGGGCATGCCGCCCTTCCAACCTTCTGGAAGCTTGGGGGTGCCTTCGAGCGGCGACATGCGTTTCATGATTTCGACGGCCGCGTTCCACCCGCACGGCTGGGCGGGGATGTCCGGCAGGTCGACCGTCTCAGTGGGGTCTCGCTTGGCGTCCTTGGTCGCTTCGCGGAAGGGCGTGAGCGGATCGCCGACGAAGGGAAGGGTGGCAAGGGAGCCGCGCTGGATGCAGCAGTCGTTGGCCCACGAGCCCTCGGGATAAACCGCGCCCTTGACGAAACCGGCGTCGGCGGGGTCGCTGTAGATCACGACCGCCGCGGCCCCCCCACTCTTGCCGGAAAGACCCATCTCCTGGGCGAACTTCACCTTGTAGCCGCGGTAGTTGCCGCCGTAGCGGCAGAGCACGACCTTGCCCTTGATGTCGACGCCCAGGGTCTTCAAGGTCTCGAAGTCGGCCTTGGTGCCGTAGTTCGCGTAGACGACCTCGGCGGTGACATCGCCCGATCCGCTGTAGGCGAGCCAGCCAAAGGCGCCGGCGGCCTGGGCAGTGATGGGGTCGGAGTCGATGGGGCGCTCGCGGATGGAAAGGTCCATCGCGAGGGGGGTGACGATGGCGAGCTGGGCGGCGATGGGCGTGGAGAGCAAGGGCCAGATCTCGTGCGTTTCGACCGACCACCACGCGGGGAGGGAGCCGTCGGGGCCAGCGGCAAACTCGCGGAAAGCTTTAGCGAGGTTATCGATCACCTTGCGGTCGCCGGGAGAGCCCGCGATGTGGGGCTCACTGGCGAGGAGCGTGTGGTGTTTGAGGAGGTGTGCGGCGTCGGGCGTGGCGATGAGGTCGCGCTCACGCGCGAGATAGGCGTCGCGGTCGGCGAGGGGGAAGGAGTCGAGGGATTGGGCGAGGGCGAGACTGGCGAGGGGGAGTGTGGCGAAAGCCGAGACAGCGCAGGCGAGTCGGATGGGCTTGGGCATGGGGGATCATTGGAGGGCCACGCTCGGGTTGCAGCACGCCCAAGGAGACACCCCCTCCGTCGCATCGAAGACTCGCGACCCCTCCCCCACTGGCGTGGGGGAGGGGAAATCAGCTGCGCAACGCACGATATCTCGCGACAAACGCCTCGTACAGCTCGGGGGTGTCGATGCCGGCGGGGGCGGAGCCTTTGCAGATGGCGACGGCGATCTGGTGGCCGTGCCAGAGGACGCGGAGTTGCTCGAGGCTCTCGGCGAGTTCGGGCGGGGCGGGGGTGAGTTTGGCGTATTTCTTGAGAAAGGCGACGCGGTAGGCGTAGAGGCCGACATGCCGGAGAGGTGGGCTTGGGGCGGTGGTTTGCGGGTCGCGGACGAAAGGGATGAGCGAGCGGGAGAAGTACATCGCCAGACCCGCCCGACTGGTCACGACCTTGACGATGTTGGGGTTGCTCGCGTCCTCGCCTTGGGCGAACGGCAGCGCGACGGTCGCGACTTCGGTCTTGGACTTGATCAGTGCTGCGACGGCAGCCTTGATGAACGCGGGCTCCATCTCCGGCTCGTCGCCCTGAACGTTGACGACGATGTCGTGGTCGGCGAGTTTGAGCACTCGGGCGGCCTGAGCGAGGCGGCTGGTGCCGTTGGGGTGATCGGCACGGGTCATGACGCTCTCGCCACCAAAGGCCGCCACGGCCGAGGCAACTTCGGGAGCATCGGTGGCGACCACGACGCGTGAGAGCACGCGGGCGCGCCGGGCCGACTCCACCACGTGCTGGATCAGCGGGTGGCCGGTCTCGCGGGCCAGCACCTTGCGCGGGAACCGCGTGGAACCCAGGCGTGCGGGGATGATGGCGATGACAATGGGCTTGGGCACGCTTGACTCACCTGAAATGCAAACGCGAAGGCGCGAAGGGGAGCGAAGAGAGACGGAGGAGAGGAAGAGTGAGAAGACGTTAAGACAGAGGCTGCAAAAATCGCATTTTGGAAAGGGGATAGTGGGAATCAGTCACAGGTTCCCTCCCACTCCTCTCCGTCTCACTTCGCTCCCCTTCGCGCCTTCGCGTTCGCATCTCTCCTACTTGTTCTTCATCGACTGAACGAGCTTGCCCAGGGCCTCACGCTGCAGGCGGATGTCCTTGTAGTTGAATTGCTGCATCGAGATGCCCGAGGCGATCTTGAGGGCTTCCTCGGCCGCGGCCAGGTCGCCCTCGGTCTCGGCCACCTTGCGCAGGGCCATCATCAGCCAGTACCGCAGCTCCATCGCAAGCTCGGGCGAGGCCTCGCGGATGTCCGCGGCCTCACGAAAGGTCGCGACAGCCTCGGGCAGGAAGTTCAGCCGATAGAACGACTGGCCCAGGAAGTTCATCACGTGCCCGCGATGCTTGGGGTCGTTGCGGGCTTCCTGCAGTAGACCGATCGCGTCCTCGAACCGGTCCAGGGCGAAGTACCGCTTGGCGAGCTCGTATTTGTGCACCATGTCGGTCGGATACGCCTTGACGCGCTCGTTGTACTCGACGACCTCCATCTCGTAGTGCTCGCGGGCCATCTGCTCGTACATCCGCTTGGCATCCTCATCGTCGGGATGCTTCTCGATCTCGTGGCGGAACGCGACAAGCTTGCGGGCGCTCTGGCGGATGCGGATGTCGCCCGCCCGCAGACGGAACCGGACCTGCTGCGTGTCCTCGTAGCCCTTGAGCAGGATCGAGCGAGCTCGCTCCTCGTCCTCCCCTTTGCCGCGCTTGAGCAGCTCGGTCACGTACTTCTCGATGGCGAACTGGTCGGTCGGGCGCTTCTCGTAGTCCGCGGCGGCGTCGACCACCTTGACTTCCTGCTGCTCGTCGGTGCGGACGATCGAGTCGCCCTCGGCGATCTTCTTCTGCTTGTCGGCGTCGCGGACCATCGAGCGGAATCCGCCCTCCTGGCCCGCCTGCTCGTAGCCGCCCTTCTGCATGGTGGCCGCCGCGGCCAGCGAGCGGATCTTGGCCGCCAGGTCGCCGTCGGACGTGTCCATCGCCAAGGCCCGCTCGGCGGCCTGGAGGGACTTGTCGGGCGCGCCAAGCTTGATGTACGCCTCGCTGAGGCGAAGGAGAATGTCCTTCTTGGGCTTGGGGTCCTCGGTCGCAAGGCGAAACGCCGAATCGGCGACCTTCACGCCGGCCTCGCCCGCCTGGCACTTGCCGGCAAGTTCCGCCGCTCGGACGGCCAACGACACATCCTTGACCTTGACCGACCACTCAAGCACGGCCATCACGTAGCGGTCGACGTCGGACTTGCCGCTGATCGCCTTGACGGTTTCCTTGCTGATGCCCTTGCGCCCCAGGGGGGAGGCGAGAAACGCCTGCATGCTCTTGAAGAGCCCCTCCAGGCCGGGCATGGGCCTGGGGTCCTGTCGCATGGCGTTGAGCCAGTGCTGCGCGGCGTACTCGAAGTTTCCGGTGTCGTGGGCGGTGCGGGCGTGTTCGTAGAACTTTTCGGCCCGTTCGTACGAGTAGTCTTCGGGGCCTTCGCTACCGCCACCAAGCATTTTTCCAAAGAGGGCCAAAGGCTGATTTCCTTCCTGAGAATCCTGAACATCACCCTAGCGGGCCTGCCGCGACCGGTGCGGAAGGGGGGTTGATGGGGGGCTGGGGCCTGCGACCCGATTCTACTCCGGGCCGCGATGCCTTGCATGGCCCGTTCCCAGCGGCCGATCCCGATACGATAGTGCCATGAGAGTTGATCCGGCCAATCTGCTGATCCACGACTATCCGCACCCGGTGCTGAGAAAGGTCGCCAAGCCAATCCCGGCGGTGACCGACGAGGTGCGGGCGGTGGCCCGGCGGATGATCGAAATGATGTACGATGAGGAGGGCATCGGGCTTGCCGGGCCGCAGGTTGGGCTCTCCTGGCGGATCTTCGTGGCCCACGTGCCCGAGAAAGAGGGGCGGAAGGCGGGCCCGAAGCCTCCGGAGCTTCCCACCGCGACCACAGGCCCCCTGGTGTACATCAACCCGGTGCTTTCGGCACCGGCCAATGAGCTGGAGCCCTATGAGGAAGGGTGCCTGAGCCTCCCCGAGATCCGCGGAGATGTCATCCGGCCCGTCTCGATCACCATCTCGGCCCTGGATATCGAAGGGCAGCCGTTCACGCAGACGGGGACGGGTCTTTTGGCGAGGTGCTGGCAGCACGAGTACGACCACCTCGACGGCGTCCTGATCATCGACAAGTTCACGCAGATGTCGAGGTTGAAGACGAGGGCGAAGGTGAGGGAGCTTGAACGGGATGGGTGATGCTTGCATTTTCGCCTCAAGGCAAGAGTCCTGGCGTTGGACCCCGGAGGGGTCATCGTCAATAGCCGGGGGCGCAGCCCCCGGAAGGACGCGCGTTGCATTTCGACCCCGGAGGGGTCGGCCCAGAGGCGTTGAGATTCACGTAGCCCCACGGCTGACCCCTCCGGGGTCCCATTCACATTGCTATGGCTCTCCGGGGGCTGCGCCGGCTATTGACGTTCAGGCCTACGGCCTGCAATGCAAATTCGCCTTGAAGGAGTAAGGGCCAACCATGCGTCTCGCCTTCCTAGGTTCCGGCGAATTCGGCCTGCCGACGTTGAAACTTCTCGCCCAGAAGCACTCCGTCGTCGGCGTGGTCTCGCAGCCCGACCGCCCCGCGGGCCGCGGCGGCAAACTAACCGCGACGCCGATCGGAGCCTGGGCGGCCCAGTCGCTCACCGATGTGCCCCTCGTTAAGCCCGAAGATGTCAATGAGCCAGGTGTGACCGCGCTCGTGCGATCCTGGGCCTTCGACGTCATGGTCGTCATCGCATTCGGCCAGAAGCTCTCCCCCCCACTGCTCGCGGGCGTGAAGGCCATAAATCTGCACGCCTCACTGCTCCCACGCTGGCGCGGGGCGGCACCGATCAACTGGGCGATACTGGGCGGCGACACAGAAACCGGCAACAGCGTGATCTCGCTCGCGGATCGAATGGACGCGGGATTGATCTACGCCCAATCCAAGCGGGCGATTCCGATGGATGTCACGGCGGGCGAGTTGCACGATCAACTTTCTGCCGACGGTCCCGAGCTCGTCGGCGGCGTCCTCGACGCGTTTGCCGCGGGAACTGCACAAGGAAGGCCCCAGGACGAGACGCTCAAGACCAGGGCTCCCAAACTCTCTCGCGAGATGGCGGTGATCGACCTCGCCGGTTCCGCCGAGGAATGCCGCCGCCGGATCAACGGGCTCTCTCCGTGGCCCGGGGTGACGGTGCGATTCCGCGGCGAGTCGCTCAAGGTTCTGCGGGCAACCGTCGGCGAGGGCGCGGTTGGTGAGGCAGGGGCGATCGTGGATCCTGGGCAAGGCCTTGTGTCGTGCGGGCAGGGCGTCTTGAAACTGCTTGAGGTCCAGCCACCCGGCAAGCGGGCGATGGCGTGGCGGGACTTTGCGAACGGGCACAACGTGAAATCCCAAGAAGTCATGCTGGGAGGGCTGGCGTGCTGACGCTGTGGGATCTGCTCAAGCCGATCGCGGGAAAGCTGGTGCCCAGGCGGGCCGAGCCGGTCACGCCCGTCGTGCGCGAACGGGCGAAGGCCAAGACGCGACCACGCGTCATTGGTTCCAAACCGGGCGTTCGGACCGGTGCGATGCAGGCGAGATACGACGCCATGGTCGCCGAACTCCTGGAAGCCCACGGGATCAAGATCCGCAAGTGGCGCAAGAACATGTCGGGGATCGCCCGCCAGACAACCTTCACCGATGGCCGCGTGCTGCGGACGCTCGAATCGCCCCGCCCCACGGGGCCCATGTCCGCGGCCATCTTCCTGCACGAGGTGGGCCACCACGTCATCGGGTTCAACGTGTACAAGCCCCGATGCCTCGAGGAGTACCACGCGTGGGCCTACGCGATCCGCGAGCTCAAGGCCCGAGGATTCACCGTGACCGAGGGCGTGCAGACGCGGATGAATAAGAGCCTCAAGTACGCAGTGGCCAAAGCCAGGCGAAGGGGGCTTCGAGAAGTGCCCGAAGAGCTGCGGCCTTACTGGGATGAATGACGGTCCCTGCCTTTCGCCCCAGCGGGGCGAAAGGCAGGGATTTACCCGTCTGATCATGTGTTTCCCATCGACGCAATCGTGGTATGCTGCCCCTATGAACACGAACCTCATTGCGGCCGCCTTGTGCGGGTTGATGGGCGCCATGGTGTCGGGCCAGCCCGTGTCGCTCGAGTCACTCCTCGCGGAGATGACCGATCGCGGGGCGATCGCGAGCTTTCCCAGCCCGGCGTACACGTGCAGGCAGTTCTCGAGCTACGACCGGGCGAGCACGTCGGCCGACGACCTTAAGACCTGGTTCGCCAACGCCGATCAGGCCCACTACCTGCGGGTGGAGAAAAACCCCGCCCGCGACAACCGCGACGAGCGGGTGATGATGGACATCGACGGCCCCGGGGCGATCGTGCGGATCTGGTCGCCCGATCCCAAGGGGACGCTGTGCGTGTACATCGACGGCGAGAGCGAGCCCTTGATCGAGGCGCCGATGCTCGACCTGATGGCCGGCAACGCCAAAGTGGGCGGCGTGGCGATCGGCGAGCCCATGGCGGCGACGCGGTCGCTTGGGTGGAACCTGTACCTGCCCATCCCTTACGCGAAGCACTGCAAGGTGACGTGCACCGGCGAGCGGTTCTACTACCACGTGAACTACCGCACGTACCAGGCGGGGGCCAAGGTCGAGTCGCTGACGCCCAAATCGCTGAGCAAGTCGGCGATCGACATCGCGACAGCCAACGCCGAGCTCAAGGACCCCCAGCGGGCCCCCGCGAGCGTCGGACAACCCACCACCGTCTCGCCGGGAGCGTCGCAGACGCTCGAATTCCCCGCGGGGAGCACGCCCGGAATGGCGATCACGGCCCTTGGGATCAGCCTGCGGGCCGATCAGATGGAGCAGGCTCTGCGCTCGACGGTAATCTCCGCGAGCTTCGACGGAGAGCAGACGATCTGGGCCCCCGTCGGCGATTTTTTCGGCTCGGGCGTGGGTGTGAACGCGTACAGCGACCACTACCGGAGCGTGAAGGCACCTGGCGAGTTCAACTCGTGGTTTGTCATGCCGTTTCGAGAGAAGGCAACGATCACCGTGACGAACCTGGGCTCAACGCCGATCAAGCTGGCGATGGGCGCGAAGGTCGATGGCCGCCGCTGGGACGATCGCTCGATGCACTTCCACGCCGGCTGGCGCCACGAGTTCCCCATCGCGACCAAGAAAGGTGCGGGAACCAGCGACTGGAATTACCTCGAGGCCACCGGCAAGGGTGTCTACGTGGGCGATTCGCTCGCGGTCATGAACCCCGTCGAGGCCTGGTGGGGCGAGGGCGATGAGAAGGTGTTTGTCGATGGCGAGAAGTTCCCGTCGCACTTTGGCACGGGGACCGAGGATTACTACGGCTACGGATGGTGCTGTCCGCGGGCTTTCAACATGCCGTTCATCTCGCAGCCGCGGGTCGATGGCAATGGCCGCAACAACTACGGCCAGACGAGTGTGACACGCGTGCGGTCCCTCGACGCGATCCCGTTCACCAAGTCGTTCAAGCTCGACATGGAAGTCTGGCACTGGGCGGCCTGCGAGGTGTCGTACTCGGCGACAACATACTGGTACGCGACGCCCGGCGCAACGACCAACCGCACGCCCGATGAGAAGTCGGCCAAGGCGCCGGTGCCGCAGGCCCCGCCCCTGCCCCCGCCGTTCGCGATCGCGGGGGCGATCGAGTGTGAGACGATGCAGATCTCGGCCAAATCGGCGGGCATGGCGGCCGAGGGTCAGGACATGATCGGCTTTGGCAAGGGGAAGTGGAGCAACGAGACGCACCTTTGGTGCCGCGGCAAGGCGGTGGGCGACTTTGTTGAGCTCTCGATCCCCGCGCCGGCGGGCCGGCACAAAGTGACTTTGTACGCGACCAAGAGCTGGGATTACGCGACCGTGAAGTTCACCGTGAACGGAGAGGCGGCAGGCCCTGACGCCAAGCCCATCGACCTCTTCAGCGGGGGCGAGGGGAAGGTGCTGGCGACGGGGGCGATTGAGCTTGGAACGTTCACATCGGTGAACGGCGTGCTCAAGCTGCGGGCCGAGATCACCGGCGCGAACCCGGCGGCCAAGGCGCCCAAGACGTTCTTCGGACTCGACGCGGTGAAGATCGGGCAGTAAAGACAGAGTTGAACAGGACTGAGGACTGAGGACTGAGGAAAGACACTTCCTACTCAGTCCTCAGTCCTGTTCACTGTTCAACTCTGCCTTTTACGCTCCCGGCGAACTCGACGGCTCTTCTCCGACCACGCGAACGACCTGCCACGCGCCTGCGATGAGCGTGACGGGCACTGCCAGGACGATGAGGAGAGACAGCCAGACCGGGCGTTCGCTGGTGCGGACGTTTGATGACGCGATGGTCTGGAGCTCGATGCTGGGTGTCGTGAGCGTGCGGATGCCGCCAAAGGCGGTCGCGACGACGCCGGCGAGTTCCTTGTGGACCACCTCGTTCTTGGGCGAGGCCAGGGCGAACTCGTCGCTCTGGAGCCAGGTCTGAACCTCGATGGCGACCTCGCCCTGCGTGCGCCCCGAACCCAACTGGATCCATCGGTTGACCTTGCGCCCGTCGTTGAGGGTCAGCACGAGGTAGATCTGCGACACGGGAGCTCCGCCGGGCGTGCCGGTCCCAAGCGTCTCCCGCCAGGTCAGCTCGACATCCTGATAGATGTTGGAGCGAGGCTGCAGACGATGGGTGGCGTCGATGTACACCTTGAGGCCGACGCCCGAATACGCCCCGACGATTGCGGGGATCCACAGCAGGGCCAGACCCAGCAGGAGGTAGGTCGCACGCCGGAAAGCTCCGCGGGCATCCTTCGCCGGAGGCGTGATGCCAACGACCTCCAGATCGCTGCCGCACTCAGGGCACGGGACGGCCTGCCCCAGGCCGGAGAGTGTGTACCCGCACTTGCCGCAGCGAGCCTCGTCGTGGGCCGGCTTGGGCCACAAGGCCAGATACAACAGCACGCCCGAGTACAGGAGCATCCCGCTCCAGAGCGAAGAAACCAACCAGCCGGACATCTTGGCCAGAGTGAGCATCGCGTCCCCCATCCGCCCCCCCCCCCCCCCCCCCCACCCCCCCCCACAAGGGCAAACGGGGGGGTTGGGAATGT
>CAYHQQ010000085.1:0-15587 GCA_964358855.1 uncultured Phycisphaeraceae bacterium
GCGCCGAACAGGTTCGGACGCTCGCTTAACTGAATGGCATTCCCCCACTTTGGTCCCCGAAAGCCCGCGATGCGACGGGCGGTCAGTGCTCCTGGGCGCACGACTACCGAGGGTGTCCTTACCCCCAAGAGCACTGACCGCCCGCAGCACAACGGGCTTTCGTGGACCAAAGTGGGGCGGTCAGTGGTACCAACCCCTTGCCTCAGAAGCGTGATGGACAACGGAATCGAGGGGAACCGCCTCCCCCTCTCAGCCGAATACCGATGGCTAGGTCGACACCCATTCCCGCCCGCACCGCCATTCCCGCTCGCAATCGGGCCCTCCGGAGGTTACCATTGGTTTCTGGTACATTCGTTCCGTCCGACGCCAAGCCGAGTTCCGTCCAGACCCCGAACAGCGTCGCTGGGAGGCCCGATCCGATGAGTGTGAACGCTGATTCTCCTGGAACCATCGCCGCCGCCGGGCACGTCTCGCTCGAGTCGACCAAGGTCGTCGACCCGCACTCGACCCGCTGGGGCGACTTCCTCAAGGCCTGTATCAAGCTCGACGCTTCCGACTTGATCATGAAGTCGGGCACGCCCCCCAAGCTCCGCCTCCGCGGCGCCCTCAAGGCCCTGGACACCGCCCCCGTCTCCAAAGAGGAGTTCATGGGGATCGCCAAGGCCATCCTCGACGAGGAACAGTTCGCCGACCTCCACAAGTTCGGCTCCGTCGACTTCGCCTACGACTACGACGAGGGCAACCGCTTCCGCGTCAACCTCTTCCAGGCCCGCGGCAAGCTCTCCGTCGCCGCCCGTCTCATCACCAGCAAAATCCGCCGCTTCGAGGACCTCTACCTCCCGCCCATCATGGCCGATATCGCCATGCAGCCCCAGGGCATCGTGCTCCTCTGCGGCGTCACCGGCTCGGGTAAGTCGACGACCATCGCCGCCATGCTCGACTACGTGAACGGCCAGAAGCCCGTCCACATCGTCACCATCGAAGACCCCATCGAGTACATCTTCAACGACCGCAAGGCCACCATCAACCAGCGCGAAATCGGCATCGATTGCCTCGATTTCAAGATCGCCCTTCGCGCTCTGGTCCGCGAAAACCCCGACATCGTGCTCATCGGGGAAATGCGCGACAACGAGACCTTCGAGGCCGCCCTCCACGCCGCCGAAACCGGACACTTGGTCTACGGAACCATCCACGCCTCGTCCACCACCCAGACCTTCAGCCGAATCTACGGCCTTTTCGAGCAGGAAGAAGTCGAGGGCGTCCGGCGCATCCTGGGCTACCAGATGCGGGCGTTCGTCTACCAGAAGCTCCTGCCCACCCTCAAGCCCGAGATCGCCCGAATCCCCGCGCTCGAAATCCTCGTCGGCGACGCCGTCGTCAGGAAGCACGTCCTCGACAGCCGCGAGGGCGAGCTTCGCGAGTACCTCAAGAGCATCGAGGCCAAGCAGCGCGGCATGATCGACTTCAACGGCTCCCTGGTCGAGCTGGTCGAGAAGGAATTCATCCACATGCGGACCGCTCTGGAAGCGACTCCCAACGCCGACGAATTGATGATGCGTCTCAAGAAGCTCGGCTGAGCCGGCGACCCAACGTCCTTGTGGGCGTCGGGGTGGATGTGCAAGGTTTGGAAGTGGGGTAGGGGATTGGCTTTGTTGGCGGTCGGTGGTCCTCCGGATTGGCGCACGGGGACAATCGATCGACTATCCTGTACCCCCCGAGGCGGTGCCGCCCCGGTCCGAGACAGCAAGAAACCGGTGCCCGCGAGAAGCGGGGCGTGCGTGCCGACGGCTCTTTGCCCAGGGCGTGCCCGGTGAGTGAGAAGGAAACCCCCGTGCTGGGCCACCTCCCCGATTCGATGATGACGAGCCTTGCCGAGGGTTTCATGCTGGTTTCCCCGTGGAAGCCGGTGGTGCTGCTCTTGCCCTTTGTCGCCTGGTGCTGGCTGGTCTCCACCGTCTTTGACAAACACTGCGCCAGGTTCTTTCTCCCGCGCAACCCTTGGAACATCTTCCACCTCTCGATGGGCCTGATCGCCTTTCTGGCCGCCCTCTGGCTCCCCGTCGAGGGCGAGGGGGGCGTCTGGGCCTCGTTCGGCCTGATCGTCGTGGTCCTGTTCATCGACGTTATGGTCTTCGCGACCGTCGTTAACAAGGACGATCGCGTCCCCGCCGAACAGCGGCTCAAGCTCGACGTTTCCGCCTACACCAAGGCCCGCGCCGCCAAGGCCGAGGCCAAGAAGCAGGGCAAGGTCGAGCTCGTCATCCGCGGGGCCGACAAGTCCGTCGTCGCCGCCCCCGCCGTCGACGCCCCGGAGTTCGCCGCTCGCGTCGCCTCTGAGAACGCACTCATCGCCGCCATCAACGCCCGTGGAACCCAGCTCGATCTGGGTCCCTCGGGCAAGGACCAGAGCTTCGTGGCTTCCTGGCTCGTCGACGGCCAGCGGGTCGTCGGCCGCTCCATGCCCCCCGCCGAAGCCTCCTCCATCATGGGATTCTGGAAGAGCGCCGCCAAGCTCGACGTCGCCGAGGTCCGCAAAAAGCTCACCTCAGACCTCTCCATCGAACGCGGGCTCGAACGCCACAAGCTTCGCCTCACGACCGTCGGTTCGCCCCAGGGTCCTCGCATGTCCATCCTCGTCGACCCCGAGCACCAGGTCCGGCGAAAGCCCGTCGACATGGGTTACACAGAGGCGCAGCTCGAGGCCCTCAAGGCCCTCACCTCCACCACCGACGGCACCGTGCTCCTGGTCGGCCTGCCCGACGGCGGACGCACCACCCTGCTCTACAACCTCGTCAAAATGCACGACGCCTACACGCAGAACGTGCAGACCGTCGAGATCGACATCCAGGACACCATCGAGGGTGCCAAGCAGAACAAGTGGGACCCCCAGCAGGTCGACGGCCCCGACTTCGCCACCCTGACCCGCTCGATCCTCCGGCGCGATCCCCAGGTCGTCGGTGTCGCCGAATTGCCCGACGCTGCCACCGCCAAGGAAATCGCAAAGTCCGATCTCGAACGCACCCGCGTCTACGTCTCGCTCAAGGGCACCAACGCCGTCGACGCCATCGTCGCGTGGTGCAAGATCGTCGGCGATCTCGAGCTGGTCGCCAAGGGCATCCGCGGCGTCGTCGCCGAGAAGCTCATCCGCAAGGTCTGCACCAACTGCCGCGTCCCCTACCAGCCCCCGCCCGACATGCTCAAAAAGCTCGGGCTTCCCCCCGACAAGGTCAAGCAGCTGATGAAGAAGGGCGGCCAGGTCCTTATCAAGAACAAGCCCGAGGTCTGCCCCGTTTGCCAGGGCACCGGTTACCTCAGCCAGGAAGGGTGCTTCGAGCTCTACCCGCTCGGGCCTGCCGAACGCGAGATGATCCGCACCGGCAACATCAACGGCCTGCGCGCCGAGCTCCGCAAGACCCAGCTCCCCACCATCCAGCAGTCGGCCCTCCTCAAGGCCGTCGCCGGCCTAACCACCATCGATGAGGTCGTCCGCGTCACCACCGAAACCGCCGCCCCGACCCCGCCCGCGGGTCCGGCCACCAAGCCGCCCACCGTCGCCCCCAAGCCCGCTCCCCAGGCCTGACGCCCGACGTTCGGGACCCCGCCTGTTCAATCGTCCCCTGCCCCCATTTCGACGTTCGTTCCGAGGACCGACCATGCCGCTCATGAACGTGCTCGCCATAGGAATCGTGATTCTCTGCGGATACCTCTGGATGCTCCGCGGCATTTTCTCAGCGTTCATCAACCTGCTGTGCGTGGTCGCCGCCGGCGCCGTCACCTTCGCCGTCTGGGAACCCCTGGGCTACTACTTCGTGGGCTCCGCCGGCACCCGCGGCTTCTTCGCCGAGATGGTCCAGGGCTCCGCGTGGGCCTGGGCCATGGTCCTCCCGTTTGCCGTCTCGCTGGCGATCTTCCGCGGAGCACTCGACGGCGTTCTGCGGCGAAACGTCCACTTCGAGCCCATCGTCAACTACATCGGCGGCGGACTGTGCGGCGCCCTCTCGGGCATCATCGTCTCGGGCTTTGCCGTCATGGGCTCGGGCCTCTACCGCCTCGACCCCGACATGGGCGTCTTCAACTACAAGCCCGTTGCCTTCGACGCCCAGGGCGCTGTCAAGAAGGGCGAGCCCCTCTGGGCCCCCACCGACCGCTGGACCGCCCGCTTCTACGAGCACCTTTCCAAGACCGCCTTCTCCACCTCCGACTCCCTGGCCTACTGGCGCCCCGATGTCCACCTCGCCGTCGGGTCCATGCGACTCACCAGCGGCGGCGGCAAGGGACGCAACACCGTCGCCCCCAAGGACTTCGCCGTCACCAAGCAGTACATCATCGACCCCCCCGGCACCGGCAAGGCACGCCTGGACGACATGCTCCTGGACCTCAAGGCTCCCCAGCCCGGCGTCATCGACCTCGAAGGCAACCCCTTCCCGCCAACCGCCAAGCTCCACGGCTACGTCATCACCTTCGAGACCGGCGCAAAGGAAAAGGCCGGACAGGTCATCGTCGGCAACGGCCAGATCCATGTCGTCGCCGATGACGGCAACGGCACCAGCCGCCTCTTCTTTCCCCACGCCATCCTTTCCTCCGTCGCCCTCGACCCCACCCCCGTCGAAGCCCCCAAGAACTCCAGGGCTCCCAAGAAGGTCCCCTTCGCTCGCTTCCCGTTCAACACCGGCGAGGGCAGGTTCTACCCCTCCGTCGGCGGCGAGAACAGGTCCAAGTTCGGCTTTGAGTTCCTCATTCCCGCCGAGTTCACTCCCCGGGCCATCTATGTGAAGGGCGCCCGCAAGGAACTCACCGGCGAGCCCGACAAGAAGTACACCAGCTCCGCCGATCGCACCCGTGACATCCTCGACCTCATGACCGGCGAGAAATTCACAGGCTTTGATGAGTCGCTCGTCAAGGAAATCAAGTTCCCCGGCGGCGGCAGCGCCGACAGGATCATCGAAGAGCCCCCGAACGATTTCGGCTTCAACATCTCCACCCAGATCGGTTACATCATCCAGCGTGACAGCTCCAGCGGGCTCGAGCTCGCCGACCTCCCTCGCGGCCTTTCGGCCATTCGCGATGGTGAGCACAAGATGACTCCCGCGGAAGTCGCGCAAACCTTCGGCCTTCCCAACGAACTCAAGGTCCAAACCTTCGAAGCCGGCGAGGGTGTCGTCGTGATGAGCCTCGACATCAGCCCCCGCGTCGCCTGGAGCATCGCCGAGAAGGGCTTTGACAACGACAAGCCCATCGCCCTGATCGACGATCAAGGCCGGGCGTACAACGCCGTCGGGTTTGTGTATGCCGACGATGAAATCATCTACGTCCGCTACACCCCCGGTACCCCGCTCGCGGGCCTCCTGGACATGGGCAAGGTGCCCAGCCGCACCGAGGCGAACCAGAAGATCAGGCTGGTTTTCCGCCCCACCCGCGGAGCCGTCATCACCGGCATGGCCATCGGCAACAAGCTCGCCATCCGTTGGACCCCCAAGTTCCGCCTCAACGCGATCCAGAAGCAGTAAGCCGATCCCTCAAATCCGACCTTCGAGCCAGACCCGGGTCCCTCGCCCGGGTTTTCTTTCGCCCTCGCCTCTCCACAACCTCCCGAGATCGTTCGTAATTTGATAGGTACCCAGCTTGCCCAGACCGATTGCTTTCCCTAAACTCCGCTTCGTTTTGGTGGACCCGTGACAGGGACTCGGCGTGGTGGCTGACCTCTGTCGGGAATGGCCGGTGCCATTTCGCTCGGGCGGCTCGTGGAGTGACCTGATGCCCGTACTCGCTCGACCTCCCAGGTATGGCCGCGCCCCCATCGCAACTCGCGCCATGCCCCCCGCTCCGTGGCTGCGCCGTCGCCGTGCCGCCCGGGCCGCACTGGAAGTTTCTGCTTTCTTGGTCGCCGCCGGCGTCACCGCCTGGTCGGCCGTCCTGGCCAAGCAGTCCGGCAACGTCCACGTCCTGGCCGAATCGGTCGTCGTCCACATGGGCGACGAACTCGCCCCCACCCCCACCAACCCCCGTCCCGACACCCACCTGCCCCCGACGGCGTCGGTGGAAACTGTCGCCGAGCTTTCGGCGGCACCCCATGTCCCCGTTGCCCCCGCGATCCACGCCCCGGCCAACCAGGACCCTTCCATCCGCTGGTTCAACGGCCGCCCCGTCCGCCCCGCCAGAACCCTCTGGATGCAAGTCACCGCCTACTCCCCCGACGCCCGCTCCTGCGGCTCCTCGGCCGACGGCCTCACCGCGACCCTCCACTCGGTCGAAACCAACGCCTCCCAGCTCGTCGCCGCCGACCCCCGGGTGCTCAAGTACGGCTCCATGGTCAGCGTCCCCGGGTACTCCTCGGGCCAGATCGTCCCCGTGCTCGACTGCGGCGGCGCCATCAAGGGCAATCGCCTTGACGTCCTCTACCCGACCAACGCGCAGGCGGTCAAGTGGGGCAGGAAGCCCCTGGCCATCACGGTCTGGGAATACGCCGACGGCAAGCCCGCCGAGAATCCCCGCACGCTGCGGTGACGGGAAGTGGCAAAGTGGCGGAGTGGCGAAGTGACGGAATGAGCTGTCATAGGCCGCAGGACGCCCGCATCCTGCTTTCACTGCGCCACCTCGCCACTCCGCCACTCTGCCACTTCACTTGAACGCCCCAACGTCCCTGGGCACCACCCGCTCCTCCATCGGGATCAGGTCCCGCGGCGTGATCCCCACGTCCAGCAGGTTCTGTGCCTTGCCGCACTCGGGGCAGCGGATCCACGCGTCTCCGGGCACGGGCAGCCCGAGATTGCGATGCTTGATTGGGATCCCCAGCAGGCTGTACTTGCACTTGGGGCACCGCACGCGGGCGATCTGCTCGCGCAGCACGTACCACAAGCCCCAGTCGCGCAGCAGCCAGTACACCGCCGCCGACACAAAGACCCACGACACCACACCCAGGATGCTCCCAAAGAGAACCCCCGACTCCACGCGAAAGTCTGCCAATTCGCGAATGCCCCTGGGGATCCAGTTCCAACCAAAGTACACGCAGAGCGGCCAGCCCACGATCGCCGCCGCCAGCCCCAGCGTCGGAAGCCACGTCACCTGCCACGGGCCGTCCGCCGCCACGCGGCGCATGTATCGCTCGCACTCCTCGTCGGAGAGCTGATCAAACTCTTCAAACGCCCGATATGGCCTGGTGAGTGGAATCCGCATCGGCGCACGCTCCGGCCCACGCATGGATGTACGTCGCCGCTCCCGAACCGGTTGCACCCACCGCCCCGCTTGGCCTACCGCCGCCCGCCCGTCGCGTCGCCGGGCACGCACCACAGCCGCCCTGGACCCCTGGCCAGATCCTCGTCGTAGGTCCGGCGCGTGATCCACTCGGCGTGCGCGTCCATGCTCACGATCACCGCACCCTGTCCGTGGCGCAGGTTCAACCCTTCGTACGGATAGCTCGACCCGTCGTTCCACCCGTTGCCGTCGGTCTCCCAGATCACGATGTCCATCGGGCGGAACTGGTCGATGCGAAACTTCCTGATCGACCGCACGTCGGGCGGAAACCCCACCATCGCCCCGTTCACCAGGTAGCTCGTCGTCAGCCCCGACCCCGTGTAAGGCCCCTTGTGCGTCGGACACCGGTACATCATGTCCACGCCGCCCACGTACGGGAACAAGGACCCCGTCCGGTGCGTCTCCCACTTCCACGAGAACGGCGCAGGCGGAACATAAAGCCACCCCGGTACACGGTCGCCCCCAAGCTCCCAGTTCGCCCGTGGAATCACGTCGCGGTAATCCCCCGCGTACATCGCCATCGCCGACATGATCCCGTGCACATTGGCCTCACACTTGAGCTGCCGCCCCGACTCCCGCGCTTTGCCAAGTCCGGGCATGAGCAGCGAGATGAGCAGCGCGATGATCGCGATCACCACCAGCAACTCAATCAGCGTGAATGCCCGGCGGACCATGGCGCCAAGGTACTCGAACGATTCCCAAGGGTCAACCTCGATTGGTCCGCCTTCGTTCTGGGAGTCGCCGCAAGACCGCCGGGCCGCCGGCACGCCCGGGAATCTGCGGCCGCCATGCCTGAAATCAACCCGATCCAGCGCAAAGTCCAAAGAACGCTGACCCTCCTGTCGCTTGAACGGTGCGAGATTCGTTGGGGATGTCTTCCCGACCGCGCGGCGGCCGGAAGGCGTCCCATCGAGTGAACGCCGTCCGCGGCTCGGGAGCACGCCCATGTTCGCAAGACCGACCAGCCAGATCAACCTCCGGGCGCTTGTGGCCGCCGCCGGCCTCGCGCCGGCGCTCCTCTCGCCTCTCTGCCACGCGCAGACACTCAACTGGATGAACGCCGCTGGCGGTCTCGCGTCCACTCCCGGCAACTGGAACCCCGTGGCGATTCCCGATGTCGGCAGTCCGCTCAGCTTCGCCCTCAACGCCACGTACCCCGTGACCTTCAACAGTGCCGCCGCTGCGAGCCGCTCGATGTCCTTCGCACGCGGCACCACCACGCTCACCATGACCTCGCCCCACACCACCGGCACCACCATCATCGGCAACACCAACGCCCTGGTCGCGTCGGTGGTTCTCGCGGCGGGCACCTGGAACACCGCTAACTTCTCGCTCGGCTCGGCGCTCGGCTCCGACGGCGAACTGAGCGTGAACGGCGACACTTCGGTGCTCGACTGCGGCACCTTCATCGTCGCGGCCAACACCGACCAGATCTGCCAGGCCAGCGCCACCAACTCGGGTCGCATCATCTGCGGAAACGTCATTCTCGGGCAGACCAACACCACCGGCAATGGACGCCTCACCATCAATGGCCAGACGTCCGCCCATCCCCTCACCCGATCGACCCTCAGCGCCACAGGTTCCATCACTGTCGCCCAGAACGGGACGGCCTCGTTCGTGGTCAGCGAAGGTGGGCTCGCTACCGCGACGGGCAACCTCATCATCGGCGAACGCGTGAGCCCCGGTCCCATCCTCAGCTCTGGCATCGCCCGCGTTGGCGGCGCCGGCCTCTCAGTCCCCGCGACACTCACCGTCGGCGGCTCGGCGCGGATCGGACGCGGAACGCTCGATTCCAGCGACACCGGCGGCGGTCTGCTCAGCGTCACCGACAGCGGCGTTGTCACCATCGCCGGCTCGACCACCGTCGGAGGCTCGGGCCTTGGCGCAGGATCCCTCGCGCTCGAAGAGGGCGCCTCGCTCACCACGCACGGCCTCTCCTTCGGCACCTCCGGCCAGTTCCTGCACCAGGGCGGCCTTGTGACCGTCATCGCCGGCCCCTTCACCCACGACAATCCGACCCTGACCGTCAGCGGCGCGCCCGACACAGCCCTCGTCCTCGACGCCCTCACCAACACCCCAACCTTCGCCGCTCCTAATACCACCGCCAACGCCATCCTGGTCGGCAACTCGGGCACAGGCACCCTCACGCTCAAAAACGGCACCGCCGTCTCCGTAACCCAGGGTGCCGTTCGCATGGGCAACGGCGCGGGCTCGTCGGGCACCATCAATCTCGAGTCCGGAGCTGCCCTCACCGCCGCCCAGCTCGGCCAGATTGTCGTGGGCGATGCAGGGTCCGGCACGCTCAACGTTCGCAGCGGAGCGTCCATCCAAAGTGGCGGCATCTTCGTCAGCCCGGGTGCCGGCGCCGGCGTCCTGCTCGTCGAGGGAGCCGGCACCAATGTCGCACCCGCCGAACTGACCGTGAACAACAGTGGCGTTGCCACCGTTCGCGCCGGAGCCAGCCTGGCTCCCACCGGCCCCGGAACTTACCAGATCATGGTCGAGCCCGCCGGCTCCATCGTCATCGACAACGCCACCATCAGCGCCGCCACCAACGTGTTCTTGCAAGGCACACTCACCATGACCAGCGGCACCTTCAATGCCGACCGGATCGAGTGCTTTGGCTCCGTCAACGCTTCGGGCAACCTCAACGCCAAGGTCATCGGCTTCGGCAGCACCATCACCGCCACCGGACCGCTTTCCATCGGCGACGGCTCCACCCTGGGCTACTCCAACTCCGCCCTGGTGGTGGGACCGCACGCCGTCACCCTGCAGGACTCCGATGACGCGGTCCTCACGAGCACCTCGATCGCCGGTGGCACCCTCTCGACCCCCGATCGCTTCTTCCTCAACCTGGGCAGCACCCTCTCGGGCTTTGGCACCATCTCCGGCCCCTTCGCCAACAACGGCACCATCACGCCCACCGCCGCCGCCGGCCTCACCTTCGGCGGCGTGATCACCGACATCGGCCAGGGCATCAGCGGCACGAAGCTCACCTTCGCCAATGGCGGCGGCTTCACCGGCTCAGGCACCATCAGCGCCAACATCGTCGGCCAGGCCGGCAGCGTCATCACCGCCACGGGCCCCCTGACCATGGGCAACGCCGCCAGCGTCTCGGGGTTCATCACCTCCGGCCAGCTCCTGGTCGACGCCCACACCGTCACCATCCGCGACCTGGACCTCTCCAACCTCGGCACGCTCGTTCGCCTCAATGGCGGCACACTCACCCACAGCTCCAGCGGCTTCGCCCTCACGAGCCAGGGGCTCCTCCAGGGCGTCGGCACCATCCAGGGAAGCTGGACCAACGCCGGCGAGATCAGCCCCGGTCAGGCAACCGGCGACTCCACAGGCCTTCTCACCATCAACGGCCAGTACGCGGGCAACTTCCCCAGCTCGCGCCACACCTTGCAGCTCGGCGGCCTCGCCCACGCCGACTGCGACCGTATCGACATCAACGCACCCGCCGCTCTGGGCGGCACCCTCGACCTCACCCTCACGAACGGCTATGTTCCGCCCAACGCCATGAGCTTCACCATCCTCACCGCCACATCCCTGAGCGGCATCTACGCCGTCGAACACCTCCCCCCGCACTTCCACCTCGAGTACTTCCCCACGGGCATCCGGGCTGTTTACTGTGCCGCCGACTTCAACAGCGACGGCGCCCTGGACTTCTTCGACTACGACGAGTTCGTCGTCGCCTTCGAGGCCGGGTCCCTCGAGGCCGACTTCGACGCCGACGGAACAGTCGACTTCTTCGACTACGACAACTTCGTGGTGGCGTTTGAGGAGGGATGCTGAACGGGACCACCCCCGGTTTCCTCAGTGGAAAGCCGCGGAATACAACGGACGGCAGGCAAGTGCTGCCAAGTGGCGGCTCGTGCGCAGGATGAACATTTCTGGCCGAACGCTCAGATTTCATTGCACTATTTGCGGGACGTGGTATCTTTGATGGGAACGGCCGAAGCCACTTCCGTCACACGAATGCGTGGAAATGTGGAGAGCACCATGATCAAGCCTCGCCTCGCCTCGCCTCGGGTTGGGGATTTTTTTCGCCATGACGGCCGCTAGATCGGCGGTCGCGCAGCTTCCAATCCCGCCGGTCACCATCGGGATGGCAAGGCAAGTCAACACGAACGGGCAGAACTGGGCTGAGTCTACGGTTGGGGCGAGCCAGATCAATGAGAACGAAGTGGTGGTGCTCTGTTACGACGGGTTCTACGGTGTGTCAACCAACGGGGGCTCGACGATCGTAAACGGAGTCTTCAGCGAGAGCACCCCCGACCCATTCATCGCATGCGGGCCCGGAAGTGGAAAGATGTGGATTGGCTGGATCAACCCCGGCACTTACGGCGTTGGGCTCACGTACAAGCTTGCCGGCGAGACCCAACTCGGTTTGCATCAGACATACCATCCTTCTGTTGGCGACGATAAACCCTCGATGTGCATCGGTCCAATCCCGGGGAATCTGACGGTTCAGCGCGAGCACCTGCTCTTCAATTACCGTGAGGTCGGGATGGGAACGTGCGCGATTCCAAACGGCATCGGGTCCTTCTCAGACGCGTTCATCGATCCTCCGGATCCGTTTCCCGGCACACAGCCAGTTTGGACCAGGCAACGGGTGAAGCCGGACTCGTCGAGCCACGAGAGTGATTATGAAGGATGGGGCATCACGGGTGTCGTTTTGAGCGATGGCGTGGTCGTGGCTGCGGCACGCGATGCGAGAAGGGTGGCCGGTTCCTTCGTCTACAACGAAGGACGGCCGTACGTGGTCCGATCGGTGGACGGTGGCTATCACTGGCAGCCCGACCTCGGAGTGCCGACGAGGCTGGTAGGATTTCCACCGATCCAGGCAAACATGATCGGTGGTGGTTCTGCGGCGTTGGGCGATACGTCCTATTGGATCGACCGCCGAAATTCCGCCCCTTCAATCGCGCGAGACCCCAACAATGACACGATCTACGTTGCGTTCGCGGCCAGGGCGGAGGCTACAAACTCTACAGAGGGCAATTCGGACCTCTACGTATTCAGAAGCCTAAACGGAGGTCTGACTTTCCTGAATCAGAATGCGGTACACCTGACCGACGCCATGCTGGGGATTCCTGCCGGTCAGTTGGCGGCAAACGGTCCGGATCAGGTGATGCCAGCCATCGCGGTCGATTGCCAAGGTGCCGTGAATATTGTCTACTACGACGCGAGAAATGATCTTTCCGGTACTCCCTACTCGCACGACCTGGTCGATGTGTACTACAGCCGAATCACAGACTTCGGTCTTGCGACAATGGCTGTGACGACGGTTCGATTCACGCCGACGTCCTTCAGTGTGGCCGGCCCCGGGATGTTGGGTGATTACATGACGCTCGCCGCCGCGGGCCCCTCGTCGCGAGTCTTGTACTCCGCGCACGTCATCACCGTGCCCGATGGCGTCGGCGGCTGGAAAAGCGAGAAGAGTTGTTTCCTGCGAAAGATCATCATGAATCAGTGCCCGCCGGGCGGTGGAGGGAACTTTACCGCCGGCGAGGCCGACACCATCCTCGGCGCGATCGTCGCTGGAGCGCCGGAAGGCGACATCCTCGAAGATGAGTCGGTGGACTTCGACGACCTCGAACTCCTTGTGTTCTGGTGTGAGTCTACAGGTGTGTGGTGAATCGCCAAGGAAATTGACTCATGACTCCTCGCCGTCCAATAATTTCCTCACTCGCTGTGGCCGCGCTCGCATCCCTTTCGTGCGACCGAGCGAGCGCAGATTGGGTCGCCACGTATCTGCAAGGCCCGACGGAGTACCAGTCTCAGTCCTTTGCCGCATCGGGAAACATGCAGGGCGGTTGGGCCCAGATTGGCGGAATTGACCGGCCGGTCATTTGGAATTCGAGTTCGGCTTCAATGCAGGTTCTCCTTCCTCAGTCCGGCGGATGGCTCGGCGGGGAAGTCAATGGAATGAACGGCGACCGACAAGTCGGCTGGATCGGAAATCAGGACGGACGTATTCACGCGGCGTTGTGGTCGGGCACGGGCGATTCGTTCGTCGATCTGGACCCACTGCTGTTCCGATATCGAGGGACGCGAGCCTACGCCATTCGGGGTTCGCAGGTTGTCGGCCACGCGACGGACATCATCGTGGGCGGGCAACATGCGGCAGTTTGGGATGTCGACCAGGGGACGTTCAGGGATATCCATCCTGTCTCCGGAAGCACGTGGTCAGAGTTGCTCGCGACAGACGGCGAGTACCAGGGTGGCTGGGCAAATCGCGGCGTTCGCGCTCAGGGGCACGCCGCGCTCTGGCACGGATCGTCGGAGACGTATGTGGATCTGACTCCGGCCTCGGCACCCTCGGAGTCTCGCGTCGAGGGCATGGCTCCGGGCGTTCAGGTCGGTTACGCGACGACCCTCCCCGGCGTGATGCTGGCCGCACTCTGGCACGGCACCGCCGAGTCGTTCCAGAGCCTCAATCCCATCGGGGCCTACTCCTCCCAAATTCACGCGACGACGGGCACGATCCACGTCGGTTCGGTGCTCATGAACGGCGGTCAACGCTGGGACCCGTGCGTCTGGATGAACGATGCCCCATCGTCCTTCGTCAATCTTCGCCAGTTTCTCGCGCCAGGCTGGGGTGACGCCGGCGCCTTGGCGGTCTCGATCGAGGGAGATCGCCTCTACGTCAGCGGCTCGGGCGCAGGGCTCAATGGCACCGTCGAGGCCCTGCTCTGGGTCGGTTCGGTGCCCACTCCCGGCACGTTGGTGATCGCTGCGGCGGGTGTGCTCGTGAGCGTTCGTCGACGCAGGAATCGAGACGAGTGATCCACCGAAGACGAGGGTGTCGGCTCACGACTCACTGAATCAAACAGAAAGGGCGGACGCCTCAATCGCGTCCGCCCTTGTTCGTTCTCGCTGATTCACCTACCGCCGCCGACTACTTCTTCTCCGCCGGCTTGGTCTCTTCCTTCTTCGCGTCCTTGGTCCCCAGCCACTTCGCCCACAGCGTGTCGTACTCCGCGGCGTTGGCGATCGTCACCGTCTTGAGCTCGAAGTTGTTGATCACCTTCTCGGGCGACTTATTGTTGTGGGCCTTGTCGAACAGCATCTCCACCGACTTGTACCCCCAGCCGTAGCAGTCCTGCACGATCAGGCTCTGCACCTGCCCGTTCTTCACGTACACGATCTCCTCCGGCAAGGCATCCACCGACGCCACCTTCGCCTTGTCGTACACGCCATCCAGCGCATTCTTCGTGAATAGCGGCCAGCCGCCTACCATCGCCCAGCCGGCGATGTCCGGATTGGCCGTCTGCACTTCCTGCACCTTCGCCGCGGCCTTCGCCGGCGTCTCTTCGTGGTAGTACGTCTCCTTCACCGAGAAACCCTTGGCCTTGAGCTTCTCGATCTCTTCCTTCACACCCTTCACGCGGGCCTGCAGGTTCGGCGCGTTCTGGTTGCCCGCCAGGATCGCGATCTTGCCACCCTTGTCGCCCATCGCCTTGGCGAGTTCCTGCATCAGCTTCTTCCCGCACTCGACATCATCGATGCCGTAGTACGCGAACCGCTTGCTCTTGGGCGCGTCAGAGTCGAACGTCACGACGTTTACGCCCTTGGCGACCGCCGCGTCGATCGGGTTGGTGAGCACATTCGCGTCCGAGCAACTGATGGCGATGCCATCAACGCCCTGGCTTGCGAGCTGCTCGACGTACTGCGCCTGCTTCGTGGCATCCTCATTCGTCGGCGTCTGCCACGAGATCTTCACGTCGACGCCGTATTTCTTGGAAAGGTCCTTGGCCGCATCCATCGCCCCCGTGCGGGCCGCAATGAACACCGGATTGGACTGGCTCTTGGCGATCACTCCGAACTCGTAGCTCTTGACGCCCGGCCTCTCGCCGGTGGTGGGGGAGGTGGGGGAGACCGAGATGTTCGCCAGTGCACCCGCGCCGATGACCATCGCCGCCGCGAGCGTGAAGACCCGACGTGAAAGACCAGAGGTACCCATACGATTCTCCGATTGAGGTTGCGGCCGGCACGCAACCGCGTGCCCGAAGTGAAACCCCAGTGTAACGGCCCCAAGGCCGCGTTGCATCAGACACCCCCCGACTTTCTCGGTGCCCAATTCCGCCAACCACAGGCAATTCCCCTCATGTAACCGGATACACCCCCCTGTTTCTGCCCGATTTCCGGGAAAAGGCGTGAAACACGGAGGACACGGAGGGGCACGGAGAGAGCCACAAGGAAGAATGCAGAAGGCTGAACTTGAAGGCGGAAGGCTGAATCGATTCCGCCTTCAGCCTTCAAGTTCAGCCACGAGATTGTCCCAGCCATAGTTGAGGGTTAAGGCCCCGGAAGCGGCTCCGGGTTGG
>CAYHQQ010000086.1:0-14571 GCA_964358855.1 uncultured Phycisphaeraceae bacterium
CTGAAATCTGAAATCTGAAATCTGAAATCTGAAATCTGAAATCTGAAATCTGAAATCTGAAATCTGAAAATCGATCAGACGCCGACTGCCGCCTTTGGCTCGCGGTTTGGCGTTGCTCGTTGTCCGAGGGGTCTTGTGATCTCGACGACGAGGGTGTCGTCTTCGGCGGGGCCGCTGCGGTGGGAGTCGACGGCTTGCAGGATGGTGCGTGCCCACAGGCCACAGAGGTCGTCCATGGACTTGCTGGAGAACGAGCGGCGTGCCAGAAGCGCGACGTGGGCGGGGTTGCTGGCGACGATGCCGCGCATGCCCTTGGTGCCGAGCATTTTGCCGGCCTGGTCGCGGGCTTCCATGGCTCCGTCGGTGAAGGCGAGGAGGGCGTCGCCGGGGCCGAACTTGATGGATTGCTGGGCGGGGTCGAACTCGGCGTGGGGACTGACGCCAAGGAGGATGGAGGTGGATTCCATGTCGTGGACGGTGCCGTCGATGGCGCGGATGAAGGCGGGTGGGTGACCGGCGCTGGCGAAATCGATGGAGTCGGAATCGCAGTTGACGCGGAAGCAGAGCGCGGTGGCGAAGACCGAGTGCTTGGCGAGGGTGAGGTGGATGTAGCGGTTGAGGAGGCTGAGCACCTCGCCGGGTTCGGCGTCGGGGTTCTCGGCGTAGACGCGTTCGAGTTCGCCGTGAAGGCGGTTGACGGTGAGAGCGGCGGAGATGCCGTGGCCTGTGACGTCGACGAGGACGACGTTGAGGACGCGGCCTTGCTGGTGGGGGCAGCTCTGGGCGAAGACGAAATCGCCGCCGATGGCGCGCATGGGCTCGTACTCGTACCAGAAGCGGACGGGGCCGGAGGTGATGGCCTGGGGGAAGATGGCCTCGTGGATCTTGCGGGCGTCGAGCAGTTCGCGCCTGAACTCGCCGTAGCGGCGCGAGAGCATGGTGATTTTGTACTGATCGAGGCGCCGGGTGTGCTTGAGCCAGGCGATGCCGGTGCCCGGGGCCGCGGCCAGGGGCGTGAGGGCGATCGCGAGCCACTCGGGCGCGCCCAGATGGCTGCCGGCGATGACCTGCACCGCAGCGTTCAGGATCGCAACGGCGAGCATCGATCGCAGGGCCTGAAGCGGTGACCAGGGCAGGAAGCCGGCGGCGACGGCGTGGGTGAGCATGACCTTCCAGACGGGCCAGCTATCGGGAACGACTCCCGCCGCCAGGACGCGGATGGCGCCCTCGGCGATGATGAGCATGATGGAGATGGTGAGGAGGCGGGAGCGCGGGATGCGGACGTTGCGGACGACGGCCCAGATCGAGCCGTAGAGAATGAGTACCACGGCGTCGGCGACGAGCGAGACAATCCATTGGGTGAGAGTCCAGTCGAGGGGAGTGCCCAGGAACGGGACGCGCGCGGGGAGAAGGTCGTGGCGCATGAGCAGCGAGCCGCCCCAGCGGAGCAGGAAGAGGGCGACGGCGACCCAGCCCCATAGCTTGAGAAAGCTGGAGAGGCGCCGTCCCAGGAGCGCTGTGGTGTCGGCCTCGAATTCGCTCCGAAACTCGCCTGTGTAGAGAGATGTCTGGTGCTTTTTCTTCAAGGGTGTCGTCGCGGGAGCGTCGCGGGCGTGACTCAGGCGGGCGGCCGGTTGGCGCCCGGAATCCAGAGTACATCATGATGTCCGCTGTTGTTTGCCAGTCGAGCCAGAACGAAGAGAAGATCGCTGAGGCGATTGAGATAACGGACAATCTCGGGGCTTGTTGCGGCGGGGTCGCGCGCGAGGAGGGTTACAGCCAGGCGTTCGGCCCTGCGGACAACGGTTCGGGCCTGATGGAGAGCGACGGCCGCGGCCGAGCCGCCCGGGAGGACGAAGCTGGTCAGCGGGGCAAGATTTGCGTTATAGCGGTCGATCGTCTGTTCAAGGCGGTCGGTCTGGACTGGGAGAATCCGAAGCTGGGGACCAGTGGTTGCGTTGGCCCTGATCGGGGTAGCAAGATCTGCGCCAACATCGAACAAGTCTTGTTGGACGGACTTGAGGAATGAGGCGACTTCCAACATTGTGGAAGCGAGGGGGCCGGTGGTGCGTTCGCATTCGAGGACGGCGGCGCCGACGAAGGCGTTGGATTCGTCGACGGTGCCGTAGGCCTCGACGCGCGGGTCGTCCTTGCGGACGCGGTCGGTGCCGACGAGGCCGGTGGTGCCGTCGTCGCCAGTGCGGGTGTAGATCTTGTTGAGTTTGACCATGGAAGTCCCCGCCCCTCCCCCCCGATCCGCGGGAGGTGTACGGTAGGGCGGTTGCAGGAGGGAATCGGATCAATGACGTCGTTGCCGACAGACCAGACGCGCACGCCACACGGGTCCGTCACGCGCGGGATCACGAAACTGTGGGTGAGCCGGGAGGTGGGGAGGGGCGTGGGGGCGGGCGTGGAGCGGGCGGGGTTGATGGAGCGGGTGCTGGCGGTGCGGGGGCTGGGGGCGGGGACGGCGGCGGCTTTTTTGGAGCCGAGTCTTTTGCAGTTGCACAACCCGTCGTTGATGCCGGACATGGACAAGGCGGCGCAGCGGCTGATCGCGGCGGCGCGGGGCGGCGAGCGGATCGTGATCTACGGCGACTATGACGTGGACGGGATCTCGGCGACGGCGGTGCTGTTCCACATGTTGAAGCATGTGGAGCCGGGGGCGGATGTGGCGACGTATGTGCCGCACCGGCTGGATGAGGGGTATGGGCTGAACTCAGACGCGATCGGCACGCTGGCGTCGGAGGGTGCGAGGGTGATCGTGTCGGTGGATTGCGGGGTGACGGCGGTTGGCCCGGCGCGGGCGGCGCGATTGGCGGGCGTCGACCTGATCATCACGGATCACCACAATCCGCCGGCGACGATGGGTGAGTTGCCCGAGGCGTTCGCGGTGGTGCATCCGCGCCGGGCGGACTCGGCGTATCCGTTTGGCGATCTGTCTGGGTCGGGCGTGGCGTTCAAGCTGGCGTGGCGGCTGGCGACGATGGCGTGCGGGTCGGACAAGGTGGCGGCGGCGACGCGGGCGCTGCTGATGGAGTTGCTGGGGCTGGCGTCGCTGGGTGTGATCGCGGACATTGTGCCTTTGGTGGGTGAGAATCGGGTGCTGGCGCGGTTTGGGCTTTCGCGGATTCGCGGATCGTCGAACGTGGGGCTCAACGCGCTGGTGAAGGCGTCGGGGTTGGATGGGGAGAAGGTGCAGGCGGATGACGTGGGGTTTCGGTTGGGGCCGCGGCTCAACGCGTGCGGGCGGCTGGGGCATGCGCGGGAGGCGGTGGAGCTTCTGACGGTGGCGGGGCCCGAGCGGGCGATAGAGATTGCGACGATGCTGACGCGACTGAACGATGATCGGCGCGGGATCGAGCGCGAGATCGCGGATCGGGCGGCGGAGATGGCCAGGTCGCGGGGCATGACGGGCGATGACACGCGGGCGATTGTGCTGTCGGACGCGGGATGGCACAAGGGCGTGGTGGGGATCGCGTGCTCGCGGCTTGTGGGAATGTTCGGACGCCCGACGATTCTCATGCAGACGCAGGAGGGGGAGAGCGGGCTGGAGTGCCATGGCTCGGGGCGGTCGATCGAGGGGTTCAATCTGCACGCGGCGCTGGCGGAGTGCGGGCACTTGCTTCTGGGCTTTGGCGGGCACGACATGGCGGCGGGGGTGCGGGTGAGCGCGGGACGGCTCGACGAGTTTGCGGAGGCGTTCACGGCGGTGGCGAATCGGTTGCTCTCGAGCGAGGACCTGGTGCCGGTCTTGAAGTACGACACGATGGCGACGCTGGAGGAGTTGACGGTTGAGGCGGTGGATGGATTGGCGCGGATGGCGCCGTTTGGAAGGGACAATCCCAGGCCCAGGGTGCGGGTGGATGATGCGATGCTGGTGGATCGGGTGAAGCTGATGGGGGCGGGCGGCGATCACGCGAGTTTGACGGTGAAGGTGGGGGGGAGGTTGATGCGCGTGGTGGCGTTTGGGTGGGGGGGGAGATTGGCGGATGCGCGGGGGGGGGCGCGGTGTGATCTGGTGATCGAGCCGAAGGTGTCGAGGTGGGGTGGGAGGGAGTCGGTGGAGGGGGAGCTGGTGGATCTGGCGTGGAGGACATTGGCGCCGACTTCCATGCCGATTGGGTGAGAAGAGTTCAACACGGAGGACACGGAGGGGCACGGAGGAAGAGAGGGGAGAGGGACGGCAATTTCGAGTCTGAGATTTGGAAATTAAAATGGGAAGGCGGAAGGCGGAAGGCGGAAGGCGGAATAGGCGCGCGATGGGAGGCTTTTGTGGTGTGGACGGGGATCATGCTTCCCTGAAGGGGAAGCATGCCACCCGGAGGGAGACTACGCACGATGATGGGTGTGGGGCGGGTGCGATTTGACTTCTTTGACCATGCGCTCGATGTACTTTTCGAAGTCGTCGTGGAGGATTTTGAGCGAGCGGCTCTGGAACATCGACTGGAAGCTCTGCTCGGTGGCGATTTCCTTCATGCGGCCTTCCCAGCTGAGGAAGTAGTCCTTGGGGAGGAGTTTCTCGCGGTGGGAGAACCAGACGATCTCGAAGACCGAGAGCTGCATGAGGTTGAAGAAGTACTCGCGGATCTCGCGCTCGTCGAGGCGGCCTTCGACGTCGTGGGCGTAGACGTAGGCGAGTTTGGGGTCGTTGACGCGCATCTCGCGGAGGTGCATCTGGAGCTCGACCATTTTGGTGAAGTTGCTGACGTGGGCGACGCTGCGCCAGTGGCGGAATTGGAGGCCGGCGAAGATGAGGCCCGAGGCGATGAGCACGGAGGAGGCGGACTGGATGATGACTTGGAGGGTCGGGAGGTCCATGGGGGATCGTTGGCGCGGTCTTGGGTCAAAGAAGGCGAACGCGGAGGCGCGGAGGGAAGCGGTGAGGAACGACGGTGGCTCGTGGCGTTGTTAGACGCGTCATGATTGTCGTGTACTTCGTCTGGCCCTCCGGGACAGGGAGACAATTCGACGGCTTACCACGGGTTCCGCTCGAAGACTCGCTCCACCCGTGGCAACATTCGGTCGTCCCTTCGGGACGAAAGGCAGGAAACCGCGTTCAGTTTGCGATGTTGCCTTGCCGGTGCGAAAGGGCAGGACGTAAAGCGGCGAGAGTCTTCGAACTCATGATGGTTTGAGGCCGACCCCTTCGGGGTCGAAAGGCAATGCGCGTTCTTCCGGGGGCTGCGCCCCCGGCTATTAACGATGACCCCTTTGGGGTCAAAGGCAGGGGTCATGCCATCGACGAAGCGACATACGCAGCCCATGGTTTGCCGCACTCATCGGAGGAACCGATGAGTGGCACGGTGTGGGGTTGGGGTGCTGTTGGGCGCTTTGGGTTGGCCGCACTCATCGGCCTTGGATCGTTGGGGTGTTTGGAGATCGGCGAGGGCCGATGAGTGGCACGGGGGGTCACGAGGGGGGGATCAAGGAGTCGCTTGGGTGCGGTAGCGGTAGTAGACCTCGAGGCTGAGTGTGCAGACGGCGGTTTGGTAGAGGCGGCCGCCCATGCGGGACCAGTCGTCTTGGGGGGCCCAGCTGCCGGCCTCGCCGGAGTTTTGTTCCTGGTGGGCGAGGAGTTCTTTGACGAGGGACTCGTTCCATTGTTTCCATGCGTCGCCCTGATGTTGGAAGAGGGCGAGGGTGGCGTAGTACCAGCAGAAGGTGGGGGCGCCTTCCTTCCATTGCGGGGGTTCGCGGAGGATGAAACGGGCGGACTGGTCCATCGTGGGCTCGGTGCGGGTGTGGCCCAGGAGTTGGCGGACGAACATGGCTTCGGCGGTCATGGCGACGGTGGGGGGCTTGCCTTTGGTGTAGGAGTACTGGCCGGGGGAACCGGGGACGGCGACGTGGTCGAGCCATTTGGAGGCCGCCTCGAAGGTGGCGCGTGGGACGTCGATGCCGGCGCGGCGGGCGCTCTCGACGGTGAAGACGAGCCAGCCCAGGACGGAGGTGTCGCGGTCGCTCTTGGGTTGATTGCCGGCGGCGCGGGCGAGCACGAATGCGACGGCATCCTGCGTGGGGCGGGTGAGGACGGGGTCGTGCGTCATGGCGAGGGCTTCGCAGAGGGCGACGGCGGCGACGGTCTGGCTGTACATGGTTTCGCCGGCGCGGAGGTCGCCCTTTTGGTCTTGGCGCGCGAGGAGCCAGGAGAGGGCGCGCTGCACGTTGTCGCGATAGGGACCTTGGGTTGTGTGGGTGTGACCGGCGCCGAGGTAGCAGAGGAGGGCCATGGCTGTCATGGCGGCGTCGGCTTTGATTTCGGCGGGGTCGGTGCAGTGGTGGCAGCGATCGTCGAAGTGCTGGGCACTCCAATGGCCGTCGGGGTCCTGGTGGCGGGCGAACCAGTCGAGGGCGAGGGCGACGGCGCGTTCGGTTTCTTTGGAGCCGCCCATTTTCTCGAGGAGGTCGGCGCGGACTTCGGGGGCTCTTTGGGAGAAGGTTTCTACGGGAGTGGGGGGCTGGGCGGGCAGGCGGGCGTCGCCGGTGCCGGGTGAGAGACCCGGGAGAGGCGTGGTCGCGAGGCGGGGGGATTCGGCGTGGGTGCGCGAGGCATCGGCGGAAGTCGAGGGACCTGCGAGGGACGATGTGCCTGCTGAGGGAGCGAGCGACGAGGGTGCGCCGGGATCGATCTGGACGAAGCCGCCGCGAGATGGTGTGGCGGGTGATGGGCCGATGGGTGCGGCGGTGAGAGGAGCGGTGGCGGGGCCGTCGGCGGGAAGTGAGGCTTCGGATGCGGGCGAGGAGGGCGGGGGGGCGAGCGGGGGGATTGGGATGGGCGCGCCGGCGGTTGATGCGGCGGCGGGGGGCGTGAGTGGGGGAGGGGCGAGGTGGTCGGCGCGCCCGGTGGGCGCGGTGATGGAGGCGATGGGCGAGGCGATTGTGGCGCCATGGCTGCTTGCCATGGGCGCGAGCGGCACATCGCGCTGGCCAGATGCGCCGGATGCGGGTGCGCCAGATGGAGTGGGAGCTTGGAGTGCTTGAGTGTGGGTGAGTCCGGTGGCTGTCGGAGTGCCGGGCTCTTGTACCGGCGATTGGGTGACGCGGATTGAGGGCAAGGTTGAGTCGGTGGGCGTGAGGTTGGCTTGAGGGGCGAGAGTGGTTGGCGGTGCGGTAGATGGAGCAGGAGCGGTGCGAGCGATGGTGGGAGCCTCGAGGCGCGAGGGTGCTTGGTCGGCGGTGGTGGCGGGGCGCGGGAGATCAACGGGCGAGGGTGATTGGATCGATGAGGCGATGGTGGGCGGAGCGCTTGGAGCCAAGTTCATCGGTGTGGGAGCAGCGGTTGGTTCGGCGACGGGGGCGTCGGCTCGGGGCGTCGCGGGCAGGGAAGTGAGTGGGAAGGGAGGCGAGGTTGGCTCGATTGAGGCCGACGGGATTGATGTGGGTGGCTCGGGATGAGCTTGGTCTGCGAGCGTGGGCATTGCCAGGGGCGGGGCTACGAGTTCGGGCAGAGACTTCTGGACTGAGCGGAGTTGGGTGGCAGAGTCTGGAACTGAGGCGGTGATGGTGGAGAGTTCGGGGACGGAAATCGTGCTGGTCATGGCAAGGCCGCGGATCTGGTCGACGACCGAACCGCCCGGGGAGCCGGATGCGAGAACGACGCGCGTTCCGCCGGAATGTTGCATCAGATCGATGATGCCCGAGCCGACGCGCCAGATCGAGAGGAGGGAGGCGAGGCCGGCGTGGATGAGCAGGGAGAGGATGAGGCACTGGGCGATGAGACCCAGGCGACCGAATCGCTTGCGCCAGTGCTCGCTTCGCAGGAGGTGGAGCAGGAGCAGGAGGGGAAGGGCGGTGAGCGCGAGGAGGAGGAGCCAGGGCAGGAGGTTCCACGCGGCGGCGGCGGTTCTGGGCTCAACGGTGCGAAAGACCTCGCGTGAGACGGATGACCAGAGGGAGTATCGCGGCATCTGGGCGTCGCCTGGAGGTTCGGCGGCGGGTGTGCTTGGTGCGGGTTGAGTGGTCGGGCGGTCGGAACTGAAGCAGAGGCGAAAGCCGTCGGAGGTGAGCGCGGGGTCGAGGTCGTTGGCGGGGGAGTTGAGGGCGGAGCCGAGATTTTCGGGAGCGCCCGTTTCGCCGCTTGGGGCGACTCTGGCACGGTAGAGGTCGAAGCCGCCCTGGCCGCCCTGGCGGTCGGAGGCGAAGTAGAGGAAATCGCCGGCCGGGCTCAGAGCCGGGGCGCCCTCGTCGGCGGATGTGTTGAGCGCCGCGGGCGAGGCGGCGCTCGTGGGCGTGCCATCGCGGAGCTGGGAGTAGTAGAGGTCGTAATCGTGGCGCGTGCGGCGTTCGCGGACGGTGGCGCTCCACGAGTCGTTGGGCGCTGTGGTCTCGCCGGGGCGGGGGCGGTTGGAAGAGAAGTAGAGGAGGTCGCCTGAGGGCGAGGTCGCGGGGCCGTATTCGTTCCAGGGTGAGTTGACACTCGGGCCGAGGTTTGTGGGAGTTCCCCAGGCGTCCTTGGTGGCGAGAGAGACCCAGAGGTCGTAGCCGCCCAGGCCGCCTTGGCGGTCGGAATAGAAACAGAGGGACTTGCCATCGCGGGAGAGTTCGGGGCCCAGCTCGTCGTGCGGGGAGTTGATGGAGTCGATGGGAGCGGGCTCGCTCCAGCCGGCGGGTGTCCATCGGGCGGTGTAGAGATCGGCGTTGTTGCCCGGGCGGCGCCGCACGAAGACGAGCGTTGTACCGTCGGCGCTGTACCTGGGCTCGTACTCGTCGGAGGAGGAGGGAGTCGCGCCGGGAAGCGGCTGGGCGGGGCTCCAGAGGATCTCGCGCACGGGCGCGTCTTGCTCGGGGACACGGATGGTGGAGGCGTCGGTCCACCAGGAGGACTGGCGGGAGCGCAGGCCCCCGGCGGCGAGGGCCGCGAGGGCGACGACCACCGTGATGCCCAGCGAGACTTTGAGTTTCGGGTTCATGGTGATCGCTCCGCCGGGTCGAGCAGTCGTGGTTTGGCTATCGCGTGGGGATCGTTTCGAGGTAGGGCTGCTGGATGCCGGCGCCCTTGCAGACGTCGAGCACCGACGCGACGTTGGCGTAGGAGGTGTTTCGATCGCCGCGAATGCTCACTTTCTGATCGGGGTTGGAGGCGACGGCGGCGCGGATGGTGGCGGCGAGCTCGTCGGTTGTGGTTGATTTCCCGGCGAGGGTGATGGAGCCGTCGGCGTTGATGTTGATGACGATCTCGCGCATGGCGGCGGAGATTGGGCCGCTGGCGACGGCTTGGGGGAGGGCGATGCTCATCTCGCGTTCGGACTGAGCCATGCTCGTGGCGAGCAGGAAGAAGATGAGGAGGTTGAAGAGGACGTCGACCATGGGAACAAAGTCGATGTGGAGGTCGGAGGCGGGGTCGACGTTTCGGATGAGCATTGCGGGATCTCCTCAGGCCGGTGCGGTTGCCACGAGTTCGCCGGCGGGGGCGACGGGGTTTGAGGGGACGATCGCGGCGTGCGGTTGCCCGTCGGACGCGGATCGCGCGGGGGAGGCGGGCAGCGGCTCGTCGCCGGGGTTGAGCCACAGGGCGGCGGCGTGATCGAGTGCGGCGGCGGCGGCGTCGATGCGTGCCATGATGATGTGGTACGCCAGGAGCGTGGGGATGGCGACGATGAGGCCGCCGGCGGTGGCGGTCCAGGCCTCGTGGATGCCCTGGGCCAGGCGTTCGGTCTTGCCCAGGGAGTCGGCGGAAGCGGCGACGACGGTGAAGGTGCGGATCATGCCCAGCACCGTGCCCAGGAGGCCCAGCATGGTGGCGGCCTGGGGAAGTGCGGAGAGGAGTCGCATGCGCTGGCGGATCTTTCGGATCTCGCGCTCACCGGCTTGAGCGACGGCCTGCTCCTGCTGCGCCTTTGGGAGCGATCGCGACTTGATGGCGGCGAGAATCACGGGGGCCAGGGGGCTCGAGTCGCTCGAGCAGGTGTCGAGAGCGCGGCGTGGATCGTGCCGCAGCGCGATGAGCGATTCGAGGAGCGCGGGCGGGACGACGCGCCCGCGCCTGGTCAGGATGAGGCGCTCGGCGACGATGGTCATGGCGACCAGCGAGCACAGGGCCAGAGGGATCATGATCCAGCCGCCGCGAACGGTCATGTCCCAGACGGTGGAGACGATGGATCCCGGGGGCGTCGAGGGTGTTGCGGATTGGGCGAGCATCTGCAGCATGGTGTGTGTCATCTGGAACCTTTGCGTTGAGAGGGCCGGCGTTTACTTCGAGCGCTGCGCGTCGGTCTTTGGGCGTCCGGGGATCGGCGCCGGCGTGGTTGCTTCGCGGCGTTCCTTGGCCATCTCGGCCCATCGCGTCTTGGGGAAGCGCTTGATCACGTCGTCGAACTGCCGGGCCGAGTCGTCCGGACGGCCCATCTCGGCAAAGCACCGACCGGCTTCGTAGATGGCCGCGGCGCTCCACTCGGGATAGTCGAAGAGCACGTCGGTCTTGAGGAGCTCGGAGGCGGCCTCTTCGTGTTTTTTCTGTGCGTACAGACATTCGCCGATCTGGAACTGGGCCCGGGCGGCGGTTGTCCCCTTGTGGCGGGAGACGATCTCGCGGTAGGCTTCGATCGCTTCGCTGTGTCGCCCCTGATTCTCGCGCGCCCAGCCCTGGCCGAACCTGGCCTGGAACCACAGATCGGACTTGGGCGTGCGGTCGAGGAACGTCGTGTACGCACGCTCGCTGGCGGGCCAGTCCTGGCAGGCGGCCAGGGCCTCGCCCAGGCGGAGCGTGGCGGGCGTGCGCACATCGTCGCTGTCGGTGGAGGCGATGGCGCGGGAGAACTCGGCGACGGCGGCCTTGGCCTGGGCACTCGCGAGCAGGGCCTCGCCGCGGAGGAGACTGACGGCGGCGAGCATGGCACTCCTGGGATATGCGTTCGCGAAGTCCTTCAGGGTGTCTGCGGCCTCGCCGGGCTTTGCAAGGCGGAGCAAGGACGCGGCCCGCAGGTAGGTGGCACGCTCCTTCACGCCCGCGGCGCTTGCGGGGTCGAGTTGGCCTGCGGCGGAGAGTGAGCGGGTGATCAGCTTCAGGGCTTCGTCGTGGTGTTCGGCCTTGCTCTCGATCTGGGCGAGGTCGATCGCCGCGTACGCCTCGAGGGTCGGGGCGGATTGGGTGAGGAGGGTCCGGTAGGCCTTTGCGGCCTCGGGATCGCGTCCGAGCGAACGGAGGGCGAGTGCGCGTTCGTATGTTGCGGCGGCGCGTGTTGGAGCGTCAAGGGCGGGCGTGTCGCCGATGGCGTCGAGTTGCTTGAGCGCTTCGGCGTGGCGTCCCTGGCGGTTGATCGCGATCGCGAGGCGTGCGTGGGCCTGGGGAGCCTGTTTCGCCGAGGCGTTGGACGCGAGATAGCCGGTGAGAACCTTCTCCGCCTGGTCGAACTTGCCGGCGCTGAGCCAGGCCGAGCCCAGTTCGACGAGGGAGTCCTGCGACTCGCCCTTGGCGCCCGGCGCTGCGCTGTGGCTCAGGGCTGAGAGGATGCTGGCGGCGTCCTCGTGGCGGGCCTGCCTGGAGGCGATGGTGGCCAGGTGGCGCTGGGCGTGGGGCGTGAGGAGCGGCGGGCCTTTCTCGCCGGCGACGACCGCCTCCAATGCGGTGCGGGCTTCGTCGAGCTTGCCGAGTTCAATGAGTGACTGGCCGCACTCAAAGCGGGCGTGCAACGACTGCGGGGACGTGGGGGCGGACTTGAGCACACGCTCGAAGACGGGCAGAGCATCGGTGAAGCGTTGTTGACGCTCGATGCAGATGCCTTGGCGCAGGAGGGCATCGAGCAGCGGCTCGCCGCCGGGGGTTTGGGCGGCGAGTGCGGCGAACCACTTCTCGCCGCTCGCCCAGTCCTGCCTGGCGAACGAGCGTTCGCCCAGAGCCATGAGGGCGGCGCGACGCAGGGCGGGGTCCTGTTCGTCCTTGGCTGAGAGGGCCGTTTCAAGGGCCGTTTGTGCCTCGTCGTCGCGCTGCAGCTTGAGGAGGCACAGCCCGCGGCGGATGCTGCTTCTCCAGGCGTGCTTGCTCTGCGCGCTGCGCGAGAGGAGCTGGGTGTAGGCGTTGAGGGCGGGCTCGAATCGCCCGGCCTCGAACTCGTTCTCGGCGACGAGCAGTCGGGCGGCCTCTTCTTCGGCACGCTTGGGGTACTTCGCGGTCAGGGTGCTGCCGAGGGCGCGGGTCTCGTCGAATTTCCCCAGGCGATGGGCGCACCAGGCCTGGGCGAGGAGGGCGTCGGGGGCGAGGTCGGTGTGGGCGTACTGCGCCTGCCATTGTTCCCACGCCTGAAGGGCCGCCGGGTCCTTGCCGGCTTTGGCGAGGGCGGCGGCGCGATCGAAGAGCATGTCGGGCACGAGCTCGCTCTTGGGGAAGGATTTTGCGGCGCGACTCAGGCGGTCGATCGCCGCGTCGAATTCACCGAGGCGTGCCTCGCATCGGGCGGCCCAGTAGGCGGCGTGGTCTCCCTGGCCTTGGGCGGCGGAGGACTGGAGCTGGGCGAAGAGTTTGAGGGCGGCGTCGGGTTTGTCCTGATCGAGCAGGAGCCTGCCCTGCTCGAGTGTGAGTCGCTCGCGGAGGGTTCCCGTGGGAGGGGGGTTTGCGGCCTGGGTGAGCGCCTGCTGGGCGCGGGCAAAGTCTCGTTGTGAGCGTGCCACGGATGCCAGGCCGAGCAGGGCTTCGGTGCGAATGGACCCCTGGCCGGTGCTGGCGGCGATTTCGAAGAGGTTGGTGGCGGCGGGGAGACTGGCGAGTTGGTGACGGCACTGGGCTTCGATGAGGGCAAGGTTGGCGGCGTGTTCGCCCTGGGGCGTCTTGGCGCGGAAGTGGGCGGCTCGGCTCGCGGCGGCCTCGAACTTGCGGAGTGAGAATTCGCTCATGGCGGCAAAGAGGCCGGCGCGTGGGGCAACGGGGCTGGTGGGCCACTTGGCGGTGACGTGGGCGAGCGTTGTGACGGCGTCGTCGAGCTTGCCCAGGCGGTAGAGCGATTCGCCGAGCGCGGCCGTCGCACGGTCGAGCTGGGCGAACTTTGGGAAGCCGGCGATCAGGCGATTGAGCGACGTGACGGCGCCGGCGTCGTCGCCGGTGGCGGTGGCACACTGAGCCCGAAGGAGAAGGGCATCTGGAGCGAACTCGAAGTCCGAGAGAGCGAGGACGGGCTCGAGCTCGGCGATCGCGTCGGCGTGCTTTGAGAGCCGGACGAGGCAGACGGCCAGGGAATACCTGGCGTTTGGAGCCTGCGACCCATCGGGGTTGTCACGCAGGTAGGCGCGAAGCTCGGCGGCGGCGAGGTCGTTGACGCCCTTGTTCAACAGTCCGATGCCCGCGCGGTAGCTTTTGTCGTCATCGGGGAACGCGGGGGCGGGCTGGGAGAGGGAGGCGACGGCGGCGAGGGCCATCAAGCAGCGTGAGGCAAAGATCTGTCGCATCGTCCATGCTCCCAGGATTCGGCAGAGGTGATGGGGTCGGCGCAGGGCACCACTTTGCGTGCGGTGCGCTTGGAGGGTGCTCTGTGGGTTGAACGCGAGACCGAATCTGCGCCGGGGCCGCTAGACCCCGGCGCGGGGATTTGTTCGAAGTGTTCTCAGCGAGCCGCGAATGCCGAGGGCTCGGCCGGCTCGCCCGGCTCTGCGGGCTCTGCCGGTTCGGCGGGTTCGGCGGGTTCGGGGGCTGAGGGCACGCCGGCCGGATCTACGGCCTCGGTGGGCAGCGGGGTGGTCTCGATGGAGATGTCCTCGACAGGAGAGGGCATGGAGATCGCGGGCACGTCGACGTCGATGATGAGCTCGTCGTCGTTGAACTCCTCGAGCTTTTGCTCGAGCGCTTCGGCGCGACGCTCCATCTCCTCGAGCTGGCGTTCGAGTCGGCTGACGCGTTCCTCGGTCGTCTTGGACTCGGACTTGAGGGTGTCGGACCGCGTGCGGAGCTTCTTGGCGACTTGCTCGAGCTCCTTGCGTTCATCGCTCGCGGCCATCTCGGCGGCACGTCCACCCAGGTCGTGGGCCAGCTCCCGGAGTTGTTCGGCGCGGTCGCGGGCGAGCTCGGCCTCCACACGGGCCTTCTCCATATCCACCTGGTAGAGGTCACGATCGCGGGCGAGCTCCTGGAGCGCGGTCTGGTACTGCTTCATCGCCTCCTGGCGGGCCACCTTTTCGTGAGCCAGTTGGCCGTCAAGGGTCACGGCCGGCGTCGCCCGTGTGGTGAGGGCACCAATCAGGGCGGAGGACGAGCCGGGCGAGGAGGAGGAGGTTCGCTTGCCCTCGCCGACAATCTTGATGAATTTGCCGAAGACGGCGTGCTCATCGTCGTTGCCCCAGATCACGACCTTGTTGCCTTTGTGCTCGACGAGGATCGGCACGTCGTCGCGGCTCATGAGGGAGTAGAAGGCGTCGAGCTTGCCCGAGGGGAGGGCGTAGTCGCGGGGCGTGCGACCGACTTTGAGTTGTTCAAGGTCGACGGGCTGGGCCGGGGATGCGACAGTGAGGCCGTGAGCGGGGGCGGAGCGGAACAGCATGCCACTGGGCGCCTGGGCGGGCATCGGGGGAAGGGTGGCGACGGGAGTTCTTGGCGTCTTGGGTGGTTTGGGGGCCTTGGGAGCGCGGGCGGGCGTGGGAGGAGTGGGG
>CAYHQQ010000087.1:0-14466 GCA_964358855.1 uncultured Phycisphaeraceae bacterium
GGGGGAAGTTGGAGCGGTGGGGGAGGTGGAGGGTGAAACGGGCGGCGGAGGGGTGGGGGTGGGGTGGGGGTGGGGGTGGGGGCCAAGGCTCCCAGTGCCCAGAACAACCCCAGGAGAGCGGCCGCGAGCACGTGCGCCCGCGGCGCCCGAGCGTGCCGCGAAGTCGGGAGACATTGCCGGATCAGGTCGTTCACGCCGAAAGCATAGCGAGGCTGGCAAGGGGGTTGCCTGGCCCAGGGATTCTGGGTACTCTGCCGCTCAGACGCACAAAAGGAGCTCCCGCCATGACTTCCACCCACGCCCACACGATCACGACCCGCGTTTGCGCCGCCGCCTTGCTGGGCGTGGGCATCCTCAGTGGATGTGCCAGCTCATCGAAGGCCGAGCCCAAGGCTCCTGTCACCCTGATGACAAGCCCCGCCCACCGCCTCGTCGGGGAGTGGATGCAAACCGACGAGAAGGGTGTCAAGACTGTCGCCTCGGTCATCACGGTGACATCCGCCAAGTCGGCCCTTCGTGAGGTCATGTTCCCGGGCGCTCCGCACGAGATGACCAACATGTACCACATGGACGGCGACTCCATGGTGCTCACGCACTACTGCGCGATCGGGAACCAGCCGCGGATGAAGGCCAAGCTTGGCAATGCGAATCAGCTCGATTTCCAGTTCGAGAGCGTTACCAACCAGTCCCCGGCCGACCAGGAGTACATGGGTCGTTGCGTCATGACGTTCAAGGATGCCGACACGATCGACGTGGACTGGACGTCATACAAGAACGGCAAGGAATCGTCCCACACTCCCTTCCACCTCACCCGCAAGCGCTGAATGGGACGTCCTTGTCCGGAGCCCGACCGAGTCCCTCGGGAGCGCAAGTTCTGCCGCCGCCTCCGAATTGCTGTTATTCCGGCGGATCCTGTGAACCCAATCCGGGTCTGGTCGATATATAACGATGCCGCTGCACGCTAGCACGGCCCGGGCTCTTATCGGCGGAGGTACGCGGCATGAAGTCTGAACGTGCGGTCGTCGGGTGCATCCTCGGCGTCATGGTCTGCCTGATTGGAGCGTTGTTCTTTGGCATCGGCGCGCCCAAGTTGGGTCTGCTCGACCAGCCCGTCGGGCCCAGCACGCCCTTGCCGGTGGCCACGCGTGCGTCACTGCCCGAGCCCCAGCCCACAGACCAGGATGATTCGTGGTCGCACGCCCAGGTCCCCTCCGCGTCGTCGGTGTTTCCCGTGGGTTCGCTTCTGGTCGACAACAACGTCTGGTCCCAGCCCGGCTCGCGCGCGGCGAGACTGACGCCTGTGGGAACCGAGTCGGTCGATGTCGGCACCTTCGCCGACCTGGCCAAGGTCCGTCTGGGCGACGCCGATGGCGTCGTCACCCTCAGCATGCCCTCGCAACTCATCGCCGATACTGACGAGGACGGCGAGCTCACCGCCGCCGATTTCGACTCTTTCACCGACAAGTGGGAGTCGATGGGGCCCGACGCCGACTTCAACCACGATGGCCTCGTCGACGCGTTCGACATGGCCGCGTTTGTCGACGCGTTCGCGTCCGGCGAAACGCGCGTGGTCTCCAGGACGATCGGCTTCTCGCGCTTGACGCTCCAGGTCTCGGGTTCCTCGGCCGGTCACGAGCTTCAAAGCGGCGAGGTGGTGTTCCGGACCGTTCTGACGGCGGAACCCGAGAAGTAGCCTCCGCCCTCACTTTCGGACGGCGACAACCTCGAAAACACTCGGCATCAGCACGAACGCCGCCGGATCGGCGCACGCCCGGTCCCAGGCCGCCAGCCCCGCGTCGCGTTCGGCGCCCGAGATGAAGCCTTGATCCACGAGCTTGGGCGCAAAGGTGCGAAAGAACGTGTCGGGCCAGTGCCACATGGTGTCGCCGCCGACGAGCCCGCACGAAGCCGCCGCCGGTGGGCGGGCGGTGCGCTGGACGACGTCGAAGTGCGAGATCTCAAAGCCATTGGCCAGGAGCATGCCGGGCAGATCGCCCACGATGTCGGGGTTGCCGCCGCGTGCCCTGAAGCTGGCCGCCACGCCCGCGATGACACGCTCAAAGGCCGCGTCCCGCGGGGCGATCTTGATCGAATGCTCGTAATTGAAATAGTCCTGGATCGCGACGCGTCCGCCCGGCTTGACCAGCGCCGCCAGCCCCTTGATCACGTCAGCGGGGCGAGGGACAAAGCACAGGACCCAGCGCACGTACGCGAGATCGAACGCGCCCTTGGAGCCGGGAATCGCCACCTCGAGCTGCTGCACATCGCCCAGCACGCGCTCGACGTGCGTCATCCGCCGGGCCTTGGCCTCCTCGCCCAGTTCCTTGAGAAAGGTGGGTGACTCGTCGATGCCGACGATGCGCCCGCGGGGCCCGACAATCTGGGCCAGGTCCATCGCCGCAAACCCCGGCCCGCACCCCACGTCCAGCACCTGCATCCCTGGGTGTACGCCGGCTTTCTCCCAAAGTTTGTGCGTGGCCCCGGACCAAAGGCGATGTTGGAGCCCCAGCCGGTCGGATTCATCGCGCCCCGTTCCCAGAACGTACTCGTTTCCCTTGCCGGCAGAACGCGATGCGACAGACGTAGGCATGGGGGGATGGTAGGAGAGGAGGGTTGAGAAGGCGTGAGTTGTGTGAGGCCCGCGCCCACACGGGCCCGACACGCACAGGGTCCCCGGCGAGCCGCGCGAGGCAGGCGCCGATGCCGCCAGCTCGATGGCAGGTCGCACGAGTCTCAGGTATGATCGCGCCATCGGCCGCAGCCCTACTTGTCATTGGGAGTTGAACACATGAACAAGCTCGTCCCAGCTCTGTTTGCGCTCGCAGGCGCAGGGTTTCTCGTGCCGCCGGTGTTAGCCCTCATCGCAGGCGAGCCGGTCCGTGGCGCTTTCGCTGTCCTGGGTCTTTCCATGTTGACACTCGCGCTTGTTTTTTTCATGGCTGGACAGCGAAAGTCCGGCGGCGGAACTGCCCCACCGACGGCCTGAGAACCCCGGCGGCGGAAGACCTGTGGGTCGCACGAGTCCTTCGGTCTCCGTTCACGTGGCAAGCTGCGAGCTGACTTCCCATGCTCGGAGCCGGACCGGTGGTGTTGGCCGGTGTTCCTACGATGGACCTCCGGAGGCTCAACTCATGCCGCGATTCCTGAGCTCGTCCATCCTGATCGGTCTGTGCCTGGCTCTCGCTGTTCCCGCCCCCGCGCAGGAACCCGAACCCGATCGCCCGTACCCCGTGCTCGTCACGCCCGCCACCCGCGCCGACGCCAAGGCACTCGCCGCTCTCGAGAAGCCTGGCACGCTCATCTTCTCCGATGGCTTTGAGTCGGACGCCTCGTTCAAGTCCTCCTTCGAGATCGGCGGGCTGAAGGAAGGGCGGGCCAAAATCGCCACGGACGCGGCAGGCGTGCACACCGGCAACGGCTCGCTGCAACTGACCGCGACCACCAACGCCGGCAAGGAATCGGGCGCGGGGCCGCACTACTGGTTCGGTGGTGCACAAGGCGTGGGGAATGACAAGAAGGTCGATGGCTACGACCGCGTCCACATCCGCTATTACATCAAGTTCGCCAAGGGCTACGACCAGGGCAACCTCAACCACACCGGCGGCGGCATGTCCGCCGTCGCGGGGAGCAACAAGTGGACCGGCATGGGCGGCGCGGGCATTCGTCCCAAGGGCGACGACCACTTCTCCAGCCGCGTCGAGCCCTGGCGCGACTGGGGCCGCCTCACGCCCCCGGGCTTCATGTTCTGCTACACCTACTGGATGGACATGAAGATCGACAAGGACGGGCACTACTGGGGCAACATGATGACACCCCAGGACCAGGCCCGCATCGTGCCCGAGCGCGGGCGCTGGTACTGCATCGAGCAGATGATCAAGGTCAACACGATCAAGGACACCCCCGCCGGCAAGGTGGCCCAGGCCGACGGCGAGCTGGCGGCCTGGATCGACGGCGAGCTCTACCTGCACTACACCGGCTTCCGCTGGCGGAGCGCCGAGGCCGTCCGAATCAAGCGGGCCTCGCTCCAGGTGTACGTCCACCAGGCGCGCCAAGACAACACCGTTTGGTACGACGACTTCGTGGTCTCCACCGGGTACATCGGGCCCTCAGGCGATTCCTCGACCTCAGCGGCCTCAAAGGCCCCCGCACCCGGCCTTTCGGTGGGTGATCGCGCGCCCGATGCAACGCTCACCGGCCTGGACGGCAAGCCGGTTCAACTCGCGTCGCTGTACAAGGACGGGCCGGTTGTCCTCACGTTCTACCGGGGCGGGTGGTGCCCATTCTGCAACAGGGCGTTGTCGGCGTGGCACGACAAACTGGACGCGCTCAAGGCCGCCGGCGGCACGTTCATCGCACTCACCCCCGAGAAGCCAGACCTCGCCTCCGCAACGCGCGAAAAGGCCGGGGGCGGGTACGCCGTCTACAGCGATTCGACGCAGGCCGCCGCCAAGGCGTTCAAAGTCCAATTCGCCTTCGATGCTCAGGCTCAGGCCAAATACAAGGGATACGGCGTGGACCTGAGCAAGAACAACGCCAGCGCCACCTGGGAACTTCCCGCCCCCGCGACGTTCGTCATCGACAAGGAGGGCGTCATCCGCTGGGCCTTTGCCGACTGGGACTACGAGAAGCGCGCCGATCCCGACACCGTGATCGCGGCGGTGAAGGCCCTGGCCGAGAAGAAATAGACGAGCGGCCCGTCCAAAGAAGAACGGCGGGTGGCTCGGGAGGGTGAGGACCCGTTGACTTCTCCCTGGGTGTGCCACCAGTCGGCCCACTCAAGCGACCGAACATCCAACGGGTCCAAGGCCGACTGGTGCGGACGGCCCTCGATGTCGAATGACACACAAGGCTCACCGGCACGAGTCACCCCGGACGCGAACGGCACTTTGCAGACAACGTTCCGGCGACTCGTGGTACTCCAAAGAGAGGGACTGGGGGTACCCCGAGATTATCGAGCGCGACGGAGAAACATTGCGGCAAAGCCGAGTAGCGACAACGTCGGGGCCGCGGGGACATGGAGTACGAACCCACCACCGGTGCCATCAGGGAACACACCGGTACCGCCGATGGTCTTGCCGTCCGCCGAAAGAGAACTCGCGTAGGTAAAGTGCCAGCCTGGCGGGGTCAGCAGACTATGAAGAGCGGCGTACGCATCAAGGCTCATGCTGCCTTCCTCGGCGGTCCAAATGAAGGCGTACTGCCCGACACCCTGAGCGTCACCCCACGCATCACCCACCACGACACGGCCATCGTCGGAGACCGCGCGAGCTGTTGCACGAGAGCTGCCGACAGGGTTTCCAAGGTCGATGGGTAGCCCATCGCGCCACATGGACGCATGGCTCACTGTTGAAGAAACGTCCGAGTAGCCGACAACGATGGTCCCAATGCTGTTGACGGCGTAGGCGCGTTGAAAGGTCGAGCCATTCAGACTCGCCAGTGAATGCATGCCGTTCTCTTCCGACCAGGTAAACGCGCGGCAGACCGAGCCATCGCCGCCAAAGCCCACCACCGTCGATCCGTTCCGGCTGACGGCGCTTGCTTCGCTGTAGAAGTCGTTTGCATTGACAAGCCCAAGGTTCTGCATGCCGTTGCCTTCTGTCCAACGCCAGGCGGTGCGAATCGCAAATTGCCGATCGCTTGCTGTGCCGACCACGACCGGGTGAGTGCTATCGCCGCCGATGCCGGTGCCGTAGCTGTTGCGAAGGCCCGAGACTGTCCCGAGTACACGCAGTCCCGCCGACGCGCTGTATGTGAACGGTCGAGCGCTCGAATTCAGATCTTCGTAGTACGTACCCGCGACGGCCTGCCCATCACCAGTGATTCCGACGCTATCAGTGATGATTCCCATTCCCGCCAACTGTCCGAAGTCCGAGCGGTAGCCATTCGACGCCCAGATAAAGCCGGGCTCGGCGGAACTGAGTCCGTCCCGGCTAAATCCTGTCGCGATAGTTCCGTCTGCCGAGAGCCCGTACACAAACGAAGCGGTCGTATTCGGGGCGTGCCCGACGAAATAGAACTGCCCATTCGCCGCCCCCACGGCCGAGAACGCGATCACTGCGGCTAGGGAAACGGCGCGGGTGGTCGTTAGAGTCGTCATGACCCGAGTATGCTTCAGGATCCGGATTCCGCCACCCAAATGGAAAATTCGGGCCACAAGCCCCGCCCGAGGTGGGTGGCCCGGGAGGGCTGAGCCGACCCTGATTCCGTTGAGACAATTCGAACGGACCGATCTGGCGGGCCTCGAGCAGTGCGTTGCGAGCACCCAAAAAAAATCGCCGCTCGGTGGTGGGCCGAGCGGCGTGGTGGCGACGGGAAAGAGACGTGGTGGTTGGTGGACCCGTCGCCGGTGGAGACATGTTGTCGAGGCAGATCTGGCGAAACCAAACTGGCAAACTCAGGATGTCGAACCAAAGCGTTCGGCCCGTGGTGGTCATGGGCCGAACACAGAAAGCCTGGATCGCGCGCTCGGGCGTCCTTGCCCGTCGGCAGCCGTCCGCGCCCTTGCGGCGCCCTGAGAACGCAGGGGCGTGGCTGTCGGCCTTTGACGGCGCTTCCCTGTTGCGCCGTCTCCAGCTGGCGATCTCCGCCGCACGCGACGGGCGAATCCATTCGCCCAAGGCGTGCGTGGCTCCTCTCGAACCTGCGGACCCGGGCGGTCGTTCTCGGCGTCCTGCCTCAAACTTGGCCCGGGCCTGTTCCGTCTGGACCTGGCCGCTCCTTGGCCCTGGTCCCTGGCTTGTCCCTGTCCAAATCCTGCGCCGGGCGTTTCCGCCTCGAGCTCAAACAGGAACCCCGCTCCCTCTCTCCGTCAGTCTCAGGCCTTCTTCAGGCCTTCCTCACGCCTTTCCTCTGGCCGCCAGCTTCGCCGCCAGCACTTCCAGCTTGTTGAACTGCTCGGGCAAGGTCTGCTTCCACTTCGCTCTGTCTCGAACCTCCAGCCGGTCCTTGGCCCCCAGCACCACGCACTCCTGACCCAGCCCCGTCAGCTCCACCAGGCTCTTGGGCATCGAAATCCGTCCAGCCGTATCCGTCTCCAAGGTCTCCGCAAGGCTGAAGAACGTCGTCTCCAACTCCGCCAGATCGGGATCCGGCGTCAAACTCGTCTGTCCCATCTCCGCAAGCCGCTCGAACTGCTTTCCCGTGTAAATCCGCAGCACACCGCCCGACCAGGGGATACAAACCCAAACACTTCCCGCACCATCGGAGTCCGCCTGGGCGCGGAACTTCGCTGGGATGCTGAGCCTTCCCTTGGCGTCGATCGTGGCCTCTGCGTTTCCGGTAAAGATCACGGGTCGGTGTTCCTTGGGCAGGTATGGGAATCTAACCCACTACATACCACAAGTCAACACTTCGGCCCATTTTTCACCCGAGTGAACATTTCTGTGGAAAAAATGTCGTTTGGTGTCATAAGTGTGGGTGGAGGTTCATCTTGCGATTGGGGCACACCCGTGCGAATCCTGGCCAGCCGCGCCGAGGCCGCTCCGCGACCGCGCAGGAAATCTCGTTGACCGCTCCAAGCCGGACCGAGATCTGTGCCGAGGTGAACCCCGAGGTCCGCGAACAATTCAAATTCCAACCGCCGACGATCAGTCCCGCCGAAGGAATCCGCGGCGTGATGGTGGGCGTCGATCTCGCCAGCGCGCTGCCGGCGCTGGCGGCCTTTCCCAATGGTCTCTACGTGATGACCGCCGCCCACGATGGGCGTCGCTCGGGACTCATCGCCCGTTGGGCGATGCAGTGCTCGGCGGAGCCTCCGATGATCGCGGTTTCGATCTTCCGCGGGCACTGGGCCGAGACCCTGATCCGCGACAGCCACTGCTTTGCCCTCTGTCGCGTCGATATCAACGACAAGCTGGTGCAGAAGAAGTTCAGCGACTCGGCCCGGCGCGACTGCGACCCGTTCGATTGCCTGTCGGTGGACCGCCTCAGCACCGGAGCCCCGGTGCTCAAGCGGGCGTTCTCGGCGATCGACTGCGTCGTGGTTCGCCACCTCGATCTCGAGGCGGACCACTCGCTCTACATCGGGCAGGTGGTCAACGGACGCGTGTACGACCCGGCGGGCGTGCGCCGCGCCATGGAATCGGATCGGGCTGCGCCCGAGAGTTGACGATCCCCGCCCGCGGACCAACCGCTACGATCGGGCGTGATCTCACCGTACATCTTCGTCAAGACCACGCGCCCCGGGCGCGTCTCGCCTGCCAATCGATTCGGGCTCGACTATCGCGCCGTTGCGGCTCGTCTGGGCACGCCCGTCCGACCCATCATCGACGCGCACCTCCACGTCAACGGCGTGGCGGCCGCGAAGATCTTCAAGTTCGTCGCGCCGCTCTTTGGTGTCTCGCGAGTCTTCTCGCAGACCAGGCTCGACCAGGTCGCCGGGGTTCGCGAGGTGCTGGGCGATGCCGCTCGCTTCGTCGCGATTCCCAACTTCATGGCCGCCGATCGCAAGCAAGCCTTCGGTCCGGGCTACCTCGACGCCATCAAGGCCTACCACGCCGAGCATGGCAGCCGCATGATCAAGTTCTGGAACGCCCCTCGCCTGCGTGATCTCATCACCGGCGACGACGCGATGGACTACATCCCCTTCGATTCGCCCTGGCGGGTCAAGGCGGCCGAGCTGGCGATGAGCCTTGGGATGATGTTCCAGTGCCACGTCGCCGACCCCGACACCTGGTTCAAGACCAAGTACGCCGACAGCACGAAGTATGGCACCAAGCTGGGCGCCTACGAGAGCCTGGAACGGATGGTCGATCGCTTCCCGGCGCCGTGGCTCGTGGCCCACATGGGCGGCTGGCCCGAGGACCTCTCGTTCCTCACCGGGCTGCTCGAACGCCACGACAATCTCTACCTCGACGCGTCGGCGACCAAGTGGATCGTGCGGGAGATCTCACGCCACTCGCGCGAGGCCGTGCTCGCGTTCATGACCAGGTGGAGCGGTCGGGTGCTCTTTGGATCCGACATTGTCACCACCGACGAGCACCTCACGCCCCCCGCGGGCGAGGCCAAGGCCCACCCGATGGGCGACCTGGCCGACAGCCCCGAGGCCGCATTCGACCTGTACTCCAGCCGCTACGCAGCCCTGCGGGCGATGTGGGAGTCGTCCTACGTGGGCGAGAGCCCCATCGCCGATCCAGACCTCCACATGGTCGATCCCGCGATGAACTCCCCGATGGCGGCGCCGCTGCTCCGCGGCTTCGGTCTGCCCGCGGAGGTCCTCAGACCCTTCTACGGCGACGCGGCCGAGGCGCTCTTCGCCAAAGTCGGCTGGTAACGCCAGGCCCCGCGCGTCAGGAATCGATGTTCAGGCCGGGTGTTGGAGCATCGCCGCCGCCGAGATCGGTGGAGGTGTCGCCGGCGTTCGAGACTCTCAGCTTGCCGAGGCGTTCTTCGAGCGAGGCGATGCGGCGCGAGGCCGTCTCGAGCTGGCGGGAGAGCGTGAGCAGCTGCGTCGAGAGCTGTTCGATCGTGTGCTCGGCAAAGCCATGGGACTCTTCGAGGCGCTGGACCCGGAGTGTGATCGCGCTGAGCGGTTCATCGGGCATACGGGGCCAGAGTACGCCCGCGGACCGGGGCGCGCAACCGCGGGTGGACCCGCGTTGTCGTCGGCGTTGTGATACCCTCCGGACATGAAGAAGCTGGTTCTGCTCACGATGTTGGCTGCCGCCTCGCCCGCGATCGCGGGAACCGAGGCCTACGGATTTCAGTACGCGCCCCAGGGCGTCGAGCGAGCGTTGCCGCGGGCCTTCCCGGCGATCATCCCGCTTGCGGCGGACGTGGTCCAGCCCGCGGCGCCCGCGGCGGGCACACCTGTCGAGAGCGTGCCCGGCAAGAAGGTGTTCGGCAGCCCCGATTCGGGCTGGTGGTGGACGCTGGGCGGCGGTGTGGCCTCGAACTTGGGCAAGGACACCGACGTCAATCTCCGCGCATCGGCAACGACTTTCATCGCCAGGAATGTCCAGATCGGCGCGGAGCTTGGCCTGTGGTATATCGGGCAGAGCGGCACCGATCGCGCCGGCATCAACCCCAACTTCGTTCTCCGCTACCACGCCTACAACGACAACGACTGGACGATCTTTCTGGACACCGGCATGGGCCTGGGGTTCATGACGGGCAAGGTGCCCCAGGCGGGCACCAGTTTCAACCTCATGCCGCGGGTGGGTATCGGCTTCACCAAGGCGATCGGCACGGGAGATTCCCGCCTGGAATTCGGGCTCCGGTGGCATCACATCTCCAACGCCAGAATCTACGGCGACAGCCGCAATCCGTCGCGCGACCTGCCGATGATCCACTTCGGGATCGTGTTCCCATTCTGATTCGGGGCGAACGGCGAGGGCGTTCAGGCGGCGACGGCCGACGGCGCTGAGACCGGGGCGTCGAGCTCGATGACCGTCACCTTGTTGCGTCCGGTCTTCTTGCTCGTGTAGAGGGCCTTGTCGGCGGCCTCGACCAGTGCGGCGGCGTCGATCTCCATCGCCGCGTTGAGGCCCACGACGCCAAACGAGGTCGTGACCTTGCGCTCGGGATGCCGCGGCCAGGTGACGTTCTCGATCGCGACTCGAATGCGTTCGCAGACGGCGGCGGCATCGGCGGGCCTGGTCTCGGGCATGAGGATGACAAACTCCTCGCCGCCATACCGGCAGACGGCGTCGGACTGACGGCACTCGTGCCTGAGGATCTTGGCGAGCCCCTGCAGAACACTGTCGCCGGCCGGGTGCCCGAAGGTGTCGTTGATCGACTTGAAGAAGTCGCAGTCGGCCATGGCGATGGAGATCGGGCTGGCGCTGCGGGCGCCGCGTCCAAGCTCCTCGGCCAGGCGTGAGTCGAAGTGCGCCCGGTTCCACAGTCCCGTCAGGCCGTCGAGCTGGGCCCGCGTCGAGAGCATGGTCAGGAGGCGGTTGACCCGCAGGGCCGACCGCAGGCGGATGCGGAACTCGGTGAACTCGAAGGGCTTGACGACGTAGTCGATCGCGCCGAGCTCGAAGGCGGTGACCTTGTCCTGCATGCTGGTCATGCCCGACACGATGATGACGGGCACATGGTGCGTGGCCGGGTTGTCCTTGAGCGCGCGAAGAACTTCGAAGCCGTCCATCTCGGACATGTCCAGGTCGAGCAGGATCACCGCGGGGGGCGTTCCCCTGGCGTACTCGAGCCCCAGCCTTGGATCGGTGTGCCCGACGAGCTCGACCTCCTCCTGCTTCAGCCGCGCTTTGAGCAGGCGGTGCACATCGGGCGAGTCGTCGATGACCAGCACCGTTGGCTTCTGTTCGTCGAGTTGGAGATCGGGGCTGTTCATCCGGGATTCGTTGGCCTGTCGAGCGGTTTCCAGCGTGATGAGCCGTGCCCCTGATGCGGGCACGCGTGGATCGAGCGGAACGATTCCTACCAGGTCGGTCGATTGGGCGCTGCGCCTGGCGCCGTCAGCGACGCCCTGTAACACAGATCGACCAGCGCCCGCACGTCCTTGTCCACCGCGGCGATGGCCTCGTTGGCGGGAGCGGTGGACTTGGCCAGACCCTGCTCGACCTTGCAGGCCGAGGCGCCGAGCGTCTGGAAGCCGTAACCGCCCGCCGAGCCCTTGAGCTGGTGTGCCAGTCGCTTCAGATCGGTCACGCTTTGCGACTTGATGGCGGCGATGATCGCGTCGATCCGTGAGGGGAGATCGCTCGCGAAGCTCTCGACGAGCTCGGCCATCTCGGGATCGCCGGCAAACTCGCTGATCAGGGGCAGGACTGGCTTGCGGGCTGGCATATCGGGCATTGGAGACCTCCGGGTGAGCATCTCATCGGCGCAAACACCGGGAGGGATCATTCCAAGCCGCGACGTCGACGGTTGTTGTGCAGATTCGACGGGTGAATGCCCCGTGGCCCCATAATCACGCTTCAGCGGCGACATGGCCGGCGAAGAGGGAGGATTCCCCGGGACGACCACCACGCGTCCGCACGGCCTCGAGCGCCCTGGTGGGCGGCCTGTGCCGCGGGAAAGGCTGTGGAGGCTGGTGACGAACGTGCGATCCGCAATGGCGATCAGAACGAGAAGGGGTCGTTGTGCCGGGACGACCGGCGGGGCGTGAGCGGGGGGAGAGTTCCCGAGGCGGCACGGCACGCGTCGCCCAGACGCTGCTGGAGTTTCTCATGGTCGGGCAGGGCGTCGAGCGCTTCGAGAAGACAGTCCACGCGATACCACGGATGGGTCTCGGGTTCGATCGAGGCGATCGCCCAATCGCCCAGGGCCTCGTTGGCCGCAAGAAACCACTCCGGGGGTGGCGGCTGCGTGGCGTGATCCTTGGTCGGTGAATCGGCGGCGGGCTCGACCCCTGGCGGCGGGGGCACGCGGACGCGCATGGTCAGCGTGTCGATGAGGCCGCCGCTGGCGACGGCGACAACAGGCCACAGGCCCGAGCGTGTCATGGGCTCCCGGCAGACCACCACGACGGGGACGCGGGCGCCCTCGCTCGCGAGGCGGATGTTCCGGGCGTCCAGACCGATCAGCGGGGGCTGCACCAGATAGAGCCCGGGAAGCAGCGGCTCGCGGCGCGAGGGGATGTGGTCGAGCAGGTGGCGGAACTCCGAGTCGACGGCCTCGTGGCGCCGCTGGCGTCTTGATTCCTGGAGGGGCAGGCAGATGCGAGAGAGGCGATCGAAGTCGCCCGCAATGCGGGCGAGCCTGATGGCCTGCGTGCAGAGCTTCTCGACCTCGAAGTAGTCGGTGCGAACCAGGGCTTGGGACGCGCGATCCATCAGGGCATCGATCGCGTCGATTGTGGCGAGCGACGAATCTGCGGATTCCGCCTTGGCACTGGCGGAGGTTGGGGTGGTGGGGGAGGTGGAAGCTCGGCGTGGCGGGGTCATGTGGTCGGTGGTCAGGGGACCTTTGAGAGCACCTCGCGAAGCCCACGGAGCATCGCACTCCAGTCCTTGGCGGAATCTTCCAGATCGTACGCGAGGCAGTCGGCCAGAGCGGAAACGTCGCCGTTCTGAAGGGCGGCCCGCAGACTGGTCAGCCGCTCGACCAGAATCTCGATGAGGGGGGCGATCGCCAGGGCTCCGCCTGTCCCGTCGGGCACCCGTTGGGTTGACAAATCAATGTCCAGCATCGTGGCGGCGTTGCTCAGCCCGTCGGAGACGGCCTGCCAGACGGTGAAGATCGTCTGGAGGGGCTCGGTCACCGCTTTGAGGTTGCCGGCTTGGACGAGGTTTGCGGCGTGCTGCTGGGTGTCGCGAACGGAATCAACGGCCTCGGCGGCATGCTGCAGGAGTTCGCCGACAATCTGGGCGGGAGAGGCCGAGCGGAGTTTGAGCTCAACGATCGACGAAAACTCGTCGGTGGGGGCCTGAAGGACCTGATCGGCGACGGGGGTGCCGTCGGCGAGGGCAGCGACGATGACGCGGCCCTTGGACTCGGCGACGCGGGCGGCGGTGGCGAGTGCGAGGCGGAGCGAGGGGCGATCGATGGGGACGAGTTGATCGTCGAGGTAGACTTGCATGGGGGTAGTTTCCGTGATTTGGGATGAGGAAGCAAGCGGGATCGGGGGGAGAGGGTGCGAATCGCGGCGGGGGCGGGTGGGAATTGGGTGAAAAAACGAAAACACCCACGTGTTGACGTGGGTGTCTCGGGAGGATGACTCCGTAGATCGCAAACAGTTGGGAAAGCACTGACCGCCCTTGCGAGCGAGTTGCACACCTTGCTTTGGCTGTCGTTTTGAGGCGACGACCAACTTGGGGCGTACGAGAATGTGTTGACGGCGTGCTGGAGATTGCTCTCCGAGGACAGAGGGTTATCCATGGGCACCGGCTACTCGCCGGGACCACAGTTCTGTTCCTATACACGTCTAAGGAAATCCCTTAGAAAGGAGGTGATCCAGCCGCAGGTTCTCCTACGGCTACCTTGTTACGACTTCGTCCCAGTCACCTGTCTTGCCGTAGACACCATTGAAATATGGCGGCTTCGGGCACTCCAGGCTCCCATGACGTGACGGGCGGTGTGTACAAGGCTCAGGAACACATTCACCGGAGCGTAGCTGATCTCCGATTACTAGCGATTCCGACTTCATGCAGGCGGGTTGCAGCCTGCAATCCGAACTGGGGCGCGTTTTTTGCGATTTGCTCCGCCTTGCGGCCTTGCATCGCTTTGTGCGCGCCATTGTAGCACGTTTGCAACCCTGGGCGTAAGGGCCATGAGGACTTGACGTCATCCCCACCTTCCTCCGGTTTGACACCGGCAGTCTCGCTAGAGTACTGGCTTTCGCCGAGCAACTAACGATAGGGGTTGCGCTCGTTAGAGGACTTAACCCGACGCTTCACAGCACGAGCTGACGACAGCCATGCAGCACCTGTAACCGTTGTACCCTTGCGGGCCTTGCTCAAGTTTCCAAGAGTTAATCCGGCTATGTCAAGCCCAGGTAAGGTTCTTCGCGTTGCCTCGAATTAAGCAACATGCTCCACCGCTTGTGTGAGCCCCCGTCAATTC
>CAYHQQ010000088.1:0-14295 GCA_964358855.1 uncultured Phycisphaeraceae bacterium
GGGGGTGGCGGGGGTGGTGGGGGTGGTGGGGGGGGTGGGGGCAGGCTCGGGCGGCTTGGCCGCGGCCTGTGCGAACACCGCCAATGCGACACCCGTCAACGCCGTCAGAATCATCGAGAGCTCCTCAGCACCCTTGCTCAAAGGCAAGCACGAACCCGTCGTAGTCGAAGAAATCGGTGGTACCGTCGGCGTCGAAGTCCGCGGACGTTCCCGGCGGGCACGAGCCGCCCTCAAAGCACGTCACGAACTCGTCGTAGTCGAAGAAGTCAACGGCGAAGTCCTGGTTGAAATCCGCGGGACAGGGCGCCAGCGGAATCAGCTCGACATCGTCGATCATGGCCGATCCGGCCGCCATCGCGGGCTGGAAGAAGATCAGGACCACGCGAACCGTCGCGGTGTTCGGCGGGGCAACCGCCTGCACCTCGCGGCGCACGTAGACATCCCTGATCGTCGAGGCGTCGATCGCGGGCGTGCTCTGGTAGGAGAGGAGCGTCCCGGCCGCGCTGCGGAACTCTATATTGATTGCCGTCGTGTTGGCGCCCGCGATCGCGTCGGCGGAGCGTGTGAGCCAGTACGAGCTGGCCCGCCACCGCGAGCCCGGCGTGGCCGGCACGTCCTGGTAGATGCCGCTGTTGTTGAACGAGCCCGTGAAATTGCCGAAGAGCTTGGCGGTGCGCTGGCCCGTCCGCGGAGCGTTCGTGTCGTTGTACGCCTGCCCGAACTTTGTCCAGTAATAGAGCGGGCCGCCCGCGCCCGGACCCGGGTCCTCGAAGCTCTCGTTCATGAGCAGTCGCTTGTACACCCGCACCCAGTCGACCTGCAGCAGCTGGGGGAAGACGGTCGTCGCGTCGGGATATCCGGGCCACTGCCCGCCCACGGCGGTGTTCATGATCAGCGACATCGCCGTGCGCGGCACGCCGTTGCGGTGCGTCGATCGGATCGTGCCGTCGACGCTGAAATCCAGTCGATCGGGCCACCACTCAACGCCAAAGGTGTGGAAGTCGGCGGAGAAATCGGGGCCAACCAGATTGGTTCCAAACGAGCTGACGTTGGGCCAGGTCCCCCAGTGGTTGGTGAAATAGACCTTGTTGGGGTTGTCACCCAGGAGCTCCATCACGTCGATCTCGGGGGGCCACATCCCGTCGGGCAGGAGCCACAGCGCCGGCCAGATGCCCTTGCCCCTGGGCAGTTTGGCCCGGAACTCGAACTTCCCGAAGAGCTGATTGAACCGCCCGCCCGTCTCGATGCGTCCGGAGGTGTAGGGCCTGCCGCCATAGCTCTGGAGCAGCGAGGTGATCGTGCACAGGCCGCCCCCGACCGTCACGTTCTGCGGTCGGTAGAACTCCGACTCGGCGTTGTAGGGCCACGCCACGTTCTGGGCGAACCACTTCGACCCGTCGAGCGACGAGCCTGAGAACTCGTCGGCGAACGAGGGCACCCAGCCCGCCGGGTCCACCTGCGCGATCGCGGGCAGCCCCGCGGCCATCGCGATTGTCAGCAGACACGTCTTGATCATCCTCATCGAGTAACCTCCTTCGCGGGTCTCACGGGCCTTGTCACCACGCCGGGGGGGAAGAGTGTTCCCCCGTTGGACTTGACCACATCACGATACCACAGCGCCGAGTCTTTCAAAGTTCTTTTCTGGGTGGCAAAGTCCACGTGGATGAGCCCGAATCGCTCGCGATAGCCCTCGGCCCACTCGAAATTGTCCAGGATCGACCAGTGGAAATAACCGCGGACATCGACGCCCTCGTCGATCGCCGCCGCGAGGCTCAGGAGATACCGCCTGGTGAAATCGATCCGCTGGGGATCGTGCACCGCCCCATCGCCCGAGACCCAGTCCAGGTTCGCCATCCCGTTCTCAGTGATCACCACAGGGAGGCGGTAGCGTTCGGCCAGGAACCGCGCGCCCCAGCCCAGGCTCTCGGGCGCAACGTTCCACCGGAACGATGTCATCGGATTGCCCGCCGGGAACCCGACGCTCACCGGCTCGCCGCTGGGTCCGGCCTTCACCGGCTCGCCGCTGTAGATGTTGACGCCGTAGAAATCGAGCGACTGCCCGATCGATTCCATGTCCCCCGGCGCGACCTTGGGCGCGTCCTTGCCAAAGACGCGAAGGCCGTCCTCGGGGTAGTGTCCAAGACAGACCGGGTCGGCCCACCAGGTGTTGTTCCAGGTGTCGGGCCTTGTGATGGCAAACGTCGCGTGGCGTGCGGCGTCGATGTCGGCCTTGCTGCCTGTCGCCGGATAGCTCACCGACCCCACGGGCGCCCAGCCGATCTGCGCCGGTTTTTTCGCCCGCTCGCGGAGCACCTTGACGGCCCGCCCGTGGGACAGGAGCACGTGGTGCCCCGCCAGAAGCCACTCGGCCTGCGTCAGCTTGAGCCCGGGTGCGTGCGTGCCGTCGCGATGTCCAAGCCCGATGAAGACCTGCGGCTCGTTGATGGTCATCCAGCGTGTGACGCGATCCGAGAGCGCGTCAACCACGACCCGTGTGTAGTCGGCGAACCACTTCACGCTGTCGGGATTGAGCCATCCGCCCTGCTGGAAGAGGGTCTCGGGAAAGTCCCAGTGAAAGAGCGTGACCCAAGGCTCGATCCCCGCCGCCAGGAGGCTGTCGACCAGCCGGTCGTAAAACGCCAGCCCTTTGGCGTTGACCGCGCCCGTGCCGCCGGGCATCACGCGCGACCAGGAAATCGAGAGGCGGTAGGCAGCCAGGCCCAGGCGCGACATGAGGGCGATGTCCTCGTCGCTGCGGTGGTAGTGGTCGCAGGCGATCTCCCCGGTGTGACCGCGGAAGACGGCGCCGGGCTTGGCACTGAAGGTGTCCCACACCGAAGCGCCGCGACCTTCGAGGGCGGCCGCGCCCTCGACCTGGTACGCGCTGGACGCCGATCCCCAAACAAATCCTTCTGGAAACATCGAGACATACTCCTCTCGGGGCCGCGAGGGCCCCGCACAAACCAGACACATCTACCCCTTCACCGCACCGCTGGTCATCCCCGAGACAAAGTCCCGCTGGAGCGGGAGGAACAGCAGGAAGACCGGCACGATCGAGACGAGGGTTCCGGCCATCTGCAGCCCGTAATCCTGGTAATACGTTCCGCGGAGCTGCGCCACCGCCACCGAGAGCGGGAACTTATCTGAGTCCTGCAGCACCACCTGGGGCGAGATGAAGTTGTTCCACACGCCCAGGAACGTGATCATCAGGAACGTTCCGATCATCGGGCGCAGGAGCGGCATCGCGATCGTGAAGAACGTCCGCCCCTCGCCGCACCCGTCGATCCTGGCCGCCTCGATCAGCTCCGTCGGCACCGAGACCATCGCCGCCTGACGGAAGAGGAACACGCCGAACGCGGGGGCGAGCGCGGGCAGGATGAGCCCGTAGAACGTGTCCAGGAGCCCCACGGTGTGCAACACCTGGTAGCCGGGCGCGAGCAGCAGCGGCCCGGGCACCAGCATCGCCCCCAGCACCAGGCCGGTGCAGAGCTTGCGACCCTTGAAGTTGTACTTGGCCAGGGCGTAACCGCCGGCGGCGCACACCAGGGTCGCCCCGATCGCCGTCACACTCGCCAGGAACGCCGAGTTGATCAGCGGGCGCAGGAAGTTCTCGCGCCCGCCCAGCGTGCGGTAGTGCTCGAGCGTGAAGCGCCCCAGGGCGATGTTCCCGTCAGAATCCCTGGGCACGAAGACCGAGCCCATGAAGTCCTCGTTGTTCTTGAAGCTCGCAAGCACCATCCACAAGAGCGGCAAGAGCGTGAGCCCCGCCGCCAGCAGGAGGAGCGTGTACACCGGCACAAGCCTGAGAGCGCCCGATCGGTTCATGCGCTCCCCTCCGCTTCGTTGCGGGCGATGAGCCTCTCAACCACCGTCACGCCGATGAGCACGAGCCCCAGCACCCAGCCGACGGCGCTGGCGTAGCCCAGATCGCCCAGGTCAAACCCCCGCGTGTAGAGGTACATGATCAGCGTCTTGCCGTCGTCGTTGGGCTTGCCGGCCACGTCGAGCATGAGGTAGGGCAGCTCAAAGAGCTGGAGCGAGCCGATGATTGAAAGCAGCACCACAAAGCTCGCTACCGGGCGGATCGCCGGAAGGACGACATGCACGAAGCGGTCGACGGGTCCGGCGCCATCGACGGTGGCGGCCTCGACGAGCTCGCGCCGCACGTTCTGCAGGGCGGCCGAGAAGTACACCATGTTGAACCCGACGTACATCCACAGGGAGGCCAGGATGAGCGCCCACAGGATGTACGTCGAGAGCCAGGGAGTGTCGAGGGACACGCCGAAGGCTCCGTTGAGCAGCTGGTTCAAGAGGCCCGTCCGCTTCTCGAAGATGATCCCAAAGAGCATGGCCGCAAACACCACGCCCACCAGCGAGGGGGAGAAGAGCACCAGGCGGATCACGCCGCGCCCGCGAAGGCCCGGCATCTCCAGCAGCATCGCCAGGCCCAGCGCGAGCGGGAGCTGGATGAACACCGAGCCCAGGGTGTAGAGCGTGGTATTCTTGAGTGAGAGCCAAAAGAGCGGGTCGGCGAGCATCGAGCTGTAGTTGCCGACTCCCACGTAGGTCGAAACGCCCGGGCCGTACGACTGATGGAGCGACAGCCAAAGCGACCACGCCAGGGGCCAGGCGGTGAAGATCGCGAAGACCACCAGGAACGGCGTGAGCAGCGCCCAGGGGGCGACCCGCTTGGCCGAGAGGGTCGTCATGGCGACACCCCCGCTCCCACCTTGAGGAACTCGTTGCGATTCAGGAGCTCGTTGACCTGCGCCGCCGCCGACTTGAGGCGGATTGTCGCGAGCCGCTCGAGCTCGCTCTGTGGCAACGGCGCCGACCGTTTGGCGTCCTCGCACAGATCAGTGAGGGCTTTGACGACCCTGGCCAGGGCTTCGGTGTTGTAGGGCGAGGACGACCGCATGGGGATGCGTTCGGCCAGATTGATGTACATGCGTCCGACGGCCTGGCCCGAGAAGTACGCGTTGGGCTCGTCGTAGGCGCTGTCCGACCAGCACGCCCGCACCGGGGAGACGATGCCGCCCATGCGCCACAGGCCAATGGCCTGATCGCGAGAGAGGTAGAGGTTCTTCGCGAGCGTCCATCGCCGATCAAAGTCCGAGGGCGTCTTCGCCGCCGTCCGCGGAATGCCCAGCATCGTGCCGCCCCAGACGCTCGTGCGTCTCCCGCCCTTCTCCCAGGCCGGCAGGGGCATGAGTTTCATCTTGCCCGAGAGCGGCGCGATCTCCTTGGCCCAGATCGCGCCCATCCAATCGGGGAAGAAGCTGGTGAGCACGTAGCCGTCGGCCTTGAGCTTGTTCCCCGAGGCCGCGAAATTGGGAGCGTCCTCGGCGATCCGATCGGGCCCGACGCACCACCGCGCGACGGTCGCGAGCACCTTGGCGTTGACCGGCGAGTCGATCACCACGCGTCCGGCGTCGTCGAAAACCCCTCCCCCCGCCTGGAGAATCAAGAGCTCGAGATGGTCCCCGTTGTTGCCGGCCATGTTGAGCAGGAACCGCGGCGGCTTGCCCGTCTCTCCGCGCTCGATCAAGGGGCCCATCACCCGCTCAAAGTCGTCCCAGGTCTCGATCTTGGAGACGTCGATCCCCGCCGCCTCCACGATGTCGGCCCGGTATCCCAGCATGACCGCGTGCACGTCGTGGGGCAGGCCGAAGATGCGCCCGCGGCTTGTCCAAGGGCTGAAGCTCGCCTTGTTGATCTGCTCCATGAGCCCTTCGGCCTTCAGCCGATCGGTCAGGTCCGCGAAACCGACCGACTCGATGGGCCCCAGAAAGGCCAGGCCGGCAACCTTTCGCTCGACCTCCATCAGGTCCGAAGAGTCGGTCTGGCTCAGGAACGATCCGAGCATTCGGCGCTGCAGCGACGGGAGCGACATGAGCCGAAGGTCCACAGTGCCCAGTTCGGGCGTGGACTGAGCGTTCCACCGCTCAAAGATCGGACGATAGATAGTTGCGTGCTCTGTGGACGACGCCCACATCACCACATCGCCGCTCTTGCGGCTGGGGGCCGCCAGGATCGCGGCGGAGGAGGCCAGGGCCACCAGCACAATGAGCCAGGCGCCAAAGGACAGCGCGCCGGAATCCCGACCCGCCCAGCGTCCCTCAGCCTGTGCGCCAATGGCCATCCGCGTCCTCGCTTGCGACCGTTCCAAAAATCCGGGGCCGGGCGTGTTGTGCCCGGCCCCGGCAATCTGCTCGGCGTGCTCACTCTGGCGTTGCGTGTTACGCGAGAGTCACCCACGCCGCCAATGTTCAGCAGGGGGTCTCGAAGGCGATGACGAAGGCGTCGTAGTCGAAGAAGTCGACGGTGCCGTCGGCGTCAAAGTCGGCCGCGGTGCATCCCTCGGTCTCGAAGCAGACGACAAAGGCGTCGTAGTCGAAGAAGTCGACGGTGCCGTCGCCGTCGAAGTCGGCGGCGCAGCCCTGCGTGAGGCTCATGTCGTCCCACCAGGTGGCCCCGCCGGCATTGTTGGCCTGGACCTGCAGGATGAGGCAGCGCACCTTGACCGTGTCGACGGGTGCGGTAACCACGCCCGAGGTGTAGAGGCGGTAGGTGTCGTCGCCCGGGGTGGGGACGGAACTCGAGCCGCCCACGGTGCCGATCAGGTTGTTGTTGAACATGTCGTAGAACTCGATGCCGACGAACACGTTGTTGCCGTCGGCGAGCGAGTCGCTGGCGAAGGACCGGGCCCAGCCCTCGGCCTTCCAGTGGGTGCCCTCGGTGGTGGCAACATCCTGGAACCAGCCGCTGTAGGCGGGATTGCCGTTGAACCCGCCGTAGAGCTTGGCGGCCTCGGATCCGGTGCGGGCGTTGAGCCCGCTGGTGCGGGCGCCGTTGCCGAAGTTGATCCAGCCCTGGAAGGGGCTGCCGACGCAGCCCGCGGGAAACTGCTCAAAGGAAGTGTTGAGGGCGGCGTTGGAGTCGCCGACCTTGTTGACGGTGATGTCGTCCCACCACGCGGCTCCGCCCTGGTAGTTGCCCTGCTCGACGATCGCCTGCACGCGTACGAAGGCGGTGCCGGCCGGCGCGACCACGCCCGCGACGGTCATGGGGACGTGGGTGAAGCTGGTGGGGTGGTCGATCTTGGAGGAGATGTGGCTCTGGGGATCCTCGATGGGGGTCTTGCTCGCGTCGAGGAACTGGACCTCAAGGAACGTGCGCGATCCCGTCTGCGTGCCCTCGTCCCAGGTGTGGAGCGCGTCCCAGTCGGGATTGAGCATCCAGCCGTTGGCCTCCCAGGTCTCGCCGGGGAGCGCGGGCACATCCTGATAGGCGCCCGCGTACCCAAGGGGGCAGCAGAAGGGCCCGAACATCTTGAGCGCCAGCCCGCCCGAGTGCTGGTAGAAGTTGATGCTCGAGACGTTTCCGCCGAACGTTTCCCAGTTCGCGGCCGGACCACAGGTTGTTTCAAACCCTGGATTCACGAGCACGTTGGTCTGGGCCTGAACCGCGCCCGCCGCGCAGAGCGCGGCCGACGCAACGAGAATCCGACACAGCTTGCCAGTCATCTTCAATCCTCCGGAGGGAATCCCCTCAAGCACTCTCGATCTTCGACCTCATGCCGTGAACACGCCAAGCTTCCGATGCAGGGCGCGATGTGTACCAACCCGCTCTTCAGAACGGGTTGTTGATCCAACCGAACGAACGACCGTTGCCCTCGCTCCCCTCGAAGCGCTTCCAGCCGCCCAGGCCGCCCGCGTAGAAGTGGCGTGCCGCCAGGTCGCCGGCGACCCTGACGTTGGGCGAGCCGCCCTTGGGGTGGAGGAACGAGCTGGCGGAACCGTCGAGGTAGGCGATGTTGCCCGCCTTGGAGTGGCGGGTGGTGATCTGGTCCTGGCTGTAGAACATGCCGTCGGGATAGTCGGAGTTGAACATCGAGGTGTTCTCCTCGACAAACAGAGGCAGCGCCTGGAATCGCGTGATGCGCCCCGAAGCCTGATCGGACGCGTAGGAGATCGTGTAGGGCGGAAGGCTGTCGAGATAGGGGCCCGTGTCGGTGAGGTACCCGGCCTTGGTGTCGGTGCTCAGGCGTGCGCCCACGAGGCACCCGACGAAGGTGAAATCAAAGTCGACCTCGGTGGTGAGGCTCGTCTGGGAGCGATTGGTGCCGTCCTTGCTCCGCCGCTTGTTGGTCGGGCACTCGCCGATCTTGCCCGCGTCCCCGAGGTAGCCGTAAGCCAGGCCCGGAAGCGCCGGCCCGCCGGGGTTCTGGAGGTTGGGCAGGCGGGCCCAGGCGGTGTAGTTCCCCTGCCCGCCCAGGTTGAACTGCGGAACGAAGAGGCCTTGGTCGTTTACCTTGTCGATCCAGAGGCGTTCCTTGTTGTCGTTGGCGTAGAGCGTGGCGGCGGTGCCCATCTGGCGGATGTTGGCCAGGCAGACGACCTGTCGTCCCGCGTCGCGGGCCTTGCCCAGCGCCGGGAGCAGGAGACCGATCAACAGCGCGATGATCGCGATGACCACCAGCAGCTCGATGAGGGTGAAGCCTGCGGCCCGCCGCGTCGACACTCGTTGCGTTCTGGAAAGCTGGTTCGTCATCGGGTTGCTCCTTGGAGCCTTTGTCGTGATCGGGTGGCGGTGGAGACACCTCTCGCACCGGCGTGCGGGGAGCTGTCGGGGCTTATTCCTGCGGACCTGCGGGTGAGATCCGCGTTCCGTCGGGGAGGACGCGGATGGGCACTTCGGGCGGCCGTCCCGTCGTGCGGTTGATCTCAAAGAACGTCTGTCGGGCGATCTGAAGGGTCGAGGGCGTCGAACCCGCCGGGTCCGACATGCGGCGCGAGAGCCACCGGGCGGCCTCGAAGCCGATCATCTCGGCGTCCTGGCAGACGGCGGTGAAGGGCGGGTAGGTGTGGCGCCGGATATCGCTGTCGTCGAAGCCGACGATGGAGAGGTCGTCGGGGACGTGCACGCCAAGCTCCAGGCACCGGCGAAGCGCGCCGACGGTCGCGAGCGGGTTGGTGAGGAAGACGCCCGTGGGCGGGTTGGGCATGTTGAGCAGGCGGGTGACCAGACTCGAGCCTCCCGCGCTGTCGCCGGAGATCTCGAGCATCAGCGAGGGGTCGATCGTGATCCCATTCTCGCGGAGGGCGCGCTCGTAGCCCTGTCGACGGTCGCGGTGGTCGGTGTCGGGGATGCGGTGGATCGCCAGAGCAATCCGCCGATGTCCAAGGTCGATGAGGTGCTGCACCGCGCGACGACTGTCGTCGCCCGACTCGCAGCAGACGTAGTTGATGTTGGGTTCTTCGAACCGGTCGGCCACGACGACGAAGGGGAAGTTCTCGCCCGCGATCGCCTTGGCGACCGAGCGGCTCTCCTCGAACGTCCGCAGGATCGCCCCGCGAAGCCCCTTGCGACGCAGGAACTGGGAGTAACTCTCGCCCGGCAGCTTGTCACGCTGGATCGAGATGATCTTGAGATCAAACCGCATCTCGTTGAGCCCGCGGAGCACGCCGATCATCAGCGCCGACTCGAACGCGCCGTAGTCGGCACGAACGATCTCGCCGGGATAGACCAGGCCGATGACCGTGGAGACGTTGGTCTGGGCCGCCATCGAGATATACCCGACCTCGCCCGCCGCCTGGATCACGCGCTGGCGGGTCTCTTCGTCGACGTGGGGGTGGTTGTTGAGGGCGCGCGAGACGGTCGCGACTGAGACGCCGACCTTTGCCGCAACCGATCGGACAGATGCCATGCGAGCCTCCGTGCTTCCAGTGTGCAAGGAACTGAAACAGACTGGAACTGAGCGCAGTCTACTGAAACACTCTGCGCTGTCAATCGGGTTTTCTCTCTTCGCCCGAGAAAATATTGGTGATAAACGGTGTCACTGCCGGGTTCACCTTGTTTCATGGCGTTACATCGTTGCCGTCCTTTGTGGCGAACTTTTGGCCGCCCGGGCGTGGAAGTTTTCCACAATCTGAGCGAAAGGCCAAGGAATCGGCTTTGAAGGTCTGGCTGGATGGTTCGAACCCTACCTTTGTCCGAACCAGTCGCCAAAGGCCCAAATCCGTTACGCTTGCGGGATGATGCTCTTTCGCTCGACGTTTCTGGCTGTCAGCTGTGCTTCGGCCCAACCGGCCAATTGGAACTCACGGATGGACGCGCTGGTTGCGGCCCATCCGGGACTGGTCCGTTCGGAGGCGCTGGCGACTTCGACGGGGGGTTCGCCGATCAAGGTCTACGCCATCGGCACCGCGGGCACGACGCGTGGGCCCGCCTCGGTGTTGCTGGTCGCAGGTTCGGATGGACGGCACAGGGTGGGCGTGGAAACAGCGGTCGGGCTGGCCGAGCGGCTGGCGGCGGATCCGCCGGAATGGTTGAAGAAGGTCACGCTTCATGTTGTGCCGTGTCTGAATCCTGACGCGTTTGGGTATCCCGGGGTGCTGGTGGAGTCGGGGATGCTGCGAGTGTCGACCGACGCGGATCACGATGGGCGCATCGACGAGGACCCGGGCGAGGACCTCAACGCCGACGGCTCCATCACTCTCATGCGAGTTCGGAATCCGGCGCCATCGCTGGGTGTGGCCGCCACACTCATCGATGATCCGGACCATCCGGGACTGATGAAGGCGCCCGATGTTGCCAAGGGCGAGAGGCCGGTGTATGCGGTGGTGACCGAGGGGAGTGACAACGACGGCGATGGGTTGTTCAACGAGAACGGCGTGGGTGGGACGGGCGGAGGCGGGATTGATCTGGACATGCAGTGGCCGGGGACGTGGCCCGAGTACAAGGACGGCGCGGGGCGAAGGCCTCTGCAGACGCCCGAGACGCTTGCGCTGGCTCGCTGGTGCACGGCGCATCCGGAGCTTGCGGCGGTGCTGGTGTTCGGGCGGCACGACACGCTGGTGTCGATTCCCGAGGCGGGGCGAATGGATCCATCGGGGCAGTTGCCGCTGGGCATCGAGAACGAGGACAAGGCGGTGTATGAGCTGTTGTCGGCCCGGTTCAAGGAGATCACGGGCATCACCGAGGCGCCCAAGGTCGATCTGGCGGGGTCGTTTCTGTCGTATGCGTACTCGAGCCTCGGGGTGCCCGCGCTTGGGACGCCGGTGTGGGTGCGGCCCGACCTTGTCAAGGCGGAGAAGCGGACGGGGGCCAAGCCGCCCGCGCCCGCGGGTGAGGAGAAGCCCGCTGAGGCGGGCGGCGAGAAACCGGTAACTGAACCCAAGCCCGAGCCCAAGCCCGAGGTGAAGCCGGCAGCGCCGACACCGGAGCCCGAGCCGGAGCTACGGCCCGAGGTGAGGCCGGGCGGCCAACCGGGAGCTGGCGGACCGGGCGGACCGGGAGGGCCTGGTGGTCCGGGTGGGCCAGGTGCGCGGGGCGGCGGGCGCAATCGCGGCGGCGCGAGAGGAGGGGCGAGGCCGGGTGGGGGTGGAGGCGCGGCGGTGGCGGCGGCGGTGGAGCCCAAGTCGGACGATGACAAGTGGATGAAGTACTTCGACGAGCGAGTGGCGGCCGGGGGGCAGGCGGGATTCATCGGGTGGACTGCGTTCAACCATCCGCAGCTGGGGCCCGTTGAGATCGGGGGGTTTGTTCCGGGCGCGAAGTTCAATCCGCCGAGCGAGGAGATTCCGGCGCTGGTCGCGCAGCAGTTTGAGTTTCTGGGTGACCTGGCGTCCAAGCTGCCGTCGATCGAGCACAAGGTCTGGGCGACGCGGCTGGCGCCGGGGCTTTGGCGTGTTGAGCTTCGGCTGACCAACACGGGGCGGATGCCGACGCATCTTGCGATCGAGGCCAAGGCGCGGCGCGTACTGCCGACGATCGCGAGGCTGGAGGTCGAGCTCTCGGCGCTGGAGGCGGGACGGAAGGTCCAGAAGGCCGAGGCGATCGCCGGCAACGGGGGCACCTTTGACGCGTCGTGGACGGTGCGGGCGGCCGACGGCTCGACGCTGCACATCAAGCTTACCGATCCGCTCATCGAACCGCGCGACATCGCGGTTGAGTTGACCCAGTCGCCCGCGACGGAGAATAAGCCATGAGAGTGACCAGCTTTGCCCGTGGGATGATTGTCGCGGCGGCGGCCTTTGTGGCGCCGGTCGCGGTGGCGCAGCAGGACATGCCTTCGAAGGTGGCGCTGGCGTTTGACCGTTACCACACGGTGGAGGAGATCAACAAGGCGCTGAAGGATCTCGCGGCGGCGTATCCGGATGTGTGCACGATCACGACGATCGGCAAGAGCCTGCAGGGCCGGGACATGCTGGTGCTGACGGTCGGCTCGGGCAAGGGGGCGCCGGTTGCCGGCAAGCCTTCGATGTGGATCGACGGCTCGGTGCACGCCAACGAGATCCAGTCGGCGGAGGCGGTGCTGTACACCGCGTGGTATCTGACCAAGGCGTACGGGGTGAACAAGAATCTGACGGAGCTGGTGGATCGCTGCTCGTTCCATCTTCTGCCGATGGTGAATCCCGACAGCCGTGAGGTGTGGTTCACCAAGCCCTCGACGCCCAACAACCACAGGCACGACCAGCGGCTGATCGATCAGGATCGCGACGGGGCGATCGGCGAGGACTCGCCCGACGACCTGGACGGCGACGGGAGCATCACGCAGATGTGGAAGGAGGATCCGCAGGGGCGGTGGGAGCGGGACAAGACGGATCCGCGGGTTTTCCGGCGTGTGGCGGCCGACAAGCCGCCGGGGGGCTGGACGAACCTCGGGGAGGAGGGGCTGGACAATGACGGGGACGGCCGGATCAACGAGGATTACTCGGGCGCGGACGACATGAACCGCGACTGGCCGGCGGGGTGGCTGCCGAGCTATGTGCAGAACGGGGCGGGGCCGTTCCCGCTGTCGTGCCCGGAGACGCGAGCGATCGCGGGGTTCATCGAGCCGCGGACCAACATCGCGGCGGTGCAGTCGTACCACAACGCGGGCGGGATGATTCTGCGGGGGCCGGGCGCGAGCTTTCGGGAGTGGGCGTATCCGGCGGGTGATGCGCGGGCGTACGACCAGATCGCCAAGGTGGGAGAGCAGCTTCTGCCGTATTACAAGTCGATGGTGATTTACCGGGACCTGTACACGGTGCACGGGGGGTTTGTGAACTGGACGGGCGAGTCGCTGGGGATTTTCTCGTTCACGAATGAGATGTGGAATCCTGCGATGTACTTCCAGCGCGATCAGTTGAATCCGACGGAGGAGCAGCAGTGGCTGTGGCGGGACCGGATGGTGTTTGGGCAGATCTTCACGGACTTCAAGGAGTTCGACCATCCCAAGCACGGGAAGGTGCTCATCGGCGGGTTGAACAAATGGTCGAGCCGTAGCACGCCGACGTTCATGCTCGAGGAGGAGTGCCACCGGAACTTTGCGTTCACGATGTACCACGCGGACCAGACGCCGGAGATTTCGCTTCTAAGGAGCAAGGCGGAGAAGACGCCTGGGGGTTTGTGGTCGGTGCAGATTGAGATCACCAACACGAGGCTGATCCCGACGCGGAGTGAGCTTTCGAGGAACAGGGGGATCGGGACGAGCGACCTTCTGACGGTGGACGCGGGCAAGAGCCCGGTGGCGGCTGCGTTCCGGCTTTCGAGCTGGACGGATGAGGACCCCGATCCGATTCTGCATGAGGCGTCGCGCGTTCAGAACGCCGGGGGTGTGCCCGGGAAGGGGTCGGTGATGTATCGATTCCTGGTGGCCGGCGAGGCCGGAGGGAAGGTCGGCTTTGTCTACCACTCGGAGAAGGCGAAAGAACTCCGAGGGGAGATCGAGCTGAAGTAGGGTGCGTTACTCGCTGCCGGCTGGTATTCTGCCGGCATGTCGACGGAACGAAGCAGTCGAGTTTGGACGTTGGCGGCGATCGTGCTGGCGATTGTGGCGATGGCCGGCGGCGCGACGCTGCTCTTGAACGCGCGGCGGAACAGCATGATCGCGATGCGCACGCGGGTGCTGATGCTGGGGAACGACGTCACGGTCCGCACGCTGATCGACGAGCCGCTGGGGATCATTGCCGAGAGTGTGGACAAGGACGGCAAGGTCGAGGGTCTTGGGTACGCGATGTTGGGCTCGGGGGGCAGGATCGGGCTGGGGAACGGGGCGCCCAAGGGCACAACGCTGCGGTTGAGGCTCGCGCTGAACGCGGACATCATCAGCGTCGACACGACGGGTACTCGGGCGCTGCTGGTTCGCCGGGAGATGAGGGGGATCACCGGGGGGAGCAGTTCGGGGCTGATGTTCCTGTTCGAAGGTGCGCTCAATGAGCGGAGTGTGGACCATCGCGGCGGGGCGTTGCAGCTTTGGATCGACCTGGTCGACGGGAAGCTGATGATTCGCGAGGGGGAGGAGTGAGG
>CAYHQQ010000089.1:0-13605 GCA_964358855.1 uncultured Phycisphaeraceae bacterium
CCCAGTATCGGCCGAATCCGGGTACTTCGAACAGATGTGTATAAAGGTGAGGGCGAAGCCCCCGGTAGGCCGCGCAAACGAATTTCGACCCCGGAGGGGTCGGCCGAATGGCGTCGTGATACGCGGGGCGTCAACGGCGGACCCGTCCGGGGTCCAATTCACGTTCCAATCGCTTCCTGGGGCTGCGCCCCCGGCTATTGACGTTCAGGCCTCCGGCCTGGAATGCAACGAACGGTTCGAAATGCACGAGTCGGCGATTCAGTTCACGGCGTTGCCCGTAGGGGTCATCGTCAGTAGCCGGGGGCGCAGCCCCCGGAAGAACGCGCACACGCGTTTGGACTCCGGAGGAGTCGGCCCCAACGCGACAGGACCTTCGAAACTCCCGAAACCAAACTCGCCGCCCCGGCTCATTCGCCGCGCGATTTCATCCGCGGTCCACCGCGTTGCCCAACGCCAAAGCAAGTCGTCGATAAGTTCACTCGCTCACAACAACCTGCTGCGGACAATCCTCCGGCTGATGCATCGTGTTCTTCGCAAACCCCGCCGCCACAAGCATCTTCTCAAGCTCCGCGAACGTGTACGCATCCCCGCTCGCCGTCGTCGCCAGCATCACCAGCGGAAACGTCGCCGACATCGCCGGCGTGACCCGATCCTCGTTTGGAATGAACTCAAGGGTCACAAGCCGCCCTCCGGGGCCAAGAGCTGCCCGCAATCGCCTGAGCAGCGCCGTGCACCGCTCGGGATCAAAGTGGTGCAGCAGATTCGTCAGCAAAATCAACTCATACGGCCCCTTGAGCTCCACCGTAAACGCATCCCCCGCAATCACCGCATACCGCTCGCCAACACCCATCCGCCCCGCGTTCGCCTTCGCGACATCCAGCACCTTGGGCCAGTCCAGGGCCGTCACCGAAACCCCCGCATTCGCCTGCGCCAGCACGATCCCAAACAGCCCATGCCCCGCCGCCACATCCAGCACCCGCCCCTTCAGCGGCCCCAGCAACTTCGCGATCGCCTGGGCCGTCGGAAACATCATCGCCCCCATCTCCTGCGCAAACGCCACCCACCCGTCATACTCCACCTCCACCGACCCCGCACTCTCACACCCACCCTTCCTCACCGCCTGCGTCAACCGCCCGAAAAACGGCGCGATTGGCCCATTCAAAAACCCCATCACCCCGCCCAGATACGCCGGCGACGCTTTATCCAAAAACGTCCCCGCCTCCGCCGAGAGCCCATACGCCTCCCCCCGCTTGACCAAAAGCCCCTGCACCGTCCAATAGTCACAAAGCACCCGCACGCCCTTGGCCGACGCATCACAAGCCTTCGCGATCGCGGGCACCGTCAGGTGCCCCTTGCCAATCGCCGAAAAAAGCCCGATGTCCACGGCCGCCTGCATGGCAGCGGTTTTTTGATACGCAGTGAAGCATTCGAAGATGGGGGCGGGGTTCATGGGGGGCTCCTTGAACACAAATAATACCTGCCGCACCAACGCGGTGAACTGAACGCGCGAACGCAAAAAGCGAACCAAACTCTCAAATCGATCCCCTGAACCCAACCCCCGGACCAAATCCCCGTTCCGTGCCTCTGAACCAAGTCCCTGAACCGAACCCGACTCTCCGCCCTCCAACCTGCTTCAGCAAGGTTTGCCGACTCGTAGGCCAGGCATTCATGCCTGGTTTCGCGTGCCCACCATCGTCCTTCTCACTTGATTCTCCTGCAGACCGCTTCAGCGGTCTTCCCCTTCCGCAGCTTAAGCCATCGAGATTCACCTTCGGTTTCCGGCATTGCCGGTATGGGCAAAGTCTAGAACGGCCGTGTCCGTGGTATGCTCCCCGTGCAATCGACCGTCGCTCGTGCTCCGCTCGTCCGCCCAACGGCTTTCGGTTCTCGCCAACGCAAACATGGGCAGCACCCACAGATTCCTCGCTCTCGGTTCCGACCTCCAGCAGGTCTACGCCTGGTTCGCCGCGCTGCCCGAGCCGCCCGCCGTCATACAGGCCCAAGGCGGTCAGTGGCTGCATTTCCTGACTTTGGGGCGCCTCCAAGTGATGCCCGACACTGGACGGATTGATCCGCAGCAGTCTCCCGTGGCCTCACTCTTTCCTCCCGAACACCTGCGAGGAATCCTCTGGACCGCCGGCGAACTGCACTTCCTCCCAACACCGCAACGCAAACTCTTCCCCAAACTCGACGCCATCAGTCGCCGCTTCAAAAAGTGGCTCCAAGGGTTTGAGTGCGTCTTCGAGACTCCCGGCGCGCGCGGCGAGTGGGACTTCTTCCTCGAAGGCAGGCTGAGAAACCAAGATTCGCCGATCTTTGCACTTCCAGACGCGATGCGCGCGCTGCGCGCCGGTCAGTACTTTGTGTCACACGGCATGAGAGAGGATCCGCTGAGCCGCCTGTGTCGTACCCTCGAACTGCGCGGTGTATCGCACTCGATCCCCGCCCATCCATTCCTGTTCACTTTCGGCTTCGAATCCCCGTCCGAGCACGCCTCGAACAAACGCAGCGGTTCTGATTTCGAATCCAGCTGGGCATTCTGGATCGAAGCGGCAAGCGACACCGCCGCCCTTCGCTGGGGATGCCAAGTGGCCGAGGAGTTTGCACGCCGACTGTTTGAACGAGCTGGAAAAGCCGGATACTCGTGGGCCAAGGGACAATTTGCCCATGGACTCACTGATAAACCAGCTGATCTGGCCGATGCACGAGCGTGCACCGACATCCCAGCAGTTCTGGATGGACAGATGCCGGATTTCCTTTGGGCACTCGAATATTGGAGCACTTAGCGTTTCGATCCGCCCACATGAACACCGAACTGAACAACCGCTGGCGCCACGCCCTTCGCCCATTCGATGGGCCGGTGCTCGTCGCCTCTGACCTCACTGCCAGCGATCTGCTTGTGGTCGTTCGACTCGCTCTAGAATCGCTCCGCGGCGCCCACGTAGAAAGCGCCCTGTTCGTGAACGAGGACTGGCACGACCACGACGGCTTCATCTCGCCCGCCCGTTCCATCTCGTGGATCGAGGCGATCTCTTGGACAGCGGGCATCGACCAGCTCCGCAGCTCCTGCTCGGATGACTGGCGGGTCCACACACTCCTGTTCTCCGGCGACGTCGCTTTCTGCTTGCGATACTGGCTGGGAGACGAAACGGAATGCACCTTCGATCTGTGTGCGCCCCGCGAGATGCTGGAAAGGCTCTCGTCATCCCCGCAGCTCTGCGGCTTGCCTCTCAACTTCGAACCATCCGCAAAGCTGTATCTCGATCGTCGGTGGGGGGGGGTAACCGGAGTTACCTGGCCCCGCACTGCTCGCCCAATCCCTTCGCGTCCGAGACGACTCGTGCCGCCGAAACGCTGGGGTCCAGTCAATTCGTCAGCCCACGACCTCCGACGCCCGTCGGCGGGAGTCAGCCGCCTACGTCCACCGGTCCTTCGCCGCCCCCGCCCGCCTTTCCCCCACCCGGCAACCTCTCCCCCTTCCCCGCCAGCGTCTTCTTCTCGCTCTCCACCCGCCGCTCCAGTTTCTTGGTGTCTTCCGCGCCCGACAACGCCTCAGGCCGAATCCCGCGTTCCCCCAGAAGCTTCCGCACGTCCCGATTGTTCTGCACATGCTCCGTCGTGATCGTCCCCTCGCTCTTGAGATCCTTCTCCCTGATGTTGATGTGTGTGGATGTTGAAGTTGGTGATCTCGTTCGCCAGGCCCTTGCTCCGAGAGCGACCATTTTCCTGACGTCAGGAAAATGGTGCTCCCGCCCGCTCCGGTCCGACCATTCTGGTGACGTCAACCAAATGGTCGGCGACGCCCCATCATCCCATAAGCTCACGCCCTCTAGGGCGTGGGGCCCGGCGCACCCCCGCGTCACGCTGCCATCGCGCAATCCCCGCGCGTCCGACAACTCCTTATCTTACTTCCACTCCCAACTTTCAAAGCTTGTCCATCACTTCACCCGACCTTCGACATCCATGGAACCACCCACCGTCTCCCACTCCGACCTCCTGGGCGCCTTCATCGAACTCAACGGCGATCTCGACGCCCTCCGCGCCCGCTTCTCCCTCAGCGGCGTCCAACTTCTCGCCCTTCTCGAAGACCCATCCTTCCGTCCACGCCTGAATGACGTCGACGCCTTCCTCACCCGCGCCACAATCAAGAAACTTCAATCCATCTCTGCCGACGCCTTCATTTGCGCCATCAAGGCAGCCCCGGTCCCCATCGAAGTCCACAGGGCCGCCACAAATCTTGCCCGCCTCACCTCCCACTGGGGCCGGCTCCCTTCCCCGCCTCGAACTCGTGCCGCCCGACCTACTCCCGCCGCCTCTCTAATCCACTCATCGCACGCCGCCAACACCTCCATCCACCCATTCCCCGCCGCCGGCGCTCCCATCTCTAGCACCCCGATCACCAGCACCCCCATCGCCACGCCCGCGCCGCCCGATCCCTTTCCAAAGCCGCCGCTCACCCTCTCGAACATTCCCGACCGCTCCGAAATCGCGGCAATCCCCCAACCTCTTCCCGCCCTCACAAACCTCAACCCGCCGAGCGGCCCCTCCATCAAAGTCGCCCCCCACTTCTCACTCCTCACCAAAGCCGGCCAAGCCCCCGCGGCACGAGCGTCGAGCCCGTGATCGGGTGGCATGCTTCCCCTTCAGGGAAGCATGATCTCGGCCAACTCGCAAATCGACGTGTGCCTCCAACTCTTCGACCGCCTTCTGCCTTTCATTTGGCCATTTGACCCTTTGGCAATTTGGCCCTTTGCGCAGCTATCCTCCCCCCATGCCCACCCCCACCCCCCCCTTCGTCCTCATCGTCCGCGACGGCTGGGGCGAGAACCCGCACCCCGAGCACGACGCCTTCAACGCCGTCAAGCTTGCCAAAACTCCAATCGACGACATGCTCCGCGAACACTGGCCCTGGACCCTCATCAAGACCAGCGGCGAGGATGTCGGCCTTCCCGGCATCGGCGAAGCCGCCACCATGGGCAACAGCGAGGTCGGCCACCAGAACATCGGCGCCGGCCGCGTCGTGCCGCAGGAATCGCTCGTCATGACCAAGGCGTGCGTCGCCGGTCTCCACACCAACGTCGAGATCAAGACCGCCATCGAACGCTGCCTCAAGGGCAATCACGCCCTCCACCTTCTTGGCATCAACTCCGACGCCGGCGTCCACGGCCTGCTCGAACACCTCTACGCCATCCTCCAGGCCTGCAAAACCCTCGGCCTCACCCAGCGCGTCTACCTCCACATGTTCACCGACGGCCGCGACAGCGGCCCCTTCAGCGGCCTGGGCTTCACAAAGAACCTCCAGGCCAAGTGCACCGCCATCGGCGTCGGCCAGATCGCCTCCGTCGCGGGCCGCTACTACGCCATGGACCGCGACAACCGCTGGGAACGCGTCAAACTCGCCTTCGATTGCCTCACCGGCAAGAGCCCCGCGACCCCAACCGCCAAGGACGCCGCCGCCGCCATCCAGCACTACTACGACAACCCCTCGGGCGAAACCCTCAAGGGCGACGAGTTCGTCACCCCCACCGCCATTGGCTCACCCGCCGACATCGCCGCAAGCCGCATCAAGAGCGGCGACTCCGTCCTCTTCTACAACTACCGCGGCGACCGCCCCCGCGAGATCTCCGCCGCCTTCGTCTTCCCCGACGACAAATGGGCCAAGGTCAAGCCCAGCCCCGACTCCGGCAAGTCCGGCTTCGACCGCGGGCCCAAGCTCGACCTGCACTACGTCACCATGACCGCCTACTGGGAAGCCCTCGACCCGTTCGTCAAAGTCGCCTTCCCCCGCGCTCCCAAGATGGTCCACATCGGCGGCGAAGTGATCTCCTCCAAGGGCCTCACACAGTTCCGCTGCGCCGAAACCGAGAAGTACCCGCACGTCACCTTCTTCTTCAACGACTACCGCGACGAACCCTTCCCCGGCGAAGGCCGCGAGAACCCGCAGAGCCCAAAGGTCGCCACCTACGACCTCAAGCCCGAGATGGCCGCCACCGAAGTGCGCGATGCCGTCCTCCGGCGACTCGCCGCCCCCGATCGCGAACAATTCATCGTGGTGAACTTCGCCAACGCCGACATGGTCGGCCACACCGGCAATCTGCAGGCCGCCATCAAGGCGTGTGAGACCGTCGACGCGTGCGTCGGCGCCATCATCGATGCAACCCTCAAACTCGGCGGCTCGCTCATCGTCACCGCCGACCACGGCAACTCCGAGCAGATGTTCGATCCCGCCACCGGCTGCCCCCACACCTCGCACACCGTCTACGACGTACCCCTCTTCGTCGTGGGCGAAGGACTCCAAGGCCGTTCCCTCCGCGGCGACCGCGAAGCCTCGGGCTGGTTCGACCAGAATACTCGTGCCTCCCGCGGGCGTCTCGCCGACATCTTCCCAACCGCCCTTGCCATCATGGGCATCCCCCAGCCCGCCGAAATGACCGGACGAACCCTCCTGCTCTGACCCCGGCTCAAAGCCCCCAGTTTGCCAGTGGAACCGCCACGCCCGAATCGTGTCTAAACTCACTGGGCGCGGGGACTTGGACCCCGCCCGGCCAGTCCATTCACGGCAGTCCTTTCACGGCAGTCCTTTCATTCAGGGAGCGACCATGCGGACCTTCATCACAGTGGCGGCGATTCTGGCGGCCTCGGCCGCGGCAACGTGCGTGCACGCGCAGGACACTGCCAAACCCGCCGCGGCCCCAAAGGCCGCCCAGCCGGCGTCGGGCAAAGCGGTCTCCGACCCCGCCGCCCAAGCAATCCTCAAGCAGGCCTTTGACGCGATGAAGGTCACCAAGTTCTGGAAGTACAACGCGGTCGTCGAGGGCCCCCAGAGCGGCGCCGCGGGCGAGTACAAGGCCGAGGTCATCCTCGAGCGCGCCGACGCCGGCGGGTGGAAGGCCCTGGTCGACGCCGACGTCAAGCTCTCCAAGAGCGAGACCGCCAAGCCCAAGAAGATCGTGGTGGCGTACGACGGCGCCTCGGCGCGGTCCATCCGCGACACCGACAAGCAGGTGGGCGAGCTCTCCGACCCCGCCGATCTGGGCGAGGTCATGGCCTTCTTCGCCAAAGAACGCGCCGCGACCCCCATCGTGTGGGAACTGCTGGCCGACAAGCCGCTGGATGAGAAGGGCCTGATCGTCAAGGCCGAGACCTCCGTCGAGGTCGACAGCGTGCTGTGTGATGTCCTGCTCGTGGAGTTCAAGGGCGAGAAAGCCAAGGACCTCGATCCCGTTGACGCCGCGGGCGGTCGCTACTTCATCGGACAGAAGGACCACATGCTGCGGAAGGTCGAACGCCTCCGCCCCAACGCCAAGGCCGGCGACAAGCCCGTCAAGACCGTCACGCTCACCGGCATCGAGTTCGCCGAACAGCCCAGGGGCGCCAACTTCGCCGTGCAGGTCCCCAAGGGCTACACCGTCAAGCCCGAGGCCCGCAAGGCCAAGCCCAAGCCCATCGAGAAGGCCAAGGAAGTCGTCAAGGCCAAACCCACCGGCAACGGCCTGCTCGAAGACGGCGCCGTGGCGCCCGCCTTTGATCTCAAGGACGACAAGGGGGCCAAGGTCTCCCTCGCCGGTCTCAAGGGCAAGATCGTCGTGCTGGACTTCTGGGCCACGTGGTGCGGCCCGTGCAAGATGGCCATGCCCGCCCTCCAGAAGCTCCACGAGAAGTACAAGGACGTCACGTTCCTGGGCATGCACACCGACAGCCGCACCGACGACAAGGCCCCGGGCGTCATGAAGGACCTGGGCTGCAACTACACGCTCGTCCTGGGCGCCGGTGCGATCCAGGCCCAGTACAAGGTCTCGGGAATCCCCGCGCTCTACATCATCGGCGCCGACGGCAAGGTCGCCTTCTCCCACGTCGGCTTCACGCCGACGCTCGAGAAAGACTTCTCCGAGAAGCTCGACGCGATGCTGAAGAAGTAAGCCGCAACCAGATCCTGATCCAAGAGCCAATCAAAAAGGCCCGCGAACCAAAGTTCGCGGGCCTCTCTCATTTCAGATTGTTCAAGGCCAACGAGTCCTCAGCGACGCCGACGCATCGCGGCCAGACCGCCCAGACCGACCAGAGCCAGTGAGCCCGGGGTCGGAACGAGGTTGTAGGCGAGGTAGTCGCCGGCAACCGAGGTGTCGCCCCAACCCGGCGTCGCAAAGCCGGCGTTGGAGAGGTGGTCGACGCCCGGATCGTGATCGCCGCCGCCGGTGGTCATCACGTCGAAGTAGATCGTGTTGCCCAGGCTCATGCCAAGGTCGGCCAGCGAGAACGTGTACTTGATGATCCCGATCGCGGCCAGGCTGCGATCGTTCGTCACCGTGAAGTCGAGGCTCCAGCCCGCGCCGTTGTCGCGCCAGATCTGGGCGAAGCTGTCGGGATTCTGATCAACCCACGAGCCCACATAGACGTCATTGAGGCGCCCGTTGGTGCTGATGTTACGACCCCAGGGGTTGTCGGACCGGCCCGACGCGGCCCCGTTGGTGTCGAACATGAACAGGTACTTGCCCCAGTTGGTCGCCGAAGCGTTGCCGTTCACGCTGATCGAGGCGTACAGGTTCGTCGCGTCGTTGCTCAGCGTCACGGACCGGATGTCCAGGTGACCAAAGCCCAGGTCGAAAATATCGTCGACCGAGTCGTTGAACGTGACGTCGGCGTTCGCGACGCCGGCGGCCGCGAGCACGGCCATGGCAGCAATCTTCATCATCTCTCTGCTCCTCTTGAGACCATCCGATTCGCGCCGGTAGTCATGCACGCGCCTGACCAAACTCCGTCGCAAAATACCCACGCCGGAAGGCGGATTTCCGGTGTTTCATTCTACAGGCAACCCCCGTCAACGCAACACCAAAGCCGCGGAAACTGCTGTGATTTCAATGACTTGCGAACCTTTTACGGACCCAATTCATGGCAAAACGTCCCCGAAACGTTTCCCGCACCGTTTCCGCAAGCTTATTGGCCGTCGGGCATGCCCGATCCATCGTCGATCACCTCGTCGGGATCGACCGGAGGATCCACCGGCGGGAAGACGTCCTCCGCCGGCGCCTGGGCCGTCGCGTGCGGCACAACCTTGGCCTCGTGCCCCGGCGAGGGCGGCACGCCCAGGTACGTCAGCGCCCGCTCCATGATGCGCCGATTCACGGGCCCGGCGGTCAGCGAGCCGTACGCACGGCTCGTGTGCGCGAGCTCCGGGCACGGGTCGTCGATGGTCACGAGCACCACCAGTCGCGGGGCCTCGACGGGCCCGCCGGCGATGAAGCTCGAGATGTACTGCTTGTCGATGTATCCCTTGGTCCCGTGCGGCAGCCGCTTGCCCGGGGGCGCTTTGCCGACGGGGATGCGGCTGGTGCCGCTCTTGCCGAAGATCGCGTAGCGCCAGTCCTTCTCAGAGGGCGACCTGTTCGCCAGGGCCGTCTCCATGTTCTCGGCGACGTGCGTCATCGCGTCGCGTGTCAGCATCGCGACCTTCTCGGGGATCACCCGGTAGATGACCTGCGAGTTCCGTTCGTCGGGGCCCTGGGCCAGGATGCGCACCTGCGGCATGGTGCCGGCGAGCTCTCCCTCGCGGGCGAAGGCCGAGAAGGCCCGCACCATCTGGATGGGGGTCACCGCCACCTCGTTGCCAAAGGCCACCGAGTGCTGCGAGGTGATCTTCCAGTTCGACTGCGAGGTGACGAGCCCCGTCGCCTCGCCCGGCAGGCCGATTCCCGTCCTTTGCCCGAAGCCCCATCGCTTCACCGCGTTGTGCAGCTCCGCGAACGAGAGCTTCTCGGCGCCCTTGCCCATGCCGATGTTCGACGAGTGGATAAGGACATCCGTCCACGTCTGCGAGGCCTTGGCCTTCACATCGATGATCGTGCGGTGGTACGCGGTCGTCCACGTGCCGTTCTCGGTGTTCACCACGTCGCTGGGCAGCATCCTGCCCGACTCGGTCACCACCGACCAGACAAAGGGCTTGAACGTCGACCCCGGCTCGTACACCGATTCGACGCAACGGTTGCGTCCCAGCGCCGGGTGCTTGTCGCGAATCGGATCGGGCGCGATGACCTTGTACCGGCGATCGGGGACGTACTCGGGCGCGCCGGGCGAAGGCTTGGAGCCGATGTCGACGAACGGATAGTCGATCGCGTCGGGCACCGCCCGCAGGATGTCGACCATCGCCAAGATCTCGCCCGACACGGGATCGAAGACCAGGACGCGCCCGCCCGCCGACTGGTACTCGTTGACGCCGCGGAGGATCTCCTCGCCCGCGATGCGCTGGATCTCCAGATCGATCGAGAGCTTCACATCGCTCCCGTGGGTCGCCGGTCGCACCGCGCCGGGGCTGATCCACAGCGGATTGCCGGCCGCGTCACGCACAAACCGCACCTCGCCGGGCGTCCCCTCGAGGGTGTCGCCAAGCATCCGCTCGGCCCCCACCGTCCCGTTCTTGTCGGTCCCCAGCTTGCCCACGAGCGACGCGACGGTGTTGCCGCCGGGATACTCCCGCACCGGCACCCGCTCGAGCGTCACGCCGGGATACGTGAACGTCTTGAACCGCTCGACGCTCTCGGCGCTCAGCACGCCGCTCATCGGCAGGTACCGCAGCGGGCGCTTGAGCACCAGCGGCAGGTCGGGCGAGGTCGCAAGCTCGGGCGGCCGGATCGGGTCCACCGTGTCCTGTGTCGAGTGCTCGGGAGGCTCGGGGGTTTCCAACGCCCCATCCTCGATCGCATCGGGCGGCAGGCCGCCCGACGCCAGGAGCTCACGTCGATTCTGGTTCTCCCGCAGCGCGTCCATGATCTCGCCGCCCACGACGCCCATGGGGCGACCGGAGATGGCCGAGATGTGGTAGATGATCTCGTCGAGAGAGATCGGCTTCTTGCGGGCCTCGAGCTTGGATCGCTCGACGAGCGTCGGATCAACAACCAGCCGGTAGCCAAACCGCGTCACCGAGAGCAAACGCCCCCGCCGGTCCATGATGTCGCCGCGGACGGCCGCGTCGCGCTGTGTGCTCATCCGCGTGCCGACCGTCTGGCCGAGTTCCACGGGCGGGCGGAGCTGCAGCTGCAGCACGCGGGCGAGCATCACCACCAGGGCGGCCGAGACAAACGAGACCACCACCAGAGCGGTCATGTTGACCCGTGTCAGCGTGGGGTGGGTGGGGGTGGGCGGCGCCGCGCCGGGCACCTGGCCGCCAAACATGCTCATTTCGTTCTCCCTAAATCCCTGGCCAACATTCGTGCGGCTACTCACTGCGGCCCGTTACTGCGGCCCGGTCGGTCCGGTCGACTTGCTGCCCTTGGGCTTGGGCGAATTCTCGGCGACGATCCACTCGCCCGAGTCTGCGTTCAACGTCGGTGCGCCGCCGGGTGTTTCGCCCGGCAGAATCAGCGGGTGGAACTTGGCCACGTCCGCCACCATCGTGCCCACGTGCTCGGGGGTGACCAGCTCGGCGATCTGCGAACGCACGGCCCAGAGGTCCTGATCGTGACGCTGGATCCGAAGCTGGGCCGACGCAAGCTCGTTTGCGACGGCGATGGTCGAGTGGCGCAGGGCGAGCAGGGCACAGGCCGTCGCGGCGAAGGTCAGGATGACAACCGAGAGTTTCGCGAACACGACCAGCTGCCTTTCACGCCAGAGCGGCACTCACACATCGACGGGCTCACCTGCCCTTGGGAACCTTGAGCTCCTGTCCGATCTTGAGCTCGTCCTCGTGGCCCACGAGTCCGGGGTTGAGTTCGAGCACCGTCTTGGTGCTCGCGTTGACCTTGCGTCCGATCGAGGAGAGGGTGTCGCCCGACTGCACCTTGTAGACCACGGTGGTCTCCATCGCCCTCATGATGGGGGATTCGCTTCGGGGCGTGCCCGGGATGGCCGGGTTGTTGATGTTGGGGGCCAGGTTCTTGATGTACGGGGCGGCCTTGCCCTCGAGCACTTCCTTCGCCGGGAGCATGAGCTTCTGACCGATCTTGAGGCCTTTGCCATCGACGAGCTTGTTGTACTCGGCGAGCTTGGTGTGGAGCGAGGCGTCGCCGTAGGTGGTCTTGGCGAGCTTGTACATGCTGTCGCCCTCGACGATGGAGTACTCGCGGTCGGGCTTGGAGGTTGGCACGAGGCCGCCGGGAGTCTTGGGGTCGGGGTCGATGGACGACGTCTTGGGGCCGCCGGAGTTGGAGGAGCTCCCCTGATCGATCACGGGGATGTCCTTGGGACGCTTGACCTCATCGTTGGGCGGGATGGGAACCACGGGCGTGTGAAAATCGACCTTGTCGGGCGCGCGACCCACCATTTGCAGGGAGCCGGGATCGTCACCGGAGATCGGCGCGAGGTTCCCGCGACGGACAGCAGAAAAATGGTCGCTGATGAGCACGGCGACAACGAGCACGAGTGAAAAGCCGACGATCAGTGCGAGTTTGAGTTCACGGGTCACGGCAGCATCCTTGCCCGCCTCCCGGCATCCCTCGCCGGGGCCCAGGCGGCCCAATAGTGGAACATCGGCAATGACGGCCATGAGGGCAATCCATTGCCCGGCCGCTAGCCCAAAGTCTCACCAATCCCTTCGGATTGGATGGTCCTATACCCGTCTCACCCCGCTCGCCCATCATACCAGCCGAACCGACCTTGTCACGCGTTTGACCCGACCCCGCCCCCGATTCTGATACACCGCATCTTCGCCGACCGCGACCTTGGGTTCCTCCCCACCTCCGACTCCGACGCCTCGACAGGCCCGCCGCCGCGACCGACACCCTTCTTTCCGACAAACTCGGCGACCCCTGCCGCCACCAGCTCTGCAAACGCCCGCTTGACGATCCGGTCTTCCAGCGAGTGGAAGCAGATGATCGCCACGCGAGCACCCGGCGACAGCCAGCCGCCCGCCCCCTGTTCAATTGGGCCGGACGATTTCCGCGACCGAGCGGCCCGGCCCACGCCCGCCAGCAGTGCCTCCAAGGACCCGAGCTCGTCGTTGACGGCGATGCGCAGGGCCTGGAAGGCGCGAGTGGCGGGATCGATCGGCCCGTTGCGTGGCCCCTTGGGGAGGCCCAGCGACGTGCGGACGATTTCCGCGAACCGGGTCGTCGAAGTTATCGGCGAGCGAGTGCGTTCGAGAACAACCTTTCTGGCGATGCGTCCGGCACCCATCTCTTCGCCGTACTCGCGCAGAATCCGCGTGAGCTCATCCTCTGAGAGCGAGTTCACGAGGTCGGCGGCAGTGGTCGGGAGGGTGGGGTCCAGCCGCATGTCGAGGGGGCCTTCGCGCATGAAGGAGAGGCCGCGTGAGCCGTCTTCCATCTGGTTGGAACTGAACCCCAGGTCGGCCAGGACCATGTCGACGGGCGTCGCGCCCAGCTTCCGCGGCATATCAGCAAAGTTCCCTGTGAGCTGCTCGACCTTCACGCCTGGGGCGGCGGCTGCCACGGCCGCGGAGGCGCGGACGAGGTTTCCGGGATCGACATCGTTGAGGACGACGCAGCCGCCCGGGGATAGGTGGGGGGCGATGAGGTCCGCATGGCCGCCGAGGCCGGCGGTGGCGTCGGCGTAGGTTTCGCCGGGGCGGGGGGAGAGGGCGGCCAGAACCTCCATCGGAAGCACGGGGCCGTGGGAGCCCGTGGGGGTGGGGGTGGGTGGGTGAGGGGGTGAGGG
>CAYHQQ010000090.1:0-13555 GCA_964358855.1 uncultured Phycisphaeraceae bacterium
CCGTGGGCGGCACGATGCTGAACGGCGCACCCGCGTCGAGCTTGCCGATGCACGCCGGGTCATCGCTGTAGTCGACATGCGTCGAGTAAGGAGGGTCGATGAACACAAAGTCCACCGAGTCGTTCTGGATCGGCAGCCGCCGTGCGTCGGCAAAGTCGATGTCGTCCCTCTGCGGATTGAGATCGAATCCCAAGCCCTTGCGCAACAGGTCCGCGCACACATCCAGCGTGGTCCCGCTCCCGCACATCGGGTCCAGCACGATGTCCCCCTCGCGCGTGTACCGCTGCAACAGCTGCCACACAACCCACGACGGCGTCGCCCCGATGTACCCCTTGTCCCCCTGCATCGTCAGCGTCCGCCGCTCCGCCGCCAGTTGCTCGATCAGCGCCCGCTTGGCCGCGGGCGTCGCAAGCTTCTCAAGCCTCGGGCTCGGCGGTGCCGTCTGGCTCTCGTCGTAGTGCTGGCTCGGATACTCCCACAGCGTGCTGGTGAACAGCCGCAGCGTGGGTCGATCCAGGCCCTGCCCGCGGCGCTCCGTTGGAGAGTGAGGACGTGGTCTCAAGTTGGGCCCTTCGCGTTGGACGTGCCCGAAAGGCCCGCCGTCACCGCCGTAATCGCGGCGATCACTTTGCTCCTGGTCTCCGCCAGTCCCATCCGCACCTTCGCCCCCGCGGCCCGCTTGTGCCCCCCGCCGCCCATCGTGCGGCAGATCAGGTCCACATCGACGTCGTCGGTCTTGCTCCGAAGGCTGATCTTCGTCAACGCCGTGCCGGCCGCAAGCCCGAACTCAACGGGATCGCCCTCGGTGATCACCGCCGCGACCTTCACGCTCGCGATCGTCTGCGGCAGATCGATGAACCCCCCCGACTCGCTCGTCGGACACCCCGTCTCCTCAAAGTCGCGCCGGGTGAGCGTGATGACCCCAACACGTCCGGCGTCGATGAGCTCCAGCGACGCCAAGGCCCGCGACATCAGGTGCAGTCGCGACAGCGTGTCCTGCTGCTCGACCGTCTGGTACAGCCACGCCGGATTCGCGCCCGCCGCGACCAGATCGGCGGCAAGTCGGAAAACCTTGGGCGTCACGTTGCTGTGCCGAAACCACCCCGTGTCGGTCGCCAGGCCCAGGTACAGCGCGGTCGCGACAGGCGAGGGCAGTCGATCGACGGTGCTGCCGAGCAGCAGCGTGCAAAGCTCGGCGACAGGCTGGCAGACCGCGGCCGCCTCCGAATCGATCCAGCGGTGCGCAGCCGCGTCCGCATCACCGCGCCGGTGGTGGTCGATGATCGTGGTCCGAGCGGCCCGCGGGACCAGATACGACTTGAACGACTCGAGCTGCGACCACGCGCCCGTGTCGACGATCACGCAGGCGCCCGCATCAAAGTCGGGCGGGCCGTCACGCTCCCACTGGCGCACCGGCGTGTCGCCGGCGATCGCCGGAAGCCACGGCGGCAGCGGCCCCGCGAAACAGGCCTGGGCCGTGCAACCGGGCGTGAGATTGAGAGCACGCACCAGCGCGAGCGCCGAGCCCGCCGCGTCGCCGTCGGGCTTCATGTGCGTGAACACCAGCACGCGTGACGCGCCCAGCAAACGATCGGCAATCTCACGCGGCGTCGAGTTGGACGCCCACGCAGCCGCGGCAGAAGGGGCGACGGAGGAAACCGGTTGTGTCACGCGTGAGACTCCATGGAACCTGCCAGCGCTGGCTCTCGCGGCGACAGCAATTCGCTCACGCGACGACAGTCGCGCTCGATCTGGGCGACCAGGGCCTCGCGTCCGGCGAAGCGCACCTGATCGCGGACCCACGCGACGAGCTCGAGGCGAAGCGGCCAGCCGTACTCATCGGCGCCTGGAGCCGGAGTCCACTTGCCGCCATCATCGGAAAGGAGGTGGGCCTCGACGCGCCGGTCGAGGCCGGCGAAGGTCGGACGCACACCGATGCTGATCGCGGCGATGGCACTGCGCCCGCCCGGCGTGATCGCGCGGGCGGCGTAGACGCCGTCGGCGGGGAGCATGACGCCGCCCTCGTTGGAGAGGTTGGCGGTGGGAAAGCCCAGGACGCGCCCAAGCCGATCGCCGCGAGTGACCGTACCGGCGAGCTCATGCGGGCGGGCCATGAGCGCCGCGGCATCACTGACGCGCCCGTGCTGGACGAGCCAGCGGACGAGCGTGCTCGAGACGCGGACGACCGAGCCATCGGCCATGTCGGCATCGACGTGCTCAACGAGGTCGACGCCAAAGGCGTGGCGCTCACCGAGCTCGCGGAGGGTGTCGATGTCGCCGGCGCGCCCCTTGCCGAAGCGAAAGTCGGGACCTTCAACGAACCACGAGGGCTTGTGGCGTTCGACGACGCGTGCGATGAAGTCGGGGGCCAGGAGCCCCAGCGTGCCGTCGGCGGGGTCGAGACGAACGACCTCGTCGGCGCCGAGCTGGCGTAGGAGCTCGGCACGGCGTGCAAAGGTGGTGAGGCGAGCGGGTTCCTTTCCGGGCGCGAGGACGGCGGCGGGATGGGGATCGAAGGCCATAACGACGACGCGAGCGGCCAGGGCGCGGCAGCGCCGGAGCAGGGCCGCGTGACCGCGGTGGACGCCGTCGAAGTTGCCGATGGTGATGGCGGTGACCGGATCCATTGGCGGGAGCCTAGGTTCGGACTCAGGGAGGGGGATTGGGTGGAATCGACCCGGGTTGACCTTGGGGGGATTGGTTCCAAGGATTGGGCCGGTTCAACCTTTACCCGTGGATGGGCGATAGAATGGACTGACCTGGAGAGGTGCCAGAGCGGTTGAATGGGCTAGTCTCGAAAACTAGTAACGGACTTGTTCCGTTCGGGAGTTCGAATCTCCCCTTCTCCGTTGGACACGAAGACCGCCGCAGGGCGGTCTTTGTGTGTTTTTGGGGTGAGATCTATGGGCGGGCGGCGCGGCGGCGGCGGCGGGTTTGGAGGTAGAAGCGGGGCCGCTGGGAGTGGCGGAGGGTTGGGGTGGGGAGTTCGCGGCGGGCCGGACACGGGGCGAGGGTGCCCATTTGGCGCGAGAGGCGGGCGAGGGCTTTGGCTGCGCGGCGGCGTTCGATGGGGTCGGTGGTGAGGTTCATCACGCGGATGAGGGCGTCGGCGGCGATGGCCTGGTATTTCACGGCCGCGGCGCGGTGGCGGTCTTCCTCGACTTTTTGGAGGCGCGAGCGGAAGACGGGGTCTTCGAAAAGGGCGAGGAGTTGGATGGGGCTGAGAGAGAAGCGGGAGCAGAGGGCGAGGGGGTTGCCGTGGAGTTCGAGGTAGGCGGCGAGGAGGTCGGAGTGGGAAGGGGGCATTGGGTAGGAAGGTCGGATGGAGGGAGGCGGGAGCTTTGAAGTTTTGGGAGGGAGAATGTGGGTGGAGTTGTCGGACGCGCGGGGATTGCGCGGGGGGAGTGGGGAGAGGGCCGGGGAGGAATCTAAGATCTGAAATCTGATATTGAACAGTAAGGCAATGACAGGTCTGGCCCTGGTCGTTCAGCGAGGCCAGCGACCGGGATTTCTGACTGTGAATGTCGTGTCCCATTCGGGTACACTCCGCCCACAGTTGGAGCCAGCGACATGACCCGGGCCGACCGGCAGTCGCGGACTTGCAGAGTCAGGATTGGCACCGGAGATACGCGTGGCAAAGAAGGCGAGCAAGGCACCCGGCAAACCAAAGGCTCCTCCACTCCCAGAGGGGAAGGGCGACGGCTTGCCCATGGGCGACATCCGCCATCCCACGGCCAAACGCCGCAACATTCCGCCCGCCAAGATCGCCTCCGAAGGCACCGTCCCCGTCATCCCCAAGGCCACGTACGCCTACAACCCGCATCTGCCGCCGGTGTTGCGGTTTGACCAGCATGGCAAGCCCGACGGCCTGCCCGAGCTGCTCGCTGCCGCGGGCAAACGCCCCCTCATGCCCGAGGAGCAGCAGACCCTCGCTGCCGCTCTCCGCAATCTGGAGCCGTGGCTCGAATGGACCGGCAAGCGGGAGCGGCCCGCGTTCGCAGTCGATCCCGTCGCCCTTCACATTCATGAGCGGATCAGTGCCCAGGCGATTCTCAAGGTCGCCGCCCGCCAGGATGTGACCAAGTTCCTCTTCGCCGACCCGGAGCAGGAGTATCACGAGGCCGTGCAGTTCTACAAGCACGATGTGGACTGGTCCAACCGGCTCGTGCTGGGGGACTCGCTTCAGGTGATGTCGTCGCTGGCGCGGCGGGAGGATCTGGCCGGGAAGGTCCAGATGATCTACATGGACCCGCCGTACGGGATCAAGTTCGCCAGCAACTTCCAGCCGGAGGTGGGTAAGCGGGACGTGAAGGACAAGCAGGAGGACCTCACCAGAGAGCCGGAGATGGTGCGGGCCTACCGCGACACTTGGCACCTGGGCATCCACTCGTACCTGTCGTACCTCCGCGACCGGTTGATCGTGGCCAAGGATCTCCTCGCCGACACGGGGAGCATCTTTGTGCAGATCAGCGATGACAACCTGCATCGCGTACGAATGTTGCTCGACGAAGTTTTTGGGGCGGAGAACTTCGTATCGCAAATCGCGTTCTCGAAAACGTCAAGCGCGACGGTCTTGCTTCTCCCGAGCACGGTTGATCACATCATGTGGTACGCGCGAAAGCATGACACCGTGAAGTATCGCGAACTCTTCGCAACCAAGGTCGCGGGCGGAGCTGGAGGAGGCAAGTACGATCAAGCAGAGACTCGCGACGGGTTCCGTGCATCAGTATCGCAGATCGACGATGCCGCCCGAGTCTTCCGGTTAGACAACATCACGAGTCAAAGTGTGGGGCGAGAAAAGGGAGAAGGCTCCGCGTGTTGGTTTCCGGTTGAACTCGGCGGCAGGTCATTCTTGCCGAGCATGAGGAACCGCTGGAAGACCAATCAAGAAGGACTCGGCCGCCTTCTTCGTTCTGAGCGCGTGGCCATCACTGGCGACACCATCGGCTACGTTCGCTTCCTGGAGGACTTTCCAGCGTTCACGATCTCTGACATGTGGATGGACATCGGTGGTATTCAGAGTCGCGCAGACCCAAAGGTCTATGTGGTTCAGACCGCGACGGAAGCCGTCAAGCGTTGCATGCTCATGACCACCGACCCCGGCGATCTGGTGCTGGACCCCACGTGCGGGTCGGGCACAACGGCGTATGTCGCCGAGCAGTGGGGCCGCCGCTGGATCACGATCGACACCAGCCGCGTCGCCATCGCCATCGCCCGCCAGCGCCTGCTCACCGCCAAGTTCGACATGTACCACATCAAGGGGCCCGCGGCGTCGGCGACGGGAACGGTGCAGCGCCGGCTGGACGGCGGACTGAGCGGGACCCGCCAAGGCGTGCTGGCAGCTGCGAAACCGGAAGACCCGACGCGCGGATTTATCTACAAGACCGTCCCGCACATCACGCTCAAGAGCATCGCGCAGAATGTGGCTTTGGACCCGATCTTTGCCAGGCATGAGCCGATCCTGGAGCGGGCCCTTACGGCGTGCAACGCGGCACTCGCGAAAGTTCCCAAGGAGACGGCGGCTAAGCTCGCGGTGAAGCTGGAACTGAAGGAACGCAACGAGGGGAAGCGGGCTGTGAGCGATGCGGACCGGAGAAGGTGGGCGTTGCCGCGGGGTGCGGCGGTCAGGAAAGGCAAAGAAGAACACGGGCAGGATGCCTGTGCCACGAAGGAACATGGGCAGGATGCCCATGCCACGTGGGAGCACTGGACGGTGCCGTTCGACACGGACCCTGACTATCCGAAGGATCTGGTGGCGGCGGTTGCGGCGTACCGGGCCGCATGGCGGGCGAAGATGGACGATGTGAACGCTTGCATCGCGGCAAGTGCGGAGCAGGAGGAGCTCGTCGATCAGCCTGAGGTGGTTCGCGGCGTGACGCGCGTGAGCGGGCCGTTTACGGTGGAGGCGGTGCAGCCGCCGGAGATGAGCCTTGGGGATGTGGTGGGCGGCGAAGGCTTCGATGGCGAGCCGGAGGCCCTTGAGGGTGGTTTCCAAATCCGAATGGTCGAGCCCAAGGGCGATCTCGATGTCGCCAACGTCGGGGCTTACCTCGATCAGATGTTTCGGTTCATCAAGGGCGATGGGGTGCGGTTCCTGAACAACAAGCAGATGAAGTGGTCGAGATTGGAGTCGCTGTTTGAGAGTGGGACGGCGAATCCGTTCCACGCCGAGGGGCGATGGATGCCTGTTGGGGAAGCGGACAAGGACGCGGATGGCCGCGCCAATGTCGCGGTGGCGTTTGGCCCTCAGTATGGGCCGGTGACGGGGCCCGTGGTAGTGGAACTCTTGCGACAGGCGCACATTCGCGGGTATGAACACGTCGTGATCGCCGGTTTCAGCTTTGACGGTGCGGCCCAGACTGCGTTCGACAACCAGGCGCATCCGAAGGTGAAGATCCACCTCGCCCACATTCGACCCGACATCAATCCGGGGATGAACGGGCTGCTGAAGGAGAGCCCGCAGGTGGGTGCCGGGCAGCTTTTCACAGTGTTCGGGCAGCCGCGAATCTCGGTGGCGGGGCCGGGGAAGAAGGGGACGGCGACGGAGGGCGAGTACACGGTGACGATGGAGGGTGTGGACCTGTACAACCCGGTGATGGACAGCATCACCAGCAGCGGGGCGAACAAGGTGGCGGCATGGTTCCTGGACAGCGACTACGACGGGCGGACGTTCTGTGTGACGCAGGCGTTCTTCCCGGACAGGACGGCGTGGGAGAAGCTGCAGAAGGCCTTGAACGGCAAGGACGGTCCCATCGACGCCGAGCGGTTCGAGGCGTTCAGCGGCACGACCAGCCTGGCGTTCCCGAAGGGGAAGCACGCGTGCGTGGCGGTGAAGGTGATTGACCCGAGGGGGAACGAGGTGATGGCGGTGGAGAGGATCTGAATGGAGGGCGAGATGGAAGGCGAATCCGGTCTTGTGGTGCCGCAACTGGACGAGCGTGGTCTGCTACCACCTGGTCTGCATACGGTGACAATGGGTCAGGTTGAAGAGATGTTCGGGCAGTTCAAGCGTACGTCGCGGCGGCCGGAACTCTTCAAGAAGCTGCAGCAGTTTTTGAGCGAAGTCAAAGACGCGGGGTTTGCGACGGAGGTCCGCATCGACGGCAGCTTTGTCATGGGTACGATCGAAGAACCGAGAGACATCGACGTGGTGCTTGTGATGAAGCCCGGATGGGATCTGGGCAATGAGGAAATCAGGCCGTTTGAGTATAATTTGCTCTCAAACAAACGTACCAAAAAGGTGTACGGGATTGATGTTTTCTCCGTCTTGGGGGAGAATGCCGATGATCCGGACGAGATGTCGGCGTATTTCGCGCAGGTGAACCCCGAATGGGTAAAGCACTATAATTGGCCCGCGGGCCTGAAGAAGGGGATTTTGAGGGTGGCCGTATGATCCAGAACGACACAGATCTTCAGCTCACACGGGATCAGATGCAGCGCCTCGAAAACACGCTGTCGAGACTTCGCGCGGAAGTCGAGCCCCGGAGTCCCCGCAGATTCCGGTTGATGGCTGAGGCGTATGTTGAATCTCTCAACAAATTGCGAGCAACGGTGGACGTCTACCTCGGAGTCGGCGAGCCGAGCGAGGTGAATGCGCCGCTTGTGCTGACGCTCGAAGGCGACGGAGTGAGGCTTGGCGAAGCTCGTGGCAGCGTCGTGACCAGAACTTATGAGAATCTTCGAAAGGGAATCGCGTCGGTTTTGGACGCCCTCACCGGCACGGAAGACGGACCGAGCGGCGGAAGGCGGAAGCACTGGATCGAAGAGGTGACCGACGTTCCATTCACGCTGGCTTCTGGGAGCGTGCGAATCGTGCTTGGCGAGCCAACGACGAACGAGATTTTCAGCGCGGCGCAACTTGCCGACTACGACAAGGCGCTCTCGCTGATCGTCAAAGCGGCAGAGTGGGCGGATGACGGCTTGGAATCATCACTTTCGCTTGAAGGGATCAGCGATCACGTTCGGCACGCTGTACTGCTCACATTGCGCAGGCTGGTGCCCTCACAGGGGAGTGAAGTCGAGACGGTTACGCTTGGCGGCAGACTTGTCAAGAAGTTGGGTGGAGCGAGACTTTCCAAATCGAATCGCGGTCGTATTGACACGGCGCTGCGAGGGCCGGCGGCAACCACGGAGTATGCTGAACTTCAGGGCACAATCCGGGAGGTTGATCTCGACAAGAGGGAGTTCCGTCTTCGTGGCAAGGGCAGTAACCCGTCGGAGACGGAGTGTGTCTTTGATGAACGAATTCAGGGCGAGGTCACCAGCTTTTTTGACCTCGGTGAGCCCGTTGTCGTCGCCGGGATGCTTCAAAAGACAAAGGGGCGTGACGGACGGTTAGAAGTTGAACTCGTCACACCGCTCGACGCGACTCCGGATAGCGAAGCCGCAACACCCAAATCCGCACAGCCATGAATCGTCCAGCTTCTCACATCCAACGTATCCAGAGGCTGATAGCGTGCTCGCAGCGGGAGCGGCCATCGCGCTATTGGCACCTAGATCGGACGGCGGGCCAAGCGTTCAAACTCGCGAGTCACCGACCGGGACGAATCAGATTCGATCGCGACGGTTACTCGACGCGGCGCACCTCGACTGGAAAGGGGCGGCGTGCATCTTACGAACAGAGCACCTGGTTAGTGGTCGGTTCGATTCAGGACGTTGGGGCACCGGGAGCTGCCGAAGTGCCGTTGCCTCCGGGGTCGGACCCCGGACACAAGGCGCAATCTCCGGGGTCCACCGCCTTGTCTCCGGGGTACGTCCAGTCTACCTCCGTGCATGGCCTGCCACCAGAACTGGCTGAAGCTGCCAAATCACTCGGAGAACGGGCCGGCCCGGCGGAAATCAAAGCCCTCATCCGTCGGCTGTGCGCCTGGCGAGCTCTGCGACCATCGGACCTCGCCGCCATCCTTCGGCGCGACCAGGAGTACATCCAGAAACAATACTTGCGTCCCATGGTGCGAGAAGGAGCACTGGAGTTCACCAAGCCCGACCCGGCCGATCCGCAACAGGAATACCGAGCGGGCGGCCCAAGGTCAGGTGCACGATGAAGCTCCCCACCGACACCCCAATCCAACCCGTGGAGAAACCGATCCTCTGCTCGCCGTACGAGGTGCCGTCGCTCCATTGGCACTACGACCGGACGACGGGCGAGGCGTCGAAGCTCGCGAGCCGCCGCCCGAGCCGATACTGGTACAGGACCAAGGACGATGCGAAGGGGCAGTATTCACTGGAGCTCAGCGAGGGTCAGGATGACCTGCACATGGTCAACCAGATCCGCGAAGACGTTGCCCGCTGGCGTGCGAGCAACTTCGAGGGTGTGACGCCGATCACGCGCGAGCTGCTGAACTTCTGGGCGTCGCCTGATCGCCCGAGGCGACTCTTTTTCTGCCAGCTTGAGGCCGTGCAGACCGTGGTCTACCTCGCGGAGATTCTCAAAAGCGGCAAGCGGCCGAGGTTTAACACGCACTTCCCAGCGGCCGACCTATCTCGGCTCATCGATGCGCCGCCCAACTCGGACCTGCTTCCGCTGAACCGCTATGGATGCAAAATGGCGACGGGCTCGGGGAAGACGGTCGTCATGGCCATGCTGATCGCTTGGACGTTCTGCAACCGGGGCCGCAACCCCGGCGATGAGCGGTTTCCGAACGCCGTCTTGGTGTGCTGCCCCAACCTGACCGTCAAGGAACGCCTCGCGGTGCTCCGCCCCGAACGTCCGGACAACTACTACGCTGCCTTCGACATCGTTCCCGCCAAACTTCGCCCGCTCATGCAGAACGGCAAAGTGCTGGTGGAGAACTGGCACGGCTTCGGTCCAGAGAGCGAGCACGCAGAGGGCGGCAAGAGCTATGCGGTGGTGAACAAGGGTGCGGAGACACCCGAGGCATTCGCCAAGCGGGTGCTTGGGGATCTGTACGAGCGGCTCCCGATCATGGTGCTCAACGATGAGGCGCACCACTGCTATCGCCCCGCGCCTCTCTCGGAAGAGGTGAAGAAGCGGCTGTCGCCCGAGGAACTGAAAGAGGCCAAGGAAGAGAACGACGAGGCCCGCGTCTGGCTCGAAGGGCTGGACAAGATCAACAACTGCGTTGCGGGCGTCATTCCTGCGGCACGAGGGACTCACGGGCAGGATGCCCGTACCACGCCGGGCATCGCTCTGTGCATAGATCTGTCGGCGACGCCGTTCTACATCAGCGGCAGCGGTCACATCGAGGGGAGCCCGTTCCCCTGGCTGGTCAGTGATTTCGGGTTGGTGGACGCCATCGAGAGCGGGATCGTGAAGATCCCCCGCTTGCCGGTGAGCGATACCACGGGCCGCCCCGAGCCGAAGTACTTCAAGCTCTGGGACAACATCAAGGAGAACCTTGAGCCCGGCGAGTTCCTTCCCGGCAAGGGAAAGAAGCCCAAGCCCGATGTGGTCTATCGCGAGGGCGAGGCGGCGTTGAATCAGCTGGCGGGGCAGTGGGTCGAGAAGTTCGAGCAGATCCAGGACGCGAAGCCCGGCCAGGTGCAGATACCGCCGGTGATGATTATCGTTTGCGACAACACGGACATTGCCGAAGTCTTCTACCGCAAGATCAGCGGAGAAGAGCCAGTGGATGCCGTGACGCCGGAGGATGTGGCTGAGGTGGAAGCGTCCGAGGGTGAGGATGACGACGCGGCGCCTCCCGCGAAGGCCAAGGGGAAAGCGAAGCAGAACATCTCGTACGGTCACGGCATCGTCCAGCCCTCGTACCTCCAGAACACCGCGAAGGTGAAGCGGACCATCCGCATCGACACCGAGCTTCTGGCGAAGGCTGAAAGCGAAGACCCGACCGTGTCGCGGAAGGACGCCGCGGAGGCACTCCGGAAGGTCGTCTCGACGGTGGGCAAGCCGGGTGAGCCGGGCGAGCATGTGCGGTGCGTCGTCTCCGTAGCGATGCTTACGGAAGGATGGGACGCGAGCAACGTGACGCACATCCTTGGCCTGAGAGCCTTCCGCAGCCAGCTCTTGTGCGAGCAAGTGGTTGGGCGTGGGCTTCGGCGCATGGACTACACGCCGGACAAGGAGACGGGCCTCCTCACGGAGGAGTACGTCGATGTCTACGGCATCCCGTTCACGGTGATTCCGTTCAAGGGGCGGCCGGTCGATCAGAAGCAGCCCGAGGACAAGCCCAAGAACCATGTGAGAGCGATGCCGGAACGGGCTGCATTGGAGATGCGGTTCCCCGTGGTGGACGGATACGCGTTTGCCCTCAAGAAGAACCTGATCAAGTGCGATGTCGAGGCGATGCAGCCGCTGGTCATCGAACCGAACCTTGAACCCACCGCCACATTCCTACTCCCGACCGTCGGCTACCAGGAGGGAGCGGCGTCGCACTCCGTTCCGTTCTCATTCGTTGAGCACGACCGGGAGCAGTACTACCAGAACACGCACTTGCAGGCGATCAAGTTCCAGATTGCTCGGCTGACGGTGGCTCGGCTCATGACGGGCGGCTCCGGCGAATCGGACGCCAAAGCTCGCGTGATGCGCCTTCAATCTCGCCACCAGCTGTTCCCTCAGGTGCTGGGGTTCGTGGATGAGTATGTGCGGCGGAAGGTGGACTTCCGGGATGTGGACCAGCGTGAGCTCGGGCTTGAGAAATACGCGAGTCGCATGGTGGGGTATCTGGCCGATCAGATCCTGCCCGACAACTCCGAAGGAGAGGCGCCGCTCCTACCGGTGTTGAACCGATACAAGCCGATCGGCACCTCGGCCGAGGTGGACTTCATCACGACGCGGCCCTGCCACGGCACGCAGAAGAGCCATGTGAATCAGGTGGTCCTCGACACGCGAACTTGGGAATCGACCGTGGGGTTCAGGCTTGAGGCGTCGGACGCGGTGGTCAAGTATGTCCGCAACGATCACCTTGGCCTGCTCATCCCGTACGAGTTCCAGGGCATCGACCACACCTATGAGCCCGATTTCATTGTCACGTTGGCAGATGGCCGTCACCTGCTCTTGGAGGTGAAGGGCTTTGAAGACGCCCAGACGGTGGCAAAGCACCACGCGGCACAGAGGTGGGTGGCGGCGGTGAACAACGCGAGGGAGCACGGACAGTGGCTCTTTCACGTCTGCCGCGACCCGCAGATGGTCGAGAAGGAGTTGGGGACGATTTACATTGCGGGGAGACGACTTGCCGATTCCGCCGGTCCCAAGTGATCATGCGCAGAACCGACGGGACGATGAGCATCGGGATTTTGATGCGCTGAAGGCCGCGGGGAGGGTGCGTGATAAGCGGGGCAACGTGGTTTACGTCGACGAGCCGCATTCTGATTTTTCGGCGCTGGATCGCGATCGGGTGTTTCAGGGCTACTGCGTGATGATGAGGTCGAAGCCGTCTGACCGCTTTGTGCGAGATTGGATCGCGGGCGAGGCGGCGAAGATCGTGAGCAAGAGCAAAGGGGTGTCGATGAGCCCGGCGAGGGCGAGGCGGATCATTGGGCAGGGGTGCGGGGAGTGGGACTCGCGGAATTCGATGTGGTGGAGAGGGGTGTCGGTGGGCTTCAGCGCGATGGCGGGCGAAGGCGAGAGGTGAAGGTGAGCGGTGCCTGACTTTGGCGCAAGTGGGCAGGGCTGCCGAGATGATCTGACTCACGGCGTCGTTGGTGACTTCGTTCGCCCCCTTCGGGGGCGAGGCCCGTTTATGAAATGCTTTCGGCGGGTTCTCGCTCGAAGACTCGCTTCACCCGCCGCTACACCCGGCGACCCCCGTTGGGGGTCGAAAGGCAGAAAGCACGCGGACCCTCGCAGAGCCTCAGGTCCGGCGTCGCGAGGGGAGAGGGGGCGTGAGCAAGAGCAAAGGGGTGTCGATGAGCCCGGCGAGGGCGAGGCGGATCATTGGGCAGGGGTGCGGGGAGTGGGACTCGCGGAATTCGATGTGGTGGAGAGGGGTGTCGGTGGGCTTCAGCGCGATGGCGGGCGAAGGCGAGAGGTGAAGGTGAGCGGTGCCTGACTTTGGCGCAAGTGGGCAGGGCTGCCGAGATGATCTGACTCACGGCGTCGTTGGTGACTTCGTTCGCCCCCTTCGGGGGCGAGGCCCGTTTATGAAATGCTTTCGGCGGGTTCTCGCTCGAAGACTCGCTTCACCCGCCGCTACACCCGGCGACCCCCGTTGGGGGTCGAAAGGCAGAAAGCACGCGGACCCTCGCAGAGCCTCAGGTCCGGCGTCGCGAGGGGAGAGGGTGATTCGCGCCTGGGGGCGCAGAATCCGAGGCTTCGAAGAGTCAGCCTCGGCTTGAGATGTTGGGTGACGCACAGTGTTATCGATGACCGCCGTCGGCCCTGCCGGGGCGAGGTCCGTTTATGCGATGCGTTCGGCGGGTTCTCGCTCGAGGACTCGCTTCAGTGGTACCGGTGCTCTTGGACGCGCGACCTGCACGCGTGTTCCTACGCCCAAGAGCACTGACCGCCCTTGACACGACTGGTTTATGGGCGTCAGAGTGGGGGAATGCCATTCAGTTAGCCTGCTGGAATCGTTTTTTGTGGGCCTCGCGGGTGAGGTTGAGTTTGCGGAAGCGTTGGAGGCGTTTGCAGCTTCGT
>CAYHQQ010000091.1:0-13342 GCA_964358855.1 uncultured Phycisphaeraceae bacterium
AGGCGGAAGGCTGAATTGATTCAGCCTTCCGCCTTCAAGTTCAGCCTTCTGCCTTTGTCTTCACTCAGTCCTCAGTCCTCAGTCCTGTTCACTTGCCTTTCAGAACGTCATCGCCGTCGAGCTCTCCCGCACCACCAGCCGCGTCGGGATCTTCACCGCCGCCGCCGGCGCCCCTGGCTCATCGAGGCGCCTCACCAGCATCCGGATCGCCGTCGCACCAACCTGGGCCATGCCAAGGGCCACCGTCGAAAGGCTCGGCCGGATCATGCGTGAGAGCTGCGTGTCGTCGAAGCCCACCACGCGAAGCTGATCCGGCACCCACAGCTTGGCCGATTCGGCCGCACGCATGATCCCCACCGCGATCTGATCATTCCCCGCCAAGACGCCCGTCGCCGCCATCGCCCCGATGTCGTGCCCGCCCTTGAGCATCCGCAGCAGCCACTCCTTGCCCCAGTCCACCGAGTACTCGCCCAGAGCGACCTGATCCGACCGGGCCGTGTATCCGCGGCGGGCCAAGGCCCCCGTGAATCCCGATGCCCGGCGCTGCGAGTCGAAGTTGTCCATCGGCCCGCCCACGAAGTACAGACGGCTCGGATCGACCCACCGCAGCAGGTGCTCCACCGCCTCCGACGTCCCCTTGTCATTGTCCAGCAGCACACTGTCGAGCCCGAACGCCGTCAGGTCCGTATCGACCACGACCGTCGGCAGCCCCGCCGCCAAGGCGTCGCGCCACAGCGGGTTCTCCGGCTTCTCGATCATCAGCACCGTCCCCTCCACCAGGCGCGACCCGACGATCCGGTTGCGTCGCCCGCCGTCGGGGCTCGTGGTGATCGACGTCACCATGAGGTGATACCCAAGGCGCACCGCTTCCTCGTCGGCCCCGCGCAGCAGCTCGGTGAAGTACTCGCCGTGGAACCAGGGGATCGCGATGCCCAGCACCCGCGTCTCGCCCGTGCCCAGCATCCGGGCCATGGGGTTGGGGGCGTACCCCATCTCTTCCACGACCTTGCGGACCCGGGCGGCTGTGTCCGCCGACACGTCCCCCGTCTTGTTCATCACGCGGCTGACAGTGGCGATGGAAACGCCCGCGGCCGCGGCGACCTGCCGGATCGATACCGGAGGCTTGGATTCAGATCGACGCTCGGCATCCGGCGGTGGTGGTGGGGTGTGTCCCGTGTTCACGGAGTCAACTGTATCCGGGAGAACCGGGTCCCGCCGGGTCCGTCAGCAGGGAGTTTCAAACGCGACCACAAAGGCGTCATAATCGAAGAAATCGACCGTGCCGTCGGCATCAAAGTCGGCGTTGGCTGCCCCGGCCTCGAAGGCGACGACAAAGTCGTCGTAGTCGAAGAAGTCCGCCGCCCCGTCGTGGTTGAAGTCGCCCGGGCAGATCGAGATCGTCACCTCGTCCATCAGCACCGGCGGGCTCTGGTTGAACCTCTGATACTCGGTCCAAAGCCTCGTGCCCGCGTCGTTGGTCGCGTTCTCATCCCGCAGGAACTCCATGTAGACGCGCGACGCGTTCTGGTAGTACACCCGCACCGTCGAGGAGACCGCCCCGTTGGGAATCGTGTAGAGCGTGTCGTCCCAGTTCTGCCCGTCCGCGTACGTCGCGCCCACCGGCGACGCCTGCACCGCCGCGAATCCGGCGTTGGTGAAGCCCATGGGCGGAATCCGGTTGTCCTTGAAGAACGTGTTGTTGAGCGCGAGGTGGAACCCCGGGCCCGCCGGCTTGCCGCTGATCGCCGCGATCGCCGCGTCCATGCCGATGTGCGCCTCGTACACCTTCGTGTCGTTCTCGCTCAGCACCGCCTGGTCCGCGTCGTACGCGCCCCGCTCGCCAACGAGCTCGCCCAGCGCGTTGAAGTACCGCACGTTCACCCACATCCGCCGCCCCTCGGGGTAGCCCGTCGGGAGCTTGTGCCCGGTCTGGTTGATCACCCGCGCCTTGAGCCCGCCCTCCTCGATCAGAACCTCGAGGTCCGACGCCGCCGCCAGCATGCTCTCGGCCCGCGCGATCGAATCGTCGATCGACTCATCGGTCAGCCCCGTCTCGCCCGGGTCGTTCATCTTGTTGATCGCCCGAAGCACCCAGTTGTTCCCGCCGTTGAAGTGGTGGCGCGGCAGATCGTCCCGCACCGCCCCGCCCAGGAACGGCTGGCACGCCGTGCCCGTCGCCTCGCCCATGTGGCAGTCCTGGCACGTGCTCACCTCGAGCTTGGTCCCGCCAAACCGCCCGCCCATGTTGATCGGCGCCTGCGCGAACGCGCTCTGGCTCCACTCGCTGTACGTCCGCTGCTCGGGAAACATGTCGAACTTGTTCTGCGTCGGATGCGGCGTGTTCACCGCGTTGAGCGCGTACGAACCGTCGGGCTGCTTGCTGAACGCCGGATTCGACACGTCGTGGCACGTCGCGCACATGTTCGACTTGGTGTGGAACGGCGACTGCAGCCACTCGTGGTACGTCGCCTGCGGCGTGAGCGTAAAGGGCGCGCGCCTCCGGTCGTACGGATCGAGAACAAACGCCGCGTTGTGCGCGCTCACCGGCGGGTTCGCCAGATTCGTCAGAATGTCCAGATCGACCGCCGGACTCTGGCCCGCCACGTACGTCGGATTCACCATCCGGTGGCAGACGCTGCACGAAACGCCCTCAAGGTCGTAGTCGGCCAGCTGGCTCCCGTCGGCCGCCCCGTGCCCGTTCATCGCTCCGACAGGCGAGTGGCAACGCACGCACGAGGCCCCCGAGCCGGGCACATCCTGATTGGCGATCGCCCGGGCCGCCAGCATCACCGGGTCCCGCGCCGCCTGCCCCATCATGCTCGAATTCCAGGGCCGATAAGGCTCCAGTGTCGCCTGGTACCCCCCATGGCAGAAGGAGCAGACCTGCGACGTCTCAAACGAGTCGAAGTGCTCGAGCGCCTGGGATCCCGGGGTGAAAAAATCCAGCTCGGTCGTCTGGGGGTCCGCGGAGCCCGTCGAGGCCCAAATGACGCCGCAGAGCGGCAAAGCGACCCACAGCGACTCGATGATCGAACGTTTGAGAGACCTGGGCACGCATCGACCTCCAATTAACGACCACGAGGACCTATTTGTACCACATCCATTGCAGGAATCCAAGCGAACTTCCTGAACTATCGGAGAATTTACGCCCCTTCTGAGCGTCCGGATGCCCCCAAGACAGCCAAGAGCACAATTGGGACAGAAGGCAAACGCATCCACCCAACCCCGACGGCCGCCATCGCCCGCCCTTATCATCCGCTCATGGTGATACCACTCGTTCTGGCGGCATTGACGTTTGGAGTGGCGACGCCGGTGGAGGTGGGGGCGGTCGAGCCCGAGACCGGCGTGCCCGCCGAACGCGTCGCCAAGCTCGCCAGAGGCGTCAATCTGTCGCACTGGTACTGGTCGCCCGTCAACGGTGCCAAAGGCTTCGCCAACACCGCCTGGTTCACCAAGGACGACGCCGCAGCCCTCAAAACGCTCGGCATCACCCACGTCCGCCTCCCCATCGACCCCGCCCAGTTCTTCACCAACAAACTCGGCGGCAGGCTCCATCCCAGCAACATCAAGAAACTCGACGCCACCCTCGACATGCTCAAGGACGCCGGCCTCGCCGTCGTCGTCGACCTCCACGCTCTGGGAACCACTGTTGAGGCCGAGTACGAGAAGAAACTCAAGGACCCGACCCAGAAGTACACCCAGGATCGCGAGAAGGCCTTCGTCAAAGATTGGGAGACCCTCGCCGAACATCTCTCCTCGCGCAGCCCCGACTCGCTCTTCCTCGAACTCCTCAACGAGCCCATCTTTGACGAGGATGCCAAACGCTGGGAAGCCATCCAGCTCAAACTCGCCAACGCCGTCCGCGCCAAAGCGCCCTCGCACACTCTCATCCTCACCGGCAACGACTGGGGCTCTATCCACGGCCTCAAACTCATCACCCCCATCGCCGACAAGAACGTCATCTACACCTTCCACTTCTACGAGCCCTACACCTTCACCCACCAGTCCGCGACCTGGGGCTCGGCCAACTGGAAATTCCTCAAGGACATTCCGTATCCCTGCGATGCCGAGATCATCAAGGCCGTGCTCCCTGGCATCAAGGACGACTCAGCCCGCGGCGAGGCGAAGTGGTACGGCGGGCAGAACTGGAACGCCGCCAAGATCGAGGACCGCGTGAAAGCGGCCGCCGAATGGAGCAAGGCCAACGCCACCGTCGTGTGGTGCGGCGAGTTCGGCGTGTACCGCGGCGCCCCCGAGAAGTACCGCACCGCGTGGCTCGCCGACTTCCGCGCCGCCCTCGACAAGAACAAGATCGGCTGGTGCATGTGGGACTGGGGCGGGACCTTCGGCATGATCAACGGCGAACCCGGCAAACGCGAGATCGACGCGGGCACCGCCAAGGCGCTTGGGTTCACGACGGCGCCCAAATAAATCCGCATCAACGAATCCCATGCGCGAGCGTGGCCATTCCTCTACGCCTTCTCCACACCCTTCCACATCCCCTCCACCCTCGCCACCGTCATCGCCGCCTTCCCCGCCAGCTCCGGCGCAAACAGCGCCAGCCGCAGCTCCTCCAGCGCCCATCGATACTGTTCGACCGACGCCGGCAACACGCCCGGCTGCATCGCCCACTCGCCCGCATCAAGATTGATCGTCACCGCCGCCCGCCGCGCCTGCGGCAAAGGCGCCTTGGTCGACGCTGCCCGTGCCGGCGCCGGCATCTCCGCCGTTTGCCTCTTCGCCGACATCGTCGCCGCCACCCACCCCGTAAACCTCTTCCAATGCGGCCCAAACTGGGCCATCAAATCCTTGTCCGACCCCGACCCGTCCTCTCTCAGCGACAACAGCCGCTCTCTCATCCCTCCCGCATACCTTGGAAACTCCCGCAGCCGCTCCCACGGCACCAGCGTCAAGAATCCAGCGGGCATCAGATACGCCGCCTGCTCGCGGATGTCCGCCAGACTCGCCGCCCAGTTGCGATTGGTCCCCCGCGCGAGCCTCTGCGCCACAAGGAACCGCGGCTCGAGCGTGCGTCCGACCACGTCAGCCACCTCACGCACCACCTGCCCGAGCCGTCCCCAACCTGCCTGCGTCCGCTCCTCGAACTCCGCCGCCCCGCGGATGAGGGATCCCTGGCCCTGCCCAGCCATGAATGCGCGCTCGGCAATCAGGCACGTCAGTCCATCGCGCAGCTGCTCGGTCGTCCCCAGGGCGTTGTGGTGACGCACGAGCTCTGACCACTGCCCCAGCGAGGCAAGATCGATCGCCACCTGCTCGCGGCACGCCAGTGCGAACAGGCGTCGGACCCCGCGTGCACTCAGCGCCCCCGCCTCGCCGGGCGATTCGACGAGCGTCAGCGAAATCTGATCACCCTGGTCCACAATCGCCGGATGAAGCGTCAGCAACTCCCCGCCGTGCTCCACCACCACCGACTCAGGTAGATCACCAAAGTCCCAGCTCCGAATCCCGTCGCGCTCAAAGCGTGCCCGCGCGTGCGCCGCCCTCGCTCTGCGGACCTTGGTCTCAAGGCGCTGCTGGAGCGCCTCAAGGTCCCTCTCCGCCGCGATCTCCTTGCCCGACGAATCCACCACGCGCACCCGCAGCGTCAGATGCACGGGCAGGTTTCGAAACGTCCAGGCGTCGGCGGGAATCGTGATCCCGTGCAGCACCTCGAGCGACTCGCTCAACGCCTCCGAGAGCAGGCCTTGTCCAAAGTCCATGACCCCCGCGCACGACGCCGCCACGCCGGGGAGGTCGCCCTTGCCATCAATCATTGCGCGCGAGGCCTTGGGAAGCAGCTTGAACAGTGCCGCCAGAAGGTCCGCAAGCATCCCCGGCACCAGCCACTGCGCCCGCGACACCGAGAGCGCCGGAAGATCCGTCAGCGCGATCGTGGCCGTCAGGCCGTCGGTCTCCGATCCGGGCGCGAGCGCGTACGTCAACGGCACACGCAACTCCCCGCCCTCACCCGCGACGACGAGCTCATCGGGAAAGTCGGCCGGATCGCCCGCCCCGCCCGGTCGGAGCAGATCACCAAGCGACGGAACGCCAGCCTGGTCCAGCGTGCCCTCCGCCCTCCGCCACGCCAGTAGCGAAGCTGGATCGCGCACGCCTTTGGGCAGATTCCGCTCAAACCACTCCGCCAGTTCCGCGGGCGCTCTGAGCACATCACGCCGCCGATACTTCGCCTCAAGCGTTCGCGCCGAATCGAGCACGCCGCGAACCGCCTGCACGTACGCGTCGTCACTCGCCCACTTCCCCGCGACGAGCCCCTCGCGGATGAACAGCTCGCGGGCCTTGGCGGGGTCGGTCGCCGCGATCGCCACCCGCCTCCGCGGCACCACCACGATCCCGTTCATCGTCGACCGCTCCCACGCGCTGGGCACGCCCGTCTCCGAGTCCAGGTGCGGATCGGTCAGTTGCCGGTCGAGCATGTGCCCCGCAAGCTCCTCGATCCACTCGGGCTCGACGCGTGCGACCGTGCGTGCGTACAGCTTCGTCGTCCGCACGATCTCCGCCGCCATGATCCACTTGGCCCCCTTCTTGAACATCACCGACCCGGGGAACATGCTCACGATGTTCCCCTTCACGCCCTTGTAGTCCCAGCTGCTCGCCGCATCATCGCGGCACGCCAGATTGCTGATGAGCCCGGGGAGCAGGGCACGATGGATGGCAATGTCGGTTGCTGGCGGACGTCCCTCGACGGCCTTCGAGTCGATCAGATCTGTCAGCTGCCGAATCGTCTCACCCCACTCCCTCATCCGCGACGGATTCAAAAAGTGATCCCTGCACCACCCCACCAGCGGCCCGCTCGTCAGCTCATCCGCCGCATGCCGATACTGCTCCCACAAATTCAACAACGTGATGAAATCACTCGTCACATGATGAAACACCTCGTGCGCCCGGTCGGCCTCCTGCGCCCGCTCCATCGGCCGCTCCCGCGGATCCTGGATCGAAAGCGCCGCCGCCAGAACCGTCACCTCGGGCACGCACCCTTCGCGCTGCGCCGCGACGAGCATCCGCCCAACCCGCGGATCAACCGGCAACCGCGCCAATTCCCGCCCGATGTCGGTGATCGCCCCGTCCGCCCCGCGCGTCGTGATCGCCCCCAGCTCAAAGAGCGTCTCATACCCGTCCCGCACCGCCGCCGCATCGGGCGGATCCAGGAACGCAAACTGCTCGATCGAAGGGAGCCCCAGCGACTTCATCTGCAGAATGACGCTCGCCAGATTCGTCCGCCGGATCTCCGGCTCGGTGAACGCGGGCCGCCCCTTGTACGACTCCTCGCTGTAGAGTCGCACGCAAACACCCGCCGCCACACGCCCGCACCGCCCCGACCGCTGATTCGCCGACGCCCGCGACACCGCCACCACCGGCAGCGTCGACACCTTCCGTGCCGGGTCATAAAAGTTCCGGCGTTCCAGCCCCGTATCGATCACACACCGAATCCCCGGCACCGTCAGCGACGTCTCGGCGATATTGGTCGCCAGAATCACGCGACGCCTCAACGAGCCCCGAGCGTCAGCGAGCCCCGTCCCCACAGAGCCGCGAGCGTCAGCGAGCGACGTGGGCCTTGCAAAGATCCGATCCTGCTCTTGATTTGTCAGCCGGGAAAACAGGGGCAATACCTCGAGCCTGCTCCCCCCACCCCCCGCCCGCTTCAGCGCCTCCGCCGTCACCCGAATCTCCCGCTCACCCGGCAAAAAGACAAGTATGCCTCCGTCCGGCGCCCCCGGGTCATCCAGCTCATCCACCGCCTCCACAATCGCCTGCACCGTCGCGTTGTCAAACTCCGGCACATCGTCCGAGAGAGGCCGATACCGCATCTCAACCGGAAACGTCCTCCCCGAAACCTCAATGATCGGCGCCACGCCCTGCCCGCCGAAGTAATCGCTGAACCTCTTGGGCTCGATCGTCGCCGACGTGATCAAGACTTTCAGATCGGGCCGCCGGGGCAAGAGGTCCCGCAGGTACCCGATCAAAAAGTCGATATTCAGCGACCGCTCGTGGGCCTCATCCAGAATGACCGTCGAATACGCCGCGAGCATGGGGTCGCCGCCCAGCTCCGCCAGCAGCATCCCATCCGTCATCACCTTGATAGCCGTACTCGCTGAAGTGCGATCATCAAACCGCACCTTGTACCCAACCTCAGCCCCCAGCCTCACCCCCATCTCCTCCGCAATCCTCGCCGCCACCGCCCTGGCCGCCAGTCGCCGCGGCTGCGTATGCGCGATCGCCCGCCCTCTCCCTCCCCCTTCGCTCCTCATCGCATGCACAATCTGCGGCAGCTGCGTCGTCTTCCCCGACCCGGTCTCGCCGGTGATCACCACCACCTGATGCGCCCGGATCAACGCCTCGATCTCCCCTCGCCGCTCCAGGATCGGGAGCTGACTGATGCCTGTGGGAGAGGTGCCTGTGGGGGAGGCAGGGCGGCGTGAAGGTTGATTGTTTCGCGGTTGCATGCGGTAGAGAGAGGCTATGACTCCTCACGCCAACGCCGCGCGCCAGCCAGATCGGTGCGCCAAGGGCACGAGAAGCGCCCAACGGGTGGTTCAGTCAGCGATTCAAGGGCCGCTCACGCCAGAGCCAATAGCTCCACCTCCACCACAATCTCCGTTGCCTTTTGACCACCAGCGGGTATGCTGAGAGTCAGTATGAGGCAGGTGTTGGTTCTCAAAGGGAGTGAGTCCATGAAACGACTGACAATGCGTGTTTGGACGACCATTGGAGTTGGGCGTGCGGCCGCTTGCGTGTGCGTGGGCGCCATCGCCGGTTTGATGGCCGCCGGCCCGCTCAACCCGCCCGCGGGACCGGTAACCTCGTCCTACAAGACGCTCACCGAGGTCGAGCCGCGGATCGCGGTCAACGCGGCCAACACGCCCGGCGACGCCGACAGCCTCTTCAAGATCACCCTGCCCGGCTCGTACTACCTCACCGGCAATATCACCGGCGTCGCGGGCAGACACGGCGTCGAGATCGCCGCCAGAGGCGTCACCCTCGACCTCATGGGGTTCGCGCTCAACGGCGTTCCCGGCTCGCTCTGTGCCGTCAGCGGCAGGCTCTTCTCCGGCGAGAACGTCGCCGTCTCCAATGGCACGATCCGAGAGTGGACGGAAGATGGCATCGACCTCGGGGTCTGCTCCAACGCTCGCGTCACGAACCTCATGGTCGACCGAGCCGGATTCACAGGAATCAGAGTCGGAGACGGCTCGCTCGTGTCGGGCTGCACCGTCTCAGAGTGCGGCTTCGTCGGCATCAGCATCAACGGCAGCTGCACCGTTCTCGATTGCGTGAGCTTTGCCAACGCCCGGATCGGCATCGAATCCATCAACGGCGGGAGCAGCATCACCAACTGCGTCGTCAATTTCAACGACCAGGCAGGTATCAGCGTGCCCGACTCCACCACGATCTCCGGCTGCGTCGTCCGCGCCAATGGAGAAGATGGCATCGCGTTCGATTCCGATTGTCTGATCCTCAACAACCTCTGCACGCTCAACGGCTTCATCGCCAGCGGTGCGGGCATCCACGCTCTGGGCACCGGCAACCGCATCGAGGGCAACAGTTGCCACGACGCCGACCACGGCATCTCCGTCGATCTCGCCGGCAACATCATCGTTCGCAACGCCTGCTCCGCCAACACCACCAACTGGCTCATCGCCGCCAACAACCTCTACGGCCCCATCCTCGACCGGACCGGCCCCGCCAGCATGCCCGTCAACGGCAACTTCGCGCCCGACGCGATCGGCACCACCAACCCCAACGCCAACTACTCCTACTGAGCTACAACGCATTCGAGGCAAGTCCGTTAACCACCATGCCACCCATCGGCGCCGTCGCTTGGTGGCAGGATGACCCGACTTGGGGTCGTCCTTGCGGATCCACCGCGCCCCGCCGCGCGTGGCAACAACGGCCTTTAATCAACATGCCTAATCGGTATACTCATGCCTGTTGTTGCAAGCCCCTTCCTGTGGAGAGTTCAGATGAACAAGTCGACTTGGCGTGGTTGGACCGCTATCGCATCGATCGCGGCGGCGATGGGCATGGGCGTCGGTCTGGGCGTCCTGATCGCTGCCGGCCCGCTCAACCCACCCGCCGGCGTCGTTGCCGGCACCTACAAGACGCTCACCGAAGTCGAGCCGCGCATCGCCATCAGTCTCGCCAACACCCCGGGCGACGCCGACAGCCTCTTCAAGATCACCCAGCCCGGCTCCTACTACCTCACCGGCAACATCACCGGCGTGGCGGGCAAGCACGGCATCGAGATCGTCGCAAGCGGGGTGATGCTGGATCTCAATGGCTTTGGGCTCACGGGCGTCCCCGGCGTGGGCCTCTTCAACGGTGTGGACGTCTCAATCGCGGGTCTGACCAACATCACCATTGTGAATGGCACGGTGCACAACTGGAGCCAGAACGGCGTTCACTTGGTAGGACTGATCGGGCCGGTGACCAACTGTCGTATCGAGGGCGTGCAAGCCACCGGCAACATCCAGATTGGAATCCTTGGGAGCGACAACTCCGTGATCTCACGCTGCTCAGCGAGCGGCGGCCAGATCGGGATCTATGCAGGATCGGGTTCCACCGTCTCCGAATGCACGGCAACGGGATGTTCCAATGAGGGAGTTTTCGCCGCCACGGGCTCCACGATCACCAACTGCTCCGCACATGACAACGCCGGCAGTGGCTTTGAAACCAGCGACGCCTGCACGGTCACCAACTGTTCGGCAAGCTCCAACGGCGGCATCGGCATCAGCACAAACAACGCCTCAACCGTCGCCAACTGCACGGTGTGGGCAAGCACCCTCGACGGCATCCGGTGCAGCGCGTCGTGCGTCATCCGTGACAACACCTGCGCAGGCAACGGCGCCATCCCGGGTGACGGCGCGAACATCCATGCCAGGTTCGCGGGCAACCGCATCGAGGGAAACAACTGCATCGGTGCCGACCGCGGGATCGACGTGGACGTTGCCGGCAACATTATCATCAGAAACGCCTGCTCGAGCAATGGCGTGAATTGGGACATCGTGGCGGGTAATGCCTACGGCCCGATCGAACTGACCCCCGCCGGGGCGGCAGTCCTGGGCGATACCGCGGCCGCCGCGTTGGGCAATACCCACCCCAACGCCAACTTCACGTACTGAGCCGACACCTCAGTGCCCGACGTGCGAGCGAAGGTGGTCATACGGACGCCGCTGGTATTGAATGACACAACTGGACTTCGTACGCCCACCCTCGCTGGTGCCTCGGGCTCCGATGATGGGCGATCGCACCGCGCGTCGGGCGTCCGCACATCCGCGCGGACAAACACCCCCCCTGCGCCTATCCTCCCCTCCCCCAAAGCCCCCCAAAAAGCCCCGCGGCACCCCCCAAAACCACAAGGAGCAAACGCCCATGGAAACCACCCTCATCATCCTCAAACCCGACGCCGTCCAACGCGGCCTCATGGGCCAGATCCTCTCCCGCTTCGAGAATAAAGGCCTTCAGATCGTCGGCTGCAAAATGACCCAGATCAGCCAGCAACTCGCCGCCACCCACTACGAAGCCCACAAAGAACGCCCCTTCTACCCCGGCCTGGTCAAGTTCATGACCTCCAGCCCCGTCCTCGTACTCGCCATCCGCGGCAACGGCGCCATCACCATCGCCCGCAACATGATGGGCGCCACCTTCGGCTCCAAGGCCGCCCCCGGCACCATCCGCGGCGACTTCGGCGTCTCCAACTCCTTCAACCTCATCCACGGCTCCGACAGCCCCGAGGCCGCCGAACGCGAACTCAAGCTCTTCTTCGCCCAAGGCGAAGTCCAGAACTGGCCCCGCAATGGCGACGCCTGGATCTACGACATGTCCGGCGGCAAGATCGAGTAAGGCAGGTTCACCACAGAGGTCACAGAAAGCACAGAGGAAGAAAAGGCAGAAGGCTGAAAGTGAAGGCGGAAGGCTGAATCAACTCCGCCTTCAGCCTTCACTTTCAGCCTTCTGCCTTCTCCCGTTCCCTCCCTCTCTCCAGCCTTCCTCCGTGCCCCTCCGTGTCCTCCGAGTTTCACTGCCTTTCTGCCTTTCTGCCTTGAACCCTGCCTCCTCACTGTGCCCCCTGTGCTCTCTGTGGTGAATTGCCTTTCTGAACTCCCACACCCACCGCAACCGATATTCCCCCCATGCGTGCCCTGGTCATCATCGACACCATCTTCGCCGCCCGCGAGCGGGCGATGCTCTCGCGCCTGGAACTCGGCCTGGCCGACGACGGCATCCGCGTCGTCCACGCGGTCCCCGCCGGCGCCGCGGCCAAAGAAGAAGCCGCCTCCGGTGCCGGTCAGCCCGTCTTCGCCTCCGCCGTCACCTACAGCGACGCCGCCATCCCCTTCTCTCTGGGCATCCGCGCCCAGCGTCTGTGCGCCGCCGTCCGCCGCGCCGAAGGTCTCGACGACGACGAGCCCGTCGCCGACATCATCCACGCCTGGGGCGGCGGCACATGGGCCATGGCCATGGAACTCGGGCGTCTCGAACGCGCCCCGATGATCCTGGAAGTCTGGCGTGCCGGCCTCGTCTCTCGCGCCGCGACCCTCAGCGAAACCAAGGACCAAACCCGCCGCCTCATGCTCCTCTCGCCCGATCAGGCCATCGACCGCGCCCTGGCCGCCGCCGGCGTCGCCATCCCCGTCCGTTCGGCCCCCTGGGGCGTCTTTACGCCCAGCGCGACACGTCTTCCCTTCGACACCGATCGCCCGCTCTCCGCCATGGTCATCGGCAGCGGCCAGGATCAGGGCTCATTCACCGCCGCGATCCTGGGACTCGCCGACGTCGTCAAGGAACGCCCCGACACGCTCATCTTCGTCGACGCCGAGGCCGCCCAGCGCACCAAACTCTGGAAAGCCGCCAACGAGCTGGGCATCGTCCCCAACCTCACCCTGATCGATCAACTCGAAGCCCGGCGCGACCTCGTGCTCGATGGCGACCTCCTGATCGTCCCCGAAGCCCGCGGCGAGCAGCGCTCGATCCTCCTCGAAGCCATGGCCGGCGGCATGATCGTCGTCGCCGCTGCCGACCCCATGGTCTCCTCCCTCCAAAACGGCTTCACCGCCCGCCTCATCGGCTCCTCAACCGGTCGCGCCTGGGGCGAAGGCCTCCTGGCCATCCTCCGCGACCCCCGCGCCTGCCGCGAACTCGCCGCCTCCGCCCGCTCCTTCGTCGCCACCCAGCGCCAGGCCAGCTCCCAGGTCCGCGCCGTCATCGAGGCCTACTCGGCAATCGCGCGCAGGCAGACGATCCCGATCGGTAGGTAGTGGTGGTAGTGGGGGTACCACTGACCGCCCCACTTTGGAATGCCATTCAGTTAGCCTGCTGGAATCGT
>CAYHQQ010000092.1:0-13306 GCA_964358855.1 uncultured Phycisphaeraceae bacterium
CAGCACCGTCATCCACGCCGACTGCATCGTCGTCATGGACCACGGCACCATCATCGACAGCGGCACCCACGCCGAACTGCTCGCCCGCTGCCCCACGTACAAACTCATCGCCGACCGCCAGCTCTTTGGCGGACACGAACGACCAGGCAACGCGGCCTGAACCAGCCGCACACGCGCCCTTCAACCTCATCATGCCGGCGCTTGCGACCCAGTCTCAAATGCGCTAGAGTCGTCCATGCCCGCAGTTCTGACATCCGCCCAGCGACCTCCGGATGCCCCGGGGCTCTTCTCGCTGGACGCCGCCCGGGTGGGCGGGATCTACATCGTTGAACGCGTCGATCTTGAGGCCGCCGACGCGGCGATGCTTCGCGCGATGGGCCTTCGCGGGGGCGCCATGATCCGCGTGTGCCGCGTGGGCGAGCCCACCGTCGCCGAAGTGATCAGCGGGCACACCTGCCGCTGCCAGTGCCGATGCCGCATCGGCATCGCCCGAGGGCTCGCCCGACGAATCACCCTCAAGCGGGAAGCGTGAAGCGATGAGCGACTCGAGGGCGACCGGCGGCCCCGACACCTCCGCCCCAGCGACCCAGTCCCAGCCCGACTGCGGATACTGCGAGCCCACCCACCACGTCGATGTGCCCGAGGGCGCCCTTCGCGTCGCGATCCTCGGCAATCCCAACGCGGGCAAGACCACGCTCTTCAATCGCCTCTCGGGCTTGCGGGCCAAGACCAGCAACTTCCCTGGCACAACCCAGGAAGCCCGAGTCGGACTTGTCCAAGGCCAGGCCCCGGGCACCACGATCGAGCTGATCGACCTTCCCGGCGTCTACTCCCTTGAACTCGAGCAGACCGAAGCGTTTGTCTGTCGCGAGGTTCTCGCCGGGCGCCTGGCCCCCAAGGGCGAGCGGGCCGCCGATCCCGACGCCGTGCTCATTGTGCTCGACGCGACCAATCTCGCCCGCGGCCTGCTTCTCACCGGCGAGACCCTGCGCCGGCGTCTTCCCACCGTCATCGCCCTCAACATGATCGACCTGGCCCGTCGTGACGGCGCCGTCATCAACGCGTCGACGCTCGCCCACGAGCTGGGCTGTCGCGTGGTCGAGGTCTCCGCCCGCACGGGTGAGAATGTCGCCGCTCTGGTGCCGCTGCTGTGCGCCGCCGTCATCCCAAACCAGACTCCTCCAGGCGCCGTCGACGCACTGGAGCACTGGGCCGAGGAGCTCTACGCCAGGTGCACGGGCCTTGCCAAACCCGGCGAGCCGCCGCAGTCTCGGCGCAGCGCCGACGTCACCGACCGCATCGACGCCGTCACGATGCACCCCCTGGCCGGCCCCGTCGTGCTTCTGGCGGTGATGGCCGGGCTCTTCTGGTCGATCTTCAGCCTCGCGAAGTATCCGATGGACTGGATCCAGACCGTCTTTGGCGCGCTCTCCCTGGCGATCAAATCCTGGCTTCCCCCGGGCATTCTCTCGAGCCTCATCTCCGAGGGCGTGGTCGCCGGCGTGGGCGCGACCGCCGTCTTTGTACCGCAGATCTGCGTGCTCTTCTTCCTCATGTCCCTGCTCGAGGACACCGGCTACCTCGCCCGCGCCGCGATGCTCATGGATCGACTGCTCCGCCCCTTTGGCCTGCCCGGGCACGCCTTTGTCCCGCTCCTGGGCAGCCACGCGTGCGCTCTCCCGGGCATCATGGCCACCCGCGCCATCCCCAACTTCAACGATCGCCTTGCGACAATCCTCGTCGCACCCTTCATGACCTGCTCGGCCCGTCTTCCCGTCTACATCCTCCTCACCACGCTGCTCTTCAAAGACCGCCCCTGGGCCGGCTCTCTCGCGTTCATCGGATGCTACGCCCTTGGCATCGCCGCCGGGCTCTTGAGCTCGCTCTTGGCGCGTCGCACGTTTCTGCGTGGCGCGAGCCGCCCCATGATCCTGGAGATGCCCACGTACAAGCTCCCCAGCATCCGCACCGCGCTGCTCACGACCTACGACCGGGGCTGGATGTTCCTCCGCAACGCGGGCACCAACATCCTGGCGATCTGCGTGGTGATGTGGTGGCTGGGGGCCTACCCGCACAGCGAGCCGCCGCCCGAGGCCGTCGCTCTGCACCAGCAGGCCGATGCCCTCGAACAAACCAATCCCAGGGCCGCCAAACCGATCCGGGCGCAGGCCGACTTGCTCGAGGCCAAAGACGCCAAGGCCAGGTCCTTCGCGGGGATGCTGGGCCGCGGCATCCAGCCGATCTTCGCCCCTCTGGGCTACGACTGGCAGCTCTCGGTGGGTGTCGTGAGCAGCTTCGCCGCCCGCGAGGTCTTTGTCTCCACCCTCGCGGTGGTCACCACCGGCAGCGACGACAACGAAGACCAGGGCGTCATCGAGCAGGTGCAGCACGCGACGCGCGACGACGGCACGCCGATCTTCACGACCTCGACGAGCTGGTCGCTCCTGGTCTACTACGTGCTGGCGATGCAATGCCTCCCCACCCTGGCCGTCACCGCCCGCGAGGCCGGCGGCGCCAAGTGGGCCTTCCTGCAACTCGCCTGGATGTGCGGGCTGGCCTATCTTGCCGCGCTCGTCGTGCGACAGGTCCTGCTGTGGAATGGGATTGCCTGAAAGGACGCTCGTGAACGCAGCCCTCGCCCTCACCCTGCCTCTGGACGATTGGCAATTCTGGGTCGCCACCCTCATCTCACTCATCGCCCTCTACGCCGTGCTGAGGATGCTCCTCCCTCGCTCCTGGTTCCCCGGCGGCAAGAAGACACCTTCACGCAAGGTGACCCTCACCATCGACGGCAAACCCCCCGAGCGATCGAGGTGATTCATTTCCCGCGGCTCTCTGCGAGACATTGAAACACCCAGGACACGGCGGAACACGGTGAACGCCAAGAAAGAAGGCTGAACTCGAAGGCTGAAGGCGGAATTGACTCCGCCTTCAGCCTCTAAGTTCAGCCTTCAGCCCTCCCGACATCATCCCCCTCACTGGATCCGGTCTTCCTCCGTGCCCCTCCGTGTCCTCCGTGTCCTCCGTGTCCTCCGTGTCCTCCGCGTTGAACTGCCTTTCAGCATCCAACCTCGAACGCCACAACGAACGCGTCGTAGTCGAAGAAATCGACCGTGCCATCACCGTCGTAATCCGCGAAGGGCGTGCCGGCCTCAAAGGCCATCACGAACTCGTCGTAGTCGAAGAAGTCGGGCGCCCCGTCGCCGTTGAAATCGGCCGGGCAGAGCACCTCGACATCGCCGGAGATCACCAGGGCGTACCCCTGCTGTCCGACGTTGACCGCCGTCGCCGGCACACGGACGAGCCAGGTCCCGGGCGTGGGCGTGGCCACAAGAATCTGTTCGAGGTTGTTGAGCGGGTCGGGCGAGCCGCCGTCGCGTGAGAAGCCGCCGCTGAAGTTGTTTCCGACCAGGACGTCGCCCGGGAGGCTGTCGACCAGGAGATCCAGGTCGTTGATGGGCGCGCTGGTGGCGCTCACCGCGGCGGGGGCGTCGAAGAAGGTCATGGTGGCTTTGAGCGGTTGCGTCGACGATCGCACCCGGACGCGCAGCTGCGCCGTCTGGCCAGTCGAGAGTGCGCCGCCCTGATTGTTGAACGCCTGGCGCACGATGAGCTGGCGCGCATCACCGGGGAAGTACAGGACGTTGTCGGCGAGGATCCGCCCCCACCCCTCGCGGTTGGAAGGGAAGCCCGCGATTCCCGTCATGTCGACCGCGCTGTTGGCCAGGCACGCCTTGATGAGCGCTCCCGAGGGCGCAAACGCGTCGGACGCACTGGGCGAGCCGCTGGGGTAGTAACCGCTGGCGAAGTACTGGTGCATCAGCGTCGCCACACCCGACACCGCCGGAGTCGCCATCGACGTGCCGCTCATCGACGTGGTCAGGCACTCGGTCCCGGCCCACGCCGAGGGGATGCTGCACCCCGGGGCCATCACCTCGGGCTTGCGACGCCCGTCGGGGGTCGGGCCCGTGCCGCCGTAGCAGAAATTGTGCTGCGAACCGCTCCCTCCCGACGCGGCGACCGCGAGGCTGTTCTTGGCGTTCTCGGGGTTGGTGATCGTCGCGCCGTTGGAGACGGCGAAGGCGATGAAGTTGTCGTCGTGGGTCCAAAGGAAGTTGTCGATCGCCCGGCAGAGCACGTCGTACTGGGTCGTGTTGTCGTTGCCCCAGCTGTTGTTGTGCACGAACGCTCCCTGCGAGCGGTGCAGGTCGAACCGGTTGTACAGCGAGCTCTCGTTGATCGATGGGTAGTAGTTGAACACCAGCCTCGCGCCGTACGCGTGCCCCCTGGTGTTGTTCTCCGCGCCCGCGTCGCCCAGCACCGTCCCCGCGACGTGCGTCCCGTGCGAGCTGGCGGCAAACCCGCCGTTCCACGCCTCGATCTTGCGGTGCAAGGGGCCCACGGGATTGACCGCGTCCAGGAACGAGCAGTGGTTGGGGTCCAGCCCGCCATCGATCACGCCCACAATCTCGCCCAGGCCCGTCAGCCCGTGGGCCGTCAGCGGATACTGCCCCGAGACGTTGCTCTGCACGATCCACCGCGCTGCGAGATTGCGCTCCACGATCTCGGTCATGTCGTCGATGAACTGCACGTCGGGAAGGCTCGCGATCGTCCGCTCGCTCCCCGCGGGCAATGTCGCCCAGATCACAAACGCCCCGCCCTCGCTGTCGAACGACAGGACCTGCACACCGGCGATCGCCCGGATCGCCGCCAGAGCGCCCTCGACGGGGCGCCCCGAGAACAGGCTCACCGCCGCCGCGCTGCGGCCTTGGAGCGCGATCTGCTGCCGCTCGCCCGAGGTGTACACGCGAACACCCAGATCGGGTGCGACCTTCCACGCCTCGTCAAAGACATACACGCCCGTCACAAATCCAAGCGCCCTCAGCGCGGCCGGGCTCACCCCCGCCACACGCGACGCAAACGCGTTGGTCGGAAGGTACTCGTCGACCACCACGCCCAACGCCGACAGCGCCGCCGATCGCTCGGGCGTCATCGCCCCGTCCAGCACGATCACGTGCTCGAGCTGCGGCTCAAACGCCGCGGCGCCAAGCAGGCTCGGCAGCGTCCCGATCGCGACATCACCCACGCGCAGATTGAGCACGCCCGCCCGGGCGACAACACCCGCGTTGTCATCGCCCATGCCGGCCGCCAGCCCGCACACCGCCACGCACGTTGCAATCGCGATCCGCGACGCCAAGGCCAATCTCATCGACGAACTCCTCTAGGGCAGTCCAGCCCCACACCATCGGCGGGGCAATACGCAGACTCTACCCGAAAGTTCGTTGATTCCCAAGGCCGGGGTTCCCTCCACCCCGCACCAAGGCTCACCTTGGACCCGAACATAACACGATCACGCCGCCCGCTTGGATTCTTCCTTGGGGACCAGCGGCGTGAACAGCGAGTCCATCAGATGATCGGACTTGGACAGCTTCAGTGCCTTGCGAAGCGACGCCGGGGAGTCCACCAGGGTCACCCGGCGGTCAAGGCCGGTGGCCTTCATGACCGCCTCGCCTCGCTCGCTCATACCCAGCACCACCAGCTTGCCCCCCAGCCCGCTGCAGTGGGCCGCGAGCCGCAGCAGCTCGTTGATCCACGAGCTTCCAAACTCCCAGACCAGATCGTGGCGAAGCACGACGTTTCCCCGAGCCCGGTGGGCGAGCTCAAGCAGTTCATTTCCAACCACTTGCGCGAAGTACTCCCGCAGGCTCGACTCGGCGATGGTCGCGATGGCAAAGCCGTGGGCGTACTCGACGATGAGCGATTTCTCGCCCGATTCGATCGGCTGGATCGTGTGTTGAAGTGACATGCAAACTCCCTCGCGGCCAGACTCACGCCGGACGCCTCGGCCACAGGAGCACGTCCACTGCCATCTTCCAATTCAAAGGGGCGAGAAACCACCCACCTTGCCCATCGGAACCTCTTGACAGGACGCCCGGACCGCCTGGAAGGTTTGTGGCGCCCGGCGCGAACCCAACCCCCCTGTCCGTCGCTAGTATTGCCGCCGCCCTGGTCCGATCACCATGGTCTTGAGGTCGATCCCAAGGGCCACGAACCACACACACCCCCAGCAAAGATGAGGTTGGCTGAATGAGCGACATGATCGTTACCGCCGGATTAACCAAGGCCTTTGGCACCATCCTCGCCGTCGACCATCTCGACCTCACGGTCAAGAAGGGCGAGGTCCTGGGCTTTCTGGGGCCCAACGGCGCCGGCAAGTCCACCACCATGAAGATGATCACCGGGTTCCTGTCGCCCACCAGCGGCTCCATCAGCGTGTGCGGGCACGATGTGGTCTCCGATCCACTGGCCGTCAAGAGCCGCGTGGGCTACCTGCCCGAGGGCGCACCCCTCTATTCCGACATGACCGCCGCGGGCTTCCTCAAGTTCATCGCCCAGGTCCGCGGATTCTCGGGCACCCAGCTCCAGTCCAAGATCGACCGAGCGGTCGAACTCACCCAGCTCGGGGGCGTCCTCTTCCAGCCCATCGACACGCTCTCCAAGGGCTTCAAGCGTCGCGTGGGGCTCGCCCAGGCGATCCTGCACGACCCCGACGTCTTGATCCTCGACGAGCCGACCGACGGCCTGGACCCCAACCAGAAGCACCAGGTCCGCAAGCTCATTCGCGACATGGCCGCCAGTGGCGGCAAGGCCATCGTCCTCTCCACCCACATCCTCGAAGAGGTCGACGCCGTCTGCACCAGGGCCGTCATCATCGCCAAGGGCAAGGTCGTGAGCGACGGCACGCCCGCGGCCCTTCTGGCCAAGTCACGCTTCCACAACTCGGTCGCGCTGGGCCTGCGCCCCCCGCCCGGCGCCCTGATCTTCGACGATCTGGCCAAACTCCCCGGTGTCGCGGGCGTTGAGGATGGCGGCTCGAGCGAGGAGGGCGGCTCCACACTCGTCCGCTGCACGGTCATGCCCGCCCCCGGCAAGCTCATCGCAGACCAGGTCGCCCGGCTTGTCACCCAGAAGGGCTGGAAGGTCGAGTGGATGCACGTGCAGTCGGGCAAGCTCGACGATGTCTTCCGCCAGATCACCGCGGCGTAGTTTCCTCTCGGTGGCACCGCTCTCCAGAGCGGTGCGTGGTCGGTGGCACTGCTCTCCAGAGCAGTGCTCCTGGGTCCCCGGAAATCAACCCGGCCCAGAGCAAAGTGAAAGGGATTCGATGCGAGGCTTCTTTCCGGTTCTCAAACGCGAGCTTGCGGGGTACTTCATCACCCCCGTCGCGTACGTCTTCATCGTCATCTTTCTGATCCTGGCGGGTGTCTTCACCTTCCAGCTCTCGCCGTGGTTTGAGAACGGACAGGCCGATCTGCAGCCCTTCTTCGACGCCCACGCGTGGCTCTACCTCTTCCTCATCCCCGCCCTGGCGATGCGTCTGTGGGCCGAGGAACGCAAGAGCGGCACGATCGAGCTGCTCCTGACCCTGCCGATCTCCCGAGCCGCGGCGGTCGTGGGCAAGTTTGTCGCCGCCTGGCTCTTTGCCATCCTGGCTCTCGCGCTCACCTTCCCGATGTGGATCACGGTGAACTACCTGGGCAAGCCCGACAACGGCGTGATCTTCGCCGGGTATGTGGGCAGCGCGCTGATGGCGGGCGGATTCCTGGCGATCGGCTCGGCCGTCTCGGCCGCCACCAAGAGCCAGGTCATCGCTTTCATCATCACTGTGGTCGTCTGCTTCGCGTTCCTGCTCGCGGGCTTCCCCCCCGTGCTGGAGTTCTTCCAGGGCTGGGCGCCCGCGGTCGTGGTCGACGCCATCGCCGGCTTCAGTTTCCTCACGCACTTCCAGTCGATCAGCAAGGGCGTCCTTGAGATCCGCGACCTGGTTTTCTTCGTCTCGCTCATCGTCGCCTTCGTCGCCGCAACGGGCGTGATCCTCGAGATGAAAAAGGCCGAGTGACCTCCAACGAACCCCGATCAATCCCGCACCTTCGTGCGGAGGACAACCGACATGAACAAGACTCTGACAGGACTCGCCGGGCTCGTGATGCTGATCGCCCTCTTCTTTGCGATCAACATTCTCTCCAACAACGCGCTGAGCTCGGCCCGCATCGATCTCACCGCCTCGAAGCTCTACACGCTCTCCGAGGGCGCCCGCAAGATCGCTCGCGATATCGACGAGCCCATCAACCTCACGTACTACTTCTCGGCCAAGGCCGCGGTCGACAAGCCGGCGATCAGAGCCTTTGGCACCCGCGTCCGCGAGATGCTCGAGGAGTTCGCCTTCGAGTCCAAGGGCAAGATCCGCCTCAAGATCGTCAACCCCGAGCCCTACAGCGACGAGGAGGCCCAGGCCGCCGAGAGCGGCCTGGAACCCCAGCCCGTCAACGACAAGGGCGACGTCCTGTTCTTCGGGCTCGTGGGCACCAACAGCACTACCGGCAAGGAACTCATTCCGCGCTTTGATCCCGGCTCCGAGCGACTGCTCGAGTACGACCTCGCGAAGATCATCTACTCCCTCAAGTCGACCGACAAGAAGACCGTCGGCATGCTCGGCTCGGTGGGCCTGGGCGGCTTCACGTTCGACCCGCAGACCCGCCAGCCCTCGCAGAAGCCCAAGTGGCAGGCCTTCGCCGAGCTCGAGAAAGCCTTCAAGGCCGAGGTGCTCCAGCCGAGCATCACCGAGGTCCCCGCCAACATCGACGTGCTCGTCGTCGTCCACCCCAAGAGCCTCCCCGACGCCACGCTCTACGCCATCGATCAGTTCGTGATGCGCGGCGGACGCCTCATCGCCTTTGTCGACCCCCTCTGCCAGACCGACGACTCCATCAACGCCCGCGACCAGATGCAGGCCCTGATGGCCGACCGCAGCAGCTCGCTCGCAAAGCTCCTGGACGCCTGGGGCGTGGAGATCGTCCCCGACAAGGTCGTGCTCGACAAGACCTTCGCCGCGACGCAGCCGATGCAGCAGAACGACCGGATCGTCAACGTGTCGCTCCTGCAGTTCCTCATGCTCAAGGACGACGCGATCAGCAAGACCGACGACGTGGGCCGTGCCCTGGAGACCATCAACACCTTCTTCGCCGGGGCGATCAAGGAGAAGCCCGGCTTCACCGGCAAGAAGCTCGCCATCGATCCCCTCCTCTCCTCCAGCGAGGAGTCGATGCTCATCGACAAGGGCGAGGTCCAGTTCGTGCAGGAACCCTCCCAGCTCATCGAGAAGTTCATCCCCGGAGGCGAACGACTCGCCATCGCCGCCCGCCTCACGGGCAACGTCAAGTCCGCGTTCGAGAACGGCCCCCCTATTCCCCCCGCCGCTCCCGGCACTCCCCCGCCCCCCGCCCCCGACAAGTCCAAGCACCTTGCTGAGACAAAGGTCGCCGCCAACATCGTGCTCGTCGCCGACGTCGATTTGCTCAACGACCGCGCGTGGCTCCGCGAGATGAGCATGGGCAAGCAGCGCGTCTACATCCCCCTGGCCAGCAACGGCCAGCTTCTCACCCTGGGGGTCGAGAACCTCACCGGCTCGGCCGAGCTCCTCTCCATCCGTCCCCGCGGCGCCTCCCGCCGCCCCTTCGACAAGGTCGACATGATCCGCAAGGACGCCGAAAAGCAGACCATCGAGAAGGTCAAGGCCGCCGAGGACAAGCTCAGGAAGTCCGAGGACAAGCTCTCTGAGGCCTTGAAGTCCCAGACGCCCAGCCCCGAGAACAACTTCCAGGTCACCCCCGAGCAACTCGAGAAGTACAAGGAGCTCCGCCAGGAGCGCATCAGCGCCCAGCGCGACCTGCGCCTGGTCATGCTCGAGCGCGACCGCGTGATCGAGAAGCTCGGCACCGCGGTCAAATTCCTCAACATCGGGCTCGTGCCCGCCTGCGTCGCTCTCCTGGCCGTCGCCCTGGGCCTTTACCGCTCATCCCGTCGCGCCGTCGCCAAGACCTGAGCATCGTTCACCCCCAACCTCGACACCCGCGTCCCGCCCGCGAGCACACCGACATGAATCCCAAGAATCTCGCCGTCCTCGCCCTGCTCACCATCGTCCTGGTTGCGGCCGCACTCCTGGTCTCGCGCCCCAGGAGCACCGACACGCCCAAGGCCGTCGACACGGGCGAGAGCGTGACGATGCTCCCGGGCGTCGCCGAGAAGGTCCCGGGCGTCACCTCGATTGAGATGAAAGACTCGACGCGCACGCTCACGTTCAGGCGGGCGGACGCCAAGTCGCCCTGGACCCTGGGCGACAAGCACAACTACCCCGCGCTCGCCGATCGCGTGAACACGGTGCTGGGCACGGTCGCCAACCTCCGGATCGCGCAGGAGAAGACCTCCAAGCCCGAGCGCTACGCCATGATCGGCGTCGACGAGCCCGACAAGCCGGGCTCCACCGGCAAACTCATCACGCTCAAGGACGCTGGCGGCGGCGTCGTCGCCTCGATCATCGTCGGCAACAGCGCCGAGGCGGGCGCCCCCGACCCCGTCAGCCGCAACCGCTCGGCCTTCTACGCGCGCAAGGCCGGCGACGCCCAGTCGTACCTGGTCTTTGGCTCGCTCACACCCGAGACCGACGCGATGCAGTGGATCGAACGCACCGTGTTGCAACTCGACCGCTCGCGCATCCGCAGCGTCACCGTCACGCGCCACGAGGACCCCGCCGCCGACGACGCCGCCAAGGCCGGCACGTTCGAGCTCTTCCGCGAGAGCGAGAAGGACGTCAACTTCGCGCTGCGAGGTCTGCCACCCGGTCGTGAGCTCAAGGAACCGGCCGTCGTCGACGCCCCCGTCTCGGTCGTCGGCTACGTGCTGATCGACGACGTGCGGCCCCTGGCCGAGGTGGACTTCGCCAAGAGCGACCCCGCCGGGCCCGTTCTGCCCGACGCCGCCGCAACGCCGTTCTCGCGAGCGACCGTCCGCTACTCCACCTTCGATGGCCTGGTCGTAACGGCGAAGGTGACCCGCAAGGACGCGAAATACTGGGTCACGTTCGACGCCGCATTCGATGAGAAAGAAGTGGTCCCCGCCCCGGCTACCCCGACGCCCCAGACGCCAGAAGCCCCGGCCCCGACGAGCCGCAAGTCGGCCGAGGACGTCAAAAAGGAAGCAACGGACCTGACCACGAAGCTCGCCGGCTGGGCGTACGCGATCTCCGAAACCAACGCCAAACAGCTCGCCACGCGCCTCTCGGACCTCCTGCAGCCCGTCAAGCCGACCGGCCCCGAGCCCGTCGGGCCCCTGCCGACCACGCCCCAGGAGAACCTCCTGGTTCCGCTCCAGCCGACCCCCGCCCCCACGCCGGAACCCACGCCGGAACCGAAGTAATCTACAAACGTCGTACGAACAATCAAAGCTGACCGGCGGCCTGCCTGTGGTTCTCAGTCCACGCGCCACTGTGACCTCGACGGTTTCACGGGGATATTGGACGATCGCCTGCTTTTTCGCAAAGGTCTGAAGATTCTGGTTCCCTTTGCAGGAATTTGTGGTAATTTAGATGATGAGCGGCCGTTTGGCTCCTCAGTCGTATCCGTCGGCGTGTTGACGGAGATCTGTCTCCCCGGTCAGGGGAGAGACCTTGGAAGGGAATTTTATGACATTGAAGAATCTGGTTGTGTTGGCAGGGCTCGCCTGCGCCGGTTCGGCGTTTGCGAATCCGGGCGTCGTTAACCCCACCCGTCTCCCCGCTGGCCTGCCCCTCAAGCATGCCTACTACAACTACGCCACTGGCGAGTTGGTGGTTGACGGCGTGGTGAGCCGCAGCGACCCCGTCTGGGGCTTCGGCGGCGCGAACTACAGCGGCTTCTACTACCCGACCGACAACGGCACGGGCACCGGTGGCAGCCAGGGCAACATCTGCTGGGACGAGGGCGTGCTCGACGCCGACGCCACCTTCGACACCTTCGACATCACGTACTACGCTGGCGGCGGCACCCCCGACGACGGCACGCAGACCGGCGACCTGTTCATGGGCTTCTCGGACGTGTACGCGACCTGTGGCGGCGAGGCCGCCGAAGTCGCTCTCTACGGGATTACCGGCCTCCCGATGAACGGCTCCAACGGCTGGATCATCACCATCGACCTGACGGGCGTTGAGTTCAGCCTCACCGCCGGCCACCAGTTCTCCTACGACAGCTCCTGGGACCTCACCAACGGGCCGCTCGTGACCAACCTGGGCATGTACATCGTCAACCCCGCGATCGAAGCCCCCGGCACCGAAGACGCCTTCCAGGAAACCGGCCCGACCGGGCCGGGTTGCTGGTTCTTCGGCGGCTGGGATCCCACCGACAACAACCCGCCCTACGCCCAGTTCCACATCACCATGTACGGCGTTGCTGGCCCCACCGGCTGCCCCGCCGACTTCGACGGCGACGGCACCGTCGACTTCTTTGACTACGACGCGTACGTCAACTGCTTCGAAGGCATCGTCTGCCCCCCCGGCAAGGACGCTGACTTCGACGGCGACGGCACCGCCGACTTCTTCGACTACGACGCCTTCGTCGTGGCCTTCGAGACCCCCTGCCCCTGATATCCAGGCATTAGGCCTCCGGGCCTAAGCCCAGATCGTCAGACAGGTTCTATCACGCTCGATTCCACCGCCCGCGTCGAAAGACGCGGGCGGTTTTTTCATGCGCCCACGCCTCCAAGACCACCTCCCGCCCGGTCGGCGTGGGTTCGGGCGTATCGTCCCATAGGCTGGTGAACCCTCCCACTTCCATCAGCGCTCCAGCAGCGAACCCACTCCAGGAGATCCCCATGACCATCGCTCGCTCCTCCGCCCTGACCATCCGTCGCCACACCGCCGTCCTCTTCCTGGCCGCTGGCCTCGCCCCGGCCGCCCTGCCGGTCGTGGCGATGGCCCAGCCGGCGCCCGCCCCCAAGGCCGAAGCACTCAAGGCCGCCGCCAAGCCCGCCCCTCTCGATATCCGCAAGATCACCATGTACCGCTCGGGGGTGGGCAGCTTCCAACGCCAAGGCCAGATCGACGGCGACACGTCGGTGCAATTGCGGTTCAAGACCGAGCAGATCAACGACATCTTGAAGTCCATGGTCGTGCTGGATCTTTCAGGTGGGCAGATCGAGGGGATTTCGTATGGGTCCAAGGAACCTCTCTCCAAGCGCCTGGCCAGCTTTGGTGTTGACATTTCGGACAACCCCGACCTGGCCAAGCTCCTGGGCAAGCTCAGGGGCGCCGTTGCCAGCGTGACAACCAACGAGGGGGCCGTCTCGGGGACCATTCTGGGTGTCGAGATGCGTGAGCAGGCACAGGGGCAGAGTCAGAAGCCCGTGCAGGTCGCGTTCTTGAACCTGGTGACGGGCACGGGGATCCGCAGCTTTGATCTCACCAAGGTGAACAGCGTGGAACTGCAGGACAAGGAGC
>CAYHQQ010000093.1:0-12826 GCA_964358855.1 uncultured Phycisphaeraceae bacterium
CTGACGCCACTCTCCCCCAACCCATCACCACCCACTTCCCCATCAAGGCGCCAAAAAGCCCCCTCGTCAAAGTCGCGCCCCACTTCTCCCTCGTGGTCAAAGCCGGCCAAGCCCCCGTGGCACGCGCTTCCAGCCCGTGATCGGGTGGCATGCTTCCCCTTCAGGGAAGCATGATCTTCGGCCCGTGATCGGGTGGCATGCTTCCCCTTCAGGGAAGCATGATCTTCGGCAACCCGCCAATTCCATAGCTCCCTCAACTCATCGCCGCCGCGATCCTGCCTTTACTTGGCACTGTGACCACCTCAGAATGTGGCCATTCGCGCAGCCGAACTTTCAGCCCCAAAACTCCGCAACGAGCGCACGGAATCACAACCCCAGCCGCCCCCGCGCCCTCCTCCACAATGCGGGCTCTCAACGCTGGGCCTTCTAACGTGCACTTTGTGCTCGCCGCCACACTTCCGTGCAATCTCCCCCCGCTCATGACACAACTCTGTGCGGCTTGCAGCAGAATCCGATCCGCCACGCCCATCAGGGGAAGCCTCGGCTCGCCGTAAGCGCGCACCTCAAGCCCACCGCGCCTTGCACCTCCCCGCATCCTATGTAATACTGGTCTCCGCTCACCCCGTGCGTTCTCTCCGGGCCAACACCTCGCGGAGCCCGCACCATGATCCCACGCAACACCAGCGACCTCGTCCTCCTCAGCCCCGACTGGGAAGTGATCGCCGCCGCGACAGGCCCCGCCCGCCGCAGCGCCGCCTCGCCCGCCGCACCCGATCTGCCCGCTTTCCTCCTGGGCGGTCCGCTCGTCGTCGTTCAAAGCATGACGGCACAGGAAACGCCCGCAGCCGCCACTCGCCGCGGCGTTGGGCCAACCAGCCCGCTCCAGGTCGGCGTCCGCGCACTCCCCGGCGAGCACTTCGTCACCTCGGCCCGCCACGCCTCGGGCGCCATCACCTTTCACCTGCCTCAGGGCCGCACCCGTGTGCCCACCGGCGCGAGGCGATCCGCGGCCCGCGGCGTATCAACGGACGAGAGTGAGCTCCTCACCTTCTCCATCCCGATGATGTCGGGCGAAGTGCCGGGCGAGGCTCAGAGCAACGCGATGCGCGGCATCGTCAGCCGCATCGTGAAGATCGTGGTCATGAAAGTCGTCGACGTCGTCGTAGGCAAAACCGCCGAGTTCCTCGCCCAGAGGCTCGAACGACGCCTCTGGCGCAGCGCCGGACGCGAAGAGGGCTGGCTTCGCGTCATCGACCTGGCGCGGACCCCTGGAACCGTTCGCGTCACCGCACCCACCGTGCCCCAGGGCTCACGAGGCCTCCTCTGCCTCCACGGCACTTTCTCCAACACCGCCTCGGCCTTCACCGGACTCCTCAGCGGCCAGTCTCTCGCCGACCTGCGCGGACGCTACGCCGACCACATCTACGCTTTCGACCACTTCACCATCAGCAAGTCGCCCGCCGACAACGTCAGCGACCTGCTCAAGACCCTTGCCGGACGCGGCGAGATGACCTTCGATGTCGTCACCCACTCGCGCGGCGGGCTCGTGCTCCGCACGCTCCTTTCCGAGCTCGCCAAGCCCAGCGCAACCGCCCGCATCAAACTGGGGCGCGTGATCCTGGTTGCCTCTCCCAACCTCGGCACCCCGCTGGCCACGCCCCGCCGATGGGAAGAGACCGTCGGCTGGTTCGCCAACATCATGGAGATGTTCCCCGACAATCCGTTCACCACCGGCGCCGCGTGGGTCTCTGGCGCCCTCTCCTGGATCGCTCAGAAAGTCCCAGGACGCCTCCCCGGCCTTCACGCCATGGACATGGACGCCGACGTCATCGCCTCGCTTCGCAGCTCGGGCCTCCCCGCGGGCGTCGAGTGGTACTCCCTGGTCGCCAACTACCAGGCCAGCGACGCCCGAATCCTCGCACGCCTCGCCGACCTCTCCGTCGACGCCTTCTTCGCCACCGCCAACGACCTCGTTGTCCCCTCCGAAGGAGGCTGGAAACTCGGCACGCCGCCCGCGGCCTATGTCGCGCCCGATCGCGTCGGCTGCTTCGGCGCTGGCGGCAATCTCCTGCCCGATCAGCCCTGGCTCGTCAACCACCTCTCCTTCTTCTCACGCCCCGAGACCCACACCTTCGTCCGCCGGGCCCTCGCCGGCGAACCGCTCGGCCTCGCCGGCGTCGCCACCCAGGACCCGCTCCCCAAGCGCGGTCTCCTGCGCTCGGCAACCCCGGACCCGTCCCCGCGCGTCGACCAGCCGGCCCCGCCCATCGCACCCTCCGCGACGCCCAAGCCCGCCTGTGCCGCCAGCGTCGCCACCGTTGCCCAGGCCGGCGAGGACCAGTGGAACAAGCAAGACACGCTCCACCTCATCGTCCTTCCACTCCCTTCGGCCGAGAACGACCGCAGCAGCAGAGTCGCACAGCTGCTGGCCACCTACGGCAGCGCACGCGTGCTCGCCCCGTTCCGCCTGGGCGGACACGAGGACGGCGCGGGCGGGCGTTGGAGCAAGATCATCCAGGCCCAGCAAGACATCATCGGATTCATCGAGGGCACCATCGATCGCGACCTCACCGCGACCGAGATCGAAGAGTTCGGCGGCGATCTCTTCGACACGCTCCTGCGCGACGGCGTGCGACGCCTCTACGACCAGGCCCGCTACCGCCACGACAAACGCAAACTCAACGTCGTCTTCACCTCCATGATCCCCTGGGTCGCCGATCTGCCCTGGGAATTCGCCTTCGACCGCAGCTGCCAGGCGTTCCTGGGCACCAGCGACGTGCGGTTCATCAGAAACGTCCTGACCCCAGTGCCCGCCGACAACATCATCCCAAGGGACGGCCCCCTGCGCATCCTGGTCGTCTCCGCCCAGCCTCGCAGCGTCGCCGCGCTCTCACTCGACCAGGAACGCTCGCTCATCGAGTCCTCATTCAAACCGCTCATCGATGCCGGCGCCGTGCGCGTCGAGGCCCTCCCCGAAGCCACCCCCGAGATGCTCCACGCCAAGGTCCGCCAGTCCGAATTCGACGTCGTCCACTTCATCGGGCACGGCGAGTTCAACGAAGAAACCGGCACCGGCAGCCTCATCTTCGAGGACGGCCAGGGCAACTCCTCCGCCCTCACCACCAGCTGCGTCAAAGACATCCTCCGCAGCCGCGGCATCAAACTCGTTTTCCTCAACGCCTGCCAGACCGGCGCCGGCCGAAGGGCCGACTACAACAAGGGCGTCGCCCCCGGCCTCGTCGCCGACGGCGTGCCCGCTGTCGTCGCCAACCAGTACTCCGTTCTCGACCGCTCCGCCACCACCTTCGCACGCCACTTCTACTGGTCCCTCGCCCAGGGACTCTCGCTCGGCGACGCCGCCCGCGAGGCCAGGATCGCCCTCAACTACTCCGGCGGCGGGCCCGTCGGCTGGGCCGTGCCCGTGCTCTTCGCACGCAATCCCGACGCGGTCCTCTGCCGCGCAGTCGTCCGTCTGGACATGCCCCCGGCGCCCATGCAGACCACGCTCGCCCCCGCGGCCCCGCCCGTAACCGTTCGCCGGACCAAGAGCTCGCTCAGTGCCGCCGCGTCCAAACGCTCGAACGTCACCGTGGCCGTGTGGGACGTGAACGACAGCGTACCGGGGCTCGAGGAGCTCCTGGGAGGAATGAACGAAGCCCAGTCCGCCATCGAGTTCCGCAACGTCAATCTCACCGCTCCCTACGGCATCTGGCGCGTCGATCCCGCCCGCTTCAATCGCGTGGCGTACCTCCCGGCCGAACGCACCGCCAAGCGACTGGCCAGGCTCGCCGCCTCGCTCAAGGCCGACTTCCTCTTCTGCGTGACCAATCTCCCGCTCAGCGACAAGGACACCGCCAATCTCTACCTCTGGTGCGGCGACGATGGGAGCGATCCTGAGCTCAAGGAAAACCGCGTCATCATCTTCTCCACATGGGGTTTCGAGCCAACCCTCCAGGGCGAACTCCTCCTGCGAAGCCTGTCCAACATGGGCGTCGCTGCTCTCGTGGCCCTGCTCGGCAGCCTCGAGTCGCTGAGCCAGACCAAGGGGACCATCGGCTACTTCAACGCCGAACGCGACGTGGCGCAGCTCTCCGGACGCCTCCGCATCACCCCCGGCGATGAGCAAAGGCTTCGCAAGGCGCTCGTCAGGAACGGCTGGTCCGACACGATCGTTGACGCTTTCAAGTCCCTCCTGGACCTGCCCGAACTCGACCCGCCCACGGGCGATGACGACGACCCCGATGAGCGAGCCGGTGGCACTCCACCCAAGGCTGGTCCACGAAAGCCCAAACCAAAGCAAGGACTCAGGACCGGTGCCAGGCCCTCGTCGAGCCGTCGCCGGCGACGCAAACGCACGTGATCCCCGCCCCGCATCCCGATGCATGCCGGCGAGTCCGCCCTTGCGATGCTCGCGGAAAGCCGCGCGCGGCCGCTTCGCTTCCCCGTGTTTCAGGCCTGGCCCCGCAACTGTCCCTCGGCCTCCAGCCCACAGGCAAACGCCTCCAGGTCCGGGCGATCCGCCGCCGTCTGGTGCACGTACCGGCGAACCACCGCGCCCCGATGCACCATGGCCGTCCCCGGCATCTGGAATGGATCGCCCTGAATCCGGCCCAGGCCATGCCCTCGCAGGACGGCTTGCAATCCCAGCCAGATCACCCGCGCCCCAATGAGCTGACGCACACTCCCGCGTCCGATCTCAAGTGCCTTGTAGGCAAGGCGGTTCGGATCGGCAATCCACAGGACCTCGCCCAGCCCGCACCGCGCGCCCAGCCGGCGCATCGAACCCGTCGAGTCGGTCATTCCGATGACAACGATCAAGAGTCCCCGTGCCGCGATCGCCGCGCGAGCGGCCGCGAGATCGGCCAAAGTCTGGCGGCAGAAGGTGCACCCCGCGTGGCGCAGCAGCACGACCAGGGTCGGCCGTTCATCGGTGATCTGCCGCAGCGTTCGTCCGGTCTCGTCATGGAGCGAGTCCAGAGCAGTAGAGAGCCCGATGGGGGCATCGTCGCGGTTCGGTTCGCCCGGTTGGACCGGTGTGCTCAAGGGCATCATTCAGCTCCCGGACTTCCACTGGCCGCCGCCCGTCGCACCGCGGACGACGGGCGGACGGGGAGCTGCACCTCCGCCCACTTGTTCCACCAGAACAGCGCGGGGCCATTGTAGTAGAGGGCCCGCCAGTCTCCGGCCGGCTCCCACTGGGGATTGGACGCCAGCCACTGCCCAACCCGGAGTTTGCGACGTTGCACGAGCGACATCGAATAGTCACCCTTCTCACCCGCCGCCACCACCGTGACAGGCTCTGTGTCGCGCACGATGACGCGACCCTCGACGCCCGTCCCATTGAGCTCGGGGGTTCGATACACGAACGCCATCGACCACGATTCGGGCGTGGACGCCTCCGGGCCCGGCATGCCTCGGAATGTCATCTCCACCGGTGCCGTCATCGCGATGTCGTGTTCCTTGATGTGGTTGAAAAGCGGCCAGAAGGTCCGGTTCATGCCGGCATCGGGGTCTCCCGAACTGACAACCTCGGCCAATCGCACCGCCGGGTACGTCTTGAGATCGATCGCCTGGGGTGGGGTCGGCGCGGGATAGCCCACCGGCAGGGGCGTATCGATGCCGCAGACGCCGGCCCGAAAGCCCCCGTCCGCGACCGTCACCATGGCCGCACGATCGCCGCCCACGCGCACCGATGCTCCGGGAGCCGGTGCGACATCCGCCCGGACGCCCGGACCATCGTTGGGCGACGGGCTGATGCGAGCGGGAGATGTGCCGCACCCATGGAGGGCGAGAGTGACCACAAACAGCGGGACAAGGCGAGTCGACAGGTTCTGGGTGCTCATGGTGCGAGTGCTCCGATAAACGTCCAAATCGTGCAGAAACGTGTACAGTGTGATGATCCCGTGGACCATGAGGTACACACGAACGCACAAATATTCCATAAATATCGCAAATGACAGCATTGGCCTGAATCCGGACGTGTACAATGATCGTCCAAAACGTCCATCATGTGTGAACACCGATGAAGAACGCCCACCGTGAAATGCTCTCAACTCGCCAACTCGCCCAGTCCCTGGGCGTCAGCGAGTCCTCCGTCAAGCGATGGATCGACGACGGCGAAATCGCCGCCGAGCGCACCGCGGGAGGGCATCGGCGAATCACGGTGGCATCGGCGGTCCGGTTCGTTCGCCAGCAGCGACTCCCCGTTCACAGCCCAATGGCCCTCTCGCCGTCGGCCGCGCCCTTGCTCGGAGAGGTCGATGCCGATGCGGCCGAGAGTTGCCACGACGCGCTCCTTGCCGACGATGCACCCAAGGCCCGTGCGATCATCACCGGGCGATACATTTCCGGAGCGAGCATCGCCGCGATCGGCGACGGTCTGATCCGCCCGGCTCTGGCCCGCCTGGGCGAACTCTGGAAGAGCGATCGCGGCGGGATCCTGGTCGAGCACCGGGCCGTGGATACCTGCATTCAAGTCCTGTCGGATCTCATCGCCTGGCTTCCGCCGCTGAGCGAGAGTGCGCCCGTCGCGGTTTCGGCCGCGGGTCCCGGCGATCCGTACCTGCTGCCGCCGATGCTCAGCGCCATGACGCTTCGCGAGCGCGGCGTGCAGTCGCGGAATCTGGGGGCATCGACACCGCTGGCCACCATCGCCCTGGCGGTGGAGCGCTACGGGGCTCGCGTGTGCGCCGTGAGCGTGAGCATCACGCAGGACCCAAAGCGCCACTCCGAGTGGCTCGACCTGCTCGATCGACTCACAGAGCTGGGCGCCGGGCTCGTCGTCGGAGGGCGATGCGTGCGCTCGGTTCCGGCCCAGGTGTTGGCACGTGCGCAGGTCTGCGCGTCGGTGTCCGAGATCGGTTCCTTCGCCGCCGGCGTGGTCCACGGGGCTGGTCCGGACACCAGGTCCAAGGCCGCCCGCTCGCGAGGTGCGAAATGAGAATCGCCGTTGTCGGCGCGGGCATCAGCGGGCTGGTCTGCGCGTATCTGCTCTCAGAGTCGCACGAAGTCACCCTGTACGAGAAAGAGACCCGCCTGGGTGGGCACACCAACACGGTGATGGTCAGGCACGAGGGGCGGTCGATCCCCGTCGACACCGGGTTCATCGTCTTCAACGAACGCAACTATCCCAGATTCTGCACGATGCTCGCCCGCCTTGGAGTGTCGTCACGCCCCACCGACATGTCCTTCAGCGTCCGTGACCAGCAGAGCGGCTTCGAGTACGGCGGCAACTCGATCGCAGGCCTCATCGGGCCGTGGTCCAACCTCCTGCGCCCGCGATGGTGGAGGGTGATCTCCGGGGTCACCTCCATGGGGTCCAGGGGCAACGCCCTGCTCGCCGACGCCGGGCCCGAGGCGACGTTCGGCGAACTCTGCGAGTCGGGGCGGTTCTCGCAGGGGTTCCTCGAGGACTACCTGGTGCCGATGGCGGCGGCGATCTGGTCGGCCCCGCGCGAAGCGCTCCAGGCGTTCCCCGCGCGGTTCCTCCTCCAGTTCTTCGACAACCACGGCATGCTCGACGTGCACAAACGCCTCCAGTGGCGCACGATCACGGGCGGCTCGCGAACCTACATCGACGCGATGATGGGCGTGATCGGGCGGGTCGCGCGAACCGGCCATGGCGTCCAACGCGTCCGACGCACCGCCCAGGGCGTGCGCGTCACCGCTCGCGGCGGCGAAGCGGTGTTCGACCACGTCATCCTCGCGTCGCACGCCGATGAGGCGCTGGCAATGCTCCCCGATGCCAGCCTCGCCGAACGCCAGGTGCTGGGCGCGATGCCCTACCAGCCCAACGACGTGATCCTGCACACCGACCACATGCTCCTGCCGCGCCGTCGCCGCTGCTGGGCGGCCTGGAACTACCGGCTCACCGGCGACCCGACGCGCCCGGCGGTCGTGACGTACAACATGACGATGCTGCAGGGGCTCCAAACCCGCACGCCCCTTTGCGTCACGCTCAACGACGCCGACGCGATCGATCCCCACCGGATCCTCGGACGCTACCGCTACCACCACCCGATGTACTCGATCGCGGGCGATCGGGCCCGCGCACGCTGGGGCGAGATCAGCGGCGTCGGGCGCACCCACTTCTGCGGGGCCTACTGGGGCAACGGCTTCCACGAAGATGGTGTGGTCAGCGCCCTCAGGGTCTGCGAGCGATTCGGGGTGCAACTGTGACCCTCGCCAGCGCGATCTACTTCGGACACGTGCGACACCGGCGGCCCTCGCCTCGCCACGCCTTCACGTTCCCGCTCTTCATGGTCTATCTCGACCTCGCCGAACTCGACAAGGTCTTCTCGCTCACCAAGTGGTGGGGGCGGTCCAGCTGGTGCCCGGCCAGGTTCAAGCGAGAGGACTACCTCTCGCGCGATGGCCAGGGTCTCGACCAGAGCGTCCGGGCTTGTGTCCAACAACAATTGGGATTTTTGCCGTCGGGCCCGATCCGCATGCTCACAAATCTGCGGTACTTCGGGTTCAGCTTCAATCCCGTGACGTTCTACTACTGCTTTGATCAGCAGGGTCGCATCGCGGCCATCGTCTCGGAGATCACCAACACCCCCTGGGGCGAGCGCCACGTGTACGTGCTGGACGCACGCGCCGCCCGCCATGGCGCCGGGATGCACGCGACCCTGCGATGGCGGTTCGCGAAAGACTTCCACGTCTCGCCGTTTCTGCCGATGGATCTGGACTACGACTGGACGCTCACGCCGCCGGGCCGGCGGTTGATCGTCCACATGAATGTCGAAGATCGCCAGTGCGATAAGACGTTCGACGCCGCGCTCGTGTTGAAGCGCCGCGAGCTCTCGCCCGGCCTGCTTCGCAGTGTCCTGCTGCGATATCCGCTCCTGACGGCCCGGATCGTTGCCAGGATCCACCTGGAAGCTCTGAAACTCTGGCTCAAGCGTGCGCCCGTCTTCTTCCATCCGGAGCGAACGCCGGCCAAAGTGCCCGAAGGGAGAGCGCGATGACGCTGCCCTGGAATGTTCAACTCGTCTGGATCGCAGCGGGCTCGGCGCTCGTCATGCTCGCCCTGTGGGCGCTGCAGCTTCGGACCAAGGACGCGGGCGTGGTCGATGCGGGCTGGGCGGCGTGCCTGGGCACCGCCGCGGTGTTCTGCGCACTCACCGGCGAGGGTGACGCCGCTCGTCGCGCCGTCATCGGCGCCATGGGAGGAGTCTGGGGATTCCGCCTCGCGACCCACCTGCTCCTGGATCGCGTGCTCAAAGGACCCGAGGACGGTCGATACCAGCGGATGCGCGAGATGCTCGGAGCCCGCGCGAATCCCGTGTTTCTAGCCTTCTTTCTCGCGCAGGCGGTCCTGGTGGTCCTTCTCTCGGCGCCCTTTGTCATCGCGTCGCGCGACACCGGTGCCTTTGGATCCGTGCTCGATCTTGTGGCTCCAGCCCTCTGGCTGATCGGCCTGACCGGCGAGAGCCTCGCCGATCGCCAGCTCGCGCGCTTCAGAGCCAACGCCGCCAACCGCGCCGAGGCTTGCAATGTGGGCCTCTGGCGGTACTCGCGGCACCCCAACTACTTCTGCGAGTGGGTGATGTGGATCGCCTACGCGGCCGCCGCAACGCTCGCGCCCTTGGGCTGGCTGGCGTGGAGCGCTCCGGCGCTCATGCTGCTCTTTGTGCTCACGCTCACGGGGATCCCGCCCACCGAAGCTCGCGCCCTGCGATCTCGGGGCGATGCGTACCGCGCGTACCAGCGAACCACCAACGCGTTCTTTCCCTGGTTCCCCAGGCGTCCGCAGCCCAGCGCCGAGGAGGTCTCCTCATGAGCCGCACGATATCGGCGCCCGTTCCGCTCTCCGACTCCATCTCGGCCAGTCCTTTGGCCTGGTACGAGCCGCTGATCGACCGCGGCCTGATTCCAGACGTCGTCCTCCGTGTCGCCATCCGCCGTCAGCTGCTCGGTCGGCTGCGTCACGAAGAACGCGGCACGGTGGAGGAACGCGCCCAGCGGTTGCGGGACCTGATCGCGGAGCTTTCCCGGTCGCCGGTGGCGATCAACACACGCGAGGCGAATCAGCAGCACTACGAGCTGCCGCCCGAGTTCTTTCGCTTGTGCCTCGGACCGCGTTTGAAGTACAGCAGCGGGTACTGGCCCCAGGGAACTCGCACGCTTGGGCAGGCGGAGGAGGCGATGCTCCAGTTGACCTGCAACCGCGCCGGTCTGTCGGACGCCATCGACATTCTGGAGCTTGGGTGCGGCTGGGGATCGCTGACGCTCTGGATGGCCGAGCAGTATCCCCTGGCCCGCATCACGTCGGTCTCAAACTCGCGCCCCCAGCGCGAGTTCATCCTCGCCGAGGCCGCCCGGCGCGGGGTGCGCCCGCCGACGGTCATCACGGCCGACGTGAACGACTTCACGACCAAGTCGCGATTCGATCGCGTGGTGTCGGTCGAGATGCTCGAGCACGTCCGCAACTACCGCACGCTCCTTGGGCGCATCGCGGGATGGATGAGGCCCTCGGCGAGGCTCTTCGTCCACATCTTCACTCACTCGCGCGTCGCGTACCCGTTCCAGACCGACGATTGGATGGGGCGATACTTCTTCACCGGAGGCATCATGCCCTCCGACGACCTGCTCCTGCACTTCGCCCAGGACCTGCGGGTCAGTGACCACTGGAGAGTCGACGGCACCCACTACGCCCGCACGGCCCGGGCGTGGCTTGAGAACCTCGACGCCAACAGGGGCGAGGCGCTGCGAGTTCTTGCCGAGAGCTTCGGCGAGCGGGCTGGCGCGTGGTTCAATCGGTGGCGTGTGTTCTTCATGGCGTGTGAGGAGCTCTGGGCGTTCGCAGGAGGGCGGGAGTGGATTGTGTCGCACTACGCGTTTGAGAAGCCGTGAGCTTGAGGTCGGTTGCCGGATACGCTTGAGGAGATGGACGTCGCCGACATCTTCGCGAGCCTGATCATCGCCCTGGGCCTTGGCCTGCTCGTCGGCCTCCAGCGCGAGCGGACCAAGTCACGCCTGGGCGGGATTCGCACCTTCGGGCTCGTCACCCTCCTGGGTGCTCTCTGCGCGCTCCTCACCCTCCAGCCCGTGGATCTGGGCGGCTGGGTGGTCGGCGCCGGGATGCTCGCCCTGGCCGCGGTGATCGTCTCCGAAAACCGTGCCACGGGGTCTGGCGCCGAAGCGAGTTCGGGTAGTGGGGGTAGTGGGGGTAGTGGGGGGAGTGGGGGTAGTGGCGGTGGTGGTGATGGTGGCGGCATCACCACCGAGGTCGCGATGCTCGCCATGTTCGCCGTCGGGGCCTACGTCGTTCTGGGCCCGCGCGAGGTTGCCGTCGCGATCGGTGCCGCCATCGCCATCCTGCTCCACGCCAAGCCCGTGCTCCACGGCATCGTCGCCAGACTCGGCGACGTGGACATCCGCGCCATCATGCAGTTCGCACTCATCAGCCTCATCATCCTCCCCGTCGTGCCCGACCGCACGTTCGGCCCCTACGCAGTGCTCAATCCGCACAACATCTGGCTCATGGTCGTGCTGGTCGTGGGCATCAGCCTCGGCGGCTACATCGCCTACAAGTTCGTCGGCGGCGGCGCCGGCATCCTGCTCAGCGGCGTCCTGGGTGGGCTCATTTCCAGCACCGCCACGAGCGTCTCCTACGCGCGGCGGACGGCGACCGCTCCTGAGTACACCGGCGCCGCCACCGCCGTCATCCTCATCGCCTCCACCCTCGTCTACGCGAGGCTCCTCGTCGAGATCGGCCTCACCGCGCCGGGCTTCCTCTCCACCGCCGCCGGGCCCCTTGGCATCCTGGGTGGAGTCTCGGCGGTCCTGTCACTCATGTGCTGGCTGGGCGTGAGACGCGGAAGCGATGGGCTTCCCAATCAGACCAATCCAACCGAACTCAAATCGGCTCTGGTGTTCGCGGGTGTGTACGCGGTGGTGCTGGTCGCGGTCGCTGCAGCCAAGCAGCACTATGGCCATGGCGGGCTGTACACGGTCGCGGCGATCTCAGGCCTGACGGACATGGACGCCATCACGCTCTCGGTATCACGGATGGTCAACGATGGTTCGACGGGGGCGATCGGGGCCGGCGGCACGTCGACGGCGTGGCGCGCGATCGTCATCGCCGCGATGTCCAACGCCGTGTTCAAGGCGACCATGGTCGCTGTGCTGGGCTGCCCGGCACTGGCCAAGCGCGTCGCGATGTTCTTTGGAATCAAGCTTCTGGCGGCGGCGACGCTGCTGGTCTTCTGGCCGTGACGGGCAAGGCGGCATGCATCCGTCATGGCGTCAGCGTGCCCACGCGAACGGTGCCGTCGGGCTCGGTCGTGGCGGCGATGCCGAAGAGCCCGATGACGCCCATGTTGGTGCGCGAGTGCTCCGACAACGGACCAGTCGCGTACCGCCCGCCGGCGAGCATGGCCAGGGGGACCATGAGCTGGTCGGCCAGGTGGGAGCAGGCATGGTGGTCGACACCGAGATGCCCGAGCCCGCGGTGTCGTCGTGGCTGCACGACAACGCCTCGCCGGCGGTGTACGACCGCATGGACCGGTTCAACCGGGTCACCAGCTCGCGCTGGCGCAAGACGGTGAGCGGCGGCAGGGACTTCTACCGGGTCGATCTGGAGTATGACCGCGACAGCAACATCACCACGGCCACCGACACCGTGCAGCCGGGCTACGACGCGAAGTACACGATGGACGGACTGAACCGTCTCATCGTCGCCGACGAGGGGACCCTCAGCGCCGGCAGCATCACGAGCAGAACGCGCAAGGAGATGTGGACGCTCAACCAGGTCGGCGGCTGGACCGGCCACACGAATGATCTGGATGGGAGCGGGAGCTACACGAGCACCGGCTTTGGG
>CAYHQQ010000094.1:0-12762 GCA_964358855.1 uncultured Phycisphaeraceae bacterium
CGGCGGCCGCGCCGCAGGCGATCGCGGCCGGGCGGCGGGCGGACTCGATCGTGGTGATCACGCTCAAGGGGCGTGTCTCGCGCTTTGTGGCGGTCTCGGTGGAACGTCGCCTGGCCCAGGCGGTGGCGATGGGCGCCAACGCGGTGATCTTCGACATCGACAGCACCGAGGGAGATCTGGGGTCGGTCAGCGACATCTGCCAGATGGTCAAGGGGTCGTCGGCCCCGCGGACAGTCGCCTGGATCAACACGCGGGCGACGGGCGGGGCCGCGGCGATCGCTCTGGCCTGCGGTGAGATCATCGTGAACGACCCGGCCACACTGGGCGAGGTTGTTTCGCCACGATTTGAAGAGGACTCCCCGCGAGGGCGATCGAACCTGGTCGCGACCAAGTCGCAAATGCTCTCTGAGGTGGTCGATTCGGCCCGCCGGCGCGGGTGGGACGAGTACCTCGTGCAGGCGCTGGTCGTGCCCGAGGTTGAACTCTGGCAGATCGAGAATGTCACGACCGGGGAACGGGCCTGTGTTGACGAAGCGGAGTTCCGGTTCCTGACAGGCACACAGCCCCCGCGGTCCAGGCCCGAGCTCATCACCGGGCGAACTTCGCGCACGGGCGTGCAACCTCTGGCCCCGCCGCCCAGCCCGGCAGGGCAGGGCGCGCCGCTCTTGCTCCCGCAACCTCCTTCGGATCCAGATGCCTTTCGCCCTGCTTCCAAGAGCGTCGCCGGGATTGTTCAGCTCGTGCAGCCGGGCGGCGCGCGGGGCACGGGCGGGGCGGTGCTGATGGGCGGGCTTCCGAGCCGTCGCTTTGCGTTTACCAACGCCGACGCGGGCAGGTGGAAGCCGGCGGGGTACGTCAGTGACGGCTCTGGAGCGGCGACGATCCGCTCGGGCCAGTTCGCCCGGTTCGGCCTGGCGACGCTGACGGTGAGGAACGAGGGCGAGCTCAAGCAGGCCTTTGGCGCAACGTCGATCCGCACGCTGGATCTCTCGTGGTCGGAGCAGCTTGCCGGCGTGCTCAACTCGTCGATCGCCAAGGGCATCCTCATCGCGATCTTCCTGATCGCGATGTTCGTCGAGATGACGCATCCGGGAATGGTGCTGCCGGGAGTGATCGCGGCGTTCTGTCTCTTCATGATCCTGGGCCCGTCGTTTGTGGCGGGGATGGCGAGCTGGTGGGCAGTTGCGGCGATCGTGACGGGCATCTTGCTCCTGGCGATGGAGTTGTTCGTGTTTCCGGGCTTTGGAGTCGCGGGGATCCTGGGCCTGGTGTCGCTGTTTGTCGGGCTTGTGTTCACGTTTGTTCCGGGCGGAACGACGGGCGGCCTGGCGTCTGTGGAGACGCAGGACGAGCTGCTCCGCGGGGTCGTCACCGTGCTGCTCTCGGCGGTCACGGCGATCTTCGGGGTCTTCTTTGTCGTCAGGCAGCTGGGGACGATCCCGCTGCTGGAGCGATACGTCCTCAAGGCACCGGGCGACGAGGACGCCGACGAGCCGCTCTCGGCGATGAGCAAGCGCCGGGAGATCAAGCTTTTTGCGGGCGATGAGGGTGTGGCGACGACCGATCTGAGGCCCGCGGGCAAGGCCAGGTTTGGCGATACAATTGCCGACGTGGTCGCGGAGATCGGTTATGTGGAGGCCGGAACACCGGTGAGGGTCGTGAGCGCGGGGCGCATGCGCGTGATCGTCGATGCGATCAAGGGTGCGCCAAAGGTCAACGTCGATCCATCCCAAGCCAGCGGGCGAGAGGCCGGCTCGGGTGGATCCCAAGTGCAAGGGGCTTGAAGTCGTATGGATCCACTCTTGATGTGGGGACTGGTGCTGCTGGCGGTTTCGGTCCTCCTGACCGTGATCGAGATCTTCGTGCCCACCGCGGGGCTCCTGGGCCTCACGTCGGTCATTGTCGCCGTCGCCGGCATCGTCTGTCTCTTCAAGTTTGACGGCGGGTGGGGGCTGGGCGGCCTGCTGTCGGCGGTGGTGCTCTTGCCGTCGGTCTTCTTCGGGGGCATCCAGATCTGGCGGAACACCGACGCGGGGCGGCGTGCCATGGGCATGCCCAGCGATGAGGAGCTGGAGGCCAAGCAGCTCCGCGAGCTCAAGCAGCGGCAGGCTCGCGAGGCGATCCTCGGCATGGAGGGCGTCGTCCTGACGGACCTGCGCCCCGTGGGGGTGGTCGAGCTCGACGGCAAGCGCGTCGACGCCCTCGCCGACGAGGGGTTCATCCAAGCCGGGCGGCGCGTGAGGGTTACGGCCGTCGAAGCAACCGAAGTCCGGGTGCGGGCGATCTGACATACACTGCGACTTGTCAGGGCACACGCGTGGCCTGCCCGAGCCCTTTGAAGGCTTGGGCGACGACAAAGGAGATCTTCAATGCAGCAACTCACACTTCTTGCGAATCCGCAGACCACACTCGCGCTCGACAACGGCGTCTACATCGCCATCGCGGTCGTGCTGGGGCTCTTCGCCCTCATCGCGTTTGTCACGCTGGGCCAATTCCTCACGCTGTACCTGCAGGCGATGGTCTCGGGGGCGCACGTTGGGCTGCTCGACCTCGTCTTCATGAGGCTGCGGAAGGTCGACGTGCGGATGGTGGTTTACAACCGCATCCGCGCGGTCAAGAGCGGCCTCTCCATCTCCACCAACCAGCTCGAGACGCACTATCTCGCCGGCGGACGCGTGCCCACGGTCATCAACTCCCTGATCGCGGCCCAGAAGGCCGGGATCGAGCTGGGCTGGGACACGGCAACGGCGATCGACCTGGCGGGGCGCGACATCCAGGACGCGGTGAACACAAGCGTGAACCCCAAGGTCATCGACTGCCCCGCGGCGGGCGGGCCCCGGGCGACAATCGACGCGGTCGCTCAGAACGGCATCCAGCTCAAGGCCAAAGCTCGCGTGACGGTCCGCACCAACCTGCGCCGGCTGGTGGGCGGAGCAACGGAGGAGACGATCATCGCCCGCGTGGGCGAGGGCATCGTGACGACCATCGGCAGCGCTCTGACGCACAACGAGGTGCTGGCCAACCCCGACAAGATCTCCAAAACCGTGATGGCCAAGGGGCTCGACGCGGGCACCGCGTTTGAGATCCTCTCCATCGACATCGCCGACGTGGATGTCGGCGAGAACATCGGCGCCAACCTGCAGATCGCGCAGGCCGAGGCCGACAAAAAGCGGGCACAGGCAGAGGCCGAGAAGCGCCGCTCGATGGCGATCGCGCTGGAGCAGGAGAACAAGGCCAAGATCGAGGAGAACAAGGCCAAGCTCGTGCTGGCCGAGGCGGAGGTGCCTCTGGCGATCGCCGAGGCGTTTCGATCCGGCAAACTCGGCGTCTTCGACTACTACAAGATGAAGAACCTTCAGGCCGACACGCAGATGCGCCAGTCGATCGCCGGCGACCAGGGGAGCGCCCCGCCGCCCAGGTGATCCCGCGTGGCGCCGCGATCTGGCGCCACCACGACCCTGGCGGCCTCGCGCTCTTGATGGCACCGCTCTCCAGAGCGGTGCATCGAAATCTCGAAGAAGCGCACCGGTCTGGAGACCGGTGCCACCACGAGCTGAGCCCTGACCGCCCGGCGATTCCCACATCTTCGACAGGACCTGCGATCCTGCACCACCGACGGCGTGCTCTACATGCTCATGGTCGGGCTCTCCCAGGAGTACCTGCCGCGCTTCGCCCATGATCTGGGATTCTCGGATCAAGTCACGGCCCTGGTCGTCCCGGCCCCCATGTTTGCCGCCGCGATCCTCCAGCAGTTCACGCCCTGGGGCGTGCGCCGCTTGGGCTCGCACCGCCGGTGGGTCTGGATGACCGCCGCCCTGCAGGCCGCCTCTCTGCTCCCCCTGGCCCTTTTGGCGCTGGGCTCATCGTGGTGGATCCCATTGGCCGCTCGCTGGGCCGCTTCGAGCGACAGGCTGGTCTCGTTCGCCGGCCACTGGGGGCCCACGGCCATCCTCTTCCTGCTGGTCGCCGGATTCTGGTTTGGCGCCATGGCGGGGGGCGCTCCCTGGCTCACGCTCGTGGGGCGGATGATCCCAAGCTCAATCCTCCCCAGGTATTTTGGGCGGCGAACGGTGCTCCTTCAGGCGTCACTTCTGCTTGGACTGGGCCTCACGTGGGGGGCCACCACGCTGGGTTTCAGGGCATCGGGCACGACGACCTGGCTGGGATTGAATCCCCTGATGGTCGCCTGGACCGGCGTCTTCTTTGTCGCCATGCTCGTCCGAGCCGCCTCGGTCTGGTTCCTCTCCAGATACTCCAAGGACGACATCCCGCTCCCCGTTCCCGTCCCCGTGCGCACGCTCGTCGCCGACATCGGCGGCTCGGCCAGAGCGGGAGGCCTGCGATACCTGCTGGTCATGCAGGCCGCCATGCTCATCGCCTTTCCCTTCTTCAATCCCTTCATGTTCGATGTGCTCAAGGTCACGTCGGCGGACTACGGCCTGCTCCTGGGGGCTTTCTTCGCCGGCAAGATGGTGGCCGCCGAGCTCGCCGGGCGGGCGGTGCATCGTTGGGGTCTGCGCACGTCGATCCTGATCTCCAGCGCCATCCTGGTCCCGGTGCCGATCCTCTGGCTGATCTCGTCGAACTGGGTGTGGCTGCTGGTCGTGCAGGCCTGGTCGGGAGCGGCGCTCTCGGCCTTTGAGCTCTGCTCGGTGGTCCTGCAGGTGGACCACGTTCCCGAACGGGAGCGAACCACCACCCTCTCCCGGTTCTCGCTGGCGATGCAGACCGCGGGGTTGTGCGGGTCGGCCATCGGCTCGAGCCTCCTGGGGGCGTCGGAGCGTTGGGGCGCGGGGGCCGCGTTCGCCGCGATGTTCGGGCTTTCGGCCTCGGCCCGGCTGCTGGCGACCTGGCTCGCCTGGCGCCTGCCCCCGGACGCTGAACCGACCCAGGAGGTCTTTGCGCCTCAGCCGGCGGGAGGCGAGGGCATGACGGTCCGGATCGAGGGTTCCCCGTGCAACCAACGCGGGTTTTCTCCCTAATTCGCCCGGGACCCGGGAGTCGCTGCGACCTTGCCCCTCCGGCGGGAGTAGCATGTAAGGAGCCAAACCTCGTGAGGGGCCAGGGGAAGCGGGCCATGATGACAACAATCGGGCGCAATGTCGGGGCGGGCATGACTCAGAGTTCACCGATCTCTGTCATTCTCGCCGACGACCATTCGCTGGTGCGGGGCGCCCTTTCGGGGTGGCTCAAGGCCACCGCGGGGTTCAACGTGATCGCCGAGGTGGGCAACGCCGACGCGGCGATCGACGAGGTCATCAAGCACAAGCCCGATGTGGTGGTCTTGGACATCGACATGCCCGGGCTCCAGTGCTTTGACGCCGCCCGGGCGATCAAGGCGCACAGCGAGAACACGCGGGTCCTGTTTCTCAGCGCGTTCTTCAACGATCATTACATCGAGAACGCCCTGGCGGTCGAGGCCTCGGGGTACGTGACCAAGAGCGAGCCGCCGGATGTCGTCGTGCAGGCGATCCGGGCGGTGGCGGCGGGCGGGGTCTACTTCTCGTCGGAGGTGCAGTCGCGGCTGATCGTCGATTCGTCGGGGGTGCGCCTGGCCAATCGCAACGCGACGCGTTCGAGCCTGCTCACCGCCCGCGAGATCGAGGTGCTCAAGTACGTCGCACGAGGCATGGCCAAGAAGGAAATCGCCGGCACCATGCACCTGTCGGTCAAGACGATCGACAACCACTGCACGAGCCTCATGAACAAGCTGCAGATCCACGACCGGGTGGAACTGGCCCGCTTTGCGATCCGCGAGGGTCTGGCCGAGCCGTGACCCCTGCCACGGGCCGACTGGACAGGGGCCGTCTCGCGCCCCATGATCGTGCGTGTCCAAAGCTCCCAATCCACGGCGCACCCGGCAACGCGATTCGATCGCCCGGGTGCTCGACGCGTCCCACGGGCCCATGAGCGCCCAGGAGATCCTCCGCGCCGCCAAGAAGTCCTCGGCGGGGCTGGGGCTGGCCACGGTCTACCGCAACATCCGGGCGATGTGCGAGTCGGGCGAGGTGGCCGAGGTGGGCGTTCCCGGCGAGGCGCCACGCTATGAGCGGGCGGGCAAGTCCCATCATCATCACTTTCTGTGCCGTCGCTGCGGGCGTCTTTTCGAGGTGGAAGGGTGTCCAGGCAACCTCTCGGCGCTCGCTCCGCGGGGCTTCACGCTCGAGTCGCACGACCTGACGCTGCTGGGCTTGTGCGACGTCTGCGGGGTCTCGAAGAAGCCCTTGGCGCCCTCGCCGGGCGGGCGGTCGCACAAGTAGTCAGGCGCTCTTCTGAAAGGTCATGGTCATCCGATTGCCCTTGGCGTTGTAGACGACCGAGGTCATGTACGCCTTGATGAGCATCAGGCCGCGCCCGCAGGGGCGCTCGATGTTCTCGTCCAGGGTCGGGTCGGGGATCAGGCTGGGGTCAAAGCCCGGGCCCTGGTCCTCCACAGCGACCTCCACGTCGTTTTCGCCCACGCGGAAGGAGAGCTTGATGGGCACGGTGGGCGGCAGGGTCTCGTGCCCGTGGTGGAAGGCGTTGGCGATCGCCTCGGCCAGGGCCAGCCGCACCGCGAAGCGGGCCGCCTTGGCGTAGCCGTGGCGTTCCATGGAGTCGACGACGGCGTTCTGCACCAGCTCCGACACCGCGGCGTCGTTGACGAACGACACGCTCGCCGAATCAGCCCCGGGCGACAACCCCGCAAGGGTTGGCGCGGCGGCCTGAGGGGGAGTGGAGTTTGGTGAGGGTTTTCTTTCGGCCGGCATCGTCGGAGTGCCTGGAGCGAACCGTTGGACTTCAGCGAGGGGAGCGGCTGGTGGATCGTGGTGGCCCGACTCCTCGTGGCGCCCCGATTCGTGCAACCGGGACCTGGAGGCGCCCCGGTTCTCTCAACCGGGACCTGTGTGGGCGGTCAGGTGAAGCTCTTCATCGAATCGGCGGTCGTGTCGTAGATCGCAAAGAGCTTGTTGAGGCGGGTGATGACGAAGACCTCGTAGATCTGCGGGTCGATGTTGGCCAGCTTGAGCTGCCCCTGCTTGCCCCGTACCCGGTTGTTGATCGTGATCAGCGTGCCCAGAGCCGCCGACGAGAGGTGGTCGACCCCCGCGAAGCTGATGAGGATCTTGGGCTGGGCCTCGGCGTCGACCAGGGCGGTGATCTCCTCGCCAATGACCTGGATATTGGCCTCGTCGAGGATGTTGCGGTCGATGAACTCGACCTGGGTCACGTTGTCCTGCCGTCGCACTCGAAGTCGGGAATTCGTCGCTGCCATGGGGGTCTCCGGGCCAGGCGTCGGCCTGCGGTCTGATTCTAGGGGGGCAACCCCAGCGCCCCAAGAATAGCAGGGATCACGGGGCGACGGAAACGAATGCGAACGTCGCGGCGGGGTGGCATCGGAGTCACTCGCGGACCGCTCTGTCACCTCCACGGAGACCCATCGGGGGTCGTGGCCACCTTTCGCCCCACCAAGCCTCGCGTCTACACTGCTCTCCGGAGGTTCCCATGGCCGTCCGAATGGAGCTCTCGCGGATTCTGATCCGGGAGCTGACCGACATGCAGTTGATCGAGCTCCGGGAAGTCGGCGCCGCCGACCCCGATCTCGCCCGCTCCTTCCCAATCGTCATCGGCCTGCCCGAGGCCCAGGCGATCGAGCGAAGGCTCAAGGGGCTCACCATCAAGCGCCCCCAGACCCACGACCTGCTCGCGAGCGTCATCGGCCAGTTGGGCGGCGAGCTCGTGTCGATCACCATCACCGACCTCTCCGAGCACACGTTTTTCGCCGCACTCAACGTCCGCCAGAACGGCGAGACGATCGCCATCGACGCCCGGCCCAGCGACGCCATCGCCCTGGGCGTGGCGATGGATGTGCCGATCTTTGTCGAGGAACACGTGCTCGAGGCCGCCGCCAAGGACGAAGAGGAATGACGGACATTCCAGAGGAAGGAAATGCGAACGCGAAGGCGCGAAGAGAAGAGCGGAGGGAGACGGAGAAAGCAGAGGGAGTGTTCAAGGCATCGGATATCGAACCCTCCCGCACTCCCGAATCTTCTGACACCTCTCTCAATTCCCCTCTTCGTCTACCTCCGTTCCCCTTCGCGCCGTCGCGTTACTCCTCTCCCCCGCACGTCGGCCAGTACCTGACCGCCGATCTGCCCGGCGTGGGCGGGAAGATCCGCGAGCGGCCCGAGGACTTTCTCGTCGATGAGCAGCCGCTGTATCAGCCCGCGGGGTCAGGCGAGCACATCTACATGCTGCTCGAGAAGCGAAACCTCACCACGTTCGACCTCTTCGACATCGTGCGCAAGCACTTTGGCGTCGACCGCAAGGCCATCGGGTACGCGGGGCTCAAGGATCGCATCGCCATCACCAGACAGGTCATCAGCGTGCACGTCCCCGGCAAGAAGATCGAGGACTTCCCGCAGCTCGTCCACGAGCGGGTGAACGTCTTGTGGGCCGACTACCACACCAACAAGCTGCGCCAGGGACACCTCGCCGGCAATCGCTTCAGCATCCGCATCCGCGGGGTCAACCCGCTCGATGTTCGTACCGTCCAACGCGTTCTGGAACGCCTCGAGAAGCTCGGCGTCCCCAACCGCTTCGGCGAGCAACGCTTCGGAGCGGCCTGCAACAACCACCTCGTGGGGCGGGCCCTGGTCGCCATGGACTTCGAGGAGGCCACGCGGGCGCTGCTGGGCCCCTTGCCCGGCGGCACCTTCAACATCGCGGCCCGCGAACACTTTGCCGCCGGACGACTCGCCGAGGCGATGGACGAATATCCACCCGCGTGCAAGGCCGAGCGAAGGGTGCTGATGGCCTTGTACCGCGGGGCGAACGCAGCGACGGCCATGCGACAGATCGACGAGCCCTCGGCCCGGTACATGCTCTCGGCCTTCCAATCCGCCGTCTTCAACCGTGTGCTGGACCAGCGCCTGGCCACGGGCACACTGGGCTCACTCGCCGCGGGCGACCTGGCGATGAAGCACGAGAATCGGGCTGTGTTCGCCGTCGATGAGGCGGTGGCGAGCGACCCCACCACCGCCGAGCGGCTTGCCAAGCTCGAGATCAGCCCCTCGGGGCCGATGTGGGGCGAGAGCATGATGCGGGCGAGCGGCGAGACCGACGCTGTTGAATTGGCAGCCCTGGCCGAAATGGAACTGACACCCGAGCAGCTGACGGCCTTTGGCGCCAAGTTCCCCGGCATGATCGAAGGTGCACGCCGCCCCCTGCGGGTGCCGATCATCGATCCCGACGTCGAGGGCGGGCTCGACGAGCACGGCCCGTTCATCCGCGTCGCCTTCGAGCTCCCGCGCGGCGCCTTCGCCACCGTCGTCATGCGCGAGATCATGAAGCCCAAAGTGGCCGGTGAGCTCGTCGACGCCGAAGACTGACCGCCCCCCAGCCCCCACCACCCACTCAGTCTTTCTTCGCGTTCTTGGTCGGCTTGGCGGCGGCACTCTGCGCCTCGGGCGACTCCGGCGCACCGGCCTCGACAAACTCCTTCCACAGATCCTCGACACTCTTGTCGAGCAGGTCCTTGAAGATCGTCTCGTCGCATCGCCCCTTGCGGAGCTTCGCGTTGAGCTTGGTCACGATCTCCTTGTCGTACTTCAGGGCGATCCAGCCAAGGAAGGCGGCCGTCACGCGGTAGCCGTCCTTGTGCGTGGCCTTGGTGATATCGATCTTGGCCTGCTTGGTCTTGGGCTCGTAGATCCAGAAGCGGACGTAGTCGGCGATTCCCTCGACGAGCCACCCCAGGTCCGCCTTCTGCATCGGGTACGCCTGGATGATGTGCGTGAGCTCGTGGATCATCATGCCCAGGTCGCCATGGTTCTTGCGCGTGTCGACGGCGTTGACCTCGATCGTCGTGCCCCAGGCCCGGGCCGGGATCGCCATCTCCTTCCTGAGCACGATCTCAAAGGTCTCGGGGGGCGTGAAGCCTTCGCTCTTGAGCAGGTCGGCGATCTTGGGGTACCACTTCTCGCAGAGCCTCTTCATGTTGTTCGCCCACAATGTGAGATCGGGGGCTTCATCGGCGTTCACCGTGATCGCGACCTTCACCACGGGCGCTTTGGGCGCGGGCTTGACGGTCGGCTTGGCGGGCACGGGGGGCTTGGGCGTTGCGGGCTGGGATGCAGGCGACGGCTCAGACGGCGATTGGGGCGCCGGGGCCTGAGGCTGGGCCATGGCCAAACAGGCCAGAAGAGTCAATGGAGTCGCATGGAGCATGGCGGGTTTGACGCGCAAGGTCGAGAGCGGTTTCAAGATCTGGTGAGGGTCGAGAGGATATCGACAAAGCGCCAGACATCGTGGAACGAGTTGTAAAGCGGCACGGGTGCGGCCCGAACAATGTTGGGCTCGCGAAGGTCGCAGACGACGCCACGATCCAGGAGCGCTCGCTGCATGGCGCGGGCCGAGCCCGGGACCACGAGCGAGAGCTGGCACCCGCGCTGGACCGGATCGGCGGGCGTGAGGGCCGTGACGCGGCCGTGGCATCGCTCGCGAATCAGCGACTCCATGTACCCCGTGAGGGAGAGAGACTTTGTGCGGAGGCGGTCCAGACCGGCGCGATCGAAGAGATCGAACGACGCCTTGAGCGGCGTGAGGGACAGGATCGGCGGGTTGGAAAGAGCCCACCGATCGGCGCTGGCGACGGGCGAGAAGTCCGGGCCCATCTTGAACCTGGTCGAAACGTCGTTGCCCCACCAGCCGGCGAACTGTGGCATGGGCAGGATGCCCGTGCCACGCGTGTGCCGTTCATGCACAAACGCGCCGGCGATCGCCCCCGGCCCGCCGTTGAGATACTTGTACGAGCACCACGCAGCAAAATCGGCGTTCCAGTCGTGCAGGCGCATCGGCACGTTACCCGCCGCGTGCGCAAGGTCCCAGCCCACGACCGCACCGGCTTTCTGCCCAGCGGCGGTGATCGCCGGCATGTCGAACCACTGTCCGGTCAGATAGTTCACCGCCCCCAGCATCACCAGCGCGATGCTCGGCCCCTCGCGCTCGATCGCGGCGATGATGTCGCCGGTCCGCAGCGTCTCCTCGCCCGCTCGGGGCTTGAGGCGGATAATGGCCTTGGATGGATCGAATCCCCGGGCCGGCGCGTGGAACGCCGCCTGGCTTCCCACCGCGTACGAGTCGGACGGAAACGCCGAGTCCTCGATGACGATCTTGAACCGCTCGCGCGTCGGCCGGTAGAACGAGACCATCAGAAGGTGCAGATTGACCGTCAGCGAGTTCATCGCCACGACCTCGTGCTCCATCGCGCCCACCAGACGCCCCAGCGCTCCGCGAAACTGCTCGTGGTAGGTCAGCCACGGGTCGCGACCATCGATGTGCCCCTCGACGCCCAGCCGAGCCCAGTCCTGGGTCTCCTGCAGCAGCAGCTCGGGAACACGCCTGGGCATCGCGCCAAGGGAGTTGCCGGTCAGGTAAACGCAAGGGTGCGGGGCACCCAGAGTCGGGATTGCAAACTCCTCGCGGAATGGCGCCAGCACGTCGGCGGCGTCCAATTCGCGGGCAAAGGCTTCGTCGACTCGGGTTGGTGGCGCTTCGGGCATGTCCACAAGTTTACGGCGATCCAAGATCGAGGAATTGCAGGGCCGCCCCAGAGAGAAGCATCTCCCGGGCCTGCGGCGTCAGAGCTCGCATGCCGGCGATGAGCGTGCCGGGATGCTCCTCGCCCAGCGGGAAGGGGTAGTCGCTGCCCAGGGCGATGCGGGATGGATCCATGAGCGCGATGAGGGTCTCCAGGGCCAGGGGCTCGTGCACGAGCGAGTCGACCCAGAAGCGTGCGGGGCGGCCGCCCGACGCCAGATACTCGCGCGGATGCTTGGCGTCTGGAGGAAACAGGTCCCGGCGGGCTTCGAGGCCGTGGCTGATGCGACCGATCGTGCCGGCGAACGAGCCGCCGCCGTGGGCGAAGCAAATGCGTAGATTCGGCAGTTCGTCGAGCACGCCGCCGAAAAGGATGGACATGATCGCGATGGTCGTCTCGGTGGGCATGCCCACGAGCCAGGGCATCCAGTACTTCCTCATCCGCTCGCCGCCGAGCATGTCCCACGGATGAACGAAGACGGCGGCCCCAAGCTGGGCCGCAAGGCGCAGGACCGGTCGCAGGCGTGGATCGTCGAGATTCTGCCCATTGACGTTGGTACCGATCTGGACGCCCCGGAGGCCGAGTTCCTTCATCGATCGCTCCAGCTCGCGACAGGCCAGGTCGGGGTCCTGAAGCGGGAGGACGCCAAGGCCAACAAACTCCTTCAGAGCCCCCGGCGCAAGCCGGGGGGAGGGTGCCCGACAGACCTCCGCGATGTGGTCATTCAACAGCCTGTGCAGGTCGTACGCGTCCTGTGCCTTGGCCCAGTGGCTGAACATGACCGGCACGGTGCTGAGCACCTGGGTCGCCACGCCGGTCGCCTGCATGTCGACGAGGCGCGCGGTGGTGTCCCAGAGATTGGACCCGATATCGCGAAAGGGCTCCTTGCCGCCGCCCTCGAGCGAGCGACACATGCGTCCGCACCCCGGGCCCGTGTGCTCGAGCTCGATCCACCCCGGATAGCCGCAGCGCCTGGTCCAATCGGGCCAGTGCTGAGGCAGAATGTGCGTGTGAAGGTCGATTTTCATACATTCAACACGGAGTTCACGGAGTGACACGGAGAAAGACAAGAGTCAGAATGGAGCGTGGCAGCGCGCGGTTCTTGAAAGCAGGCCAAAGCGAAAATGGAGATTGTCCCAGCCATAGTTGAGGGTTAAGGCCCCGGAAGCGGCTCCGGGTTG
>CAYHQQ010000095.1:0-12707 GCA_964358855.1 uncultured Phycisphaeraceae bacterium
AATCCGGGTACTTCGAACAGATGTGTATAAAGGTGAGGGCGCAGCCCCCGGAAGAACGCAAACTTGCCTTGGACCCCAGCGGGGTCCGCCGTTGAGCGCCCCGCCTACTTCTCCTGCTCCCGAATTTTCTTGAGAAACTCAGGATCAATCCAAACGCTCTTGACCTGCCCCGGCTTCAACTTGACGGAGGCCACATCAAACGGCTCGATCATCTCAAGGAACGATGAAAACCTATCGGCGATCCGCGTGCTTTCCGGCACCTCGTGGTCCCAGAAGAACACCGCCCCATTCTTCCCCTGATCGATGTACACATAGTTCCCACACGAGTCCCTGGTGATCGGGAACGCCTTTGGCGGAAGATCCTCAATGATCGACATCGCTTTGATGATCTCTTTCACCTGGATAAATCCTGTCACATCTGATCCATTCTTCAGCCCGACCTTGAAACTGTTGCTCTGCGCCCTCGCACCATCATTCACAGCGATGAACTCGAGGTAATCGCTCGGCAAGCTCGTTCCGATGCGCCTTTGAAGCGCGGCGATGTCACCCGGCGCTGCGGCCTTTCCGTTGGTGAGTCTGATTTTCATCTCAAATCGCTCCACTTGAGCCCAAGACACCGACCGCCGCAACCCGCGTGATCATTCGTAAATCAGCGTGTGGCGGTCGGCGCCACCCCTCAATGCACCCCCCGCGCCCCCAGCCACCTCTCCGCATCCAGAGCCGCCTGACACCCCATCCCCGCCGCCGTCACCGCCTGCCGGTAATGCGCATCGGCCACATCCCCCGCCGCAAACACACCCTCAATATTCGTCCGGCTCGACCTCGTCTTGAGCGCCACATACCCCGCCTCATCAAACTCAATCCCACTCCCCTTCAAAAACTCCGTCGCCGGCGTGTGCCCGATCGCGATAAACAACCCCTTCACCTCGAGCCTCGACCGCTCCTTGGTCACCGTGTCCTCCAGCACCACCGCCGAAATCTTCTCTTCACCCTCAACGTCAACAACAGCCTTGTTAAACATCGTCCTCGCGTTCGGCCGATCCAAAAACCGCTTCTGCATGATCTTGCTCGCCCTCAGCGAGTCCCGCCGGTGGATCAAAAACACCTCGCTCGCAAACTTCGTCAGGTAGCTCGCCTCTTCCATCGCCGTATCCCCGCCCCCCACCACCGCCAACGGCTGCCCGCGAAACACCGGCAACGCCCCATCGCACACCGCGCACGCCGACACCCCGCCACCCGTCGTCGCCAGCCGATACTCATTGGGCAATCCCAGCCAGTTCGCCGTCGCTCCCGTCGCGATGATCACCGCCTGCGCCCTGATCACACCGCCCGGCCCATCCCCCCCATCGCTCGTGTGCAACTCAAACGGCCGCTTCGAAAAATCGCACCGCGTCACATCCAGGTCGAGAACCCTGGTCCCAAACCGCTCCGCCTGCTCGCGAAACATCCCCATCATCTCCGGCCCATCCACACCCTTTGGAAACCCGGGATAATTCTCCACCTCCGTCGTCATCATCAACTGCCCCCCCGGCAGCACGATCGACGGATTCTGCTTGGGCACACCCACCGTCACCAGCGGATCCAGCTGCGCCCGCGCCGCATAGATCGCCGCCGTCCACCCCGCGGGCCCGGAGCCGATGATCACCAGTTTCTCGACTTTGCCCGCCGAACCAGCTTGCGACATGCCGTGCTTCCTTGCCGGGCCAACCCGTTCAATCCCGCCCGCCTACTTCAACCTGCCCGTGTCCTTCAAGTTCTTGCGGATCAACGACGCCATCGGCGGCCAGATGATGTAGTCCGCCGCCGTCACCCGCTGCGACGTGTTCTGCACAACCTTCGCGAAGTTCGCCTGGTTGTCCGACCCCACCGAGTACAGCACCCACACATCATCCTTCAGCGGCGCCACAAAGTTCTCCCCCGTCCCCGGCACCACCGTCATGTTGTGCGGCACCCCATTAGTCTCGGTGATCGGCCTGAAATACTGCAGCGGCTGGAACCCCGAGCGATCACGCCCCTCCGCATTGAACGGATCCCCCTCCTTCTCAAGCCACGCCGGACTCGCCGACGTCACCACCCGCGCAAACGCCTTGTTCGAGTAGAAATACCCCAGCAAGCCCAGCGACGTCCTCACCCCCACCGATTCCACCGCAACCACCTGTCGCAGATCGTAAATGTCCCTCATGTCCCCCAGAAGCCCGATGATCGGATTGCTCCCCTTGGGCAGCTGCTCATACTCAAACACCCGCTTCATCTGCGGGCTGAAATAGTCCACGCTCCACCGCCCCATCCAGTCCCCATACACATCCCTGAGCGTCTTGGCCGCCGACGTCTTGGTCGAGAGCCCCGTCGCCGCCGCCGACCATCGCGCCGCCTCGTTGAAAATCATCAGCGGATGGTCCTTGGCCGCGATCCGCGCCATCATCGGCCCCACACGCTGCGGATCGGCCGCCTCTCCCGTTCCATACGCCCGCGAGATCAGCTGCTCAACCCCCATCCGATCGCCCTCGGGAAACCGCAGCCTCGACGGATAAAGCCCAGGCCCGCTCCCCTTGGACTCCTGCATCCGATCGATCACGCTCCTGATCTCTTCGGGCTTGAGCTTCCGCTCGCCAATGCAGTCGGTGAACGCGACATCCCGGATCCGCTCCATCGAGTGGATCATCAGCCGGTACCCCAGCCTCACCTCCACCGCCAGCTCCCGGTCGCACATCTGCCGCCCGAAGTACACCAGATTCACCAACACACCCATCGCCTCGCCCGGCTTCCCCTCCGCCAAAAGCCGCGTCGCCTCGACGTTCACCAGCATCTGCATCCACTGCACCCGCGGTATGTACAGCGCCTGCGCCGCCGCGATCGTCGCCTCCTCCCCAAGCTCCACGTTCATCCCCAGCATCACCGCCTCACGAGAGTCCGCCGCCCCATACCGCAGCGCAAACGCCATCCCCGACTTCTCCGTCGCCGACGCCAGCGCCTTGAGCACGTCCTGCTGCGCACCCGCCTCGCACCACGCCTTCGCCGCCGCCCACCTGGGGCTCGACGCGTCGATCAACTCCCACGCCGGTCCCGCCGCCAAGGGCGCCAGAACATCCGCCGGCGGTGCCTGCATCTTCGCGAACACCGGCAGCAGAATCGTGTCGCTCCGCCGATCGTCCGTCACCTCTTTGACCCGCTTGTTGATCGCGTCAAGGTACTGATCCTGGGCCAGGGCGCTCCCCCCGGCCACCAGCAATCCCGCCCCAATGCCCAAGCCAATCCCAAGGCTCATCCCCAGCGACCTTGCCTGCCTCGTGCGACAACGAATAAATTCTGCAATTCTCATGGTCGGCCATGGTAGCCAATTTCACACCCCCTGGTCGGCTCCGCCCCCACACACACCCCACGCCCCCATTCCCACCCCTCCCCTCCTCACTTTCCCTGAAATCGTCCAAGCCCCTCTCCCAACAACCTTCCGCGGAAGATCACGTGTCGGTCGGGCCCTTTGGACGGCTCGCCCCAACGGCTCCCGCCTAAGGAGGCCTCGCCATGGGTTGCATGAAGTCTGTCGTCCGGTTCGCGATTATCGGTGGGCTCGTCGGCGTCGCCGGACTCGCCATCGTCGGCCCCGTCCGTGCCCGTCTCTTGATGGACAAAGCCCGAACAAACATCCACACCGCCGTCGACTCCGTCATCGACGACCCCGCCGCTCTCCGCGCCCAGATCCGCGACCTCGAGGCCCAGTACGCCCCGCGCATCGCCGCCGTCCGCTCCGACCTCGCCCAGCTTCGCGAGCAGGTCTCCCAGCTCAAGCGCGAGCAGGCCGTCGCCACCCGCGTCGTCGACCTCGCCTCAAACGACCTCTCAACGCTCCACGGCATGCTCGCCCGGGCCCAATCGGTCCAGGACGTTCACTCCGCCATGATCCCCGCCTCCTACTCCCCCTCGACCGGCGAGATCGGCACCCAGAGCCCCGAGGTCCGCATCAACTTCAACAACGAATCCCTCACCGTCGACCAGGCCGTCACCAAGGCCACCCGCGTCGAACAGGTCGTCGCCTCCTACACCTCGCGCCAAGTCGAGATCGAACGCGATCTGGGCTTCATGGGCGAGCAGGAACACCGCATGGCCGATCTCCTCGAGAAGCTCGAGGCCGAACGCAGCGACTTCCAGGCCCAGCTCTTCCAGCTCGACCATCAGGTCGACGCCATCTCCCGCAACGAACGCATGATCACCATCATGGAGAAGCGTCAGGAGACCATCGACAAGAACAGCCGCTACGAGTCCGGCTCCCTCGACAACCTCAAGGGCAAGCTCGCCGAGATCCGCACCAAGCAGGAAGCCCAGCTCGAAAGCCTCGGCAAGGGCTCCACCACCGAAGGCTACGAGAACAAGGCCAAGATCGACCTCGACTCGCGCCCCAAGGCCCGCCACGGCTGGGCCCCCCTCCAGCGCTCCCCCAAGCCCGCCGTCATCCAGATCAACCCCGGCGACGCCCTCACACCCCTCCCCCAGATCGAGACCTCTCCCGCTCCCTCCGACAACGCCAAGCCCGCCAGCACCCGCGCCAGCAGCATCGCTCTCAAGAAGTAACCACAACCTCACCCCAAGCCTGGGCTTGAGGCGTCCCTTCCGCAACACCCGCCGTCCAGCGGGTGTTGCCCGTTTTTGCTCCCCCCATCACCGATTCACGCCCGTCGGCCCCGCGAACGCCGCACCGCCCGCATTCCATCCATATACTGTCCACACCGCGCCCCGGAGGGCGTTCCGCCGGCAGGAGGCCACCGACCGTGATATTCGACCGCTTTCTTGGTCTCTTCAGCGTCGATATGGGCATCGACCTGGGCACCTGCAACACCCTCGTCTCCGTCCGCGGCCAGGGCATCGTTCTCAACGAGCCCAGCGTCGTCGCCGTCACCAAAGGCACCAACAAAGTCCTCCGCAACGGCACCGCCGTCGGATGGGTCGCCAAGGAAATGCTCGGCAAAACCCCAGGCACCATCACCGCCATCCGTCCCCTCAAGGACGGCGTCATCTCCGACTTCGAAATCACCGAGGCCATGCTCGGCTACTTCATCCGCAAAGTCAACGGCAACTCCCGTATCTTCGGCCCACGCGTCGTCGTCAGCGTCCCCTCGGGCATCACCGCCGTCGAAAAACAGGCCGTCTACGAGTCCGCCTCCCGCGCCGGCGCCCGCCGCACCTACCTCATCAAAGAACCCGTCGCCGCCGCCATCGGCGCCGGCCTTCCCTTCGTTGAGCCCACCGCCAGCATGATCGTCGACATCGGAGGGGGCACCACCGAGGTCGCCGTCATGTCGCTGGGCGACATCGCCACCTGCGAGTCCGTCCGCGTCGCCGGTGACGATATGGACGAGGCCATCATCGCCCACATGAAGCGTGCCTACAACATGATGATCGGCGAGCAGACTGCCGAACGCATCAAGATCGAGATCGGCTCGGCCGCACCCACGGGCCCCGAATCCACCATGGACGTCCGCGGGCGCGACATGATCAGCGGCCTCCCCCGCAAGACCACCATCACCACCGAGGAAATCCGCGAGGCCCTCCAGGAACCCGTCTCCGCCATCGTCCAGGCCGTCGCTCGAACCCTCGAAAAAGTCGAGCCCGAACTCGCCGCCGATCTCGTCGACAACGGCATCACCATGGCCGGCGGCGGCTCGCTCCTGCGAGGCCTCCCCGCCGTCATCTCCAAGTCCACCGGCCTCGACGTCCGCCTCGCCGACGACCCCCTCACCTGCGTCGCCCGCGGCACCGCCATCTGGCTCGAGAACATGGACCGCTGGCACGTCAACCTCGAGAACAACGTCGACGGCTGATCAACCCCTCTTCACATGGCCCGCTTCCATTCCCACTCCCATCGCGGCCCGCGCATGTTCCCGATCACCATCGGCATGCTGCTCCTCTTCGCCGTCCTTCCCGCGCGCTGGCTCGCCTGGGTCCACCCCCTCTCCCAGCTCATCGTCATCCCAACCGCCCCAGTCGCCGACCTCGCCGCCCACGTCGTCCACGTCTTCCTCCCCGCCGCTCCCAAAACCACCGACGAACAAGCCTCCCTCATGCAGGAAGAAATCGAGGGCTACAAGTCCCTCTTCCTCCGCGAACGCTCCGAGAACGATCGCCTCCGCAGCCTCATCCAGCAGCTCCAGAGCGGCCTCGCCCTCAACCCAAACCTCCCCGTCCGCCTCATCGCCGCCCCCGTCATCGGCACCTCCTCCGATCTCTCCAGCGGCGTCCTGCGCGTCCGCCTCCTCCAGGGCGGTCGCGCCGACAACAACACCGTCGCCACCACCACCGGCCTCCAGCTCGTCGGCCGCGTCGTCTCCTCAACCGGCCCCGTCTGCCTCCTCCAGCCCATCACCTCCAAGTCCGCCGGCAAACTCCGCGTCACCATCGACGCCGGCAAAGGCCAGCTCCTCCCCCTCGCCGCCAATCTCCAGCCCACCGGCGACGGCCGCCTCAAAGGCGACGTCTTCGTCCTCGCCGAACGCACCGCCACCGGCGACCCAATCCCCGAGCCCCTCCCCGGCCAGCTCGTCCGCCTCGACGACAGCGACTGGCCCGGCACCGCCCAGATGCTCATCGTCGGCGTCATCGAGTCCGTCGACGCCGCCCCCGATCAACTCCTCCGTAGCGTCATCACTGTCCGCCCCACCGTCGACGTCACCCGCGTCGCCGAAGTCGTCCTCCGACTCAACGACGATGCCGCACCGAGCGGGGGGAGCACCACACGATGAGATGGATCCCTTTCCTCATCGTCGCCTGCGTCATGATCGGGCTCGAGCTCGGCCTCAAATCCGGCTTCGCCCTCGCCGGCCGCCCCATCGCCCCAAGCTTCGTCATGGTCCTGGCCGTCGTCGTCGCCATCGGCGCCCCGCCCAGACAAGCCATGTGGGCCTGCCTCCTCCTGGGCCTCGCACTCGACCTCACCTTCGACCAGCCCCTGGGCGACGGCCGCGGCGTCGTCTGCGTCCCAGGCCCCTACGCCCTTGGCTACCTCGTCGCCGCCCAGCTCACCCTCGCCATGCGAACCCTCGTCTTCCGTAAAAACCCGCTCACCATCGCCCTCGTCTCCGTCTTCGCCTCCCTCGTCGCCAACATCGTCGTCGTCGCCTTCTTCACCCTCCGCTCGATGTACGACCCCGTCATCTGGAGCGCCTCCACCGAACTCGGCTACCGCTTCCTCTCCGCCCTCTACACCGGCCTCCTGGGCCTGGTCCTCTCACCCCTCTTCCTCCTCCTCAACCCCGTTATGGGCCTCACCACCGGCCTGCACCGCAAAGGGATTCGACGTGTGTGAGTTCTGCACACCACATGGGACGCATAGGTCTCATGTGTCGTATGTGTCCCATTCGTGGCCACTCATCGATTCGAAAACTCTGGTACACTCAGTCTCACTCCCTTGCCTCCCTCCGCGTTCTCCGCGTTCTCCGCGTTCTCCGCGTCCTCTGCGTTAAAACTGCCTTTTCCTATTCCGCTCCCCCTTCGCGCTCTCCGCTCCCCTTCGCGCCTTCGCGTTCGCATTTCCGCGTTCGCATTTCTTGGTATACTCCACCTCATGACCGACGCAGTCTTCTTCGATGACGGCAAGGGGCTTCTCGCGCCCCTCACCGACCTGCGCGCCAGCTTCGACCTCCGCACCGGCGCCCTCACCACCCTCGAGCGCCTCTGCAAGGCCCTCGATCTCGCGCCCATCGCCCTCCACGTCCCCACCCACCTCGCCGACGTCACCCGCGAGCGCCACGCCCAGCCCTTCGCCGGCGCCGACAAACCCCCCGCCGTCAACTCCCTCCCCCGTTCCGAAGAGCCCCGCCTCTTCATCAACGGCCGCGTCACCCTCCCTCTCGACCCCATCGCCATGCTCGAGCCCGGCCAGGCCGTCATCGAGTCCGGCTCTGGCCACCTCATCGCCGGCGTCATGGAACCCCAGGAATTCCGCGCCTGGCGCGAGAGCGGCTCCGAAAACCGCGGCGCCGTCGTCGCCGAACTCCCCGCCCCCGCCCTCCTCTCCCGCCCCTGGCACATCATCCACTTCCGCGACGCCTGCATCGACGTCGATCTCGAACTCCTCGCAAGCCAGCCCACCCAGGACCTCCCCCCCGCTGTCCTTGGCATCGGGGAGCATCCCCTCACCATCGCCCCCACCGCCGTCGTCTACCCCGGCGTCACCCTCGACATGGAGAACGGCCCCATCGTCATCGCCGCCCACGCCACCATCCGCCCCGGCGCCACCATCCTGGGCCCCGCCTTCATCGGCGAACACGCCACCATCCTCGAACGCGCCCTCATCAAAGGCCACTCCTCCATCGGCCCCTGGTGCAAAGTCTCCGGCGAGATCGGCGGCTCCATTTTCCAGGCCTTCTCCAACAAAGGCCACGAAGGCCACCTCGGCGACAGCTACGTCGGCGAATGGGTCAACCTCGGCGCCGCCACCACCAACTCCAACCTCCTCAACACCTACGGCGAAGTCATCGCCAAAGCCCCCGGCGCCGGAAACGAACGCACCGGCCTCCAATTCCTCGGCGCCATCATCGGCGACCACGTCAAAACCGCCATCGGCACCCGCATCATGACCGGCGCCATCCTCCAGACCGGCGGCATGTTCGCCCAGGCCGCTGCCCTCTCCGGCACCACCCCACCTTTCGCCTGGGCCACCGACGCCGGCATCAAGTCCTTCCGCTTCGACAAATTCCTCGAAACCGCCGCCGCCATGATGTCCCGCCGCAAACTCAAACCCACCGCGGCCTACGCGGAATTGCTTGAGAGCCTCAGCAAGGCTGGCGGGTGAGCGTGTGAACAGGATTGAGGAAAAGGCTGAAGGCTGAGTGTGAAGGCGGAAGGCTGAGTATGAGCACCGAATCTACTCCGCCCTCAGCCTTCACACTCAGCCTTCTGCCTTCTTGTCTTAGTTTTGAAATCTGAAAATCGAAATCTCAGATTTCAGACTTCCCCGCACTCCCATAAATCCCCCTCTCCTCCACATACTTCCTCACCACCTCCGGCACGTGCTCGAACGCCCCCTTCGCGCCGCGGGCCGCGCCCTCCCTCACCCTCGTCGCCTCCCCTTCCACCACCTTCGTCGTCGCAACCCTCCCCATCCACGCCTCAATCTCTCCCGCCCGCCAGTACCCCGCTCCCTCAATCGCCGCGCGCAGCGCCTCCGCCGTCGCAATCGGCTCCCTCATCATCACCAAAGGCTCCGCCAACCTCACCAGCGCCCTCGCATCCTTCCACCGATGAAAGCTCGCCGCCTGATCCGACCCAATCAACAGCCGCAGCACCACACCCTTCCCCACAAGCTTCCGCAGCCGCCTCACCGTCGTGATCATGTAACTCGCCGCCCCATCCCTCGCCCGATCAATCTCATCCGTCCACACCACCGCCGCCTTCCCAATCGCCAGCTTCAACATCGCCACCCGATCCTCATCACTCGCCACCGGCCCGCCCTTCTTGAACGGACTCCGCCCCGCCGGCACATACACCAACAGCCCCGCCTTCCCAAACTTCCTCATCACCGCCACCGCCGGCCTCAAATGCCCCTCATGCACCGGATCAAACGTCCCCCCATACACCACCACCGTCCGCACCCCACGCGGCACCTCCAACTCCGTAATCGCACCAGCTCGAGCCATACCCCATCATACTTCCGCCGCGCAGCGGCGCCTCCCCTCCTCCCCCACGCAGTGGGGGAGGTGTCGCGAGTCTTCGATGCGACGGAGGGGGTGAGTCTACCTTCAAGGCCGAGATCTTCGTAACACCGCCTTTCTGCCTTGAACCCTCTCCCCTGCCTTCCTCCGTGCCCCTCCGTGTCCTCCGTGTTTCAACTGCCTTCCTGCCTCAAACATTGCTTCCCCCTCTGTGCCCTCTGTGGTTCAATGCCTTTCTGTATCCCTGCCTTGAACACTGCCTCCCCTCCGTGTCCTCCGTGTTTCACCGCCTTCTGGTATCGTTCCCCCATGGAACAACGCCCAGCCCCCGCCCGCGTCCTCGGCGGAATCGACGCCACCTGCGTCGTCATCGGCGCCATCATCGGTGTCGGCATCTTCTTCACCCCCACCAGCGTCGCCAAACTCGCCGCCACCCCCGACGCCGGCGTCATCCTCTTGCCCTGGATCATCGCCGGCGCCATCGCCCTCGCCGGCGCTCTCGCCTTCGCACACCTGGGCCGCCGCTGGAACGGCCCCGGCGCCCAGTACCAGATCCTCCGCGACGTCTTTGGCCCCTGCCCCGCCTTCCTCTTCGTCTTCTGCAACGCCACCGCCGTCCAGGCCGGCGCCATCGGCATCATCGCCGTCATCTGCACCAACAACCTCTGGATCGCCGCCGGCAAAGACGCCCCCACCGACTACCGCCTCATCGTCTCCTCCCTCATCCTCATCACCGGCGTCACCGCCACCAACATCCTGGGCGTCCGCTGGGGTAGCCGCCTCCAGAACTTCACCGTCTTCGCCAAGGTCGCCACCCTTCTGCTCGTTGGCCTTCTGGCCGCCACTTGGACCGGCCAGCCCGCCCCCCTCACCGCCGACGCCGCCAAAGCCGCCCTCACTCCCGCAGACAAGAGCATCCTCGCCGGCGTCCTCGCTGGCCTCGTCCCCGCACTCTTCTCCTACGGCGGCTGGCAACACGCCCTTTGGATCTCCGGTGAAGTCAAAGACCCAAGCCGCATCCTCCCCCGCGCCATCATCGGCGGCGTCACGATCGTCATCGCCGTCTACCTCCTCGCCAACGCCTCCTACCTCCGCCTCCTTGGGCCCCAAGGCGTCGCCGCCAGCAGCGCCGTCGCCGCCGACGCCGTCGCCGCCGTCTGGCCCGACCTGGGCAAACGCATCATCGCCGGCGCCGTCGGCCTCTCCGCTCTGGGCGTGCTCAACGCACAGCTCCTCAGCGGCCCCCGCCTCATCCAGAGCATGGCCGCCGACGCCCGCTTCTTCAAACCCTTCGCCCGCATCAGCCCCTCACTGGGCACTCCCATCGCCGCCATCCTCCTCATGGCCACCACCGCCATCGCCCTGCTCATCGCCGCCGGTGCCGACGGCGTCGACCGCCTCCTCACCGGTGTCGTCTTCATCGACACCATTTTCTTCGTGCTCACCGGCGCCGCCGTCTTCGCCCACCGTGCCTCCGCCGATCGCTCCACCATCACCTCCGTCGCCGCCGCCCTCTTCGTCCTGGGCGAACTCGGCGTCCTCGTCGGCGCCTACCTCGACGAGAAAACCCGCGCCGCCGCCTGGATCGGCCTCGCCTGGATCGGCGTCGCCGCCGTCCTCTACTTCGCCCGCTTCTCCCGCGCTTCTGCCCCCGGTCGCTCGAACGCGGGCTGACGCCCCCGCTCGCCTCACCTCAGTGACACCATCCAGATCACCGCCCCCGCGACCAGCGCAAGCAGTGACGCGTAATACACCGCCTGCGCATACCCCCAGTGCTCGTCGTTCAACATGAGCCCGCGGATCACCCGCCCCCGCATCGCCCCGTAGCTCACACGTTCTCCGATGGGCTCATCTCCGCCGCTGATCACATTCAAGATCTCGCCCGTGACATCCTTCGCCCGGTAACCCCCGCCCTGGTCCGTGTCGTACACATCATCATCGTCGATCTCCCCCGACGCAACGCAATACAGCGCGATGTACGCGCCCAGAACTCCCGCGCCCGCCGCGCCAGCGTACCACAAAGCCGCCGTCTCACCCCGCTTCCACACCAGCGGCGCCGCCACCCCAAACGCCACCAGCTCCACCAATAGCACAATCCAGGGCCCCGGCCCCTTGACCGCCCGACTCTCTCGCTCGGGAATCTCCAGCCCCGCCGGATCGCTGTCCCTCCTCACAATCCGCTTGCGCGTCACCGCATCAAACCCGCAGTTCACGCACACCACCGCGTCAGCTGCCATCACCGCCCTGCTCGACAGACACCTCTTCATCCGCCCAATGTATGCGACATCCGAACTTCGCGACAATGGCCGTCTTCTGGTATCTTCTCCGCCGCATGGACGACCAGCCGCCAATGCTCCCCCTGCTCACCATCTTCCTCAGCGGGCACGACGCCCCATGCCCCTCCTGCGGCTACAACCTCCACGGCCTGCTCACCTCCCGCTGCCCCGAGTGCCACCAGGAACTCCATCTCACCGTTGGACTTGTCGAACCCCGCATGCGGCTGTGGCTCACCGCCGTCGTCGCCATGGCCTTTGGCGCCGGCTTCAACTTCCTCCTGCTCGTCTACATCGTGCTTACAGCCAACAAGGCAAGTCGTCTGCTTGACCTCTTTCTCATCCACAACGCTGTTGGCCTGCTCGTTCAGGGAATCGGCCTCGTGGTTCTCCTGCGCTGGGGCCGCCACATCCGCCGCTCAAGTGTCGGCGTTCGCTTCGCCCTCTGTCTTCTCAGCGCCCTCCTCACCATCGTAAATGTCATCATCCTCTCGAATTCGACAGGTTGATTCGTCGCAGTTCGCTATGCCACGCTCGCCTCTCTCTGCCACCCTGCGCCTACATACGATCTCCAGTCATTCGCAAATGAACCCCATGCAACGCAATCTCGTCTGCTTGCTCTTATCGTGCCTCGCACTCACCCTGGGTGCCTGCGAACGCACGCCTCCACATCCCACACCTCCGTCTCCACCCGCCGTCACTGCCGCACCCGTCGCTCCTCCCACCCCACCACCAGTACCGCCCGCAGCCCCCACCCCCTCACCCACTCACCCCTCCACCCCCCCACCCTCTC
>CAYHQQ010000096.1:0-12332 GCA_964358855.1 uncultured Phycisphaeraceae bacterium
CGTCACCCTGCAAACCCTGAGGACCCTGAGGTCCTGCGACACCCTGGTCACCCTGGATGCCCTGGATACCTTGTGCACCAGTGGCCCCCGTGTCACCCTTGGCGGCGACCAGAGCCCATGCGGCGGGAGAGGCGGAGGGATCGTTGCCCAGGTTGTCGTTGATCAGTGAGCGATAGGACGAGCCGTTGAAGGTGACAGCGTCGTTGGTGATGTACGTTGTGTCGACGATCCACGTGGGGTACCAAACGAGCACGCCAGCGCCGGCGGGACCTTGCGGCCCAGCGATGCCTTGCGGGCCCATCGGGCCCTCGGCACCGGTTGCACCGGCCGCGCCTTGAGCGCCTGGGTCACCTTGAATTCCCTGAAGACCTTGAGGACCCTGGGGTCCCGCGACGCCTTGGTCGCCCTGGACGCCTTGGACACCTTGGGGGCCGGCGGGCCCCTGCGGGCCCGCGTTTCCTGCGAGCGCGAAAAGGGCGTAGGGCGTGGGCTTGATGGATTGCCTGGGGGCCAGGACCGACCAGCTGCCCGTGCCCGCGGGGTAGCGGACTTCGATCTGAAGCCAGCGGCCATCGCCCTGGAAGAGCCCGGTGCCAAAGTCCAGGTCGACGTTGAATCGCCCGTCGGTGAAGTCGTACTCGATGAGCCCCAAAGTGCTGCCGAGCTGGTTGCCGTCGGCCTGGGCGTCGAAAAGCCGGAACTGCAAATCGGCGAGTCCAACGAGAGCGCTGCCCGATTGATGCAGCTCGCCCTGGTAGGTGAACGCTGTGTCGGTGGGATCGGCCCAGACCGCGGGCGCGAGCAAAGCCGCCGGAACATAGCCGGCGGCAAAAGCGCACGAGGCGACCAACACACGGAGCCTTCTCATTCTCACGGCCTCACTCCTGTCCCTTGGTCAAAAGCACCCAAACAAGTGGCTTCGAATTCAGAGACCTGCTGCACAATCACCTCAATCGCAACTTACGCCGTGGTGAATCTGTCAACCATACCCCAGTACTTCAGAAACACCAAGAAAACCGGCAAATAGGGGGAATTTCCGCGGATTGTCTTGCAAAACCGGCGAACCCGCTGACACCCCATCGCTGGAATCAGGGAAGGGAGATCATGGGTCAGACGAGCAAAGAGTTCCCGATTATGAGACATCCCAACACGAGCCGACGAGGCCACGCACCACGTGCTTCACATACGCCTCTACGAACGAGAGAGAGGCGCAGGACTCACGAACAGGATCGGATAATTCCAAAATTCAATCGCGTGTGTGCGAAGATTCGAACGCCGCAACCGCCAGATGGACGGCGGCACAGACGCAAATGGCCGCAAAGACCGCGGCGAACGCCTGAATACCAAGCTTGGCCCACGACGCCCAGCCTTCGACCACGCTCGAAACAGGACTGACAAATACAGAACATCCGAGCATGGTTCCCAGACCAAAGACGCTGGCGCGCCAGAAAAGGGGCCAACCCGCGAGGTTGCGGCCCAAGATGCTCACGGCCGCGACACCGAGCTGGACCAGGCTCAACGCCAGCAGCCCAACGAACCAGAGTTTCATCGGGATCGGGCCCAGTTGGCCGCGGAATGAGACGTAGCTGAGGAGCGAGCAGAGGGCGATCGACATCGCAATGCAGGCCATGGCCAGACCGGGGCTGGCTGCGAAGGCTCCGCGGGCCCACAAAAGGCCGAAGGCCGCGGCGAAGGCCGAGACGAGCTGCATCCCCGCGAACGCGAACGCCGGCTTGTCGGGCACGAGTAGCGCGGCGGCGAGTGTCGCGAGACTGATCGCGAGAATCACCAGGGAGAGAACGCCCGAGAACGTGCGCAGGCCCGAACCGACTGCGCCCAGGGCGGAGGGATGGTGGGAGACGTGGTTAGGAATCGCTGAGGCCATGGGGATCGGGGTGTCTGTCGGAGGATATGGCGGTGGGAATCCAAGGGTTGGATCGGTTCGATCGGTCGGCGCGGATCAGGTTTCCGGTGTCTCGTGCGGGCCCGGGTGGCCGGGTGTACGGGCCGGGTTGGACCGGTAAGCCGCTGAAGGGGCGGTCGGGTGCGGGAAGGGTGCCCGTGGGTGGGGTTGGCGCCGCGGGGAGCCGATGAGTAGACGTTGCCCGCCACCCTGGTGGACGGGCGGCGTGCGATGCCACCTGGCTTTGGAGCGACCATGAAGGCGATGCTTGAAATGTCGGACGTTGAGCGGCGGGTCCGGGAGATGTATGGGCGCGTGGCCGCCGCGTGGGCGATGGACATGCTCGAGCTTCGCCGGTCGGGGCGTGACAAGCCCGGGTTTCGTCCCCAGCGTCGGCTGCTGGTGACGCCGTCGTTTGGGTGGGAGCACAGGCGAGGGGAGGCGGCATGAGCGGAATCACCTCGAGCGTGGGGCTCTTCAGCGGGATCAACAGCAGGGACATCATCGATCAGTTGATGGCGCTTGAGGCGCGGCCCAAGCGGCTGGTCCAGGGGCGGATCACGGGGTTCCAGCTCCAGCAGACCGCGTATCTGGACCTCAACTCCAAGCTCAACGGCATCAAGAGCATGATCAAGGGGTTCAGGGACGACAAGCTCTTCAGGCTTGCTTCGGCGAGCACGAGCAACGACGCGGCGATCAGAGCGACGGCGAGCAACGGGGCGGCGGCGGGGACGTACCAGGTTCTGGTCGATCGGCGCGTCTCGTCGCAGCAGATGCTGTCACGCGGGTTTGGCGATCGTGATTTGACGGGGCTGGGGCTCACGCAGCTGAGCGTTGAGCCAGCTCTTGGACGACTCGACCGCGACGTGGCGCTCTCGGAGCTCCGGGGCGGGGCGGGGATCGCCCGAGGCAAGATCGTCATCAAGGACTCGACCAACGCCAGCGCGACGGTGGACCTCTCGCGGGCCGGAAGCATCCGCGAGGTCGTCGACATCATCAACGCGAACGGGACGGCGGCGGTGACTGCGTCGGTGCAGGACGATCACCTGGTGCTCAAGGACAATGCGGGCGGAACGGTGACGGTGACCAACGGCGCCGGGTACACGACGGCGACGAGCCTTGGGATCGAGGGGAGCGGCGCCGGGCAGATCATCGGCTCGACGCTCTCGAGCCTCTCGGACAACACGCAGCTCAGCACGCTCAACGACGGGAACGGGGTGCCCATCAAGCTGCACACATCCATCGCCGACGCCGATTTGCGGCTGTCGGTGACGATCGGCGGGCTCGCCACCGACGTGGACGTGAACGTCGGGGACGTGTACGAGTTGGTCTCGGGTGTGGTGAAGAAGACCAAGTCGGGTCCTACGACGGTGGGGGGTGTGCTCGAGCGGATCAACGAGGCGCTGGCTACGGCGGGGGCGACGACGGTGACGGCGTCGATCGCGGCGGATGGAAAGAGGCTATCGATCGTCGATTCGGCGGGGAATCCCGTGACGATCGCGGAGGTTGGGACCGCGGGAACCGGAGCCGCCCTGGGGCTGAGCGGAACCAACGCGGGCGGATCGCTCCAGGGCAAGCGGGTCATGGCGGGCCTGTCGACGACGCTGGCGAGCACGCTCAACGGCGGGTCGGGGATCGCCGGGGACGGGGCTCTGAGTTTCACGGCACGCGACGGCTCGACGTTCTCGCTGACGATCGACAAGGACTCGTCGCTCGCGCAGATCGCGGGCGCGATCCAGAGCGCCAGCGGCACCATCGGCCTTTCGCCCAAGATCTCGGTGGGCCTCAACGCGCAGGGGACGGGGCTCTTGATCACCGACAACACCGGTGGGGCCGGGAATCTGACGATCACCGGCACCTCGGGGGACGACACGGCGACGAGTCTTGGGATCGCGACCGCCGGCGCCGGGGTGGCGTCCTCGACAGTGAAGGGAACGAATCTGCAGCGTAAGTATCTCTCGACGGCGACCAGGCTCTCGACGCTCAACTCGGGCAAGGGGATCGGCACGGGCAAGTTCACGATCACCGATGCCACAGGGCACAGCAGCACCGTGAACATCGGCGCGGATCTCAAGACCGTCGGCGATGTGATCGACCAGATGAATCGCAGCGGTCTGGCGGTCTCGGTGGGCCTCAACGCCAACGGGGACGGGATCGTGGTGACGGACACATCGAGCCCCGCGGGAGGGTCGAAGATCAAGATCGCCGACTCGACGGGCACCGTGGCCCGGACTTTGAACCTGGTGGGGGAGGGCGTCGACGCGGGGGCGGGGAACAAGATCGACGGCTCGTTCGAGCGGGTGGTTAAGTTCGAGGCGACCGACACGCTCACGCAGGTCGTCTCCAAGCTCAATTCGGCGAGCACGGGCGCGACGGTCTCGATCATCAACGACGGATCGGGCGCGACGCCGTTTCGTGTGAACGTCGCGGCCACCAACTCGGGATCGATCGGACGGCTGGTCATCGATGCGGGCTCGTTCGACCTGGGGCTGACTGAGACGCAGAAGGGGCAGGACGCCCGGGCGTTCTTTGGTTCGTCCGATCCCGCGGCGGGCCTCTTGCTCACCAGCAGCACCAACACACTCGACGGGGCTATCAGCGGGGTGAAGCTCGACCTTCTCCAGACGACCGACACGCCGGTGACGGTGACGGTCCAGAAGGACACCGACGGGATCGAGACCAAGATCGAGGGGCTGATCACGGCGTTCAACGAGCTGACCAGCCGTATCCAGACGCAGACGAGCTATGACAAGGCGACCGACCGCGGGTCGATCCTGCTGGGCGACGGCACCGCGTTGGCCCTGCGTTCCTCGCTCTTTTCCACGATCCAGACCACGCCCAAGGGCGTGACGCCGCGGTACTCGAGGCTGACAGAGATCGGGATCTCGGTGGGCACGGGCGGGCAACTCAAGTTCGACAAGACCAGGTTCCGCGCGGCGCTGGTGGCCGACCCCGACGCGGTCGAGCAGATGCTCCTGGTGCGCAAGCAGGTGGACACGTCGTCGGTCAACGTGGGGACGGGGGTGACGGCGAACAATCCCGACTCCGCGCCGACCTTCTCGGAACTCGGCATCCTCGCCCAGGTCGAGCAGCTGGCCGATCGGTACGTCGACTCGCAGCGGGGGATCCTCCCCGGGCGCGGCAAGAGCATCGACAACCAGATCGCCTCGCTCACCAGGCAGTCGGCGGCGATCGACATTCGGCTGGCTTCCAAGCGGGCGATCCTGGAGGCGCAGTTCCTGCAGATGGAGAAGACGATCGGGAATCTGCAGCAGCAGCAGGGGAGCATCTCGTCGATCCGGTAGCGGGTTGGCGCGAGCCCGGGGATAACCCCCGAGCGGCGTGAAGTTGCCTGGGTTGATTGTCGATACACGTAGCGCCATGAGCACACCCCAGCCACCAAACCAGACTCCAGGCCAGGCTTCACAGCACGCTGGCACACCCGGCCAGAGCAAAGAGGCCGGCGTGTACCTCCGCACGCGTGTGATGACCGCCAGCCCGACGGAGCTTCGGCTTTTGCTGCTCGACGGGGCGGTCAAGTTCGCGATGCAGGCCAAGGACGGGCTGGGCCGGAAGGACTTTGAGGCGGTGTTCAACGGGGTGACCAACTGCCGCAACATCGTGATCGAGCTGATGACGTCGGTGCGGGAGGACGTGGACCCCAAGCTGGCCGAGAAGGTCAAGGCGCTCTACGCGTTCATCGTGACCGAGCTCTCAAGCGCGAGCATGGAAAAGAGCGTCGAGAAGTTCGGCAAGGTGGTCGAGCTGCTGAAGTATGAGCGGGAAACCTGGGCGATGCTGATGGAGAAACTCGCGGGCGAGAAGTCCGGCGGGAACCAGAAGCCCGACGCTCTGGCCGTCTCGGCCTGAGGGCAACCGGGCGGGGGGCGGGCGTCAGACGGCAGCAAGCTCGCCCGAGAGCCACTCGGCGATGAACGTCATGTTGACCTGGGAATCGACCAGACGCTCGGCGCGCTGGATGGCGTCGATCGCGCGAAGCGCGTGCGGCTCGGCTTCGTGCGTGGTTGGGTGCGCGGGTGGGTGCGCCACGGGCGCGAGCGTGCGCCGCAGTTCGGTGCGATAGTGCCTTGCCAGAAACCGGAACATCCGCGACGCGGCCGAACGCGTGGCGGCCTCCTTGCTGGCCTGGGCGTTGGCGGCCACGATGCTCTGGGCCGCGGCCTCGATCGACTCGGCGATGGCCGGGGCGAGCGAGGAGCTGTACTTGCCGCGCGAGGCGCCCGCCAGGAGCGGGGCCAGTCGCGTGCGCCACGCGGGCAGCGAGAACTCGATCGACCGCAGAACCTCGCCGGGGGATCCCTCCGACTGTTCCAGAAGCCAATCGATCTCGTCGGGCGGAACGCCCAGGTCCCTTGCGGCGGCCCAGGACTTGAGCGAGTGCTTGTCGAGGGGCGCGAAGCGGACCTGCTGCGAGCGGCTCCGGATCGTGGCCAGGAGCCGGTCGGGGCTGGAAGTGACCAGGATGATCACGGTCTTACCGTCTGGCTCCTCGAGGGTCTTGAGGATGGAATTCTGCGTGTGGGCGTTGGTGGGCGAGCGGTCGAGCAGCTCGGCTTCGTCGACGATGAAGACCTTGCCGATCGCGGCGTTGTTCCTGACCATCGGGGCGAGCTTGGCGGGCTGGACCAGGTGCGTGTCGATCACGTCCTTGGGGATCGTGATGAGCTTGGCGTCGCGGACCTTGGCGTCGTCGCTGTAGCGGGCGAGCTCCTTGGTGATCACGTGCAGATCGGGATGGGCGCCCGCGCGCAGGAGACGCTGCACCTGACTGTCGGGGTCGGGCTCGGGGTTGCCGGCGAGGTTTGGGGCCGTCGAGGGGTCCAGGAGCGTGGCGGCGAAGGCCAGGGCGGTGGTGAGCTTGCCCACGCCTGCGGGCCCGTGGAAGATCCAGGCGTGGTGGACGCGATCGGCGCGCATGGCGGCCTGGAGTGTGGCGAGGGCGCGGGACTGTCCCAGGATCGAGGCGAGCGGGATGGGCGCGGGGTAGAGCGTGGTCGCCTTGGGCGGCGGGCTTTGGTCGAGTGTTGCTTCCTTGGAAGCTTTGGCGCGGGGTTTCTTGGCCACGGGCGAGTGTAGACGGGAGCGCGAGGGGGTCGGGGTGAGGTGGGGCGACAAAAAAAGCCCGGCGAGGTCGCCGGGCTTTGGACGAGAGCAGGATTCAGACTGGATTCAGCAGCCGGCCTCGAAGGCGATGACGAAGGCGTCGTAGTCGAAGAAGTCGACGGTGCCGTCGCCGTCGAAGTCGGCGGTCTTGCCGGGCGGGCAGGCGCCGCCCTCGAAGCAGATGACAAAGGCGTCGTAGTCGAAGAAGTCGGCGGTGCCGTCGCCGTCGAAGTCGGCGGGGCAGGACGGCGGCGCGTCGACCGTGATGTCCACGGTGTCGGTGTCGGTGCGGCCTTCGTTGTCGGTGACGGTGAGCGTGACGGTGTGGGGGCCGACGGGGAAGAGGATGGAGGGGCTGACGCCGGTGGCGACCTGGACGGCTCCCTCGGTCCAGACGTAGGTTGTGATGGAGCCGTCGGCGTCGGATGAGAGGGTTCCGCTGAGGCTGACGAGCTCGCTGCCGGAGCTGTCGACGTCGGTGACGGTCTGGTCTGCGCCGGCATCGGCGACGGGGGCCAGATTGGAGGTGACGGTGACGACGACGGTGTCGGAACCGGTGGCCAGGTCGTCATCGGTGACGGTGAGGGTGATTGTGTGGACGCCGGTGGGGAGCGAGATGTTCGCGGTGGGGCTTGGGCCGTCGGCGAGCGTGGTGACGCCCTCGGTCCACTTGTAGTTGCTGATGGAGCCGTCGGAGTCGGAGGAAAGAGAGCCGTTGAGCGCGACGGGGAGCGAGCCGACACCCGCGGGGTCGTGGAGGTTCTGATCGGGGCCGGCGCTGGCGGTGGGCGGGGTGTTGGGAGCGGCGCCGGTGGAGCCCTGCTCGGGCCCGCCGACGAACTGGTTGCTGGTGAACCCGCCGTTGACCTGAGTGGCCTTGACCCAGTAGAAGAAAGTTGTGCTGGCGGGGAGGGAGGAGTCGTTGTGGCTGTTGGTGACGGGAGTGGCGATCTGGGTGGCGGCGGCGAAGTCGTTGGTGGTGCCGCGGTAGACCTGGTACTGGGTTGCGCCGGGGATGTTGCTCCAGGAGAGCGTGATGACGTTGGACGAGGCGGCGTCGCTGGCGGTGACGGTGGTCGCGCCCAGGACGGTGATGCTGAACTTGTAGAGCTGGGACTCGGTAGGGGCGTTGCTCTCGGAGACCTTGAGCTTGTAGTTGGAATCGCCCGAGAGCAGGAAGGAGGCAAGCGTCTCGGGGGTGCCCTCGGGGCTGACGTCGGAGAGGGCCAGGCCGCCCGTGCCCGCGCTGTTGACCACGGCGAGGACGAGGTTTGAAATGGCCAGGGCGTTGGTGGTGCCGCCCGAAGCGCCGCTGCAGCCGTCGGAGCCCGAGCCGTCCTGGTTGTTGTCGACGTAGCTGGAGCCCAGGGGCGTGATGGCGATAGTGACCAGGATGTTGGCGGTGGTGTCGAAGGACCAGTAGTCGACCTCGGCGTTGGCGTCGATGCTCAGGAGGCCGGCGTTGGAAACGGCCGGATAGACGATGGTGTCGCCGGCGACGGTGGTGGGCATCGCGCCCAGTCCAAGCCCGCTGGAGGTGCCCAGGGTGCCCAGGAAGACGGCGGTGGCGGCGGAGTTGTTGGGCTCGTAGGGGTCGCCGTACTGGCGCTGGACGGCGCGGATGTCGTCCTGCTGAGCGCCGTCGTAGGAGCCGGAGTAGAAGGGCTCCATGAGCTTGGTGCCGTTGGAGGGGCAGACGTGCGCGAAGCCCAGGCCGTGCCCGTGCTCGTGCATGACGACGTTTCGGAGGAAGCGGTAGGGGGTGTTTCCGGTGGAGCCGTTGCTCCAGGACTCGCCGCTGTCGATGACCATGTTTCCGCCGACGCCGCCGCCGGGGAAGGAGTTGTAGGCGAGGATGCCGCTGCCGCCGTCGATGGGGTGCATGGAGATCCGCACGTCGCCGCGAAGGCCGATGGCGCCGCTGGAGCTCCAGACCGCGCCGTCGTCGGCGTCGAGGTTGCCGCTGGAGTTGGTGGCGGTGACGCGGGTGTAGTTCATGCCCGAGAGGGATTGCCAGCGTGAGAAGACGCGGACGAACTGCTGCACCCAGGTGGCGCGTCCGCCCTGGGCGGCAAAGAGCGTGTCCATGCGGCTGAAGAGCTGGCTGTTGGAGGTCGCCTCGCCCGAGATGCTGGCGGGGATGCTGACGGTGTCGGGCACGAGACTCCAGAGGATGGTGGCGGCGTCGCCCTGGGAGCCGGTGGAGCCCGAGGCGGTGGAGGTCCAGCGCGAGGTGGCGTTGTAGCGGTCCCAGACGAAGTACATGCTGTTGACGTCGTCCATGGCGGCCTGTGTGGGCAAGGCGTCGGGGCTGAAGCAGGCGATGAGGCCGCTTCGCAGCTCTTGCATGTACTCGGGGGGCGGAGCCTGGGTGATCCCGCGGCGGACGTGCTGGACGCCGGTCGAGGGTTGGGGGAGCGGACTGGTGTTGCCGGCGAACTGGCAGACCAAGGTCGTGAGGGTGGTGCCGCCGATAGCGACGCCGGCCATCCAGCCAAAAGTGGCGCTCGAACTCATGCTTCTCTCCTCCGCAGACTCGTGAAACCAAAGGGCAGTCCCAGTTCAACCATGCCCTATCAACAGCCAAACACGCCCGTGGAACCTGGGCTCGACGATATACCATTCAGCGGCTATCCAGGAATGGTTCTGTATTTGAGTGGGAAAAGGGGACAGATTCAAGGGAATTTCGGTCTGAATAGGCGATTTGGGGCGTTTCGGGGAAGTGACCCCGAGCGGTTCGGGAGAGCGCGGCTCCGAGAAAGGCGTGCGGGACGTATCTGTGCGCACACGTCGGCCGGGTAGTGGCGTCAATGGGGCATCGGGAAGAGCTGGGCCAGGGCGCGGATCTCGGACCGAACGCTGGCGGCGGTGGACTCGAGCTGGGCGGGGCCGGAGAGGCCGGCGGTGAGCACGCGGTCGATGAGGGCGGCGACGGTTTTCATGTCGGGCTCGCCAAGGCCGCGGGTGGTGATGGCGGGCGTGCCAAGGCGGATGCCGCTGGTGAACTTGGGTGGGCGGGGGTCTTCGGGGATGCCGTTCTTGTTGCAGATGATGCCGGCTTGCTCGAGCCACTTCTCGGCGTCGGCGCCGGTGAGGTCGGTGCTCTTGCCGCGGAGGTCGACGAGCATGAGGTGGTTGTCGGTGCCGCCGGTGGTGATGCGGTAGCCGTGGCTGGTGAGGGCGGCGGCGAGTGCCTTGGCGTTGGCGACGACCTGGCTCGCGTAGGTTTTGAAGGAAGGGGCGAGGCATTCGGCGAAGGCGACGGCCTTGGCGGCGATGACGTGCATGAGGGGGCCGCCCTGCATGCCGGGGAAGACGGCCTTGTCGATTTTCTTGGCGAGCTCTTCGTCGTTTGTCACAATGAGCCCGCCGCGAGGGCCGCGGAGAGTTTTGTGGGTCGTCGTGGTGACAACATGGGAGTGTGGGAAGGGCGAGGGGTGAGAGCCGCCGACGATGAGGCCGGCGATGTGCGCGACGTCGGAGACGAGCAGGGCACCGACTTCATCGGCGACGGCGCGGAACTTTGCGAAGTCGATGGTGCGGGGGTAGGCGGAGTAGCCGCACATGATGACCTTGGGCTTGCACTGGAGGGCGACCTCGCGGACGGCGTCGTAGTTGATGCGTTCGTGCTCGGGGTGGTCCTTGGCGTAGTGGAGGGGGTAGTGGACGGGGTTGTAGTAGCGGCCTGAGAAGTTGATCTTCATGCCGTGGGAGAGGTGGCCGCCGTCTTTGAGGACAAGGGAGAGGAAGGTGGCGCCGGGGTCCATGAGGGCCATGAAGGTCGCGGCGTTGGCCTGGGCCCCGGAGTGCGGCTGGACGTTGGCGAATTTGCAGCCGAACATTTGTTTGGCGCGGTCGATGGCGAGTTGTTCGATTTGATCGTGGAAGATGCAGCCGCCGTAGTAGCGGGCGCCGGGGTAGCCCTCGGCGTACTTGTTGGTGAGGCAGGTGCCCATGGCGGCCATGACGGCGGGCGAGGTGTGGTTCTCGCTGGCGATGAGCTCCAGGGTGTGCTCCTGGCGGTCGGCCTCCTTGGCGATCAGCCCGGCGATGGCGGGGTCGGAGGCGGCGATGAGATCAACGGCGGCGTTGTGGAGGGGGTGCATTGGGTAATGGTAGAGGGGTCCTTCAGCGCGGGTAGAAATGCCAGAGGAACTTGAAGGCGATCGGGTCGATCATGCCGGTCATGAGGAACTGGGAGGCGAAGGCGACGCACAGGGCGACGACGACGAGGATCGCCGAATCGAGGCGTGCCCGGGGAAGGTGAAGGTAGTGTTTTGAGGCCGTCGACCAGAATAACCAGGAGAAGGTGGTGATCAAAGCCAGCGCGATCAGAGGGGTGTTGCGATTGAAGGCGGCGAGAAAGTCGGCGATCGATGGAGGGGCGGCATTCGGGGAGGAGGAAGTCGATTGGTGGACGACAGAAAGGACCTGCTGCGCGCGGCGGACGAACGGGAACGTCATCATCCCCAGGGGCAGGGCGGCAATCCAGTAGGCGGTCACTCGGGCGAGGTGCTTCATCCTGACCTTGGCACGCCGCATGGTGGCCGCCAGCAACAGGAAGCTCAGGGGGAGTGCAAGAAAGAAGACCAGGTGAAGTTCGGAGGTTCGCACGTTGGCGTCGAGGCTGAAGCCGCGGGCACGCGAGATGGAGGCGTAGGGGAACGCGATGTTGGACCAGTTGGCTTGGAGCGAGGGCAGCAGCTCCGGGCCGACGCCGCCGAAGATCCCGCGTTTGATCGCGGCGATGCTGGTGTGATTTCGAAGGGCCCATTCGACGGTGACGCCGACGGCCGTGACGATCGCGACGAAGAGGTGCAAGAAGAGGGAGCCAAGGGTGGCAAGCAGGAGGAGGCGTTTGGGGACGATTGGGAAGCTCATGGTGAGCGAGCGCCAGAGGGATTCGGGAAAGATCGCTCGGGCGAGGGACCGCAAGAGGGCGAGGGCTAAGGACAGCGTTGGGCCGTTCGCGTGCTCGAAGGACCAGGTGGGAGGCGGCTGGGTGTTGAAGTGGTTGGACCAGGTGAAGGTGAGGCCGCATTCGGGACATTGGCCGGCGAGGGGGCACTCGGATTGCCATGAGGCGATCTGGCCGGAGAGGTCGTAGTCGCAGCGGGGGCATTGGTGGGAGGGGGAGATGATTGTGGAGCCTACCACGGGATGGAAGGTGTTGGGAAGAGTGGTGGTGTGGGTGGCGTGACGTCCAAGAGCACTGACCGCCCTTCACCCTTTGGGCTTTCGTGGATCAGCGTGGGGGAATGCCATTCAGTTAAGCGAGCGTCCGAACCTGTTCGGCGCATGTGCG
>CAYHQQ010000097.1:0-12323 GCA_964358855.1 uncultured Phycisphaeraceae bacterium
GAAGCGGGGGGAGGGGATTGAGAATCTGAGATTTGGGATTTCAGAGAGGCGAGCGGTTTTTTCGGGCGCGGGTTGTGACGTTTTGCGCGCGGGGGGAGGATGGGGAGGTCTTTGGCGAGGCGGTCGGCGCAGCGGAGGAGGGCGAGGGCGGCGCGGCGGACTTCGACGGGGTTGGTGCTGGTGTCGAGGATCTGGCGGAGGCGGCGGGCTTCGGCCTGGTGGTGGGCGCGGGCGAGGAAGAGACGGTGGTCGGCGTGGAGGTCGTGCGAGACGGCCGCGAGGTGTTTGAATTCGGGGGAGGCGAGGAGAGGCTCGAGATCGGCGGGGCTGAGGTTGAGCTGGGCGGCGACGGCGGCGGGATCGCGCTGGTGCAGGCACCAGAGGTCGAAGAGTTCGCGAGGGGATGGGAGGGTGGCGGGCATCGGGTGAGGTTCGTGGAAACGCACGGGCGTCTACCTGAGGGGCCGATGGGTCGCGTTTGTGCGCACAAGCGCGGCAGGTGGATGCGAGATTTTGTTATTGGGGACGTTGGGGCGGACGTCATGGGCTTTCGTCCCTGACTTTGGGACGAATGGGGGTTTGCGACGAGGGGCGGGAGAGGGGGAGCGGGTCGGCGACGCGGTTCGCCTCAGGGAAAGTTGAGGCAGATAATCACGGATATGACAGCCGTTCCAAGCCGTAAAATCGACTTTCCCGAAAGCCACGCCCAGGAGCTTGAGGCCGAGGCAAGCAGGCTGAATCTGTCGGTGCCGGCGTATGTGCGGTACTTGCAGGAGCGGCAGCGCGCGGACCTAGCGCCCGAGCGGTTTGATCGAATGATCGGCGAGGTGTTCGGGCGTTTCGGCAAGGCGATGCGGAAGCTGGCGCAATGAGCGATCAGGCGATCAACTTTCTGTCGGTTGAGACCATTCTGAAACTCCACGCGATTGCGATCGAGGATCAGCGGGGTGATCCGTCGCTGCGTGATCGCGGGTTGCTTGAGTCGGCGGTCGGCATGCCCATGCAGCAGTTTGCGGGCGAGTTCCTGCATCCCGACATTCCCGCAATGGCGGCCGCGTATGCATTTCACATCTGCGGCAATCACCCGTTTGTCGACGGGAACAAGCGTGCGGGCCTGGCGGCCATGCTTGCGTTCCTTGTGGACAATGGCTGGACGTTTGGGGCGGATGAGGTCGAGACAGAGACCATGATTGTCAGACTGGCTTCGGGACTGGTTCCCAAGGATGAGTTGACGGCATGGGTTCGGCTTCGCGCGAGGCTCGGGCCAGGGTCCACGTGAACCAACGAACCGCGGCGCCCGCGAGCGGATTTCCATGAGAGCACTTCGCGTCGCCATCCTCCCCTGCTTTCTGTTCCTCTCCGGTGGACTCGTCACGAGCTATGGCGTCGCGTGGGGGGCGACCTACTGCCTAGACGAGAGCTCGGTTTACCGAAGCGATCCGACAGAGGAACGGGCATCTTCGGCCCAGTGGCCAATCCCCATGCGGGAGAGCTGGTTACGCCTCAACGGCGTTCGCGAACATTCGGAGATCGCTCCTATCTGCTGGACCCAACGACCATCGCTGGGAATTGAGATTCGAGATTTCAATGCGAGACTTCCGCAATTCCACCGCTCGCTGACGGAACTTCGGGCGGGTTGGCCGGCAAGATCATCGAGGTGCTTCACGCAGCACATCGAGTTCTTTGTGGGCGAGTGGCCTTGGTGCAGCACACACGACTCGAATCCTTGGATCAGCGGAGTGCACCTCCTCGACAAGACACGCAGCTATAGCTCTACGTTGAGTTTACCTGTACCCATTTACTTCCCCCTCCGCCCCATCTGGACCGGCCTCCTCATCAACTCCGCGTTCTACGGTACGATGCTCTGGGCCCTCACGCACGGCGTCTGCAGCTTCGTTGGCAAACGGCGACTTTGGAGTCGCCTTTGCTTGAATTGCAAGTACCCCATTGGCATCTCCGCCGTTTGCACCGAGTGTGGCGAGCCGGTGGCCCCCCCGCCACAGGTGCCCGCGAGTGGATCCGCATGAAAGTCCTTTGCGCCGCCATCTTCGCGTCCCTCTTCCTCGCGGGCGGCGCGGTTGTCAGCTATGGCGTGGCGTGGTGGGCGGCGTATCGGTTTGATGGGCTAGAGGTGCGGCTGCCGCCTAGTGAGACACTTGCGGTCCCGGATGAGTGGCCGATGCCGATGCCCGACGAATGGCCGCCGGTGTCGATCGTGCAGTTGCAGGACCCGTCGCGGCGTTTGGAAGTCACGCGGGAGTCGGACGCGATGAGTGAGGTCAGACACTACACGGCGATGTACAAGGATGATCATCTGTATCTGCACGAAACGCGATTCGGCTGGCCTGCGCGGGCCGCGTGTCGCTTCAACCCGATCTACCAGAAATTCAGGTCGTTCGTGCGGGGCGGCCCAACCGACATCGGCCCGTGGTTCAGAGGCCTGCACCTCGTGAACGCAACTCGGACGTTTCGCGGCTGGACGGAGCCCGTGTACTTCCCTCTCCGCCCCATATGGTCGGGGCTGATCATCGACTCCACGCTCTACGCGGGGCTTCTCTTTGGTGCGTACGCCTTTGTCGGCTTCACGATCCGAGCCCGCAGGATGCGTCGCGGCGTGTGCGTACGCTGCCAGTATCCCGTCGGGATTTCGCCCGTGTGTACCGAGTGCGGGATGAGCATTCCCAAGCGGGGCGGGGCGGCGGCAAAGGAGATCGCGTGAGAGTTCGGCGTGTGGGCATCCTTGTGCTGCTTTACCTGCTTGGGGGACTCGCGTCGAGCTATGTTGTCGCGTGGTACACGAGCTATCTGATTGCGGTTCCCTATCCGCAGGCGGATATGAGCGAGGTTCAGCGGGTGCCGTCGAGCTGGCCGATGGCGATGCCTGGGGACTGGCCGTCGATTGAGACGGCGCTTTCTCAGCCCGGGCCGGGGCGGCTGCGGGTGTCGGTGCTGTCGACGGCGGCGAGTGAGTCGAGCCGTTATTCGACGATCGTGGACAAGACGGCGTACGTGGTGATAGAGGAGCGGGTGGGGTGGCCGGCGCTGAGCGCGAGCGGGCTGGACCGCCAGTCGGCCACGATTGGCGCCCGCATGACGTTCTCGCGGGGCGAGTTCCGCCCCTGGTACGCGGGGCTACAACTCATGAAGAAGTCGTGGACGATGCCCAGCGGCGATGTGGTGCGGTTTCCGATCTACTTTCCGGTTCGGCCGATCTGGGCGGGGCTTGTCACCAACACGGTTTTCTACGCCCTGGTTCTCTTTGCGATCCTGTGGCTCCGTGGGCGGATGAACTACTGGCTCAGGCGCCAGTTTGGCTTGTGCGTCAAGTGCAAGCACCCGCTCGGCACATTGCTGGTGTGCGAGAAGTGTGGGACTCCGGTGGGCGACGAGGCCAGAGTGCCGACGGGCCGAGGCGCATGAAGCACCATCGGGTCGTCACCATGGTGCTCGTGTGCCTGGCTGGCGGGCTCATCACGAGCTACGGCGTGGCGTGGTGGGCGATGTACCGGTTCGATGACAGCAGAATGGTTCCGGCCGCATTCGAACGTCTTGCTTTGCCCGCCGCGTGGCCGATGCCGGCGCCGCCGGGCTGGCCGTCGATCGCGGAGTTACGGGAGCAGCAGGCGGGGTCGCCGGGATTGCAGCCTCATGTTGAGGGATGGCGCTCCGTGGGCGTCGACCTGCGATACACGTTCGCTGAGGATGTGCATTCGACGTTGTTTTCGATGTGCGAGGTGCGGACGGGGTGGCCGGCTCGCACGGCCAGCCGATTTGAGTATCGCGCCCGAGCTTTCGCTGGTGGCCCCGGGGTTCCGGAGGACACGCATCCTTGGTTCGCGGGGCTTTATCTTGTGGACCGGCCCATTCTCGACTCCAAGGGCGGGCGAACGGTGCTTACGACTCCTGTCTTGTTCCCTCTTCGCCCGGTGTGGCCGGGGGTCCTGATCAACACCGCGTGCTATGGCGTCGTGTACTTTGCTCTCGCTCTTGGCACACGGCATCTCATTCGCGCTCGACGCAGGCGCAATGGGCTCTGCGTGAATTGCAGGTACCCCATCGGCTCATCGCCGGTGTGCACCGAGTGCGGTACGCCGGTGAGCAACGAGGCCCGAGCGTGAGCGGGCGGGGTAGCTTGGATGGTGCCACTGACCGCCCCATTCTGATCTGCGAGAATCAGTTGTGAACTGGGCGGTCAGTGCTCGTGGGGGTAGGGACACAGTGGGTGGTCGTGCGCCAAAGAGCACTGACCGCCCGGTCGCGTCGTTGGTATTCGTGGATCGGTGTGGGGCGGTCAGTGGCACCGCGCTCTTGGGGGTAGGTTCACCCTTGGTGGTCGTGCGCCCGGGAGCACTGACCGCCCTGGACGCGTGGGATATTTGGAGACGTGCGCGGGGCGGTCAGTGGTACCAACCCCAGGAGCACTGACCGCCCTGGACGCGTGGGGTATATGGAGACGTGCGCGGGGCGGTCAGTGGTACCGGACGGATGTTCTCTCCACCAATGACAAGGCCGGAGGCATTGACGCCTTCGGCCCTGGTGTGTTTGTGCGGGACAGGGTTCAGCAACCGGCCTCGAAGGCCTGGACGTAGGCGTCGTAGTCGAAGAAGTCGATGGAGCCGTCGCCGTCGAAGTCGGCGGTCTTGCCGGGGGGGCAGATGCCGAGTTCGAAGCAGCGGACGAAGGCGTCGTAGTCGAAGAAGTCGACGGTGCCGTCGCCGTCGAAGTCGGCGGGGCAGGGGAGCGGGCCGGCCTGGACGTTGATGACGGCGACGTCATCGACGTCATTGACGCCGACGTAGCGGATCTCGGCGACGAGGTAGCCGCCCTGGCCGACGAGATCGGGGTTGTTCTGAACTGTGGCCTGGAAGAGGCCCTGGGTGCGATTCTGGCCCTGGGCGACGCCGACGAGGATGCCGCCGCTCGACGGCGGGTGCTGCAGGTTCATGAGGCGGAATTCGATGCGGGCGATGGGCAGGTGCTGGGGTGTCTGTCCAATGCGGAGCATGACCATCGCGCCCGGGGCCTCGCCCCAGTTGAGGACGGTGTTACCGCTGCCGTCGATTTCCCAGCCCGAGCTGCCCGGATCGATGCCGGCGGCGAGGCTGAACTTGGAGTCGGCGTAGTCGGCGACACAGTCGGCGCCGCAGGCGGCGCGGGCCCAGGTCCAGGGGTTGGTCGTGGCGATGCAGTTGGCCAGACAGGCCTTGAGGGACTGGTAGGCGGGGCCGGCGTGGGCGGTACCGGCGAGGGAGAGGACGGCGATCGTGGCAGCGGCAGTGAACTTGAACATGTGAGGCTCCTTGGACTATGGGCCTCGAATTTCACTCGGGTGCGTGCGGGCAACCATCTCCGCGACAATCGCGGAGAGAAGGGGGTTTGGGTTGTTCGCAAACTCGCAGGACTGAGCGATCAGAGGCTCGCCGGGCGTGATACCCGGCATCATGCATCCGCTTCATTCACGCACTTCTTTCGGAGAATGTCAGATTTTTTGTCCCCTTGTGGCGGCTTCGCCCAAAGGGCCGCTCACGCTTGGCGACCAACATTGGGCGGCATCGAGCTCGGGGAGTCGTTGCCTGCGACTGGCCAGCAAATGACAGGGCCGGAGGCTTTGCAGCCTCCGGCCCTGGGAAGTTGGGATCGGGTTGGATCAGCAACCTTCTTCGAAGGCGACGACGAAGGCGTCGTAGTCGAAGAAGTCGACGGTGCCGTCGCCATCGAAGTCGGCGGTTTTGCCGGGGGGGCAGATGCCCAGCTCGAAGCACTGGACGTACGTGTCGTAGTCGAAGAAATCGACGGTGCCGTCGCCATCGAAGTCGGCGGGGCAGGGGCGGGGGCCGGCCTGGACGATGATCACGCCCACGTCGTCGACGTCGGTGATGCCGTTGTAGTGGATTTCGGCGACGAGGTAGCCGCCCTGGCCGACGAGAGCGGGGTCGTTGATGAGCGTGGTGGCGAAGAGGCCGCCGATGCGATTTTGGCCCTGAGCGACACCGATGACGATTCCTCCGGACTGGGGCGAGTGCTGCTGATTCATGAGGCGGAACTCGATGCGATTGATCGGGAAGTGGCCCTGGGTCTGGGTGACGCGGAACATGACCTGGGCCGCGGGGACGTCGCCCCAGGTGAGCACGGCCTGACCATCGTGCATCTCGAAGCCGGTGCTGCTCGGGTCGTAGCCGACGTTGAGGCTGAGTTTGCTGTCGGCGTAGTCGGCGACGCAATCGATGCCGCACCAGAAGCGTGCCCAGGTCCAGGGATCGGTGGTGGAGATGCAGTGGGACAGGCACGCTTTGAGCGAGCCGTAGGCGGGGCCGGCCTGGGCGGTGCCGGCGAGGGAGACGAGGGCGAGGGCGGCGGCGGCGTAGAACTTGGACATGTGAGGCTCCTTGGTGGAATGGGGCTTGAGTTCGCTCCGGTGCGTGCGATCAACCATCTCCGCGACAATCGCGGAGAAGGGGTTGTGTGGGTTGATCGCAATTTCGCAGGACTGAGCGAGTCAGAGGCTCGTCGGGCGTGATACCCGACAGCATGCCTTCGCGTGACTCACTCGCTTCTTTCGTTCTTTTTCAGATTTCATGTCCCTATACTCCGCCCGCACACCCAAGGAACCCCCATCAATGCTTCGTCGAACCCACACCTGTGGCGAACTCCGTGACTCCAACGTCGGCCAGACCGTCCGTCTCAACGGCTGGGTCAATTCATACCGCGGGCACGGGACCGGCCTGGTTTTCATCGATATCCGCGACCGATTCGGCGTGACGCAGGCCGTTTTTGATGGGGATTCGCTCACGGCGGCGGGCGGCAAAGACACGCTTGAGGTCGCAGACCATCTCCGCAACGAGGATGTGGTGGCGGTCGAGGGGGTTGTGCGCATTCGCGAGGGGGGCGAGAATCCCAAGCTGCCCACGGGCAAGATTGAGATTGAGGTGAAGGCGCTGGAGCTGCTGAACAAGACGGCCAACCCGCCGTTTTTGCCCGATGACACGGGCACGGGAGGCAAGCTGGCGAATGAGGAGCTTCGGCTGAAGCATCGGTATATCGATCTGCGCAGGCCGAGCATGCAGAAGGCGCTGGGTGTGCGGCACAAGGTGTATCAGACGACGCGCCGGTACTTTGACGAGAACGGGTTTCTGGAGATCGAGACGCCGATTTTGTACAAGTCGACGCCCGAGGGGGCGCGGGAGTTTCTGGTGCCGAGCCGGCATGCGGCGGGGAACTGGTACGCGCTGCCGCAGTCGCCGCAGCTGTTCAAGCAGATTTTGATGATCGGCGGGTGCGACAGGTATATGCAGATCTGCCGGTGTTTCCGGGATGAGGATCCGCGGGCGGACCGGCAGGCGGAGTTCACGCAGATCGATTTGGAGATGTCGTTTGTGCGGCGCGAGCATGTGGTGGACATGATGGAAGGGTTTGTGCGCCGGCTGTGGAAGGAGATGACGGGGTACGAGGTGCCGCCGATCCAGCGGATGTCGTACCGCGAGGCGATGGAGCGGTTTGGGATTGATCGGCCCGACACGCGGTATGGGCTGGAGATCACGGATATTTCGGCGATCGCGGCCAAGACGGACGTGGCGTTTTTCAAGGAGGCGCTGGCGCAGGGGGCGGAGAGGCCGCAGTTTAATAGCAAGCGGGGCGTGGTGAAGGCGATTCGCGTGCCGGGCGGGGCGGAGAAGCTGACGCGGAAGATGACGGATGGGTACAACGAGTTTGTGCGCGGGTTTGGGGCGGGCGGGTGTGCTGTGGTGAAGGTGAATGCGGCGGGCGAGTTTGAGACGGGCATCGCCAAGTTCCTGGGGACGGTGAAGGATGAGCTGAAGGCTGCGTTGAAGCTGGCGCCGGGTGACACGGTTTTGTTTGTGTCGGATAACTACGCGGTGTGCACGAAGTCGCTGGGAGAGTTGCGGCAGGTGGTGGCGCGGGATATGGGGCTGGTGCCCAAGAGTGGGGCTGAGGGCGGGCCGTGGAACTTTTTGATTGTGCTGGACTTCCCGATGTTTGAGCGGAACAAGGAGACGGGGAAGTGGGTGGCGATGCACCATCCGTTTACGGCACCGAATGATGATCAGGCGGCGGCGTTTGTGGCGGCGGATGTCGAGGATGAGGTCACGATCGAGGGGATTGTGTCGGCGGGGTACGACATCGTGCTCAACGGGCAGGAGGTTGCGGGCGGCTCGGTGCGTATTCATGATCCCAAGGTGCAGTCGAAGGTTTTCCAGCTGCTGGGGTTGACGCCCGAGCAGGCGAAGGAGAAGTTTTCGTTCCTGCTGGAGGCGTTGCAGTTCGGGGCGCCGCCGCACGCGGGGATTGCGTTCGGGCTGGACCGGCTGGTGATGAACTTCCTGGGGACGAGCAACATCCGGGATGTGATCGCGTTTCCGAAGACGCAGATCGGTGCGGACTTGATGACGGGTGCGCCGGGGCCGGTGACGGATGAGCAGTTGAAGGATGTGCATGCGGCGGCGCTGAGACCGAAGTGAACTGGCGGACTCCACCATCTGTGGAACGATGGCGATCGTGACGACAGACAGCATTCAATTCCACGAAGGAGTGACGAGATGATCGCTTGGCCTCCTCTCGCTGGAATTCCATGTGTCTCAGGTCGTCCGGCAACGATCGACGACGTGAACGCTGGACGCGCAGTCTTCGTTCTCCAGGACGGCGAGAATGCAATCGGCGTTCCGCTAGCGATGTTGATTCCCCAATACGCAATCCACGATGACGCCGAATCGTCAACGAAGACCGCGTGCATCGTCATTCAAGCGGAACGAACGGAAATGGGAGCGATTTTGGGGTGCGTTTCTGTCGTCGACGGAGAGATGATTGTGGGAGGCCTTCACGAATTCGAGTTGCTCGGGGCGTCCGCTCCGTAAGGCCTGTTCGCGCCGAGGTGGGTCCGCCAAATTCGGTTGCACGCCGGACCATCCTCGCCAACCCCCCTCGCCCGCAATACCATCGCGCTCACCCACCGGAGACCTTTCATGACCACCCAACCCCTCCAAGCTCGCTCCGGCCTCGCACTCTTGACCACACGCATGGGCGTTGGGCTGTTTGTCGCGTCGGTTGTGCCGTGTCTGGCTGCGATCGGCGTGCTCAACTGGCTGCAGGGGCGGACTGAGGCGGCGCCGGCGTGGGTTCGACCGGGGTTTTACACGTTGTGTGCGCTGTCGATTCTGGCGCCCTTGGTGCTGGGGATCGCGTCGCCTTGCGTGGGGCGATGCACGCGGAAGGTGTGGACATCGTTTGTCGTGACGCTGGTGCTGTTCTGCACGGTTGCCGGCATCGTGCTCGCCGCGACGTCGCTGGGACTGGTCAGTCCGCTGAGCGACACGCGCGTGCTGCAGCGTCCGGGAGCCACGCCACCCCGGCCACGTCCGTCTGTGCCGGCACCCGAGCCTGCGCCCGACGCCACGCCCGAGCCCACGCCCGAGCCTGCTCCCGAGTCCACGCCCGAGCCGGGCGCCAATCCCACGCCGAGTCCCGCTCCGGAGCCCGCGCCTGCTCCTCCGCGCTGATTGGGCAACCGCGAGGGGTTGTGAACTGGGTTCGCCAAGACCAAGGCACACTGAGGTCGCTTGGACACGCCTGAAGTTCGTGCGCAAGGGGTTGCGCGCCCTCAGTGGTACCGCGGGGCGGAAATGCTGTTAACACCTTCGCCTCTGCCCCGTCCTATTGGTGTGGCCAATGCCCGCCCGGGGGCCAGGCCTCCTCCAGCACTTCCGGGCAAAGGAATCGACCCATGGCAGAGCGCAGATACCGGACGGCGGGATGGGTTCTTGGGACCTCGGTCGCGATCGCGGCGACGCTGAGCGCGGGGGTGAGCCTGGGAGGCTCTGGTCGCCCGCTCCCCGGGCCTCCGGGGATCTGCACCCCCATCGACATCGGCTCTCAGCGCGAAGTCATCGACAAGGAGTACGCGGCCATCAAGCCCGCGGACGTGGTCGGCGGCATCATCGCCCTGCTCGACAAGCACCAGGACCACGCGATGCTTCGCATGGAGATCCTGCGCCGGGCCATTGGGTTTGGCGACAGCAAGGGGGCGCAGGTTCCCGACGCGCTCATGCTGAGGTTGGCGGTACGGGCGGCGGCGCTCGCGGGCAATGAGAAGAAGGACGTGACGGCGGCCGCGCTGTTCGACGCGGGCTACTGGATCTACCAGCGGAGCGTGCTCGACGAAAGCGTCGATCGCAAGCTGGGCGAGGCCGAGGGGCTGCCGGGGTACGGGCTCATTCGTCAGGCGCTCAAGATCAAGGACGACAACGAGATGAGCCTGGGGGCGACGTTCGCGACATTGCCGGCGATGCACGGGGGCGACGGCCCCAGCAAGGCCAAGTTCCTCAAACTCTTCAAGGGCCACGCGACGGACGCTCTCAAGGGCGCCCCCGCCGGTGGCGAGATCGAGCGCAATCTGACATACTTCCTCAGTGTCGAGGGACTCTCGATTGACGATGTCCGCGCCAAGCCAACCCCCGCCGCCCCCCGCACTACATCCACCACCGGCCCCCGCTGAGGCCGACCTGGAAACCGCGATGGCGGCCCGGTCGGGAGACCGGGCTGCTTTTGCGCGCCTTTACCGCCGCTTTGCGCCCTTGGTTCATTCGGTGCTTCTGGGTGCGGGGGCCGGAAGGTCGGAGGCCGAGGATCTTGTGCAGGAGGTCTTCACGCGGGCGCTGGGCGCGGTGGAGTCGCTGCGGACGGCCCAGAGCGCCGGGGCCTGGCTTTGCACGATCGCGCGGCGCATCGCCATCGACCGCGGGCGAAAGCGCGTTCGCGAACCGGCGCCGCTGGGGGCGCAGCGCGAGCCCGCGGCGCGAGCGGTGGTCGAGCCCCCAGGAGTTGAGGGGAACGAGGCCGAGCGGGCGCTGGCCGCGATCGGAGAGCTGCCCGAGGCGTATCGGGAGACGCTCATCCTGCGGCTCGTGCAAGGGCTGACGGGCGAGCAGATCGCCGAGCGGACGGGGATGACGCCCGGCTCGGTGCGGGTGAACCTTCACCGGGGATTGACGATGCTGAGGGAGAGACTGGGAAAGGAGGACGCACGATGAACGAGCCAAACGCAAAGCACAACGCGCTGTCCTCCTACGCGTGGGATGGGACCGGAGAGATCGATCCCTTTGTCGCCGGCCTGGAGCGAGCGCTGCGTCCGCTGGCGATCGATGCGAGCCGAGTTCCTCCGCTGCCGACAGTCGCGCAGGAGCGTCCGGTGGTTGTTGGAGCAATCCGCCCGGCGCCCCGGGGTTCTCAGCGGCTGGCCGCGGCGGCCCTCATCGTGCTGGGGGTCGGCTCGCTGCTGGTTGCTTATCGCGGCCCGACTCCGGCGCGTCCTCGCCACGAGCCCGAAATCTCGGGATGGTCGGTCGCGGTTGAGGCCGGGGCTCCGTTGATGGGACACACCAAGTCGGCGGCGAGGCCGGGTGATCGCCTGCAGGTGGGCGAGTGGCTGGCGACGGGCCCTGGCGATCGTGCAACACTCAAGGTCGCGACGATCGGCACGGTCACCGTCCGCGAGAACTCGCAGGTCTCGGTCCTGGCCGACAAGCCAAACGAGCGACGCCTGCGCCTTGGCGTGGGGGCGATCTCGGTCTTTGTCACCGCGCCGCCCAGGCTCTTCACGGTCGAGACTCCTCTCGCCCACGCGGTCGACCTTGGATGCGTCTACGACCTGTCGGTCGAGGCGAACGGCCAGAGCCTGCTGCATGTCATGACCGGCAGTGTTGAGCTTTTGTCCACCGACTCCTCGTCGAAACTCGTGACCACCGTGACCGCCGGCGCCGAATGCCACGTGCGGGACAAGGAAGGACCCGGCGTTCCCTACTTCCCCGACGCGTCGCCCGAGTTCATCGAGTCGGCGGAGTTGCTGGCGGGATTCGGCAAGGCCGCGGAGATGAAGGTGGCTGGGCTCGTGCCTGACATGCTGGCCCAGGCTCGCGCACGGGACGGGACCACGCTCTGGCACCTCCTCCCGCGCGTGGGCGGCGAATCTCGCCGGCTCATCGCGGCCCGCCTGAACGAGCTTGTGCCGATTCCCGGTCCCTACACGGTGGAAGAGGCGCTCGCGCTGGATCCCAAGGCTCTGGCGTCGTGGTGGGACGCGATTCGCTGACGCGGACGGGACGCAATGTGTCAGTGATGTCTCCGCACACCTGTCAGTGATGTCCCCGCTCATCCCGATGCGCAACGCCCGTGGGCGGACCGATGGAACGATCTGACGCGAGGTGCCATCGATGACTTCGATCGCCCCTCCGGGGCGAGATCTTCATATTTCAACCCTACCACGGGTTGCGCTCGAAGCGACTGTGTTCCAAGTCAACCCTTGGGAGCCGGTT
>CAYHQQ010000098.1:0-12257 GCA_964358855.1 uncultured Phycisphaeraceae bacterium
CGCCCACGGGGGCGAAGAGTGGTGGGGGCGGTGGGGGAGGCAAGGGGGCGCACGTGCAGGCCAAGGGGGGCAAGCACCACGCGCCGGTGTCGCACGGCGCGCCGAGCGGCCCGATGCCGATGGGAACGGCGGCGGCGCCCAACGAGTATTACCACGCGATGGGCGAGGTGATCAAGCAGGCGCACCGGGTGCTGAAGAATCGGCGGTACATGGCTTTGTATGTGAGCGATTCGTTCAAGAAGGGCAAGGAGGGGAGCGGAGGGGCGGCGGACCGCTTCATGCCGATTGGCTTTGAGCTGTTCACGATGATGAGGAAGCTCTTTCGCCCGGTGGACATCGTGACGGTGGTGCGGCACAACCAGAAGCTGGGGCGGGGCAACTGGCACAAGGCGGCGGAGGAGGGGAACTATTTCCTTCGCGGGTTCAATTACCTTTTCATCATGAAGAAGGAAGAGCGCGAGGCGCCACCCCCACCCCCACCCCACGCCCCCGCACGCCCCCACGGGCGGGGTTGATCAGGGATAGGGGATTGGATCGAGGGCGCCGGGGGGGAAGCGGCGCGCGAGCTGTGGATTGGCGCGCAGGTCGGCGAGGTGCTTATTGAGGAGCTGGTGCACGACGGTGGGAGGGCCGTCGCGGGGGTTGTACGCTGCGCGCGTGCGGGGGGCGGCGATGCTGGTGGGCGAGGACGGTTTTGGGCGTGCGCTCGCTGGAGATTCGCGCTTGCTGATGGGGTGTGGGGGCGGGAGGTCCTGGGGTTTGCGGGTGGGGGTGATGGTGGGGGTTTCTTGGAGGGGGTCGGCCGCGGGAGTGGGCGCGGGAGCCGGCACCGGGGGCGGAGGCGCGGGCGCGTCGGGTTCGACGGGTGGTGATTGCGGCGGGAGTTGTGGGGCGGATGGGGCGACTGGTGGTGGGAGCGGCGGTGGGGAAGGTGGGGGCGGTGGAGAATTGTCGGGCGGCTCGGAGACTGATGGTCCGCGGAGGGATTGCAGGACGTCGGTGATGCTTGGCGGCTTTGAGGAGGGCGGAGCACTTTGCGGGGGAGTGCTTGAGGGAGTGGCGGCGGGAGGGGATGGAGGGTTGGGATTTGGGGCGCGATCGGGCGAGGGGCGGTCGGTGGGGCGGGGGGAGGGCGATGAGCCTTTGGAGAGGGCATCGGCGAGGCGGGAGAGGGTGGTGGCGACGCGGCGGACTTCGACGGGGTCGGGGCCGTTGAGGAGCTCGCGCATTTTGGAGGCGGTGGCGATGCGGTGATCGCGGGCGAGGAACTCGGTCTGGTCGAGCAGGGCGGCCTTCCAGAGGGCGCGGCGGCGGATGAACTCGGGGTCTTCCCAGAGGGCCAGGAGCTGGGAGGAGTCGATGGCCAGGGCTTTGGCGATCGCGGAGAGGTCCGCTTGGTGGTTACACCACGCGTTGAAGAGGTCGTCGATGGAGGGTGCGCATGGCATGGGATACGGGCGTGGCCGGATGGTCGCTCCGTAGAACCGGCGGGCGGTCACGTTTGTGCGCACGGGCGCGGCAGGTGGGAGGACGAAAGATGAGGGCCGCGATTATCGACCCAGGCGAGGCGGCGAGCGATCTGAGCGTAAGAGTTTGTGGGAGAAGGCTTTGGGCGCCTGCGACCCAAGAGTTGCGGGTGGAGCTTGGTTTAGAGATTCTTTGGAATTCGGTGTGGGCGGGAGAGGTATTGCTGACCGCGGGCATGCGGGGTTCAACTCGCGGGGGGCGAATTGCAACGGAACCTCTCGGGGCTCGCTGCGGAGGGGTGCGTGACGCCGGGTGACATGAGCCGCGCTGTGCGCTCGGTGCCGGCGGTGCTGTCTGGGGACCGATGGATTGGCCAAGCCGAAGAGCCTGCCCAACGTGTCGTACACGTAGAGAGTGTCGGTGTAGTTGGACTCGGTTTGGAATCGCCTGAACGAGAGGGGAATGGTGCAGAACCAAAGGGCCACTCCCGATGACAACGACCCGACGGATGTCGAAATGCTGCCGGGCTACTGCTACGCCGACCTGGTCCTCACCGAGAAGCGAATGTGCGGCCACATCCATTCCGCCGACAGCGGCTACAAGAGCAGAGTGTTTGCCCGACCGGAAACGTTGCTCGCCGCCCTCGGACTGCGAGAGCCGGACGCGCCGGCGGCGTAACCCCTCACCCCTGTCCCCTACCTTCCCCCCCTGAAAGCGCGATGAAAATCGACGGGGCAGGCAGGAACTTGCGCACAAGTCGCGGCCTGCGGCATCAGCCAAGTCCCGCCTCGGTCGCCGCTTCGAAGCAAGCTTTAATGTCGCCGATCACGACTTCTTTGAGCCACTCCCAAACATCACTGTATCGCCCGACCACCTCTAGGCCTCGCGCAGTCCAATTCACCAGCACTACGGGCGCGGGTCGATCGGTCACAATTTCGAACACTACTGCATCGTCGTTGTCCTGACGACGCGCGAACAGAACGCACTCCGTTCGGATCACGACGCCGTTTTCGATTAGTGTGCCATCCATTCGCATTGGAGGAACCACGAGATGCCATGGCTTGAGTTGGCTGAACGGCATCTCGCCAATCAATCGTCCTTCGACTAGCCACTGAATTTCTTTCGGGTATGGTTGTTGGGGCATCATGGTGGTCCTGGCTTTCCGGGCATTTTGGGGGGAGTTGGCGTCCCGGTGCACGGGAGCGGTGGATCCTGTCCGGCCGTGCGATGAATGAGTGCCTCATCCTCATCCGTCAGACCGTCGCGGTTGTAGTCCGCCCACCGGTTGGCCGTATGCGGATACGACGTGTCGGTGTCCGCATCCATCTTCGTCAGGTCGTCCTCGTCAACATCGCCATCCAGATCGATGTCCAAGGGGTCGAGAACCTCCGGCTCGCCGAACGCATTGTACCGAATCGCCCCCATCTGCTCAAGCCGCTGGTACGGACGGCCCATTGAATCGAGCAGATCCGACCTCAGGCCGAGCCGATTGGTGGTCAACGTGCGAGGGTCGCCCCCTGACTCGATGAGGGTCGTGAACTCACTCTGCGTGCCGCTGTACAACCCGGTCGCTACGGGCCTGTCCAGCGCGTCATATCCAAGAGTGGCGTGCGGCGCGGCAGGGTTGGCCGAGCGCCCTTGCACCACGCGCGAAGCGCGGGTGGTGGCACCCCGGCGTGTGCGGTTTGGGTGGGAGAGGCGAGGTGATTGTGGTCGCACAGGGCTGTCCGCACTCATTGCTCCGCGGAGCCTGCGCAATGAGTGGCACGGAGAAGGAGATGAGGGCGACCGGGCGCTTGCGACGGGGCGTGGGTGTGGATGAGCGGCGGGGGTCAGCGGCTCTTGACATCGCGGCCGCGGACGCCGTCGATGGTGTGGAGGCCCCAGTAATAATCGCCCTGATGGACTTCGACGCTGCCGGGATAGGGGCCGTCGCCCCAGAGGTAACCCGGGAGGAACTCGGAGAGTTTGCGGGTTGCGCTGCCGTCGACGAATTGGCACTCGGTGGTGAGGCCGGGCTTGGCCTGGAGGTACTCGGCGAGCTGGAGTTCGAGGGGGTAGCTGGAGAGGATGAGCATTTTGAGAGATGGGAAGGAGACTTCGGCCATGCGTGTGGGGCGGCGCTGGGCGATGCCGGTGCGGGTGGATTGGTTCCAGAATTCGGGGCGGCAGACGAAGGCGCAGGCGTACCAGTAAGTTGTGGGGCCGCCTGGGCCGGTGACGTCGGGATAGCCGGCGGGGTAACCGGGGCCGAAGAAGGCTTTGGAGTCCCATTGGCCGTTGTAGTACTGGTCGGCGAGGGCGTAGTTCCACTCGTAGTGCGCCCAGTGGTAGAAGGGGACGGTTTCTTCTCTGGGGCGGGTCTTGCAGTGAATGGTTGTTTCGCCGACGGGTTGCAGGAAGAAGGGGAATTGGTCGGCCCAGTCGGAGTGGTACATGGCGAAGACGGAGCCGTGCTGGCGGAGGTTGGAGAGGGAGATGGAGCGGCGGGCGGCCTCGCGGGCCATGCGGAGCCCCGGGATGACGATGGCGATGAGGAGGGCGACGATGGAGATGCAGACGAGGGTTTCGATGAGGGTGAAGCCCGAGCTCCGGCTCTGGTCTGGCGCTTGGCCCGGAGTTTGGGCCGGAGCCCGGTGCTTCACCTGAGAGAGGCGCCCGAAAGAAAGGCGCGAGAAAGAGAGGCGCCCGAAATCACCAACGCACCATGCGCCCAGAACGAGCACGGCGAGCAGGACACCGTTGCGGGCCAGGACGTACTCCGCGGTTGATCGCTGAGTGAAAAATCGATCGATCAGCGAGGCGCACTGGCAGGTGGGGGCGACATCCATCGCCAGATGCGCGGCAAAGGCGAGGGAGTACATGACGATCAGCGCGAAGGCGAGAGTCCACGCCGCCCGTCGCTTGCCAAAGCCGATCCAGAGGCCGGCGACGGCGAGTTCAGCGGCCGGGACGATGACGGTGACGGCATCGGAGAGGCGTGGCGGCAGGAGTTTCCAGGTGAGAACGCTGCGGCGAAACTCCTGGGGCTCGATGATTTTGCCGATGGCGGCCCAGACGAGGAAGGCCACGACCGTACCGAGAAACAGAAACCCGATCCATTTGCGACTCTTTGTCATCGGGCACCTGTGGTGTGCGACTTGGTCCGTGCGCTGGGAAGAGGGATGTCAGGGTTGGCGGGTCAGTTGGGGGCGACGCCAACACATTCCGGGCCTGAGGGCACGTTGCTCGTGCAGGTCATCACGACTGTCGAAACGTTCACGCAACTGTTGATCTGCGTGCCGCACGCCCTCGTCGTGTATATGCAAGTCGAACTCGAGGTAGCCATGAACATCTGGCCGGTAACCCCTACCGGCGCCGCCTTGACGCGGCTGACCGAAATGGGCCCTCCGACTCCACTGCTGATGCATGTCCAGAGGTCTCCCTCTTCGGATGTACAGTCGATGCCGGTGGCATAGCAGCACCAGGTTCCGCCGTTGCTGACATAGCAGGGGTCGGTCACTGCCAAGGCCGCCGCACCGCCCGCAACCAGAAAGGCCAGTGTTGACAGGCCTCTCCCGGAACGATTCAACCATTGAAAGATCAGACTCATGATTAATTCCTTTCTCAATCCTGGACAACAGATCAGAATGAAAGCCAGCCGAGTTACGCCTCGGCTGAACGACGCAATTTCCACCGACGGAAACCAGCCAAGCCAAACCCTGCAAGGACACAACTCGATGAGATCCAAACCAGCCAAGTGACCTTTCCAGTCTCGGCGATCAAACGTCGCGGCTGAATACCCAGAGGCATTTCCGCACCGGTTGCCAGGTCGGATCTGACGCCTTTGAAGAGATCGTCAACGACCTTGTACGTGACCTTGCCGCGGACCGCGTCATTTCCCGCTGCCGGAGGGGTTTGTGTCGCTTCCTCAAACGACTTGCCGGGCTCAACGGAAAGATGGTCCACCAAGTATCGAGTTTCAAGGATGCCGCCGGGCTTGAATTCTTCAACCCTCCACGCGATCGCCCTGTCGCTCGTCGGGTCCACTCGCCAGTCGGAAAAGACCCAAGCGCTGCCAACCGCTTCGGGCTTGTACTGATTCGTGACCATCTCCATCCGCTCAACGAACCCGCGAGACTGAACTTCGTCCCAGCGGCCTTCGAACTTGAGCCGGTATTCCTTCCCGGACGCGCTTGGGGGCTTTGCGGCGATGACGCTCCATCGGGAGCCGTTGACCGTTACTTCTCCCAAGTTTGTCTTGGACTGGCGTGCCCCGGTCATGCCGCCATTGATCATGAAGCCCAGTTCGGTGACGAATTCCGATCGAACTCTGACCAGGCCGCCGATCTCTGAATTTGCCGACACATCAGAAGGCTCGATCAGCAGATGATCCGGTGACAACTGCCAATGCCGATGCGGCAGAACCACTGTGTCGGTAAATGAGGTGATGACTTGGCCGGTCGACAGATTGTCCGCCTGGAAGTCAAGACATTGGCGCCATTGGCCATCGCCGTGGCACCACAACTGATGCACGGTTTCATCCTTCTCACCGCGGGCACGACGCTCGTAGAGCATCAGGGCGCCGCGATCAGGATGGTCTGGATGTCCCGCGACGGCCCGGCGCATCGTTTCGAGCTGGGCGTCGGCGGGGACGTGGACACGCTGCACACGCCACTTGAGGTTTGCATCGCCAAAGTTGGGGAGCTTGGCGGCCTCTTCCCAGGCCTGGGCTAGCCACTCCTTTACATCGGTGGTCGATGCGTGAGCGACGCTCGCGAAACAGATGAGAGCCACACTTGCCATTCCCGCGTTCGACTGTTTCATGGTCGACCTCCCATTTGAGAAGGCTCACGTTAGGCAGGGGAAATTTCCCCGGTCAAGTTAGAAGTCGCAGGAAGTGCACAAAATACTTGAATAGCCGGATGGCATAGTAATGTGTCATAACGTGAAGAATTGGCACAAGATTGTGCAGCGGTGAGTGTGCGGAGAAGGGGGACTTGGGTGGCCGTGAGTCGATGGACTGCGGATGTCGGCGCATCAGGGTCGGATGTCAGAGTGAATGGCGGAGATGTGAAATCTGGAATCTGAAGCGACTTGGATTGCACGTGCGCGGAGAAATTGGGCGATGGTGATTGGCCCCTTCGTGCATCGGAGTACCGGCGCATGAAAGACCCCGCACGAGCGGGCGGGCGAGAGTCAGACCCCGAAGGCCTTGAGCTCTTTGGCAATGTCGTCCATCAGCTCCGCAAACTCTTGCGGCTGGTGAGCTTCCTGGAGGCACTGGTTGATCGCAAACACAACTTCAGCATTCCAGCTCTCTTCCGGACGAAGGAGGCTATTCTGAACGAGCCAGTAGCTCACCGCACACCAGGGCCAAAGAGGCGCGCGATCGGACAGGTGGCATGCAGGTGGCGGGAACCCACCGGGCCCACGTTTGCCGGAAATGTATTGGTGCACGAGTTGGCGGCTTCGATTGATGCGTCTCGCAATATCAGACTGAGTGACCAGGTTGCACTCGTCCACCCGAAGAACCTGGGCGGAAGTCTTTGAAGCTTGCACATCTCGAATCGCGGTCAGGATCGCATCCTTGAGAGACGGGGCGGAACGGCTGAATTCCACGTAAAGCAAACCATACTGGATGGACAGGGTGGCGTCGTCGCATCCTGCTTTGAACATGGCGTCCATGACCGAGGGGGACAATTCGTCAATCCCGCCGACAATCAGAGCAAAGTCGAACTCCCGCGGACACCCCTGATTGGATCTCGACTGCATGCTGTTCACTCCCTTGCGGATCCCTTAAGGCTCTTCGCCCTCCTCTTTCCGGTGATCGCACGCGTCAACCCGATTTCGGATTTGCCGAGCATGGTTTCCCGAGTTCTTAGGCGTCGACCATACACCGACGATGCACCCTTCGCGGGTCGCGCGCGGACAGAGCAAGTGCGCCCACGCGTGACCGCTGGACATCTCGACTCGCCATCCAAGCTGCTCGGCGTACTGCACCGACTTCTCGACCTCAGCTTTCGGGTGTCGAGGTCTTTTCGACATACGGTACCCCTAGCGTTGACACTTGTCAAGCAAAGTGTGCCCCCTGAGCCGTTCTCGGGCTTCTGTTGGGCGGAAGGACTCACGCACGCCTGATAACCGCTCGGCTGTCGCGAACAGCGCCAACGTCGGCAAGGTCGCGAGCTACGCTCGGTTCCAGCGTCGCGAGGGGGAAAGCCAAGGGCAATTCAACTTCACGTTTGGGACGATCTTTGAGGCTGGGGATGTACAACTCGACCGAGGATGAACACTTTCAGGCGCACATCGATGAACAAGTGTTCCGGTTCAATCACGCCCTTCGCCGCCAGTATCGCGTCGACCTCACGCGGCTTGTTCACGATCTGTTCCGCCGAATGTCTTGTCCGCTTCAACTTCGAGAGTCTCCTGGGCCCGTCCCGGTCCCGTCGGGACTCTCATCGTTGGTGGCGCAGGATTTGGGGGCAGGCCAGGAGCACAGTCACGGTCAATCCTATCTGAAATCAGGACGTTGAAAGGAAAGCTCAGAGCTCATGGCGGGGGATCGTCTCGGCCGCATGACGCTTGAACTGTGGAAACGCGAAACACGATCCGAAGGGCGCCACAGGGGCGCGTGGGTTTGTCTCAACGACTGCGGACATCGCGGCCGCGGACGCCGTCGATGGTGTGGAGGGCGCCGTATTCGCCGTTGGTGTGGACTTGGATGCTGCCGGGGTAATCGCCATCGCTGTCGGGGTAGCCCGGGAGAATGCTTGAGAGCTTGATGGTGGCGCTGCCATCGACGAACTGGCACTCGGTGGTGAGGCTGGAGGTTGAGTCGGCCTGTGAGCCCAGGCGGATCTCGAGCGGGTAGCTGGAGAAGAGAAGAACCTTCAGCGAAGGGAAGGAGACCTCGCTCAGGCGTGTGGGGCGACGTTGCTCGATGCCTGTTCGTGTCGATTCGTTCCAGAATTCCGGGCGGGCGATGAAGGTGCATGCGTACCAGTAGGATGTCGGGCCGCCGAGTCCGGTGACGTCTGGATAGCCGGCAGGAAAGCCGGGGCCATAGAAAGCCTTTGATCCCCAGTCGCCGTTGTAGTAGCGATCTGCGAGGGCGTAGTTCCAGAGGCAGTGGGCATGGTGATAGTACTGGAACGAAACTGTTCGCAGACGAATCTCGCATTGGATCGTCGAATCGCCCACAGGCGATGCAAAGAAGGGAAAGGAGTCCGCCCAATCGGCGTTGTACATGGAGAAGACGCCGCCGTGCTGGCGGAGTTGCGAGAGCGAGACCGATCGCCGGGCTGCATCTCGGGCCATCGCCAAGGCGGGAAAGACGAGGGAAATCAGGACTCCGATGATTCCGAGGCATACCAGGAGTTCGATGAGCGTGAAGGCCGAGCTCCGGCGGTGAACCGGAGCCCGGGGATTGAGCGTGGAAGCGCATCGGGGCTCAGTGTCGCTCCGAGCAACCGCCACATTGGGGGTGATCGGCACGTGTCGACCGAAGTCCGTCGTGCGGCTTGCGCCGTGGCCTGCCTCGTCGCCAAGGAAGAGAAGTGGAGATGCACAAGCGATCGGACGAAGCTTTGCTTGAGCGGTCATCTTTGAACTCCCTCTCCAGCGATTTCACGTTGCTTGGGGAATGGGGACGAGCTGTTGAAGCGCCGAGTTACTGGTTGGCGCCAACGCACGCATCCCCGGTTGGAACTTGGCTCTGGCATGTCTTCACGAAGGTGGCGACATCGACGCAACTTCCGAGCTGGGGCCCGCAGGTTCGGGTCGTCCAAATGTGAGAGGTCGTGGTGGTGAGAAATTGCGTCTGCCCCGCGCCGCCTGGCTGGGTGAGCTTCACTTTGTGGATCGTGACGGGCCCTCCGACGGCCGAGCTTTCACATGACCAACCGTCCCCGCAGTCAACGCTGACGGTGGCGCAGCACACCTGTGTTCCATTGCTCACAAAGCAATCCGGCACCGCGAACGCAGCCGTCCCACCGGCGACCACAAAGGCGAGGGTCGAGAGGAGCGAAGCCGCACCGCGATTCATCATCCGAGTAATCACACTCATGGTCAATCCTTTCCGAAATCAGGACACGCAAAGAAAAACACCGAACTCAGGGCCGGGATACGCCCCGGCTGTACGACGATTGATGCGTCGAAAATGGAACCCCGGCCCAAAGCCCACAAGACACCACGTGCGATCGGGCGGGGCCGAACTCGGGTGAGCGAGGATCACGCGAGTGAGGTGCGCGAGCGACGCGTTTGTCGCGCGTGCGAGTCGGCTCATCCGGTACCCGGCATCGTCCTGAAGCATCATGGCCACGCTCCCAATCGAGATCGGGTTACGCTAGGGATAGGAAATATCCCTGGTCAAGCGGGAGAGTGCCACAAAGTGCAAATTATGTGCGACGGGCCGAAGATAAGTGTGGTGCTGCAAAGATGTGTGTTACATCTTGGCATGACTGCACAGATTTGTGCCACGGAGATGAGCGGGTTGAGTGTCGAAGGTGGGCTGGGGCGCGTTTGGAGCAGTGTGTTGGGCCGCGGCGCACGAGCGAGGTCGAAGGCGCTATTTTGGGGACGGCGTGGAGGGCGGGGCACGCCGTCGATGATTTTGATGTGGTCGACGACGAGGCCGCCGCCGGTGATGGTGGAGGCCCCGGGCGAGCCTGGGCGTTGCTGGGGGCCGCCGGCGGCTTGGTCTTCGGCGGCGAAGTCGTAGTCGGGGGGGTAGATGGTGTAGCCGTCTTCGTGGCCGGTGAGTTCGACGTGGTGGTTGGGGAAGGGCCTGAAGTCTACGAGAACGGGGAATGTGGGTGAAAGTCGTGTGACTGATGCTCTGAGTTGGGCAGACAGTTGAAACAATCTGACACGAAGGGTTATCGAGGAACTCCGTCGCCCCTGCCGGGGCGAGTCAATTCAAAGGCGGTTTTCCACGGGTTTCGCTCGAAGACTCGCTCCTCCCGTGGCTACACCCCGTCGTCCCTTCGGGACGAAAGGCATGAAGCCAAGGTCAGTTCATGGCGTTCCCTGACTGTCATTCACCACTCGGGTCCGCCCGAGTATCTGCCGTAGATATCCGCCATGGCTTGGACCATTTCGCCCATGGTGCAGTTGGCGAGGGCGCCTTCGACGAGGGCGGGCATGACGTTGGTGGGGTGGAGGCCGGGGACTTGGGACTTGCCTTGGCAGGCGGCGCGGATGGAGTCGAGGGCTTTGTTGACGGCGGAGAGGTCGCGGCGTTTTTTGAACGCTGCGAGTTGTTCGCACTGGTCGACTTCGACTTGGTGGGGGATGGTGAGGACTTCCATGGTGCGTTTTTCGTTGGGGTCGAAGTAGGCGTTGACGCCGACGATGAGGCGGTCGCCGGCCTCGCATTCTTCGCTGAAGCGGTAGGAGGCTTCGGCGATCTGGCGGCGGAAGTAGCCTTTGTTGATGGCGTTGACGACGCCGCGGCCGTAGGAGGGTTTGGGGGAGTAGGCGGGGTGGGTCGTGAGGTCGGAGGCGGGCGAAGAGTCGGACGCACCCCCTCCGTCGCCTCGAAGACTCGCGACACCTCCCCCGCGGAGCGGGGGAGGAGAGGAGGCCCCGCTGCGCGGGGTTTGGGAATACGCGCCCATCTTGTCGATGTCGTCGATGAAGGCGAGGGCGCCGCGTTCCATGGTGTCGGTGAGTTGTTCGATGAACCAGGAGCCGCCCAGGGGGTCGCTGACGCGGGTGACGCCGGTTTCGTGGGCGAGGATTTGCTGGGTGCGGAGGGCGACGGTGACGGCCTGTTCGGTGGGGAGGCCCAGGGTTTCGTCCATGCTGTCGGTGTGGAGGCTTTGGCAGCCGCCCAGGACGGCGGCCATGGCCTGGTAGGCGACGCGGACGATGTTGTTCATGGGCTGCTGCTCGGTGAGGGAGCAGCCGGCGGTTTGGACGTGGGTCTTCATGTAGCAGGAGCGGTCGGAGGTGGCGCCGTAGCGGCCTCGCATGGCGCGGGCCCAGATGCGGCGGGCGGCGCGGAGCTTGCAGACTTCTTCGAAGAATTCGTTGTGGCTGTTGAAGAAGAAGGAGAGGCGGGGGGCGAAGTCGTCGAGGGACATGCCGCGGTCGAGGCAGGCTTCGACGTATTCCAGCCCATCGCGGAGGGTGAAGGCGAGTTCCTGGACGGCGGTGCTGCCGGATTCGCGGATGTGGTAGCCGGAGATGGAGACGCTGTTCCACTTGGGGACGAAGCGGCTTTGGAATTCGATGGTGTCGACGACGAGTTTGACGGAGGGTTCGGGCGGGTAGATGAATTCGTTCTGGCTGTGGAACTCTTTGAGGATGTCGTTTTGGAGGGTGCCGCCGAGGGTGTCCCAGGAGATGCCGCGTTGTTTGGCCATGGCGAGGTACATGGCCCAGATGACGGCGGCGGGGCCGTTGATGGTTTGGCTGACGGTGACTTTGTCGATGGGGATATCGGCGTAGAGGCGGTGCATGTCCTCGATGGTGTCGATGGCGACGCCGCACTTGCCGACTTCGCCCGAGCAGAGGGGGTCGTCGCTGTCGCGGCCCATGAGGGTGGGGAGGTCGAAGGCGGTGGAGAGGCCGGTGTTGGCGGCGGTGCCTTTGGCCTGGCTGAGGAGGTATTTGAAGCGGGTGTTGGTGTCGGTGGCGGAGCCGAAGCCGGCGAACTGGCGCATGGTCCAGAGGCGGGTGCGATAACCGTGGGGGAAGAGGCCGCGGGTGTAGGGGAATTTGCCGGCGGGTGGGAGGTCGCGTGGGATGTTGGAGAGGCCGGTGTTGGCGGCGGTGCCTTTGGCCTGGCTGAGGAGGTATTTGAA
>CAYHQQ010000099.1:0-11799 GCA_964358855.1 uncultured Phycisphaeraceae bacterium
CAAACGCCGCTGCGACGACGAACCGCAAATCAACGTGAATAATCCGGGCTAGGGTTCGCGTACGTTGGCCCTTCGCATTGAATGACACGAGGGATTGACGTACGCCCACCCTAGCTTGCGCGTCGGGCTCTGAAGGATCAGGGTTGCCCGCAAGGATGACCCCAGGCGGGATCATCCGTGGGGCCGGGCGCGCGACCGAGCGCGGGGGGTGGCGGGGTAAGATGGAGGGGAACGAAAGGCGGGGGGGAACGGAAAGAGATTGGGATGGTGGGGGCTGGAGAGTGGGGTGGGAGGGGCCGCAAGCTGCAGGAACATCGATATTTGAAAGGGCGAAGCGATGCGAGTGATGGTGATCATCAAGGCGACCAGGGACAGCGAGGCGGGAGTCATGCCGACTCCGGGGCTGCTTGAGACCATGGGGGCGTTCAATGAGGAGCTGGTAAAGGCCGGCGTGATGCTCGATGGCGCGGGGTTGCGGCCCACATCCGGAGGCGTTCGCGTCCGGATCAGGGGCACGGCGCGATCGGTGATCGAAGGCCCGTTCACGGAATCGAAGGATTTGATCGCGGGGTACTGGCTGTGGCAGGTCGGTTCGCTCCAGGAGGCGGTTGACTGGGTGAGGCGCTGCCCGCATCCGCATCCGGGAACGGACACGGAGATTGAGATTCGACCGCTTTATGAGGAATGTGACTTCGCGCAGTAGGCGGGTGGAAAGCGAGGGAGCGGGTTGGGGCGGCCATCGCACAGGGTTAACCCGCAAGGATGACCCGAAGCGGGATCATCCTTGCCACAGGCGATCATCCTTGGCGCCAGCAGGTTGCCCATTCGATCGGCGGTTGTTGTACAGTGTCGAGCGTTCATGCCGTTGCCTCGATTCGATAGACCCATCGCTCGCGTGAGGATTCACATGCCCAGACAACTTTGGCGCGTCGTATTGGTTGTTGCTCTTTGGGCGTTGCCGGCCATTGGGTCGGTGATCGCCGAGCCGCCGGTGGGGCCGCCGGATTTGACGAAGGAGAGCAAGGTTGATCACGAGTTGACGTACAACCTGGGGGCGACGGGGCTTCGCGGCTGGATCTACTCCAAGCCGGCGACGCACTTCGATGGGTTGCAGGGGCGAACGACGGCGGGGAGCAGGCAGATTCTGGTGACGCATGTCGGGAGCAAGTCGCCGGCCGATGGTGTGCTCCAGGTCGGCGATGTGATCCTGGGCGCCGGGGGGCATGCGTTCCCCGACGATGCCCGCAAGAGTCTGGCGATTGCCATTCAGGAGGCGGAGAAAGAGTCGAATGGAGGCGTGCTGGTGTTGACGCGCTGGCGTGCGGGTCAGACGGAGGAAGTGCGGTTGAAGCTGCGGGTGATGGGGACGTACGCCGACACCGCCCCGTTCAACTGTCCCAAGTCTAGGAAGATTCTCGAGGAGGCGTGTCTGGTGCTGGAGAAGGAGCCGCTGCCGGCGAACTGGCATGGGGCGATCAACGGGCTCGCGCTGTTGGCCACCGGCAAGGAGGAGTACCGGCCTCGTCTGGCGAAGCTCGCCCGCGAGATCGCGGACTCGGCGTTCAAGGCCGAGGGAATGGGAATGAGAACCTGGGAAAGCTCGTACCGCGCCACTTTCCTGTGCGAGTATTTCCTGGCGACGGGGGATGAGCAGGTGATGCCGGCGATTCGCGAGTTCACCGTCGCGATGGCCAAGGGGCAGAGCATGTATGGCACGTTCGGGCACGGCTTTTCCGCGCTCACGCCCGATGGCCAGCTCCATGGGTCCATTCCTCCCTACGGGCCGGTGAATCAGGCGGGATTGCCCGCGAACATCGCCATTCTCATGGGCAGGATGTGCGGCGTGAAGGACGATGAGATCGATCCCGCGGTCGAGCGGGCGTCGAAGTTCTTTGGGTACTTTGTGGACAAGGGCACGATTCCGTATGGCGAGCACGAGCCGTGGCCTTACCACGACAACAACGGCAAGAGCGCGATGTCGGCCGTGCTGTTTGGGCTGCAGGAGAAGCGGGTGGAGGAGGCGAGGTTCTTCGCGAAGATGACGGTGGCGAGCTACCGGAGCCGTGAGTGCGGGCACACCGGTCAGGGCTTCAGCTATCTGTGGGGGGCTCTTGGGGCGAATGTGGGTGGGCCTGAGGCGCTGGCGGCGTTTTTCAAGGAGGCGTCGTGGCACTTCGACCTGGTGCGCCGGTGCGACGGGTCGTTCACGTACGACGGGGGCGAGCAGTACGGACCCGGCAAGACCGAGGACAACACGTACTACGGAAAGAGCAGCTACTACGGCCTGAGTCCGGCGGCGACGTATGTGCTCACCTACGCGCTGCCGCTGAAAAAGATCGTGCTCACGGGGAGGGCCGCCCATCAGGCGTGCTGGCTGACGAAAGCGGAGAGTGCGGCCGCTGTTGCGTCGGGTCGGTTCGATACGGATCGCAAGTCGATGACGCTGCGCGAGCTGGTGGGCGCCTTTGGCGACTGGTCGCCGGTGGTTCGCGGATGGGCGGCGGAGGAGATCGTCGGGCGTCCCGATGCCAGGACGCTGATTCCTGAGCTGATCACGATGGCGGAAGGGCCCAACAAGCACTTGAGGCAGGGTGCGTGTGAGACGCTGGGTGGACTGAAGGCGACGGAGGCGCTCCCGGTGCTGGTCAGGTTGCTCTCGCACGAGGATCGATGGCTGCGGTTCAAGGCGGCGCAGTGCATCAGGAAGTTTGGGACCGGTGCGAAGCCCGTACTGCCCGAGATTCTTCGGGCGGTGGCCAGGACGGCGGAGCCGCTGGAGCCGATCAACTGGGACGATCCCATCCAGCTCGCCCAGGGGCAGCTGGCGGCGGGGCTCTTCAGCGGGCCCGTGGCGGATTTGCTCAAGGGGATCGATTCAGGCCTCGTGTATCCCGCGATTCGAGCCATCGCCACCAACGCGGACGGGATGGCGAGGGCGACCTTGAGAGGCTTTTTCGAACGCAAGCTCACGCTCGAGGATGTGGTGGCCTTGGCACCGGACATCTATGCCGCGGTGAAGACGCCCAGTCCGGCGGACACGATGTTCGGCAACGAGATTCGCATGGGGGGCTTCAAGGCGCTGACCAGGTATCACTTCAGGGAGGGGATTGAGCTGGGTGTTTTGTTTGCCAGGACGCAGGGTGGGCACGGGAGTGAGAGCCGCACGGGTGAGATCATGAAGGAGATCGCGGGCTATGGCACGGCGGCCAAGGACGCGGTGCCGGAGCTGAGGAAGCTGATTGCGGAGTTCAACGCGCAGTGTGCGCGGGGAGAGTTTCCCGGAGGGGAGTTGAACGAGCGGCGGGTGTCGGCGGTGGAGGGTGCGATCAAGGCGATCGAGGGGGCGACGGGGCAACCGGTGCTGAGGAGTGTTGGGGCGGGGGCGCCCAAGGGGGGCGATGGGAAGTGATGTTCCGGGTTGGGGTGCCCGGCGCACAGGGCTATCTTGCAAGGATGACCCGAGGCGGGATCATCCTTGGCACCGGCGGGATCATCCTTGGCACCGGAGGATCAGTAGGTGAAGTTAGCGTTGGGGTGGGTGGAGCCGGTGGAGTCGGGGGCGGTGTTGCCGCTGATGGCGGCGCTGGCGGGGGCGGTGCGGTCGAGGATGGGGCCGACGACGTTGTTGGCGACGATGACCCAGTTGGTGAGGTTGCCAGCGCAGACGTTGCGGATGATGATGTTGCCCGAGGCGTCCACGTCGATGCCGCGGTCGGCGGAGGCGCACGTGTTGCCTTCGATGCGGTTGTCGGTGCCTGTGGCGTTGATCCCCGCGCCGTCGCCGCCGCTTCCGTTTGAGGTGCAGGCGTTGCCACGGATCACGGAGATAGAGCCGCAGTGGATGCCGTCGAGGGTGTTGCTCCGCGTGGTGGAGTCGATGACGGTACAGCCTGTGCTGACGGTGATGCCGTGGCCGGAGTTGTCATAGGACGTGCAGTGTGAGATGGTGGACCCGGTGAAAGCGTCGATGCCGTTGCCCGTGTTCTGGTAGGTCACGCAGTTGGTGAGCGTGGCGGCACTGCTGGTGTTGATGCCGCTGCCGGTGTTCCCATACGCAGCGCAGTTGGAGGCGGTGCAGCCGGGAAAGAGCGTAAAGCCCGCGCCGGCGTTGTTGCCCGAAGAGCAGTTGGACAAGGTTGTACCGGAGTCGGTGGTGATGCCGTCGCTGGAGTTTCCCGACGCCGAGCAGTCCAAAAGGCTGCTGCTTGATCGGACGTAAAGGCCGTACGTTCCGTCGGTGCCCGAGCACCTTGTGAGCTGTGAGTTGACGCCGCCGTAGATTCCGACGCGGGCGTTGCCGGCAGCGAGCACACTGTCGACGCGACAGGCCTCCGCCACGCCGGTGTCGCCCAGGTTGATGCCGTCCTGGCCCCAGCCTCGGATCGAGCCGTTGGTCACGGCGATGCCGGTCAAACCTGTCCCTCCGGCGTGCACGCCGTCGAAGGCGCCCATGCCGAGGGCGCCCACGAGGTCGAAGCCGTTGAGATCGAGCGTGACGCCGCTGGCGACGATCTCGATGCCGTGTTTGCCGACCGAGCCGGTGATGTTGGCGGTGAGGTAGTAGGAGCCGGGCTGGGTGATCTTGAAAGAGCTGTCGGCGTCGCCGGGGGTGTTGACCGAGTTGATGGCGATGCGGGGTTCGACTTCGGTGAGCGTCTTGTAGGTGCCGGCGACGGGGCCTGCGGGGGGGTTGAGAGGGCCGGCGGCCAGGAGGCCGGCGATGGCGCCCAGTGAGAGGGTGACGAGGGACAGTGCGATGGTTTTGGGGCGGAACATGGTGTGTCTCCTGCTATGCGGGGCGGGATCAGAGCGTTCGACGGATGCACAAGGTTGTCCGGCAAGGATGACCCGAGGCGGGATCATCCTTGCCACCGGCGGATCATCCTTGCCATCGGGAATGGAGTCAGTAGGTGTAGTTGGCGTTGGGATCGGTGGAGCCCAAGGAGCCGGCGTAGGTGTTGCCGGTGACGGCGGCGGCGTTGGGGGTGGCGGTGATGATGGGGGCGAGGGCGTTGCCGGCGGTGATGTCCCAGTTGAAGACGGTGTTTCCCGAGGAGGTGTTGCGTTTGATGATGTTGCCCGCGCTCTCGACGCGGAGGCCTTTGTCGTTGGAGACGAGGTTGTTGCCCTCGATGCGGCTGTCGGCGCCAAAGACGTGGATGCCGGCACCGTCGGCGGCGGTGACGCCGTTGGCCTGGGCGGTGTTGAAGAGAGCGCTGGTCCCGGCGTTGAGATAGAAGCCGTCGGCGTTGTTGCTGCGAGCGGTGCAGTACTGGACGGTGCTGCCGGACTCGATGTAGAAGCCGGTGACGCAGGCGGTGGCGGTGCAGTTGGAGACGGTGGTGCCCTGGACGGCGGAGATGCCCGTGCCAGTGACGCCCGAGACGGTGCAATCGTGGACGACGCAGCTCTCGTTGGCGATGATGCCGTAGGTCACGGCGGTGCGGACGGAGCAGGACTCGATGAGGCACCTGCCCGATACGGCGAAGATGGCGTAGGAACCGGCGTTCTCAACGATGCATCGGCTGACGCGTGAGTTTGCGCCGATGACGATGTTCTGGCCCGCGTTGGAGATGGAGCGGATGTCCTGGATGACCGAGTTTGCGCCGCTGCCGCCTGTGGTGAGAGCGATTGCGGCGGCGGGCCAGTTGGCGATGGTGCCGTTGCGGATGGTGATGTTGGAGCGGCCCGAGTCGGTGACGATGGCGGAGATGGCACCGGGAACGCCGCGGAAGGTGAAGCCGTTGAGGTCGATGGTGACGTCGGAGGCGGCGATCTGGAGGCCGAAGTCGGTGGCGGTGCCGGTGAGGTGGCCTGTGAAGTAGTAGGAGCCGGGCTGGGTGATGCGGTAGGTGTAGTTGAGTCCATCGCCGGGGGTGTTGGTCTGGTTGATGGCGATACGGGGCTCGACTTCGGTGAGCGTCTTGTAGGTGCCGGTGACGGGGCCGGCGGGAGGGTTGAGGGGCCCGGCGGCCAGGAGGCCGGCGATGGCGCCCAGTGAGAGGGTGACGAGGGATAGTGCGATGGTTGTGGGGCGGATCATGGTGGCGCTCCTTGGGTCGGTCGAGGGCTGCGTGCTGCGGGTGGTCCGCGACGGTCGGTCGTGGTTGACCGGCCTTTGCAGCATATCGGGAGCGGTGGAAGGATCAAAGGTGAAAGGGAGGATATGAGAATCTCAAATTTCAGATTTCAGAGACGAGTGGGGAAGCACAGGGCTGGCCCGCAAGGATGACCCGAGGCGGGATCATCCTTGCCACCAGAGGGATCATCCTTGCCACCGGAGTTTGCGGTACGATCAGACTGAGTGACGACGAGGCCGCCACATTCTGATCCCAGGACGGACGTGATGCTGGTGCAGCTGGCTGCGCGGGGGGATGCCACGGCGTTTGCGGTGCTGTTCAATCGGCACAAGGATTATGCGATGCGGCTGGCGGTGCGGTTCAGCGGGGATCACGAGGTGGCGGCGGATGTGGTGCAGGAGACGTTCATCTATCTGATGCGGAAGATGCCGACGCTGACCTTGACGGCCAAGCTGACCACGTATCTGTATCCGATCGTGAAGAACGTGGCGTTCACGGCCAGGCGCAAGGAGAGGCCGACGTTGCGGCTGGTGGGGCGGGAGGATGAAGAGGGGCCGCAGGTTGGGGGGCCGAGTGGTGGGGCCAAAGAGCGGCCGACGCCGGGGGCGTTTGAGGCGGTGGTGGGGCAGTTACCGGAGCATCAGCAAGAGGTGCTCTTGCTGCGGTTTGTGGACGACATGAGTATGGAGGAGATCGCGGCGGCGGTGGGGATCCCAGTGGGGACGGTGAAGAGCCGTTTGCATCTGGCGATCAAGGCGCTGCGGGAGGATCCGCGGACGGCGGTGGCGTTTGAGATGGAGGCGCCCGAGGGGGGCGGAAAGGCCGGGCCGGTGGGGTGATTTTTGTGTGAACCCGGAGGGCGGGAATTGCGCTGGAGGAGTGGAAGCCATGAGTACCAACGATTTCAACCCCGAAACCAGCACCAACGACACCGAGGGCGTGTCGGGTGTGATGTACTCGGAGCTGCCCGAGCGGGCGATTGCCGATGTACGGCGTGCGTTTGGCAGGGATGAGAAGCACGAGGTTCCGGCCTGGGTGGGGCTGGCGGTGATCGCGGAATTTCAGGCGCACCATCGGCGGGCGACGGGGCGTTCGCGGGCGATTCGGTTTGGGACGATCGCGGCGGCGCTGGCGCTGGCGGTGTTTGCGGGGATGCGGTTTGGCGTCGGGAATGGCAAGACGGTGCCGCCCACCGCGGGCGACGCGACGGGCGACTCGACGGGGGTCGGGCCCATCGCGATGGGTGAGAACAAGCCCGGTGGGGTCAAGATGGAGCGGGATCGAGTGCCGTCGGTTGCGCCGGGCGCGCCGCTGGCCGATCTCGCTACGAAGCTGACACTCAAGAGCGCGGGCGGCGGTGGGGGCGGGGGGCCTGGACGGGAGTCGACGAGCAACATGCCGTCGGAGACGCTGCGGCTTGCGATGAGGCCTGTGGTGCTGGATCTGGATCACAACGGGCGGACGGACATTCTCGACGCGTTGATCCTGGCGAAGACGATGCTCAACCCGAGTTTCTATGGGTACGAGGTGGAGAAGGGTGCGGACGAGGCGCCGACGGGGATACTCCTGGCGAAGGCGGACTCGACGTGGGATCTGACGCACGACGGGACGGTCGACGACAAGGACTTTGATGCGCTGGTGGCCGAGATCGTCAAGATCGGAGGGGCGTGATGAACCTGAGACGCGTGCTTGGTCCGTTGGCGCTTGGTCTGCTGGTGGGTGGTTCGATGGGGATTGCGCCGATGACGAGCGATCTGGTGGAGGTGTGTGGACAGCCGGAGAACGCGACGGCGGTGCGGTTTGAGGCCGTGGATGTGTTCGTGGACTCTGGGGCGGTGCCGATGGCGGCGTATGAGATCGAGTTCAAGGCGAACGTGAAGGGTCAGGACGCGGGGGCGGTGCTGGTGGGTGTGGAGGGCGGGGATCACAAGGCGTTCACCAGGGCGCCGTACTACGACCCTGCGGCGCTGAAGGGGAATCGGATCATCGTGGCGGCGTTGTCGGTGGAAGGGGAGTTGCCGTCGGGAGTGACGCGTGTGGCCAGGCTGCACGTGCAGATTCCCGCGAGGTCGACGCCCGATTACGCGTGCTCGATGCTGGTGGCGGGGGACACGGACGCGAAGGAGATTCCGGCGACGGCGACGGCGCGGGTCGCGGGGTTCATTCCCAACACGGCCGGTGCACCGGTGAAGACGGGCGAACCCAAGGCGCCGCCCGCTCCGGCCTCACCACGCTAATCGACGGATGGATTGACGCGGCCAAGGCCGCGGATTGTGCTTGAGTTCCCCACGCCACGCCCCAGCGGAGACTCGAATGAAGAAGATGACATGGCTCAACACGTGTTCGGCTGTTGCGGCGGTGGCGGCGGTGACTTTGTATGCGCTGGTGGGGTGCATGAACGAGAGCAGGGAGTCGTACAGGGTGGCGCCGTCGTCTGCGTCGACGACGTCGGGAGCGAGGCCGCTTCCAACGGTTCCCATCGAGTTGAACAACTTGTCGGGGTTGATGCCTGCGGCGGAGCCCGCGCTCGACGGCGCGGACACGGGGGTGTACAGCGTCGGGCAGGTGCCGAGGCTTGGGGATATTCCGGTGGTGGGCGAGGTGTTTGTCAGCGGGAACGACATAGACGGTCGGATGGTGCGCAGGCAAGTGGCTGCGGGGGAAAGGGAGCTTGAGCAGTTGTCGTTGGCCAAGCCAGCGGAGGCCAAGTCCAGGGCGGTTGGGCCGCGGCCCGTTGGGGCTGTCCGTAGCAAGGCTGGCGGCGGGAACGGCGAGGTGGCGAAGGATTCGAAGCCGGTGGGCGTACCCGAGGGCAAGCCGGAGGCGAAGGGTGATGATGTGGGCGGCTGGAAGGAGAGGGGTGAGATGGACGCGGTGGCGTATCGCAAAGCGCTGGTGGATCGGCCCGAGCCGCGGTTCGACGAGGAGCTTTGGGTGATTTCGAAGGCCGAGCGGGACACGGATGAGTTCAAGGAGCGGCAGCTGCGGGGCGCGGTGGTTGAGAACGATGATCGGCCGGGGTCGGGTGGGCTGGTGTGTGTGGTGCCGTCGCCGGGGCGGGTGCCCCAGCAGGTGGCGATCCCGCTCAAGCACACGGACGTGAGGGCGTCGGTGAGCGGGTTTATCTCGCAGGTGAGTGTGACGCAGCAGTTCCAGAATCCGTACAGCGAGAAGATCGAGGCGGTGTATGTGTTCCCATTGCCGGAGGACGCGGCGGTCAATGACTTTGTGATGAAGGTGGGGGATCGGACGATCCGGGGGATCATCCGCGAGCGGGGCGAGGCCGAGCGGATCTATGCCGCGGCGCGCGAGCAGGGGTACGTGGCGAGTCTTTTGACGCAGGAGCGGCCCAACATCTTCACGCAGAAGGTGGCGAACATCGAGCCGGGCAAGTCGATCGATATCAGCATCACGTACTTCAACACGCTGGCGTACCGGGATGGGGCGTTTGAGTTTGTGTTCCCGATGGTGGTGGGACCCAGGTTCAATCCGCCGGCGAGTGAGGGTGAGCGGGCGATTGGGATGCGGAAGGATGGGGTTGGGGCGGTGGCGCGACGTGGTGCCGGGAACGAAGACGCACCGCTCTGGAGAGCGGTGCCACCGGCGACCGAGGTGCAGTATCTGAGGCCCGGCGAGCGGAGCGGGGCGGATATCGCTGTGGAACTGACGATTGACGCGGGGATGAGGATCGAGTCGGTGAGGAGCGCGACGCACGCGGTGGATGTGACGCGCGAGTCGACGACCAAGGCGCGGGTGACTCTGGGGCGGCTGGACCGGATTCCCAACCGCGACCTGGTGGTGAGGATTGCGGTGGCGGGGAACGATGTGCGCACGGGGATCGTGAGGCAGAAGACCAAGGATGGGGAGTACTTTGCGATGATGGTGGTGCCGCCGGCTCAGCTCGAGCAGGTGCGGCGCGGGCCGATCGAGTGGGTGTTTGTGGTGGATTGCTCGGGGAGTATGGATGGGTATCCGCTGAACAAGGCCAAGGAGTGCGTGGTGCGTGGCTTGAACAAGCTGCGTGACGGGGACAGCTTCCAGATCATTCGATTTGCGGCCGAGGCGGGGCTGTTTGCCCAGGCGCCGGTGGCGGCGACGGGTGAGAACATCCGGCGTGGGACGGCGTGGGTGAACGGGCTGAACTCGATGGGCGGGACGTACATGATCGAGGGCGTGCGGGCGGCGTTGTGCTATCCGCACGCCGCGGGGCGCGAGCGGGTGGTGTGCTTCCTGACCGATGGGTACATCGGCAATGAGCGGGATATTTTGCGGGAGATTCGGACGCTCTTGGGGCCGTCGCATATTTTCAGCTTCGGCGTGGGGACGTCGGTGAATCGGTATCTCATGGACAGCATGGCGCGGATCGGGCGTGGGGCGGTGGCGTATGTTGGGCCGCAGGACAATGTGGCGGACGCGATGGATCCGTTCTTTGATCGCGTGACGCACGCGGCGATGACGAACGTGCGGATTGATTTTGGCGGGTGCGAGGTGGCGGATGTGTATCCGAGGCGGTTGCCGGATCTGTATGTTGGAAGGCCGATCATGGTGATGGGACGCCTTCCCAACGGGGCGGAGACGGGTGCGGTGCGTGTGCTGGGATCGATTCGGGGGGATCGGGAGATGCGTGATGCGGCGCTGTCGACGGCTTGGCCAGAGGTTTCGCGGCGGGACTCGGCGATCGGGTCGCTTTGGGCGCGTGGACGGATCGCGTACTTGTCGGAGGAGGTGCTTGGGGGCGACGCGGCGGAGCTTCGCGGGGCGATTCTGAGCACGGCGCTGGGTCACAACCTGGTGTCGCAGTACACGGCGTTCATCGCGGTGGACTCGATGACCAGGACGCAGGGGGATCATGGGACGACGGTGGTGGTGCCGGTGCCGATGCCGGAGGGCGTGCGGTATGAAACCACTGTGGGGCGAAAGTAGAGAAAGGCAGTTCACCACAGAGAGCACAGGGGGCACAGAGGGGGAGGCAGTGTTCAAGGCAGAGAGGCAGGAAGGCAGTTTTAGCGCAGAGGACGCAGAGGGAAAGGCAGTGTTCAAGGCAGAAAGGCATTGAAACACGGAGGACACGGAGGGGCACGGAGGAAGGCGGGGGAGAGTGGGGGGTGCGTTCACGAGCATTTGGAAGAGCGAAAAAGGCGTCGAGATCGACACCGGTCACGGTAGAAATTAGATTGCCGGCGGGGCTCGACCAGTTGGGATTTGCAAAGCCGATTCGATTGATGTTTCCAGAGGCGCTGAAGACAGGAGAGTGAGGCGGCCGTCGACCTCTTGCTATCGAAAGGATCGAGTTTGTTTCGGCGAATCGGACCAAATGAGATTGAGTCTGACACAGGGTTTCGCGTGAAGGGATCCACGTACAGTATTTTGTACGTGGAAGGGGACAAGGGCGTGACGCTTGACATTGAACGAGGGGTGGCGCCGGCTCCCACGTTCGCCGTCTATTTGAGTAGCGTCAAGTCGTGGGATCCGCCTCACGCACATTTGGTTCTTGATGACGATGACAAGAGGCGCATCGCGCAGAATATGTCGGCGGCATTCGCGATCAATGGAGTGACGTTCGACTTCGCGTGACGCGGGAGATTTAGTGCTGTTTCTTGTGACGAACGAAGGGTTCGGTCCCCAAGGAAGACTCACCCCCTCCGTCGCATCGAAGACTTGCGACACCTTGTATCTTGATGGCGTCCCACTGCTTCTCCGGCCGCGCAGCGGTCGGAGA
>CAYHQQ010000100.1:0-11278 GCA_964358855.1 uncultured Phycisphaeraceae bacterium
ACCCTGGCCTTCATCCACCCCGCCACCGGCAAGGAAGTCCGCTTCGAAAGCCCCATCCCCCCCGCCATGCTCAAACTCGTGGGCATCAAAGACGAAGCCAAAGTCGACTTCGGCGCAGACGTCCCCATCGCCGGCGCCCCCAAAGCCCCACCCAAACTCCACGATTCCAAAAAGCCCGTCCCCGACAAGGGCTGGGAACACGTCGCCCAGTGGTACGACACCCTCCTCGAAGACCGCGTCAGCGACCACCACGAACGCGTCATCCTCCCCGGCACCGTTCGCCTGCTCAATCCCTCCCCACGCGGCGAGGGCGACCGCATCCTCGACGTCGCCTGCGGCCAGGGAATCCTCTGCCGCCGTCTCGCCGACCTGGGCGCCCGCGTCGTCGGCGTCGACGCTTCCCCCTCGCTCATCGAACGCGCAAGGAAGATCGGCGGTACCCAGCGCTGCGAGTACGCCGTCGCCGACGCCCGTCGCCTCGCCGACTTGAACATGGGCACCTTTGACGCCGCCGCGTGCGTCATGGCCATCATGAACATCGAGCCCACCGGCCCGGTCTTCGCCGGCGTCGCCAAGCTCTTGAACCCCGGCGGGCGTTTCGTCATCGTCATGCTCCACCCCGCCTTCCGCTCCCCAGGCCAGACCGCCTGGGGCTGGTCCTCCGCCGAAACCCCGGCGCACGTCAAGGGCGAACGCCGCGCCCCGTACATGCCGCCCGCCCCGTCCAAGCAATTCCGACGCGTCGACGGCTACCTCTCCCCCGGCCAGCGCGAGATCGTCATGAACCCCGGCGCCGTCGCCGCCGGCAAGCCCCCGGTCGTCACCCTCACCTTCCACCGCCCCATCCAGACCTACATCACCTCCCTGGCCGAAGCCGGCCTCCGCGTCGACGCCCTCGAAGAATGGGCCAGCGTCCGCACCAGCCAGCCGGGGCCCAAGGCCGCTGAAGAAAACCGGGCCCGCAGGGAGATCCCGATGTTCCTGGCGATCAGGGCGATAAAGCCTTGAACCCAACCGCTCGTCAAATCACAAGGCGTTGAAACACGGAGTTCACGGAGGGACACCGAGAAAGACAGAATTGCGTGGATTGAATTCAAGCTCACTTCGGGCGGAATGCCATTCAGATAAGGCAAAGAAGTGGCCACAGATGGCACAGATGAGCACAGATGGGACGGGCAGATCAGCGGGATGCGGCTCGGGGCGATTCCCTGTGGCTTTGTCTGTGTCCATCTGTGCCATCTGTGGCTCGTTTCAAGCGATTCGTGCATATCTGAATGGCATTCCACTTCGGGCGTCTTTGCATTCATGCCTTGAACACACTCCCCTGCCTTCCTCCGTGCCCCTCCGTGTCCTCCGTGTTTCACTTCTTTCCCCCTTCGCCCGGCTAAACTTCCGCTCACCCACCCTGGAGCCCCCATGCCCCGCACCGACATGATGAAAGAGAAGGGCCTCACACTCGTCGACGCCATCAACGAGGCCCTCTACCAGGAAATGGAACGCGACGAACGCGTCGTCCTGCTCGGCGAGGACATCGGCCTCAACGGCGGCGTCTTCCGCGTCACCGAAGGCCTCCAAAAGCGCTTCGGCGACACCCGCTCCATCGACACGCCCCTCTCCGAGTCCGGCATCATGGGCACCGCCATCGGCCTGGCCATGGCCGGCATGCGCCCCATCCCCGAGATCCAGTTCGAAGGATTCCTCGGCCCCGCCTACGACCAGCTCACCAACCACGCCGCCCGCTATCGCACACGCACCCGCGGGGCCGTCACCATCCCCATGGTCGTCCGCGTCCCCGTCGGCGGCGGCATCCACGCCCCCGAACTCCACTCCGACTCCCCCGAAGCCATCTACGCCCACACTCCCGGCCTCAAAGTCGTCATGCCCAGCTCCGCCTACGACGCCAAGGGTCTCTTGCTCTCGGCCATCCGCGACCCCGACCCCGTCGTCTTCTTCGAGCCCAAACGCGTCTACCGCTCCTTCCGCGAGCAGATCCCCGAAGAGGACTACACGGTGCCGATCGGCGTCGCCAAAATCATCGCCGAGGGCACCGACCTCACCGTCGTCTCCTGGGGCGCCCCGGTGCACGACTGCATGAAGGCCCTGGACAAACTCCCCGAAGATGTCAGCGTCGAGCTCATCGACCTCCGAACGATCTACCCGCTCGACTCCGACACCATCATCCAGAGCGTCCAGAAAACCGGCCGCTGCGTGATCGTGTGCGAGGCCCCCAAAACCGCCAGCATGGCCAGCGAGATCGCCACCATCGTGCAGGAACACTGCTTCCTCCACCTCAAGGCCCCCATCCAGCGCGTCACCGGCTTCGACACAGTCATGCCCTACTACAAGCTCGAGCTCGACTACATCCCCGACGTCTCCCGCATCACCGAATCAATCACCCAGACGCTCGCGTACTGATTTGATCGCTCCTCCCCCGCGCAGCGGGGGAGGTGGCCGAGTCCGCGAGGCCGGAGGGGGTGCCTCGGGAGCGGCCCGAATTCACGCCTAAGCCCCCCACTCCTCGCCCCACCTCCACCCGCCTTTCGCGCCCAGGGCTGCCTCCATGAAGAGCAACTCCCCTCCGCAAGAGACCCTCTGGCGATCTCAGAGCGACTGGACGCCCGCCGACCGCCTCCTCTTCCGCACCGGGATCGGCTGCGTCGCCTTTGGCGCCTTCGCTCACATCCTGCCCCTCCTGGGCTTGCAACTGCGCAAACTCAACCACCTGGGCTCCTCTTCTACCGCCGCCGGCACCGGCCTCATATGCGTCGGCATCTTCTTGATCCTCTACGTCCTCTTCCTCAAGGGCCGCACGCTCAAGATCATCCTGGGCCTCGCCGGCGTCAGCGTGATCGGCCTGGTCATCCTGCTCACCGTCGGCTACTACAGCTCCAATCGCCCAACCCCGGGCTTTCCCGCCGCTCCACCAAGCCCCTTTGGCGGCCCGATGGGCAGCCGCCCCGCTCCTTTCCAACCGCCGCCCTTCACACCCCCGCCCAAAGTCGACTACGCCTCCCTCGTCACCCGCTACGGCGATGGCCGCGTCGCCCGCGTCACTCTCACCGACGGCCCCGGCCTCGATCTGGGCGCCACCGTCCGCGATCGCCTCGCCAAATGGAACAGCGCCGACAAGCCCTCGACATGGTCGATCTCAACGCGCGGCCTCGAAAGCGTCCTGCTCATCGCCCCCGTCGGCTCCCTCGATGATCTGGCCGCCAAACTCGACATGGGCTCAATCACCGGCACCGACATGACGACCCGTCAACTGACGATCAAACTCGACATCGCACGCTGCATTCCAGCAAAGTGATCCCAACGGAACGTGGCTTCCTGCCTTTGAGCCCGGAGGGCTCATCGTCAATAGCCGGGGGCGCAGCCCCCGGAAAGCGTTGAAAAGTGAATTGGACCCCAGCGGGGTCCGCCCTTGACGCCCCGCGAATCACCACGGCCCTTGGCGGACCACTTCGAGGCCCAATCGCTTCAGCACCCTGCCTCAACCTCCCGCACGAAATCGTCGTAATCAAAGACATCGACCGCTCACCTTGCTCCATCCGGCCAAGCGAAAAGGCCGGAGACCCCCTCGGATTCCCGGCCTTGCGTGTGTGTCAATCCGCTCTCCGCGTTCCTCAGCAAGGCGCCTCAAACGCCTGCACAAACGCGTCGTAGTCAAAGAAGTCCACCGTCCCATCACCGTCAAAGTCCGCCGTCTTCCCCGGCGGGCACGCCCCGCCCTCAAAGCACATCACAAACGCGTCGTAGTCAAAGAAGTCCACCGTGCCGTCATCGTCAAAGTCCGCCGGGCACCGCTTGAGCTCGTACGCCCCCATGTCCGTGATCGGCGCCGTCCCGGCACCCGTATCCGCCACGTTCGGGTCGTCGAGCCGCCGCGGATTGCCCGCAAGGTCCCAGGGGTTCGCCTCACCCAGGCTGCCGTCCTGATCCAGATCGCTGTAGTCGACATTAATCCTCGCGTTGTCGCCCGCATCCACGCAGGGCGAGCCGATCTGCAGCGTCAGATCGTCGTCAAACGTCCCGGGAACGCCGTCGGCCCCGATCTGATTCGTCACCAGCGGATTGGCCGTGATGCACCCCGGCCCGCGCCCCACATACCCGATCGGCATCGCCTCCACATCCGAGTAGTTCACGTTGATCGTCGCCAGGTTCAGGATGTTCTCCTGGAAGTCGCCAGAGAACGCATCCGTGTCCAGATTCCTGAACACAATCGAGTTGTCGATCGTCACCAGCGAGCTCCCCGCGTTGGCGATCCCGCCGCAGAGCGCCGCCGTATTCCCATACACCGTGCAATGATCGACCCGCGTGTCATTCCCCGTCCCAAACGCGTAGATCGCCCCCCCGTCGCCCCCCGCCGCCACGTTGCCGCTGAAGATCGAGTTGTAGAACTGGATCCACCCCCCGTTGTTCGAGTAAACCGCCCCGCCGTACCCCGCCGAGTCGTTGCCCAGGAACTTGCAGTTGCCAAACGCGACCTGCGACCCCGCCACGCCGTGGTAGCTGACCGCCCCGCCGTACGACTGACTGTCGTTGAACGCGAAGGTGCAGTGGGAAAACCTGGCCAGCGACGAGGCCGCGGTGATGTACACCGCCCCGCCCTCGGTCCCGAAGTTGTTGCGGAACGTGCAGCTTCTGATCCTGGGGTTCGCGTCGGAGATCAGGATCCCGCCGCCCGTCCCGTTCGATCCCCCGCCATTGGCGTTGCCCGACATGATCACGAATCCATCCAGGATCGCCCCCGAGAAAACCCCCGTCGCCGTCACCACGTGGTACGAGTTGTCATCGTCCTCACGCACCCCGATGTTGCCCGAAAGGAACGTCGGATTCACCTCAAAGTTCCGCCCCGCCGTCGTCGTCTCGTTACCGGCAAAGCCACCATAGATCGCCAGACCATCCTGCAGCACAAACGACGCCGAACGCCCCAGCCCCGTCGTGGGCTCGTGCGTCCCCTTGGCGACCCAGATCTCCGTCGTCATCCCGCCGATCTCCGACGCGAACAGCGCATCCTGCAGGCTCCTGATCGCCGACCCCCAGCTTGCGCCCGTCCCCCCCACCGCTGCCGTCGAATTGACATACAGACGGCTCGTCAGCCCGCCGTGATACCGCAGTTGCACGCCCCCCACCCGCGCCGACCCGCCCACCGACGGATCCGTGCACGTGATGTGAATCTGCCCGTTGGTCACCACAACGTGGTGCAGGCTGTGCGTCACACCCTGGATCAGATTGTTCGAAGCCATGCCGCCCGAAACCGCCTGCGTCCCCTCGACCGCTCCCGTCACCGACACATTGCACGGGTCGCTGGCGAGCGGATCGGCGGCGTACGTGTACACGCTGTACACGCCGTTGGCCAGCGAGCTGAAGTTGATCATGAGCGAAGTGCCCGCCGTCGAGTTGCACCCGTCGCCCAGCAGCTTGTCGTTGTCGCCCGACACGCCCACCGCATCAGTAAAGTACCCGCTGGTCAGGTTGGAGATCGACATGTCCGCCGTGGTGATGCCGCCGTTCACGTTCTGCAGGTTGGTCGCCGTCGCCGAGATCGGCAACGCGTCCCACGTCCCCGCCTGGTCCGCCGCCCCCTTGGTCGTCCCCGCCGGCGCTCCAGTCCAAACCCCCGCGATCCCCACGTCAAAGTCCAGATTGAAACACTGAGCCTGCGCCCCGCCCCCCGCAAACACCGCCGCCCCGCAAACACCCAGCGACCCGGCCAGCGAAACAAGCTTGGAAACATTGCGGCGAGCGTTCATGGCGATCCCTCCTCATTCAATCCAGTACCCATTGGTGCGACGGACGCCCTCGCGCCCTCTCGTCGGGTATGCGTCAGGTTGGCGCAGCGCGCCCACCCCGCGCCCAAGAATTCTCCAAGATTCCCGACATTCAACGCCGCCACAGGCACCCATTCAGGCAATTCTGAACCGGACCTGAATCCCTGCCTTTCAGGCTGCCTCAGCAGCCTTGCTCGCTCGCAGGCCAGGCATTTATGCCTGGTCGACCTCGCCGTTCCTCTCTTGCCACCGCGCAAAAAGGCAGCGAGGACCGCCCTCTCCCCGGGACGATCCTCGCCACCCGTATGAAACCGCCGCCGGCCGCCCGGCGGCGGGTAAAAAACTCAGCAGCCCAGCTCAAACGCCACGACAAACGCGTCGTAGTCGAAGAAGTCCGACGTCCCGTCGCCGTCAAAGTCCGCGTCCTGCGTCCCCGCCTCAAAGGCCACGACAAAGCTGTCGTAGTCAAAGAAGTCGACCGTTCCATCGAGATCAAAGTCCGCCGGGCAGGTGCCCAGGATCGTGTAAAGCTCCTCCACGTCCGCCGCGTTCACCTTGAGGTCGCCCGTCAGGTCGCACGAAAGGTCCATGCTCGTCGCCTCAAGCTCGTTGTCCCAGTTCGCCTGCCCGTCGGTCACCGCCACGTTACCGATGAACTGATCGCGGATGTACCGAAGGTCGAACCGATCGATCACCCCGTCCGCCCCCACCGGAGCGTACCCGCGAGCCACGTTCCCATTGCTCCGCGCCACGTCCGCCCGGGAGTCACCCGCCGCGTACGCAAAGCCGGTCACCTTGGTCGTGCCAAGAAGATTGAGCGTGCCGCGAACCGCCAGCGACGCGTTGTCGATCGCGGTGAACCCCGCCTTGCGGTCCAGGTTGCCGGCGACCAGGTGCAGCCCGTCGGCCCAGTACCGCAGGTCCTCCTTGGTGAACGAACCGTCGCCGTTGAAGTCGCCCAGGATCTCGATGATCGCCTTGGCGCCCGAGCCCGCCGCATAGATCCCATCCGGGGCGGCCCAGGTGGTGCTCGTCTCGCGGGCCTTCAGAGCCCGCACCATCTCGGTGACGTCGCCCGTCGTGCGAGCCCCGTCGCCGTCAAAGTCGCCCGCGACCTTGTTGCGGAGATTCAGCGTGCTGTCGGACGCCGAGAGCGTCCCGTCGTTGGCCACAAACGTCGAGTCCGTCCGCCCGTCGCTGTACGTGCCGCTCGAGAGCACAAAGCGCCTGGGGCTCTTGCCCGCCGAGTTGGTGTTGAAGGTGTCAAAGCGGGGGTTGGCCAGGATGTTGTTGGCCAGTGCGTAGCTGTACAGCGCCGGCGTAAAGGCCGGGTTGCTGTCCATCTGCGTCGGGTTAAGCTGGTTGTGCACCTTCTTGAGCCCCGCCGTCAGAACAAACTGCGTCGCCAGGTACTGCCCGGGCATGAAGTCGTTGTCGGGATTGCCCACGCCGGCGACAAACGACTCGACGCTCCGCGTGATGTTGTTCACGTACGCCGCGGCATAGGGATTCCGCATCCGGGGATTCGTGTTGCCCACGCTGCCGCCCAGCTCGTTCTGGTTCCGAGGGTCGCCGATCGTGATCAGCACCGCCGGCCCGCCGATGTTGTAGTTGCCTTCCAGCACGTTGAACGCGTTGATGCGATACGCCGTCGAGCCCGCGTACGAACCCACGTTGTGCACCACCGCCAGAGTCTCCGCGGCGTCGGTCGTCAGCCACGAGCCCGGGTACGACCCCGTCGCGCCCGTCTCCCCGCCCGCGTACCCCATCGCCAGCCGGTGGTTACGCACCGTCCGGATCAGATTCGATCCGCCGTTCTTGTTGCCCGGAACAAACCGCGGCCCCACCCGGTCCTCGTTCTCGCTGTTGGACGGAGCGCCCAAAAGCCCGCCCACGTTCTCGCCCGTGCCCCACGAGGGGTCCGTCCCCGTCGTGTTGTTGAAAGCATTCCGAGTGCCCGAGCCCGCGTCACGCGTGACGGCCATCAGATTCTCGCCGCTGCGAACCCGCCCCGTCGTGTAGAGCCACTGGATGTCGTCCATGTCGATCTGCTGACGCCCCACGCCGTAGTTCACCATCAGCGCGATCGGAGCCAGAGACAAAGGCGTGTCGAACAGGGTGTTCGCGTCGGGCGAACTCACGTTGAGGTTACGCCCGTTGAGGCCCGGAAGACTGTTGGTCATTCCGCCCGCCGAGCCGTCGTTCTTCACCGAAGTCCGCGCGTACTGGCCGTATCCCGTCACCGCCGGGCCGGCGAACGGATCCGTGGCGGCGCCGCTGCGCTGGGTCGCCCAGGCGCTCGACACGTCAACAGGCGAAATATCGATGCGGATGCCGCCGCCCGAGAAGCTCCCGTCGATCGTCCGCAGCGCCGTCAGCGTCGACGTGTCGCTCGTCACCGGCGCCGAGCCCGGGTTGCCGTTGTTGGCGATGCCCGTGGCAGCGCCCGCCGCGATGTAGCGGTTGCCGTTGAAGTACGCGTTGGACGCCAGCGAGGTCTTGATCTCACCCGTCGGTCCGCTGGTGACAAACGTGCTCCCATAGAGCGTCAGCTCGTTGAGCCCGTTCACCGAGCCCGGCGCCCGGTACTGAACCGCGAAGTACTCCGTCGGCCCGAACGGGTCGATCTGAAACGGCGCCAACTGGTCGATCGAGCCGCTGCCCAGGCTCCCCGCTACTCCGTCCCCGTCCACGTCGATGAAGTCGTTGGTCGACGACGGAACCTTGCAGAAGTTCTCGAGCAACGTCGCGCCGCTGATGTTGATGACACGGGGCTGAGCATTCGCCACGGTGGCAACCCCGCCCACCAGCCCGCACGCCGCCAGCACGAGGATCCGCTTCTCAATCTTCATGTTCGCAATCTCCCTCAGTAAGCCTTCCGAATGGTCGCCCGGCAGGGCACACGCCGCGCCGGAAATCAAAACCATCAATCCGAAACAACCCCCGAGCACCGGCGCTCCAGGGGGCGCCCCTCTCAACCCGTCTCCGGGCAGGCGCAACAGAACCCTCGGCATTCCGTCCCTGGAACGCTGCCGTACACACCGCGCCGCCTCTTGCCACCCAAGCGATCCGTCGCGGTTTCACACAACCTCAACAAGAAACACCCGCAGCGGCCCTTCCAGGCCGCCGGGCGTCAAGTCTTCACTCCACCGGCTCGTCCATGTCGACGCGATTGTCCTTGGTCAGGCTCCAGATCTTGTCGCCCCACTTGCGCTGGCGGATCGACTCCACCAGTTGCATCCGCTCGGTGTGCGAGTCCACGAACGCGAAGATCGTCTGCCCGCCAAAGCCCTTGTCGCCCCCGGGATGCTTGCGCCCCACGACATTGAGCTCCGAGCCCTGATCCCACATCGAATCCTGCACCTGATCCACCATCCGAATCTCATTCAGATTCATCTTGGGATAACGGAACGGCTCCTGCACCGACGTGGGCTGCTCCGCGAACACGTCGATCCCCGCCCCCTTGCCCAGGAACGGCATCACCGGCCGGTGACTCTTGATCACCGCGCTGCCCCCACTCGCCACGTCGCCCGCCGCCAGGATCTGATAGTCGTTCCTGTCATCAAACTCCGTCAACAGAATCGTCCGCGACGGCTGCCCGATCCACGCGTCGTTCACCTGCCGGTTCTTCCGCACGTTGCCCGAATCGTAAAACTTGTTGCGACAGAAGATCGCCGCGTTGCCCGTGAACCCGATCCGCGGTGCCTGCCTGTCCTGCGGCGTGCTGTTGGGCGAGTTTGAGCCCACGTCGTTGTACTGATTGGGCGCCCAGTCGTCCGCGTTGTTCCCGGGGTTCGACCGCGGCGCACCCTTGTTCGCCAGAACCGGCGAACCAAACGCGTCATTCCCAAGCTGCCCCCCGCCCACCAGGAACGACGACCAGTGCACGTACCCGTTGATCGGATTGGGATTCGTCAACTGCTGATCGTTGAAGTTCCAGTTCCCCGTTGTCGCGTCCGCCCCGTACATGTACGACGGCGGATACACCGTCTTGGTGTCGACAATGTACATCGCCACGCCCTGCACCACACCCCGCGCCACCGCCGCCGCCTTCACCGCCCGCGCCTCCGCCCTCGCCTTGGCCAAGGACGGCACCAAAAGCCCGATCAAAAGCGCGATGATCGCGATCACCACGAGCAACTCAATCAGAGTAAACGCCCGGCGAAGTCCATTGCCCATGTTCGATGTGCTCCACGATTGGTCGCCGGCAGCAAAAGAGTTTCACTGCTCCCACGACGCGAGGAGATTAGCTTTGAGGCTCTTTCGCTGTGTCAGGATCCCGCTAAGACTGCGCTCAACTGTCGCAAGCACGCCCCGTGCCACCCATCGCAAAACCCACTGATCACCTGCCACCACTCGCGCCCAAGCGATGGGTGCCTCCTCGCGTTGAACTCGAAGTGATTCTGCCTTGGAGCCCGTAGGGCTCATCGTCAATAGCCGGGGGCGCAGCCCCCGGAACGCCCCCACCTTGCCTTTCGACTCCGTAGGAGTCGGCCATTGGGCGCCAAGAGCATCGACACTCCCAGAAATCGAAGCTTGCCTTCCGACTTTCTCATACACGCACATACACCCTGAATGTACGGGATTTCCCACGCCCGCCACTCGCCCGTCTACGCTCTCCAAATGCATCCCGCAAACCCCTCCCCCCGCGACCAACCTCTCCCGCTGACCGAATCCACTTCCGCCCCACCCTCCTCCACCATCACCCCCGCCGCCATCGCCTCTATCGTCGACGACTTCTACACCGAATGCCGCAAACACGAGATCCTCGGCCCCATCTTCGCCCGCCAGGTCACCGACTGGGACGCCCACCTCGCCAAGATCCGCGCCTTCTGGTCCTCCGCCCTCCTCAAATCCGGCGAATACTCCGGCCGCCCCTTGGAAGCCCACCGCGATATCGAAGGCCTCTCCCCCGAGCACTTCTCCATCTGGCTCCGCCTCTTCGGCCAAACCGCCCGCAAACACCTCGCCCCCACCGACGCCGCCCACATCCTGGACCTCGCCGGCCGCATGGCCCGCATGATGATCAGCAACGGCGCAGTCTCAAGGCCTCGCCCTGTGTGAGCAGCACCGCAATCGTCGCGACGGGCAACGCGTTGAGCTCAAAGTGATTCTGCCGTGGAGCCCGTAGGGCTCAGCGTCAATAGCCGGGGGCGCAGCCCCCGGAGACAGCCCGACGCGCCTTTCGACTCCGTAGGAGTCGGCCCGAGAGCGCACGTCCATTTGGAATTCGCGAACCCGAATATCGCATTGCTGGCGCCTGACTACACCACTTCACCGCGTACTGCCGGCCGACGTCTCACCTGAACGCTTGACCCCCATCGGATTTACTTCCCCCCTCCCAACCTCAGCGACGGATCCCCAAAGAAGTTCATCATCCCCAGGTATATCCGCGGATGCTTGAACACATCCTCACTCCCCCGGTGCCTCAACCAGTACGCCCGCTGCGCCCCCCCCCCCACAAAACCCACCACCCCCCGCCCCCCCCCCAACCGCAACAAAAAAGC
>CAYHQQ010000101.1:0-10807 GCA_964358855.1 uncultured Phycisphaeraceae bacterium
GTCCAATCCCCCCCCGCCGCCCCCCCCCCCACACCCAGCTAGTCCCTCTTCTTCTCGGTCTCGACGGTCTTCTCGGTCGTCTCGGTCGTCTTCTTCGTCCCCTCGGGCGTCTGCACCGTCTTGGTCGACGTGGTCTTGCTCGAGGTCTTGTCCTTGTCGCACCCCGCCAGCGCGACGGCGAGGCCCCCCGCAACGCAGGCAAGCCCAAGGGCCAGGCGGAATGTCGAACGGTGTGCGTGTGTCTGTGTCATGTCAGTTCCTTTCAGGATTCAATCGATGCGGCCCCAGCCCGCTCATGTCTTGGTAGCACCGGTCTTCAGACCGATGCTTGCGGATGTCTTCAGGCACCGCCCCGAAGCACACATCCCCGCGACGCTCAACGCGCCAATACCTAACGCGGCGTCAGCGTCGTGTCCTTCTCGTGAACCTCCGTCGTCGTGACCGTCTCGTTGGGCGTCTCGGTCGTGCTCTTGGTCGTCGTCTTGCTGTGCCCCACGTTGTCTGCACACCCACCCAGAGCCACCACCCCGCCCAGACCCAGTGCGATCACGCTCACGCCGACCGCTCGGCCCAGGCGACGAACCGAAAGTTCGGATTTCCGATTGCGACCATTCATCAGCAAACTCCTTCACCCCACTCCACAACCAGTCGCCGTCAGCCTATACAAACGGGCGGCCTCGGAGGCGAAACACCCTTGAATCGTGGCACAATTCAGGGTCATCACGCCCTCATAACCCGCCGGAACAACGAAACGGGTAGAGTTCCCCCATGAAGAGTCCTCAACCCGCCCCCGGCCCGGAATCTCGCGAGTTGGGTCGCCGATCTCCCGTCCTGCTCGTGTGCGGCTGCGCGTTGATGGTCGCACTCACCGTCGCCCTCTTCCTTCTCATCCGCGATCGCGGCGCGCTGCTGGTCGCCCAACCGCCCGTGGATGCCCCGGGCGTCGCGCCCTCGCCCAGCGCCGGCGACTCATTCCTCCACGTCCTGGTCGCCCTCACCGCCATCATCGTTCTTGGCCAGGTTCTGGCCCGACTCTTCGCTCGCCTCGCCCAGCCACCCGTCATCGGCGAGGTCGTCGCCGGCATCCTGCTGGGCCCCTCTCTCCTTGGCCCCGACCTCTCGGCCTTTATCCTCCCCCCGGCCGTCGCCCCCTTCCTGAGCATCATCGCACAGCTCGGCGTCGTTCTCTACATGTTCCTCGTCGGCCTGGAGCTCAACCCCGCCCTCCTCAAGCACCGCGCCTCAACCGCCGTCGCCGTCAGCCACGCGAGCATCCTGCTCCCCTTCGTCCTGGGAGCCCTCCTGGCCATCCCCCTCTACCCGCGCCTCTCCACCAGCGACGTGCCGTTCACCAGCTTCGCCCTCTTCATGGGCGTTGCCATGTCCATCACAGCCTTCCCCGTGCTCGCCCGCATCCTCACCGACTACCGCATGAGCCAAACGCCGCTGGGCGTCCTCGCCCTCACCTGCGCCGCCGTCAACGACATTGCGGCCTGGTGCCTCCTGGCTTTCGTCGTCGGCGTCGCCAAGGCAGAGGTCGGCCAGGGGCTCTTCGTCGTCGCCGGCGCCGTCGCGTTCGTCGCCTTCATGTTCCTGCTCGCCCGCCCCGCGGTGAGTTGGATCTCGCGCCGATGGGACAAGCAAGACCAGTCCCGCACCCTCGCGATCTTTGTCCTGGTCGCCCTTCTCCTGTCGGCCCTCGCCACCGAGGCCATCGGCATCCACGCCATCTTCGGCGCCTTCGTCCTGGGCGTCCTGATCCCCCACGACAGCGCCGCCGCCCGCGCCCTCACAGGCCAGCTCGAGCGCGTCGTCACCATCCTCCTCCTCCCCGCCTTCTTCGCTCTCACCGGCATGCGCACCCGCATCGACCTGCTCAACGAGCCCGGCCAGTGGCTCATCTGCGGGCTCCTCATTCTCGTCGCCACCCTGGGCAAGTTCGGCGGCACCCTCGCCGCCGCCCGCCTCACACACTTGGGATGGCGCAACGCCGCCATCCTCGGCACGCTCATGAACACCCGCGGCCTCATGGAACTCATCGTCCTCACGGTCGGCCTCGACCTGGGCGTCATCTCGCCCGCTCTCTTCTCCATGATGGTCATCATGGCCCTGGTCACCACCGCCCTCACCTCGCCGACGCTCCGCCTGCTCAAAGCCCGGGGCCTTCCAGACACCGAAGTCGAGTTGCTCGCCGCGCCCGTCGCCAAGCCCGGTGTTCGCCAGCATCTCACCGACTACCGCTGAGAGCACTCCTGAGCACCGCCGCCGCAACGTCAAACGCCGCCCGCGGATGCCCGAGCGCCCCCGCATTCTTCCGCAGCGCCACAAGCCTCCCGCCCGTCACCTCTCCCAACAGTTGCCCAAGCTTGTAGGGCAGCACCGCCGCCGAGTTGATCTTGATCGCCGCCCCATTCTCAAGCAAGAAGTCCGAATTGCGGCTCTCCTGACCCGGGATCGGATTCACGATCGCCATCGCCGCCCCACGAGCGAGAATCTCACTGGTCGTCAGCCCGCCCGGCTTGGAAACCACAATGTCCGCCGCCGCCATCAGCTCATCCATGTCACGCGTGAACCCCAGCACCGTCGCCTTGTGCCGCGCCGGCAACTTCACTTTCGCCAGCGCCTTCTTGAGCGCCTCGTTCCTCCCGCACACCACCGCCACATGCACCGGCCTCTCAACCTCAAGCACCGCCTCAAAGAGCTGCTCGATCGGCCCCACGCCAAACCCGCCCGCAAGCAGCAGCACCACCGGCCGATCCTGCGAAAGCCCATGCTTCTCCCTGCAACCCTTCGCGTCTTTGGCCTGGGCAAACACCGGATGGATCGGAATCCCCGTGATCGTCACGATCTCCCGCGCCACACCCCACCGCCCCAGTGAAATCGCCGCCTCCTCCGTCGCGACAAAGTAATGGTCGGTCGGATCGTTCACCCACAGCCCATGCGCGTCAAAGTCCGTCACCACCGTGTACTGCGGCACCGGTTTCCCGCTCGCCCTCACCGCCCACTTCTTCTTGCGCCGCAATCTCGCGATGATCTCCGCCGGCAAGAAGTGCGTGTTCACCACGATGTCCCAGGGCTCAGCGAGAATCGGGTTGAGCTTGGTCAGATTCGCCCGCTCGACCATCAACCGGAACCGATCGCTCACCCGCTTGGCCGACGGCGCCTTGTCGGTGAGATCATAGAAAAACCCGAGCAAGTGCGGCGCCTTCGACACCAGATCGAGATACGACTTCGCGTACACCTGCCGAAACGCCGCCGTCGCGCACGTCATCAGATCCACATTGCGAACAACAGCCTCGGGCGCAAGCTGTTTGAGCGCAAGCTCCACGGCCTCCGCCGCGCGGATGTGCCCCGCGCCGACGCTGGCTGTAAGAATGAGAATGCGCGGAGGTGTGGACATGCGCACAGCATAGTGGATCCCGCGGCTTTCAGCCGCTCACATCCGCTCCCACTCCTCAATCGTCCTGGGCCAGTCGTCCTTGAGCAGCCTCGACATCGACCGGTCCGCCAGCACCTTGCCACCCGTCTGGCACGTCGCACAGTAATTCGTCTCGTTCTCCGCGTACGAAATCCTCTGCACCGGGTCGCCGCATACAAAGCACGCCTTCTTGAACTTCCCGTGCACCGCAAAGCCCGGTCGAAACGCCGTGATCTCCCCCACACCGGGAAATCGCCCCGGCTTCCCAGGCCCAACATCAAACTCGCGCCGCAACTCCGCCGTCCAGTGTGCCAGGGTGCTCCTGGCCGCCTCGTGCAACCTTGAAGCCTCCTCCGCGCTCATCGACCGCGTCAGCTTCAGCGGGCTCAGCCCCGCCGCGTGCAGAATCTCATCCGAGTACGCATTCCCGATCCCATCAAACACCGAGGGATCAGTCAACGTCCGCTTGAGCGTGTGGTTCTCACGCGAGAGGGCCGCCGCAAACTCCGCGCTCGTGCACGCGAACACATCCAACCTGCCCCGCCCCATCGCAACCAGTTCCCTCCGCCCGCGCACCACATGCAGCGACGCTCGCCGCTGCGTCCCCGCCTCATTGATCGCCAGCACCCCACCAGCCTCACCACCATCTCCCGGCCCAAACTCCATCGTCGCCTGCGTAATCCTCCCACCTTGCTTCCACCCCGGCGGCCCCCAAAGCAGCCTCCCCGCAATCATCAAGCGGATCACAACAAACAACTCCCCCTCCAGCCCCAGCACAACCCGCTTCCCAAGCCGCTCCACTCCCTCCACCACCTTCCCCTCCACCTCATCGATGGGAGGATTGAACGTCCGAAGCAAGAACGGACTCTTCACCCGCACCTTCACCACCCGATGCCCCACCACCCGCGCCCGCAGCACATCGCAGTACACCGTGATGTCCGGCAGTTCAGGCATCGATCCTCCGCCGCAGTCTACAAGGGCACCACCAACCCACTCACCCTCGCGAATCAGCCCTCATAATAGCAAATTCGGCTCCTGTCCGGTATCCGCCTAAACTCATCCATGCTCCACACGCTGTACGTGGACATGAACAGCTTCTTCGCCTCAGTCGAGCAACAACTCGACCCGCATCTGCGTGGCCGCCCCGTCGCCGTTGTCCCCATGGACGTCGACACCACCTCCGTCATCGCCGCCAGCTACGAGGCCAAAGCCTTCGGCATCAAAACAGGCACCAGAGTCGGCGACGCCAAACGCATGTGCCCCGGCCTCATCTGCGTCCAGGGCGCCCACGACAACTACATCCGCATGCACCACGCTGTCATCGCCGCCATCGACACCGTCCTCCCCGTCGACCGCGTCTGCTCCGTCGACGAGTTCGCCTGCCGCCTCCTCCGCGATGAACGCCTCCCCGATCGCGCTGCCGAACTCGCCACCCGCATGAAGGCCGCCATCCGCAAACACTGCGGCCTCTGCATGACCTCCTCCATCGGCATCGCCCCAAACCGCTTCCTCGCCAAAGTCGCCGCCGATATCAAAAAGCCCGACGGCCTCACCATCATCCAGAAACACGAACTCCCCCAGCGCCTCTACTCCCTCAAGCTCATGGATTTCCCCGGCATCGGCCCCAAGATGCACCAGCGCCTCCTCTCCGCCGGAATCTCCACCGTCCAGCGCCTCTGCGAACTCTCACCCACCGAACTCCGCCGCGCCTGGGGCAGCATCATCGGCGAGGAATGGCACTCCCGCCTCCGCGGCGAACAACTCCACGAAGCCCACACCATCACCCGCTCCATCGGCCACTCCAACGTCCTCTCCCCCAAACGCCGCGGCGAAGAGGAAGCCCGCGCGGTGGCCGTCCGCCTCCTCTCCAAAGTCGCCCAGCGCGCCCGCGCCATGGGCTATGTCGGCGAACAGCTCACCGTCGGCGTCCGCTTCCTCGTCCCACGCGACCACCCGCCCCAGAAATGGCACGAGACCATCAAACTCCCCGGCACCATGGGCGGCGGCGGCCAGAACGACACCGGTTCCCTCCTCCGCGCCCTCACCAGCGCCTGGAGCCGCAAGCCCAAGGGCACCATGCTCAAACTCGGCATCACCCTCCACAACCTCACCCCCATCGCCAGCGCGACCCCCGGCCTCTTCACCGACAAACGCGACAGCGCCCGCCTCTCCACCGCCCTCGACCTGGTCAACAAAAAATGGGGCGCCGACACCCTCTACCCCGCCTCAATGCACTCCGCCAAAAAGGCCGCCCCACGCCGCATCGCCTTCGGCAACATCCCCGACCTGGACCTGCCCGATACGGATGATCCATTGGACGGCGATTAAAAACGCCCGCCGACAGAGCCGCGAGCGTCAGCGAGCGATCAACGAACCCCACGCGCAAGCGTGGGCATTCTTGTCCCCGGATGCCTCCCCGCCTCGCGGTTGGAATCGTCAATACCGCAACAGCGCCGCGAGCGTCAGCGAGCGACGAATCCTGCTCGCCGCGACCAGATCATCATCCCCGCACGATCACTTCTCGCCGCCCGCCGGCTCCGGCACCGAAATCTCAAACGGCATCGCACCCCGGGGCCTCTTGGGCAGCTTCTCCCGCTGCACTTCCGTCATCATCGCCCGCACCTGCTTCACCACTTCCTTGTCCGCCGTCCGCATGTCCGCCCGGGCCGTCATGGTGCCAAACCCCTCGCCCATCTTCTGCATCGCCTTGCTCTTGGCCTCCTCGTCCTTGGCCGCCATCCACTCGGTCTGACGCTTGTTGGTCTCCACCGCCTGCTCCGCGGCCTTGGGCCTCAGATCCTTCAGCTTCGCCGAGTGCTCTTCCTGCATCTTCGTCAACCTCACCCGCTGCTCCTCGGTCAGATCGCCCAGCTTCAGAGCCGCCTCCAGCACGCCCTCACTGTGCATCTTCTTGTAGATCTCCGGAAACGCCTCCGCCCGGTACGCGTCCATGAACACCACCCGCGTCGACTCCGGCAGCGCCGCCCCCACGCTCTTCACCGCCGCCTCATTCGCCACCCGCACCTTCTCGGCGATCAGCCCGCCCTCCCCCATCATCTTCATCATCTTCTCCTGGGCCTCGGGCGTCGGCTTGGACTGGATCCCCTGGGTACGGAAGAGCTCGTCCATCGGCACCGCCCGCTTGGCGTGCTCGTCGATCGTGCTCTCGTGCGACACCAGCGTCTGCTCGATCCGCTCCTTCTCCGACGCGTCGGGCTGCTCGATCCCCTTCTTCTCCAGCGTCGTCTCCACCAGCCGTCTCACATCCACCTGCACCCCCGGCGCCATCTGCAATGGCTGGAACCGCATCAGCGTGTTGCGCCGCTCGGCCATCTCCACCCTGGGCCACCGCTCCTTCTGCTCCGCGTTCGCCAGCTCCTTCAGGTCCTCCATCACCCCCTTGGTCATCACCGCCCGCTCCTTCTGGATCTCCTGGGCCGCCTTGGTCAGCTGCTCGATGTTCTCCGGCTCCTTGCCCACCTCCCCGCGCCCGATCTGCTCCCCCAACTTGCGCATCAAATCGGTGATCATCTCCTGCATCGGCTTGCCCTTGGCCTCGTAGTTCGCCAGCCGCTGCGTGTAGATCAACCCGGCCGCGTCGGCCTGCTCCTGATCGAGCCCCAGAATCTTGATGAACCGCTTGAAGTCCCCCTTGGTCACGCTGGGCCCGAAGATCGCCCCGAACATCCCCTCCCCCGCCAGCATCCCCGACGGATCAACCGAGATCGGCGAGTCGGCAAACGCCTCCTCCAGCCGCGAGTTCATCTCCTCCACCGCCACCGGATCATTCACATCAATCTTGGGCTGCGCCACCGCCCGCGTCGCCCCCGCGCACACCACCAGCACCGCCGCCGCCGTCCGCAAGGCCCCACGCCAACGACCCCCAGCGCGACCCGCCACGCGACCCAAGCCCACGCAGTTGCTGTTCAGTGCAAACATGTTCAAACTCCCATTGTCCTTGGACCGACCATGAGACCACACGACGACCAAGGTTGTAGGGCCAGCCCCCGGGACGGGTTGCGACGTAGGGGATTCCTTATCGCTCGTCGTCCTTCACCCCGGCCGGCCTTTCGCACTCAAACGCCCCCACATCTGACCTCCAGTCATCTCTCCTGGGCGCTTTCGACTGCGGGTGCAAGTACCGCTGCCACGGCATCCCCACCTGATCTCCGTCTCGTCCCGTCGCCCCCGGAAGGCCAAGCGACCCGATCACCACGCCCTTGCCTCGCAGCGCCTCCACCGCCGTCACCACCCGGTAATCCCCGGCCGCCGCGTTCGCAAAGCCCACCGCCGTGCTCAGCCTCACCCCCGCCCCCTCCGCCACATCCTTGAAGTCCCCCCGAAACACATTGTGCGAGGCCTTCACCCGCGCTGCAAGCGCCTCCTCGGGCGCCTTCCCGCTCACTCCCACCAGCACCTGATTCTTCTGCCCCGTCTCCGCATCGCTGAACAAACTGTTCACAAACTGCACCTTCGCCCCCGGCGCCGACAAGGTCACCACCGGACTCACATACCCCGTGACAATCGTCGAGTTCACGACGTGCAGCGTCCCCTTGTGCTCATTTCCCCCATCCTGCCCGAAGTGGATCACCTCTCGATTCCCCTTCATGTCCACCGCTTTGCTCAGCACCGTCCCAAACACCACCGCATCACTCCCCGCCACATCCGTGTCCCCCTTCGCATCCACCAGATCCAGCTCCCGGTTCGCCGAGTCGTGCACCCAGCAGTACTCCACCCGCGTGTAGTGCGCACGGCTCTTCACATTGTGCCCCGTCACACTCGAGTGCACCTCACACCCCGACACCACCACACTCGTTGCCCCCAGATACAAGTTGTGACTCATCCCCGGCTCAACCTTCGACCCGTTCCCATAGATCAAGCACCGCTCGATCCGCTGATCGATCCCGGTCTTGACCGTTCCATCTCCATTGGACATGATCCCCATGTCGTTCCCCGTGATCGTGCACAATTTCACCGTCACATGATTCGCCTGATTGATCCGCACCCCTGCCCCGTTGTGCGACCCATTCCGCGCCCCCGACAACTCAAACCCCTCCAGCACACACCCGTCCGCGCCCGGATCAAACTGCACAATCGCCCGCGGCACCTTTCCCACCCCCGAATAATCAAACCCCTCCCCACGCAGCACAATCCGCGCCGGGTGTGTCGTGATAGCCCCGCCCGCCCTGATCCCCTGCCTGGGCCGCCCCGGCGCCATCATGATGTGCAGCCGCGGCGTCCTCACCATCAGCGCCACCCGCTCGTACGCCTTCCCATCCGCCAGCGGATGCACCACAATCGTGTCCCCCGCGTGCGCCGCCTCCAGCGCCTCCTCAATCCGCGCATACTTCTCCCCGGGCCCGACATCCAGCTTCTCATCCGCGCTCGCAACCCCACCCAAAGCGGCAACACCCAGCAACACGACAGACAAGTATCGCTTCATGCCACGATGGTACCAATTCCCCCCGGGTGGCATGCCTCCCCTTCAGGGAGGCATGATCCCGACCCCGGGTGGCATGCCTCCCCTTCACGGAGGCATGATCTCGGCCAACCATTGGCCCCGTTCTCCAATTGAGTCATCCGCTCAGGTACCATCCCCACCATGCCCACCCGCAATCCCCCTCCCCGCATCTCCCTCCGCGACGTCTCCCCCGCCGACCTCCCCGCCCTCTTCGAGCAACAACTCGACCCCGACGCCAATCGCATGGCCGTCGTCAACCCACGCGACTCCGCCTCCTTCTACGCCCACTGGGCCGCCATCTTCGCACAGCCCTCCATCATCGCCAAAGCCATCCTCGCGGGCGACCACCTCGTCGGCAGCATCTCCTGCTTCAAACTCGAAGGCCAGGACCTCGTCGGCTACTGGATCGCCAAAGAACACTGGGGCAAAGGCTTCGCCACCCAGGCCCTCATCCTCCTCCTCGAACAAGTTCACATCCGCCCCCTCCATGCCCGCGCCGCCCGCGCCAACATCGCCTCCATCCGCGTCCTCGAACGCTGCGGCTTCACAATCACCGGCCACCACTACGCCCCCGCCACCGATCGCTTCCCCGCCTGCGAAGAAGCCCTCCTGATCCTCCACTGACCGTGCCACTCATCGCAAAAAACCAAAATCCCCCAGCCACCACTCGCGCCCAAGCGATGAGTGCCCCCAACCTCACCCCCTACGCCTTCGCATCCAGCTCCCTGTCCACCGTCCGATCAAACGTCGGGTCATTCCGCGACGCCAGCCCCACGAACCGATTCGGCTTCTCTTCCTGCTCCTCCAAGTACAGCCTCGCCATGTTCGCAAGCCGCCCCAGCACCACAAAGAGCATTCCGATCCTGGGATCAAACCCCATGTCGAGCAACAGCCCCGCCCCCACGCCGTCCACATTGATCGGTACCCCCTTGCGCTGATACAAGAGCCGCCCCAGCCGCCTCACCGTCGCAACATGCTTCCCCGGCCACTTGAGCTCATCCGCCAGCTCCAGGAGCTTCCTCACCCTGGGATCCGTCCCCTCCTGCAGCTCCGCCAACGACCGCGGATCAAGCGACGCCGCATCCGCGCTCTTGTGGAACCGATGCCCGAATCCCCACAGCCGCTCGCCCTTCGCCAGCTTCTCATCGACATACGCCTCCAGCCCCGGCCCATACGCCGCGATCTCCCGCAGTTGCTCCATCGCCATTTCCAGCGCCCCAAAGTGATACTTCCCCATCGCCGCCGTGATGAAGTTCACCGCGCACGCCGCAAACGGCGCCCCCACGCTCGCCGCCACCCGCACCCCATGCGTCGACGGCGACGTCACCCCGTGCTCGCACAACGACACCAGATACGTCTCCATCAACGCCCGCTCATCCCGGCTCGGATACCGCCCCTGCACCTGAAAGAAAATCATCTCCACATACGACACCGACCCCATCAACTTCCCGATCGGCACTCCCCGCGCCAAAACCTCCCCATCCAGCACCGCGCTCACCCCACAAGCCGGCGGCCTGTGATCCCGCCCCGGCGTCGGATGGGCCGTCGGAAGAAGCTCGATGATCGTGGGCTCAATGGTCATATTCGTTCCTTGCCGGCATTCCGGCGATGAAAGGCGCTGAGTTCTGCGTGCTGCGTGCTGCGTGCTGCGTGATCGGAATTCTCGAATGTCAAATTTCAAATCCCCCAACGCACAACCGCCCCCTCTAGGGCTCCTGCAATCGCTCACTGTGTCTGGGTGTCCCTCTTACCGAAGAACGCGAACCCAACCACAATCAACGACGCGGCAACCCCGGAGGGCGCCTTTGCGTTTCATCGATTTGGCTTTGAGTGCGTTCATGGGGGTGGGAATCGCCCGAAGGATAGGCCTCTTCTCCTCCCCCGCTCCGAGCTTGAGAAGGAATCGACTTTGGTAGGCAGGGTCGAAG
>CAYHQQ010000102.1:0-10724 GCA_964358855.1 uncultured Phycisphaeraceae bacterium
GAATGCTCAGTTTAAGCATACAAGACTCGCTCCACCCGTGGCTACACCCCGCGACCCCGCTGGGGTCGAAAGGCAGGAAACCACGTTCAGTTCACGGCTTGCTCCTTGCGGCCGCAACGGCTGAGCAATCACCCGGCCGTTGATTCAACTGAACACTCACGATCTCTCTGTCTTGCTCCGCTCCTCTTCGCGCCTTTGCGTTCGCATTTCCTTCCTCACTGTGGCGTGATGGTTGTGGTTTGGGTCTTGCCGTCTGCCTTTCGGATTGTGACTGAGTAGGTCTCGCCTTGGGCCAGGGGCAGAGAGACCTTGGTGGCGCTGGTGGTCGCCGTCGCCCAGATCTCGTCTTTCCAGAGCACTGTCACATCGCACTTTCCGCCCGGGAGGTCGAGGTCGACCGACTTGGGCGACTTGTAGAAGCGGGTGACGTTAAGAGCTGAGGCCGAGTGGTCGTCCTGGTTCCAGACCATGGGGAACCATCGGTCGGTCGGGCGCCAGCAGGTTGCGTAGACGCTGTGCTGGGGCATGTCGGGGTCGGTCTGGTCGCGGCAGCGGCCGTTGACCCAGTCGCCGCCGCGGGGGTCGCTTCCGGTGCCGCCGACGTTGTACCAGCGGCGCAGAGCGACTTCGTTGCCTGAGGGGCGCAGGGGCCCGCCCCAGATCTCGACCCAGTTGTGATTGCCGGGCGTTCCCTTCCACATGGGGACGCCGACGATGCGGGCGGGGATGCCCACCGAGCGGCACGCGTCGGTGAGCAGAACGGAGAGGCCCGAGCACGAGGCCCAGCCGCTGGCCATCGACTCGTTGACGCTCTGGTCGGGCTTGCAGCGGTTGGTGGCGTGGTACTGCACGCCGGCGCTCGCGTTGAGCGTGTCGTTGAGCCACTTGGCGGCGTCGATGGGGTCGGTGAACGTCCAGGCCTTCTCGCGGAAGCGCGCCATGAAGTCGCGGCGCCAGGGCTCGCGCCGCTCGTTGAGGGTCGTCGCGGGCAGGATGTACTGCATGAACTGCTGCTCGGTGATCGTGCTCGCCCAGGGCGAGTCGCGCCAGGCCGAGAGAGCGAGGCGCACGTTCTCCATGAGCGCGTCGGTCTTGATCTCTCGCAGGTCACGCTCGGGCATCGTCGCGATCAGCCACCGCACGGCCTTGGCGTTCTCCGCCGTCGACCGCGACAACGCAACCCTGAGCTGGTCGGCGTTGTCGCCCGCGAGCTCCAGAGCCTTGCTGATGATTGCCGGCGGCACGTTCACGCCGTCAAGCCTCTCGCCGGGCGTCACCATTCCCGCCGCGGGCTTGCTTGAGGGCGGGGGAGTGACCGGCAAGGTCAGCTCGGAGCAGAACATCAGCTTGGGGTCGCCGCGCTGGGCGAGCGTTTTGGCGAGCACGGCCGCCGAGCGGGGCACCATGCCTGTGAACGCCTCGCGCCCATTGATCGTCACCGTCACGGGTTTGTCGAGGTCCATCATGCGGTCGTCGAGGCGGATTGTGACGGCCTTGAGTCCAGTCACCTCAAGAGAGACGAAATTGCCCGAGTACCTGGCGTCGATCATCTCGGGGCGGTTCTCCCACTGCGTTGGCGCCTTTCCTTCGTACGGGTCGTCCAAGTGCAGCCAGTAGCTGTCATGCGTCACCGGGCCGCTCTGACGCCAGACGACGCGGCGCGGGATCGGGTTGCGACGCTGCTGCGCGAGCCACTTGGGCGATTCGCGGTCGTCGATCGCGTGGCCCTGGCCCGGGTGAGCGACAAACTCCACGCCATAGCACGGCGGGCCGCACTCGTCGTTGTCGGCGAGCTTTTTCATCTCCGCGGCCCAGGCCGTCGCGAGCTTGAAACGGTCAAAGCCATCGTCCTTGTCGCCGACCTGCAGGTTCATCGGCGTGTTGCGGAGATTCTCCACCGGGGCACGGTCGAGCATCTCGCCCGCCGCCGCGACGCCGATGGCCCCGAACCGATCGGCCATGTTGGGCCCCAGGCGATTGACGCCGTACCCGCCCTCGGAGTACCCCTGGAGGTACACGCGATCGGGATCGACGTCGAAGGCGAGGATGAACGCCCGCACCAGGTCGTCGATCAGCGGGTAGTTGTGAGCGGCGTGCCAAAGGCCGGGCCCGTCGACCGCGGCCCTGGGGCAGATGTACACGCCGTCGAACATGTACCTGGCCTGCTGGTTCGCCCACTGCTTGTCGTTCACGTCCTTGGCGACGTTGCCCCCGCCGTGGAGCGAGACGAGCATGGGCCAACCCGCCTCGGGTTTGGTGCCCATGTAACGCATCGAGAAGGGCATCGTCTTGCCATCGACCGTGACCGAATTGGTGCCAAGGACCTTTCGCAGTGCCTGGTGCCGAGGGCTGTTGGCCTGCTTGTAGGCCGCCCACATCGCGGGTTGCCAGGTGCGCGCGGAGGTCTTGCTCAAGGGGCCCGCTGGCCAGGGCGAAGCCGCCTGCGTCTGCTGCTCGTCGCTGAGGCTGAAGTAGTTCTTGAGAGCGTCGGGGCTGGGCGGACGGTCGTCGAAGGTCGGCTTGCTCGCTCGCACGGGACGCTGGTAGACCCGCACGTAGTCGACCTCGAAGGTGTCGGGCAGCCTGGCCTTGGTGATGTCGCCGCCCCACTCGCCGACCTCGAGCCCCAGCACGATGTACTCGGGGCGCATCGGGATGGCCTTGGATGTCCGGAAGGTCTCCTTGGCGTCGATGTAGAACGTGAGCGCCTCGGGCGTCCACTCGCAGGCGTACGTGTGCCACCCCTGGCCCAACCCCGGGATCTCCTGCAGCTTGTGATCTCGCTTGTGGTCGGTGGTCGACTTGGCGTCCCAGTGGATGGTGTGCATCGCCTTGTTGGCGTACTGGGCGCTTGCGATGTATTCCATGATGTCGATCTCGACGCCGGCCCTGGCGGGATCACGCGCGGGATTGCCCATCGACGGGGTGTTGAGCCAGAAGGCCGTCCAGAACCCCTGCTCCTTCTGGACCTTCAGCCGCGCCTCGAAGTACCCGTAGGTCGTCTCGAACTTGCCCTGCGTCGAGAGCAGCGCGCTGGTGTAGTCGACCTTTGTACGCCCAAGGGCGTCCCGGGTCTCCTTTCGGGCACAGGTGATCACCAGATGCCCCCTGCCGTCGAGCGTCACCGCGTCGCGGGTGTTGAAGCCCAGGCGGTACGGCCCCAGGAGCCAATACCCCCACTTTGCGGTATCGAGCGAGGTGCCGTTGAACTCGTCAGACCAGACCAGTCGGTAGTCGGGTGAGGGCAGCGTGGACGCCAGACTTTCAGTCCCTGCGGGCGCGGCGGGGGGCTCGCCGGCCGGCGATGGGGAGGTCGAAGGAGACGGCCCCGGATTCGTGGGGCGTGACTGGGGCCAGCTCGGCGAGCAGGCAGCGAGAAGCGAGGCGAGGCCGGCCGCGGTCATCGTGGATCGGGAGAGCATGGTGTCGTCTTCCTTCGCGGAAAAGTCGCAGGAAATTCGCGAATTCCAGCAACGTGAGGCCATTCCGCACGTCGTGATATACTCTTGACGGTCGTGAATTCGTCAACCTGATCCTAGTGACCCATTGGAGAGAACCGAATGTCGTCCGATCGCATCCTTTCGTTGAACCGCGTCCCCGCCCTCTTCGCCCTCGTCGGCCTCGCGGGAGCGGCAATGCTCCTGGCGGGTAATGCCCCGGCCCAGCCCGCGAGCGATCCGACCAAGACCCCCACCGCCGCCCCCCAGCCGCTCGACGGCGGCACCCGCCAGCCCGGACGCGGGCCCGGAGGCCCCGGCGGCGATCGTGCCGGCAGCCTCGAGGGTGCGATGAAGCAGTTGGGTGGAGCACTCAAGGCCCTCAAAGAGATCGTTGACAAGAGCGATCAGAAGGATCAGAGCCTTATCCACGTCGGCACCATGCAGCGTGCGTGCCTGACCGCCAAGTCGATCACCAGCCCAACCCTCAAGGGTGACCCCAAGGACGCCGCCAAGACGCTCGTGGAGTTCCGCAGGGCTCAGATCAAGCTCATGGGCATGCTGCTCGAGCTTGAGACGCAAATTCTCGACGGCAAGCTCGACGCGGCGCGGGAGTCGGTCAAGAAGCTCGGCGAGTACAAGGAAAGCTCGCACGACACCTTCGAGCCCAAGAAGGAACGCGGCGCTCGCGGCACCTCGCCCCGCCCCGAGGCCGCCCCCGAGAAGAAGTAAGCGACCTCACCAGAGAGCCCGCCCAATCACCCCGGCACGGTGCCGGGGTGCTTTCTTTGAGGGCACATCGCGCTCTCAGCCGCCGACATTGAGCGTCTGGCCCGCGTCCAGCACCAGTGCCGGGTCGAACGTGATGGTCAACGACTTGCGCACGCCGTCCAGTTCGGGATTGCTCTTGAACTTGCCCGGCACGATTCGATCGCCCACCTTCATGCTCCACGCGTCCACGTTGGTTGCCGGACGGAGATCCGGCAGTTCCAGCTGTCGGAGGGTCAGCGTGCCGTGGGCGACTGTGATCCGATGATTCGCCGCGATCTGCTCGTAGGAACCCCAGGCGGCGGCGGTGATGAACGCGGCCTTGAACCGATTGGGTTCGGGAGCGTCGACGTCCAGCACCTTGGGGTCGAATCTCAGCTCGCCCTTGGGGCCATGCCAGGCGAAGCCGCAGGCGGTGACGAAGGAGCCATAGGCCGCCATGGAGCGCGAGTAGTGGTTCCCGCACTCGATCTCGTTCCAGGGGTTTCGCTTTGACGCGTGGTGGCGATCGTGGAGGAGCCTGGTGACGGCGAGGCCTTCGTGCACAAGTCCTTCGGCGAGCATGTGGCTGGCGACCTGATGTTCGAAGCCGTTCATGCACTCGTTGAAGTAGCCGGCGGCCCAGGCGTCGCCGCTCTTGCCCGTGGCCGCCTCGCTCCCGCCTTTGGGCCAGGTGCACATGAGCAGGCCGCCCTCGCCGGCGACGGCGTACCAGCGTCCGCCCTTGATCGTCTTCTCCGAGTACGCGCGGTAGACGCCCACGTCGGTCGCGAGGTTGTACTTGTAGAGGGACTTGAGGGCCAGAATCGTCTGATCGCGCGGGACCACGCGGTCATCGGGTGCTGTCAGCCCGGCCTGGAACGCCATGCTCTGGCCGAAGACCTGGTCGATGTGGCAGCCGGTGCCGGTGCTGTTGGCCTGGGGATGGGCGGGGTCGGGTTTGTGGATGAAGTATTCACCGTTGAAGAGGCGTTCGACCATCGCTGTTCGCCCCTTGTCGGCGAGCGTGATGCACTGGGCCGCAAACTCCTTGTCGCCCGCGTCGGTCGCCATGGCGGCGGTGGTTCGCAGGGCGGCGAGGAAGAGCGAGGTGATCCAGGCGATCTCGCCGTACCACGTCGTGTCGAGGGTGTTGTACTGGGGCCCGTCGAGGATGCCGTCCTGGTTCACATCGCGCGAGATGACCAGCTGCATCGCCTTCTTCACGTTTGGGTAGACCGCTTTGAGGAAGCGGTCGTCGCTGGCCATGGTGTGCTCGCGGTAGGCGCGGATGATGGTGCCGCACTGCCCGTCGATCGCCAGCTCCCGTGCCGCCTCGCCCCGGTAGTGAATGACGCCGGATTTGGCGTCGAACTCCTGATCGAAGTCGATGTGCTCGCGAGTTGTTCGTTCGAGCTCGGGGAAGACGCGGGCGAGGGATTGGGCGTATTGCCAGACGTGCGTGCACGTGCCGGCGCACGAGTACGTCCCCTCCCACCCGTAGAAACGTCCGTTGTCGAAGCGGTAGCAGGTCGCGGTGGCCGCCGTCGCGACGGTCGCGAACGTGCGGTCGAGGAACCAGTAGGGCAGCGTCGAGTCGTACCAGGTGTCACGCCAGAGGCGCGTGACCCGGGTGAGCTCGTCCAGGTTCTTGAGCACATGGGTCACCACCTCGTGGGCGTCCTTGAACCGGGCGGCATAGTGGTGCTTGAGAGTCTTGATGTTCTTGAGGAAACCGAGCTGTTCCCGCGGCGGGTTGGGAAAGTGCCACGCGATGACCGTCGTCAATGTCACCGACTCGCCCGGCTTCAAGACCGCGTCGCGAGTGAGGTGGGCGACGGGCTTGCTGGATAGCTCTTCGGTCATGCTCTTGCCGACCGTGTCCCACTCGGCCCCACCAATGCGACACCGCGCGGCGCCCGCTGTGCCCATCGCCATCGTTCCAAAGTCCGGCGCACGCTCGATGTCATAGTTCTCGAGGCGCTCGACGTCGGTGAAGACGATCTCGTCGATCCCGACGTTCCCCCAGGCGCCGGTCGAGTTGTCGACGATCTGGATCGTGCCCTTTTTCCCCGCCAGCTCCTTCACGTTCCAGTGGTCGAGTCGCATGCGGTTGTTGTCACGCCCGGTCTCAGTCCGCACCAGGACGCCGTCCACGAGCAGATTGATGCACGTCTGACCGGGGTGATTTCCCCCGCCGATGCGGAATCGGATCCAATCCCGCTCGATGGTGAACTCGCGGCTCGTGAGCGTTCCCACATGCGAGTCGCCCTTGACGACGTCCTCGCCCGAGCGGGTCTCGTGGGTGTTGAGGACCCACTTGCCCTGCGCGTTGAGATCGCCCTGGTACGCGGCGATGTCCACGAGATTGCGGGGCCTGATTCCAAACGCCCGCCCCTGGATCACCCAGTCCTTGTACTGCGCGTTCTCCCAATCCTCAAAGACGATGTCGGGCCTGGCGTCGGGGCGATCCTGCGCGGGCTTGGGCTCTGCACCGTGGACCACGGCAACCCCCGGTCCGGCGGCGACGAACCGGCTCGTGAGGCGGACGTCGGCAGGAAGACCCGTCTTGATGCACACCGGATTCTGCAGTTCGGCGTGCATCGAGAGCGCGACGTGCTTGCCCGAAGTGTTCTTGATCGTGTGGTTCACGACGATCGCGGGCAGGCTCGAGCCCTCGACATCGAGCGGGCAGAACGGGCTGAACGTCTCCTGCTCGACCGCCAAGGGGCACTCGGCGTCCTTGTAGTTGACCAGCCCGATGGGGTACTGCCCTCTGAACGCGATGTTGCGGAATCCCCTTCGATCCAAACGCGTGCTGCTTGGCTTCTCATCGAGCTTGGTTCCAAACGACCACTGCAGGCCAAACGACTGCCTGAAGGGCGACCTTGGCTCCGGCGGGTTCACGTACGGGTCGCCGCTGCAACTGGTCCAGATCGCTTCCTGCGGCAGGTTCAGAATGTCCCAGTGCCACAGCCGCCCGTCTCCTCCGAGATACACCTGCCCGCAGCAGACTCCCCCGATGGGCATCCCGATGTATTTGAGCTCATCACGCAGCGACGAGTAGACCGTCGGCTCGCCCCGCGCCGTCAGCGAGCGCGTCCACGCCTGGTCAAACCCCTTGTCCGCCGGGATTGGAAACCCGTCGTCGAGCCAGACGATCCCCCGTGCGCCCAGCGGCCTGCCAATCAGCGCGAGCAGCACCCCAGCCCCCCAGCTACGCAGAAATCCACGACGTGAAAGCTCAACAGGAGTCTCGGTTCGCATGCGTGCATTATGCCGCGCCGCCCGCCCGATCGCACGGGCGGCGCCGTCCAGCTGGGGGCCAAAAAGTCGCAGCCCCGGCGCCATCGCGTCGGGGCTGCAAAAGGAGAGCTGATTCACTCGAAACCGTTCAGCGACGACGACGCAGGATCATGGCCACCCCGCCCAGCGAGAGAGCCAACGCGCCCGGAGCGGGAACTCTGACGATCTGGTCCTGACGCTCGATGCGTTCGCCCACGTCGTTGAGGTTGTAAAGATTGAGCACGCGGACGTCGCCCAGGCCAAGTCCGATGCCGTTCTGAGCCAGCGCATACCAACTGACCGCGTCGGCCGAGTCGAGCGAGCCGACCTCCTGCTCGAGGTACCAGATCACGTTCTGGAGCGAGCCGGCGTTGTTGGAACGCTGCCCGAACGCGTTGGCGTAGTCGTAGCCGACAAGGCTGCCGGAGATGAACAGCCTGTAGATGTACGCCGTCCGCTCGTCGAGGGGATCCATGCCGCCCGACGAACCACCGCCGCCAAGAGTGGCGGCGATGTTTACATCGTAGTGGTAGATGCCTCCGGGGCTGAAATTCTCGCCGCGTTCGAGGCAGAACGTCTCAAAGCCGTTGCCCGACAACGACATGGGCGTGAATGCCGCGCCGATCAACTCGCCGCGAAACTCGCCGCCGTTGCCAGAGCTGTAGGCCGTCTGGCTTAGCTGCATGAGCCCGGCCTGTGCCGCCGAGGCCACGAGGCAACTCCCCAGAACAAATGCTCCGATCTTCATGTCTCTCTCCTGCTCTCGAAGGCACATCACGCAAGGACCGACGTCAAGGTCGGCGAGCGTGCACCCGGACCCCCGGGTCACCAGCGAGATGGAGAGAGACCGACAACGCCGCGAGAACATCTCGGCAGCAACGAACCAGGCGCGGTCCGGAACTGCCGCGCGCAGGAACCTCTGAATGTCGGGCGGGTCTTGTCTCTCCGTCCCGTCGATGCGTGGGCGGAAATTCCGCGCACCGACCCATTCAAGGTACCGGAGTCTGACAACCCATTCAATCCCAAAAGAGGGAAAGCACTCAAAAAGGTGCGAGCCGACCTTGAGCCCGAAGGCGGACCCTCCAGAGCTCAGAACCGCTGCTTTCAGCCCTCTTTACGCGCTTCCAGCACCACTGTGCACGTGGCCTCGACGGAGTCCCTTAAATAGGTGATTTCCACCTTGTCCCCAGGCTTGCTGCCGCGCAGAAGGGGAGTCCAGGCCTCCACATCCTTCACGACCGTTCCGTTCCACTTGGTGATCCGATCGCCCGCCTTCAAGCCCGCTTTTGCCGCGGGGGTGTTTGGGAAAACCTCACCGACCAGCACGCCGGCCTTCTCGTCGGCGTAGTCGCCGGGCATGATGCCGAATCGAACTCCACCGCCCGCGTTCGCCACGGGCGTGTCGCCGCCCGGAGCGGCGGCCGGCGGAGTCGCCGGGGGCGCTTCGGGTGCGGGCACGGCCGCGACGGGCGCCTTGGGCTCACCAAAGACCAGTGGCTCGGTGCGCGTGGTCGCGTCGGTTGCGATTCGGTAGACCAGATCGACGACTTTGGCCGCGCCCTCGATGTTGATGAGGTCGACGGTGTCGGCGGGGCGGTGGTACTCGCCGTGCAGCCCGGTAAAGAAGAAGGCGATGGGGATCTTCACGTTGTAGAACGATGCGTGGTCGGAGTTCGACGGCGCACGCTTCTTGGCGACTGTCTTGAAACCCGCGTTGTCGAAGTACGGCTGGAGCCAGGCCTCAAGACCCACGGCCGACCCGACCCCGGTGATCTCCAGCGGCGGGGCGTCGCGGAGGCGCCCGATCATGTCGAGGTTGAGCATGACGTAGTTCTTCTCGCGCGGAACGATCATGTGCTGGCAGTAGAAGCGGGAACCTTCGAGGCCCGATTCTTCGGCGGAGAACCCCAGGAACAGGATCGACCGGCAGCTCGCCCCCTCGGGCAGCTTCGCGTACATCTCGCCGAACTTCTTGGCCAAGGTCAGCGTGCCGCTGGTGCCCGAGGCGTTATCGTCGGCCCCGGGATGGATGGTGCCCCGTGAGTTCGACAGCGACCCGAAGTCGCCGTAGCCCACGTGGTCATAGTGCGAGCCGATGACGACGTACTCGTCGGCGAGGGCACCCTTACCCTTGAGAATGCCGCCGACGTTGTTGGTGGTCACCACCTCCCGCTTGAGCTCGGTCTGGATCGTCACCGTCCCGTTGGGCAGGTCGATCACCTCGCCCTTGGCGTCGGCCAGCTTGCGCAGCTCCGCGAGCGTCCGCCCCTTCGCGTCGGCGTTGCGGACCAGCTTGTCGGCGGCATCGGTCGAGAGCATCACGGCGGGGATACCCAGCACCTCGCCCTTGGCGGCGGTTTCGGCGAGCGTGGCCAGCCGCTTGGCACGCGTGTCCTTGGCCCCTGGCGGATTGACCACAATGATCGCCGCCGCACCTCTCTTGGCCGCGGCCTCAATCTTCGCTGGCAGCGCCGACCTGGGCGACCACCCTTCCTCTGACCACTTGCTGCCGCCGTCGTCGCCCATGGGCTCAAAGCGCAGGATCAACGCGATCTTGCCCTTGAGGCTCGTCTGGGCCTCGTAGCTCTTGTACTCGTTCTCGCCATCGGGAACCGAGTAGCCGACGAACACGATGGGCCCGGTGACAGTGCCATTGCCCGACGAGCCCAGCGCGCGAAAGTCGTTCTCGGGCACCAGGGCGGCGTCGCCGAGCTTGACGGTCTGGCTTGCGATCGTGGTCTTGCCGTCGCGCATCCCCACGGGTGTGAAAGGCTGCATGAACGTGCTGAAGGGCTTGCCATCGTGCGTGAACGCGGGCGTGAGCCCATACCGCTTGAAGTAGAACTCCAGATACTCCGCCGCGTCCTGGTTTCCGCGCGTGCCGGGGCACCGCCCCTCGAAGTACGGGTTCGAGAGCGTAGTGACGTGCTGGCGATACACGAACTCGTCGGCCTTGCGAGTCTCGTCGGATGCTGGCATGTGCCGGCTCTCAATCGAGGAGCTCGCGGGCGCGTTCTGCGCCAGAACCGGGGCACAGGAGAGCGCCGCGCCCCCCGCGAGCAGAAACATGGCGAGTCTGGGGGCAAGGTGTCGGGTGAGATGACGCGCTGAATTCATGGCAACTCCTGGAATCTCGAACCATCGCTCAAAGTACCGGTGACGGGGTTGAGGGGCCTGTGTGTGGGGGGGTGGGGGGTGGGAGGGGCGAATCGGACCGCCAGAGTGTACCGGCCGCGAAAGATGCCGTTGCTGGGG
>CAYHQQ010000103.1:0-10254 GCA_964358855.1 uncultured Phycisphaeraceae bacterium
ACCTCCATCACCTCCCCCAACCGCCCGGCTCCTCCCCCACCGCGCAGCGGGGGGGGTGTCGCAAGTCTTCGCAGCGACGGGGGGGGTGCCTCTGACGGCCCCGCGCCCCCATGATGTGCCCGACCCGCCCCACAATCACCAACGCACCCGCCATCATTTGACCATTTGCGATAGCCTCCCACTACAACACAATGTCCTCCACCGACCGCAGCTCCACATACCCCGCCGGCGAGCCGCCCACGCTCGCGCTCTCGTTGGTGCCAACCCGCCGGCGTCGCGGCCTGCGTCCGGCGGACTTTGTCAACGGGTCCGCGCTCGAGAGCGGCGTGTCCTTGTCGCTCGTGAACGTCAGGCCCGTCAGCCGCTCGACTTCCGCGATCTTCACCTGGTAGTTCCTGTACGCCCCGAACGGCTCGAGCGGGGCGGCCTCGATTCCAAACTCATCGATGATCGCCTTCTGACTCGCCACGTACGCCGTCGCAAACACCTCCCCCGCCCCGTTCACCGCCGCCACAACTTTCCAGTACTCAACCGGATACGGGATGTTCTTGTACTCCGGGTCGTCCTCGCCAAACACGGGCCCCGTCAAGATCTGCGCCTTGAACTGGTTCTCCAGGATCGCCGCCTCCAGCACGTACAACTCGATCCCCTGCCACACCTCCTTGCCCTGGTTGAACTTCTTGTGCTGTGGTGTGCAGTTGGTCCAGTGGCACGTGTCCGCCGCCGATTGCAGCGCGATCACAGCTGTCTTTCCAAACTCCAGGTCCTCCCGCCGCGTCAGGTGCCCGCGGTCAAACTGATTGGAGGCGTAGTAGAAGTTGTTGATCTGGTGCTTGGACTCGATGCGCGGATCGGTCCGCCACACGTCCGTCGGGCGGCTCATCGCGTACCGGTCGCCGAAGTTGATGTTGGCCGCGCTGTAGATCGCCAGCCGCCGCTCCGCGTGCATCACCACGCTGTAGTTGTGGTACTTGAGCACGAACTCCTGCGGCTCCTCAATCAGCCTCGCCGCGGCCTTCTTCAGCGAAGCGCTCAGCGTCGGCAGATTCACCCGGTGCTTCCCCTTCCCCAGATAGTCGGCCTGATACCCCGGTCGCCCGGAGTAGTCCGAGTCGAAGGGCGCGTCGAACGCCGCGGCCCGCTCCTTGGGCTTCTTCTTGGCCGCCTCGCCCGCGTCAAAGCTCGCCGACTCGACCGCGCCGCCCGATGGGTTGCTCCCCATCGCCCTGGCCAACTCCGCCCGGTCCACACAAATCGTCAGCCGTGCCATCGATCGATCATCGCCGTTCATCGCAGTGCCTCCTGTGCCGGTCCAGGCCGGCGTGGAACGATCATCCTGTTTGAGAGCCTCTCCGCCGCGAACCCCACCGCCCATCCCCACCCCCGCCCCCATTCCCACGCCCATCCCCGCACCCACGCGAGCGCTCGCGGGTGTGGCCGCAAAGAGCGGCGTGAGCAGCGGGCTGTCTTTCACGCTCGAGTCCTTGAGGGTCTGAACGATGCGACTGGCGCGGATGCCCTCGTTGGCGACCCACTTGATGTCCTGCTCGCCCATCGTCGCGTCGTCGAAGTCGCGCCCGTCGGTGGTCTGGATCTTGCCGTTCCTGGTCTCGGGCACGCCGCTGTGGTGCAGGGCGACGACGTACCAGTCGTTGTTGAGGACGGGGGAGCCCGAGGAGCCGCCGAGCGTGTCGGTGGTGTACCAGACGACGTCGTCGGAGCGTTTGATGAGGCGGTTCTCGCGGACGCAGACCTGCTTGGGCTGGCCGCCGGGGTGCTGGATGATCGTGAGCCACTCGCCCACGCCGGCCTTCCCGTCCACGTCGAGCAGGGGCAGATACCCGTACTTGGCAAGCGGCGTGTTGTCGGTGCGCGACGTGGGCGTCACAGCCACGACGGCAAAGTCCAGCTCTTTGTTCGCCAGAAAGAGCCGACCAGGCTCGAGGGTGAATTCCTGGTAGATCCGCAGGGCATCGTCCAGCCCGCTCTCGTAGTTGAACTGCGCGATCGAGTGCTGGGCCGCTTGGGCGTCGGGGAACACGTGGTGGTTCGTGATCAGCACGCCCGGCGCGATCAAAAAGCCCGTGCCCCAGCCGATCTGGCGGGCGGGCGACTGGCGGATGTTGATGCGCGCGATCGCGCGAGCCGCGATGGCGCCCCGCTGCAGATACACAACGGGCTGCAGATCGTTCCCGTCGATGATGCGCTCAAAGAGCCCCCGAGTTTCCAGCGAATTGGCCGCGCTCGCCTCGACGAACTGCCGCCGGGCCGTCATCTGCGCGGAGGAGTTGAGATCGATCACGTGACGTCCACGGATCGCGTCGATCTCCTGACGCAGGTCAAAGTCGCACCTCGCCTGCGCACGCGTGATCTGTTCCATCAGGCCCATGGGTGCCTCCGAGGGCAAAAGACTAACACACACCCGCTGCTCGACGCAAGCTCTACCCATCGACTTTGCCGCTTCTTCACACACTTGCACGACGCTGTGCAAAGTGCACGCGATGATGCACAGAAACGTGCGATAACTGACCGATTCGGCATCGCGATGCACACATCTGAGCATGCCGATCAAACGACGATCGCGCACACCATCCAGTCTCGTGCAAACGACGCCGCTCACGCGGCGGAGCGAAACTTCCGCCGCGCGTGTGAGAGATTCGGCGGCTCGACGCGGATGCATCATGAGTCCGCGCATCGAACGAACAGGGAGCTTTCACATGAAGAAGCATTCGGCCTTGAGCGCGTGTCTCATCTCGTCCCTCGGCCTCGCGGCCGCACATGGACAATCCGACGATTTCAACTACACAGGCCCGCTCACGAGCGCTCTGTGGGCGCCCTACTGCGCCTCCACCTGCACGGGGGCCGTCACCTCCACGCTCTGGTTCCAGTCCGCCCCAAGCTCGGCCCAGATCGGCAACTGCACCGACATTCTCATGCCGACGGCCCTTGGCCCCAACACCGTCCACGTCTTCACCGTCAACACGTTTGTCGTGCCCGGAGCGCCGGGCAAGATCAGGATCGCGCTTCTCAACACACTGACGGGCCTGTGCACGCCCACCAACGAGTCGGCGGTCATCGAGCTCGACGGCGCGAACGGCGTGGTCTTCTGCAAGAACAACGGCGCGTCGGTGCCGCTGGTCACCGGCGCCTGGGTCGAGCTTCGGGTGCAGATCGACCTGCTCGTGCCCTGGGACTACGTGGCCGTCACCTACAACGGCGTCAAGTTCCAGTGCGGGTTGGAGTGGGACAATCCCGCGAGCAATCTGAGTGTCAGCCTGGTGCCCGCTCCGGCCCTGGCCTGTGCCGCCTTGCACATCGAGAACTCAACCCCGGGCTCCACGGGCTTTTACTACCTCGACGACGTGACCTTCTGGTGCGCGGCGGACGTGAACCGCGACGGGGCGATGGACTTCTTCGACTACGACGAGTGGATCAACTGCTTCCTGGGCAACGGATGCGGGCCCTACACCGACGCGGACTTCAACGGCGACTGCATCCCCGACTTCTTCGACTTCAACGACTTCATGATCGCCTTCCAGAACGGCTGCTGAACCTCAGTACAAGGACACGACCGCGATCAAACGCCACTCACCCATGGCCTCCAGGTCGTCTTGACCGGGGTGCCATGGGTGAGTGCCTTGTGCAATTGACGAAGGTCGGTTCAGCAGCCGAGTTCGAAGGCCGTGACGAAGGCGTCGTAGTCGAAGAAGTCGACGGTGCCGTCCTGGTCGAAGTCGGCGGTTTTGCCGGGGGGGCAGGGGCCGCCTTCGAAGCAGACGACGAAGGCGTCGTAGTCGAAGAAGTCGACGGTGCCGTCGTTGTCGAAATCGGCGGGGCAGCGCCAGGCGATGTGGTCGGCCCGGAGGAAGACGGCGATGGGGGTGTAGAGGAAGGACCATTCGACGACGCCGCCGGGGATGGGGGAGGTCGGGGCGTTCTTGAAGGTGCCCGAGACGCCCGGGCGAGCGTCGAGGAAGAGGATGGTTTCGCCGATGAGAGGGACGAAGGGGCCGTTGCCGTTGTCGACGAGCTCGACGTTGACGGATCCGTCGATGGTGGAGGGTTCGCCGGTGATGGTGAGGAGGTCGTTGAGGTTGCCGGGGTTGTTGCCGCGGATTTGGAGGTCCCAGGAGCCGGAGGCGGTCTGGGTGAGGCGATGGGTGCGGGAGGAGCCGACCAGCGAGCTGACTTGCATGTTGCCGTCGTTGATGAGGGAGGTCGTCCCGAGATCGGACGTGTTGAAGAGAGTGAGGTCGCCGGAGGAGGTGTTGTGGAGCGAACCCTGGCCTGCGAAGACGGCGTTCTGGAAGACGGCGGCGTGGGCGGAGGATCGCAGCTCGGAGGTGGGGCTGGTGAAGTTTGTGGCGGCGGAGTCGCGGAGGGTGAAGTCGGCGTCGACATTGACCACTCCGGTGATGTTGAGATCGCCGTAGACGTCCAGGGGCGAGCCTTGGAGGCGCGTGGTGGGGAGGTTGAAGACGCCGGCGAGGTTGATCGCGACGGTCGAGGCCCAGCGGGTGTTGGGGGGCAGGTTGACGGTGAGCTTGGCGAGAGCGCCGCCGCTGACGGTCATGACGGCGTCGAAGAAGTTGCCGTTGGCTTCTTCGTCGACGAAGGAGGCGTTGACGGTGAGGTGGTTGCCGATGGTCCAGTTGGAGAGTCCGGCTTCGCCGTCCATGTCGAAGGCGTGGGCGGTGATGGTGGTGGGGCCGGTGACCTGGGCGTTTGCGTCCTGGCTGGCGCGGCCATTGACGATCACGGTGCCGTTCCAGGCGGTGGGGGCGGCGAAGGAGAGGGGCGTGGAGGCGGCGGGGTCGGGGTCGGTGGTGAAGGTGCCGCCGGTGATGGTGGTGTCGCCCAGGAAGGCGAGGGCGTCCTGGGGGCCCATGACGAATTCGGCGGCGGGCTGGATGGTGATGGGGTTGTTGATGCGGGCGCGGCAGGCGGTGCCGATCAGGGAGGATGAGCCGGCAAAGTCGAGGTGGGTGCCGTAGAGGTTTGCGTAGTGGCCGAAGCCGGTGCGGAAGAACTCGAGAGTGGAAGCGGGTCCCATGGCCCAGCCGCTGGCGAGGTTCATGTTGAGGTAGCCGCCCTCGATGATGACGAAGCCTTCGTCGTAGGTGTCGGTGAGCTGGTCGGCGTTGATGGTGAGGTGGGAGAAGCCGGTGCCGTCGTTGCGCCAGATGGAGGCGGAGATGTAGGCGTCGTCGGCGACGGAGCCGTCGAGGTCGATGCGGCCGGTGCCCTGCTGGTTGATGGTGAGGCCGTCGACGCCGGCGCTGAGATGACCATCGATTCGCATGGCGACTGGGGCGTTGGAGGTGAGGTTGATGACACCCTCGTTGCCGGCGTAGGCGGTGTCGTTGATCTGGAAGAGGCCCTGGACTTCGAGGGTGCCGCCGGACATGTAGACGGAGGCTTGGTCGCTGACGGTGAGGGCGCGGGTGACAAAGTCGGTGGCGTTTGGGCCGTTGCGGACATCGATGCGCGAGGGCCAGGTGACGATGCCGTCGGTGTTGCGTCCTGAGAGGGAGGTGTCGCCGGAGACGGTCATCTTGGAGGATTCGGTGTCCAGGCCCATGCCGTCGGTGATGGTGAGGGAGGCAACGGTGGCGTTGACGTTGAGGGAGACCGAGGCGTTCTCGGCGGCGATGGTGCTGCCGAGGAAGACGTTGTCCAGGGCGCCTGGGACGCCGGGGAGGAACCAGTTGTTGGCGGTGTTCCAGCTGCCGTTGGTGGTGTTCCAGCTTTTGTCGACTGCGGTGGCGTGACCAGCAACTGCCAGAACCGCCGCCGCACCGATCCGAATGTGTCCCGAGTTCATCGCGAGGCCTCCTTGTGCCGCTCCGGCGTAGGGCGCCGTGGGGCTATTGGAAACAAGTGCGACCGGGAAGCGGATGTGACGGGAGACGGTCGGAAATCTGGAGAGTTGCGGGGGATCGGGGTGATCTGGTATGATGGGCTGCTCGCGGGTGAAGGAGGATTGAGATGACAACGTACGGCCCGGTGAACATCGATTTCGACCACAAGCACGAGGCGGCGGCGGACCGTTCGCGACCCTGCGGATCGGGGAAGAACGGCTCGACCATCTTCGCGTATCCGTTCAGCTCGCTGCCCTTCCAGGGGCGGATGGTGATCAACATGATCGTGCGGGGCGACAAGAAGGGCGGATTCTGGTTTGACAAGCGGGACGGGGTGACGATTTTCCAGAACCGCGACGGGGATCTGCCCGATGGGGGCGAGTATCGCGAGTACACGGTGCTGGAGAACGGGGCGGCGTTCAGTCCGGGGGCCAAGAACGCGCCGGGGGCGCAGCGGATCGTGCACGAGGTGAAGAGCGACACGTTTTACTACACGCCCACGCACTACCAGCGCGTGAAGGGCGGGGTGGCGCCGGTGAAGAACATGATCAACCCGGATTTCCACAATCCGTTTTATCAGGTGGTGGACACGCCGTACAAGCGAGGGGATGCGATCCCGCACGGGCCGGGGTTTTAGAGAGGGGAGGGCGGGGAGGTGAGCGGGATGAGGTTGGGGCGCGGGACACGTTTGGTGAGCGGGCGCAAAAGAGCACTGACCGCCCTTCACCATCACGATATTCGGAGACGCAGGTGGGGCGGTCAGTGGTACCGCGGTCAGTGATTCAATGTCACTTGGATGGACTCGCCAGTTTGCAGGACCAAGGGCTTGGCCAGTCGGACGCGGACATTCGGGCCCTCTTTGGTCATGTCGGCCTCAACGCGATTCCCCTTATGCTCGACTTGCAACTTGACGTTGCCGGCCGCGAGCGTCTTATCGAGAACGGCCGTGATCGAGGTGAGTCGGAGCGTGCCCCAGCGGACTTGGAACTCGGTGGTCTGGGAGCTGGCGGTGCGAGTCTGCGATGCGAGGCCCCAGCCCTGGGCGGCGGAGAAGAAGGCTTTGAAGGACTCGGGGTGGAGACGGGGGGCGATGCCGATGAGGCCGGCGGGGCCGTCGTATTCGAAGGCGCAGAGGGCTTGGTAAGCGCCGTAGGAGGCCATGGCGCGGGCGTAGTGGTCGCCGCACTCGACTTCGTTCCAGGGGTTGTGGGTGGTGCCGTCGTAGCGGTCGTCGATGGCGTGGATGATGGCGAGGGCTTCGTCCAAGAGTCCTTCCCAGATCATGCCTGCGGCGGCCTGGTATTCGCAGCCGGTCCAGACTTCGTCGCGGTAGCGGACGGGTTCGCCTGGGCGGTGCCCGCGTGGCCAGGTGCAGATGAAGAGGCCGCCATCTTTGCCCTGGGCGAACCAGCGTTCGGGCGGGTACTTGGCGTTGTAGGCGGCGACGGCGGGCGCCCAGTTGTGGATGTAGACCGAGCGGAGGGCGGCGGTGACCATGGGCTGGTCGTAGAGGGTGCCCAGGCTGAGGCAGCGGGACCAGTTCTGGCCGAAGAGTTGATCGGTGAGGCAGCCATCGCCGTATTGGAAGCGATCGAGAGAGTCGCCGGGGATGCGCTGGATGAAGTAGCCGCCGGAGGCGTCGGCACTGAAGAGGTTTTTCTCGGAGAAGGCGCGGCCTTTGGCGGCGATGGCGCGGTAGCGGGCGGAGGAGTCTTTGTCGCCCATGAGGTCGGCCATCTGGGCTCCGGCGAGGAGGGAGGCGAGGTAGAGGGAGCCGACGAAGGTGTTGGCGCCTTCGAAGTTGATGTCGTAGGTGTTGTGCTGGGTGACTTCGATGATGCCGTCGGGCTCGGTGGGCTCGGCGTCCTTTCCTCGGACCATGGCGTCGCGGTTGATCTGGTATTCGAGGGTTTGCTTGATGCGGGGCCAGTTGGCTTTGAGGAAGGAGTCGTCGTGGCTGCAGAGGTGTTCGCGGTAGCACTTGAGGACGGTGCCGGACTGGCCATCGCCGGCGTAGTTGCCGTGGGCGATCTCGCCGCGGAAGGCGACCTTGCCGGTTGCTTCTTCGAAGCCTGAGCCCAGGTCCTGCATGACGCGGGTGGAGCGGGCGAGTTCGGGGAAGAGGCGGGCCTCGGCGTGGGAGTAGTTCCAGACGTGGGTGCAGGTTCCTTCGCAGCAGCCGACGCCTTCCCAGCCCCAGAAGCGGCCGTTGTTCCACCACTGGGCGGTGCCGGTGGCGAGGTTTGCGGTGGGCATGAAGAGGCGGGAGGCGAGCCAGGCGGGGAGGGAGGTGTCGTCGTACCAGGTTTTGCGGAAGAGCTCGGTCTCTTTGACGAGGCGCTCGAGGTTTGCTGCGACGTAGCTTGCGACTTCGGTGGCGTCTTTGAACCAGTTGGAGTACATGACGCCGTGGCCGGTGTGGAGGTTGGGGAAGTGCCAGGCGAGGATGAAGACCAGTTCGGTGGAGGCGTTGGGCGCGAGGGCGAAGGGCATGCTGACGCCGGCGATGGGATTGTGGGCGGCGTCGGGATCGCTTTGAGGTTTGGCGCTTTGCGGATTGAGTTTGGCCAGGGCATCGGGCGAGCCGATGTCGGCGATGGCGGTCGCGCCTTTGGCGGCGAGGGTGAGTGTGCCGTAGGTGAGGGAATCGGGCTGGGGGCGTTTGGCGCTTTGAGGGACGCGATCGGAGAGGACGAGGTGATCGATGTTGATGTGGCCCCAGGGGCCTTTGGCGGCGTCGACGATCTGGAGGGTGGCTTGTTTGTCCTTGAGGTCGCGGAGGTCCCAGGCGCGGGGTTCGAGTTTTTCGTTGTTGCGACCGGTGGCGGTGCGGACGACCTTGCCGTCGACGAGGAGATTGAGGCAGGCGCGAGCGGGCATGTCACCACCTCCGATGAGGAAGGAGAGGTAGGGACGGTCGATGGTGAAGGGGGCGCTGGTGATTTCGCCGGTGAGGTCGTCGTTGTCGGCGTAGGTGTTGACGAGGCCTTTGCCTTGGTAGCCGGAGACGGGATTCTGGCCGGGAGTTTTGCCGCGGGCGGGGCCATCGCCGAAGGCTTGGCCCTTGACCTGCCAGGCGTCGTATTTCTCGGATTCGAAGTCGAAGAGGACGCGGTCGGGGCGTGTGCCTGGGGCGTCGGGCTGGGGGAACATCTCCAGGACGACGGCGGAGAGGCCGTCGGCATTGGCGACTCGGTTGCGGCGCTGGGGGGCGATCTCGCCGGGGGCGGGTTTGTCGATGGCGTTTTCGAGGTAGCCGACGAGGCGGCCTTTGATGGGTTTGTCAGAGGTGTTGGTGAGGGTGTAGCGAAGGAGGGTGCAGGGGAGACTGGAGTCTTTGGCGTTGAGGGGGATGAAGGGGCTGCCGGCGTGGAGGGTGACATCGACGGGGAGGTCGAGGCCGGTGGGTTTGCCGTAGCGAACTTCGGCCTGGGGATATTCGCCGATGAATTCGATGTTGTCGAAGGAGCCGTTGTTGTCGGTGGCGGCGAGGCGGGCCTCGATGGGGGCTTTGGGGTCGGCGGAGTCGATGAGGAGTGTGAAGCCTTGGGTGAGTTGGCGAGGGTGGGCGCGGACTTTGTAGGAGTCGGAGCCGTAGCCGGTGGCGTTGAGGCGGCCGTCGACGTGCCAGCCGCCGAGGGTGCCGTCGCCGAGGAGGTAGAGTTGACCGGCGGCGATTCCGCCGCAGGGCATGCCAAGGGCGAAGAGGGAGGGGCCTCGGAAGGCGCGGCGCTGGCCGCGCTGTTTCCATGCGGCGAGCATGGCGGGGGTGATGCCTTTGTCCTGGGGGATGAGGCGCGAGGGGAGGGTGGGCGCGGCGCAGGCGAAGGAGGGGAGGCTGGAGAGGATGGTGGTGGTGCCGGAGACCTTGAGGAAGTCGCGTCGGTTCATGGCTGGCAGTATACTGGGAATGCGAACGCGAAGTCGCGAAGGGGAGCGGAGGGAGACGGAGAAAGGCGTTTAACGCAGAGAGCGCAGAGAAACGCAGAGGGGGGAGGGGATGGGGGAAATGAGATCTGGAATTTGAAATCTGAACTGTGGCGGTGATTTGCTGGGCAATCGTGGCACATCTCGATCCAAGGCGCCTTGTGACTGATCAACCTGTGACGGGCCAACGGACTTCGTGGAGATCGTCGATTCGGCGTGAGGTGGTGTTTGCGCTGATGGGGCTTCTTGTGGTGGTGGCGCTGGGGTGTGTGTTCAATGCGTCGGGGGTTTTCTTTCGGGCGGGGACGCACGCGGACATGCTGTGGCAGAACGGGGCGTATGGGATATTGGCGTGCGGGCTCACGCTGGTGATCATCGCGGGGGGGATTGATCTGGCGGTGGGGTCGGTGGTGGCGCTGACGGGGGTGATTGTCGCGATCCTGGTGATGAGGCATGGGGCGAGCGG
>CAYHQQ010000104.1:0-10136 GCA_964358855.1 uncultured Phycisphaeraceae bacterium
CGTTGCCTCGAATTAAGCAACATGCTCCACCGCTTGTGTGAGCCCCCGTCAATTCATTTGAGTTTTAGCCTTGCGACCGTACTCCCCAGGCGGTACGCTTATCGTTTTCACGTCGACCGATACGGCGTCAAAACCGCACCGATCTAGCGTACATCGTTTACGGCGTGGACTACCAGGGTATCTAATCCTGTTTGCTCCCCACGCTTTCGTGCCTCAGCGTCAGAATTGGCCCAGCTCACCGCCTTCGCCATCGGCATTCCTGTCGATCTCTACCCATTTCACCGGTCCACCGACAGTTCTGTGAGCCCCTACCAACCTCGAGACTTCCAGTTCGCCCTGCTGTTCTCCGGTTGAGCCGGAGGCTTTCACAGGACGCTTGGAAATCCGCCTACGCACCCTTTAAGCCCAGTGATTCCGACTAACGCTTGTGGCCTCTGTATTACCGCGACTGCTGGCACAGAGTTAGTCGCCACTTCCTTTGAAAGCAATCAGTGTTTCTGCTTTCTGACAGCGGTTTACATACCATAGATACTTCATCCCGCACGCGGCATTGCTCCGTCAGGCTTTCGCCCATTGCGGAAGATTCGTTGCTGCAGCCTCCCGTAGGAGTCCGGACAGTGTCTCAGTTCCGATGTTGCGGGTCGTGCTCTCACACCCGCTACCCGTCTTTGGCTTGGTGAGCCTTTACCTCACCAACTACCTGATAGGACGATCGCCGATCCCAAGGCGATAAATCTTTGCTCCGAAGAGGTCATGGGGTATTACCTGCAGTTTCCCGCAGCTATCCCCCACCTCGGGGTACGTTCGATCGCATTACTAACCCGTCCGCCACTTGCCCTTGCGGGCACGTTCAACTTGCATGCTTTAGCCATGCCGCCAGCGTTCAGTCTGAGCCATGATCAAACTCTTCAATTGAATGCCATTGTCGCACCCCAGGATTTGCATCCTGAAGTGGTAAACTTCTTCAACGAAGTGACCATGTTACCTCAACCCGGTTACCACCCAAACTTCAAGATTTGCACCCTGAATCTGACTGGACCCGAATCGAGGCGGTCTGCCAACCCTTGCGGGTTGGCTGGGGTCGGCGGCAAAACCGACCCCGTGTGCTAGTTTCTCTCAACCAGCCGCCGCCGGGGGGGGCGAACGACTGGCTTTCCAAACGAGAAATTAGTGCATCAGGGCTGTGAATCCCTGACGGACCTCCCGATCGGCACCATTGGCACCGTCGGGGGATCTCGACCAACCACTCCCTGGTCAGGGCTTCCAGATCACCCATGGAGGCTTTCTGGAAGTGTGGCGGCCGCACATTCTCGCGCTTGTCCCAACTGTTCACTTTTCAAAGAGGGCGGGATAGCTCAGGCCCTGTCGGCCGCGAGCAATCCCTCTATCGGCGAGAGGAAGAATAGCTCGCACCCTCGGTGCGTCAAGCTAAGAGCACGAACATTTGCACCCCCACGGCGCATTCGGCACGCCCTGCTCGACTTAGAGCAAGCCAAACAGAATGGGAACAAATCAGATCCCTACCCCTCCCCTGGTGCCCCGTGCGCGCCCTCTGAGGCCCAGACGCTCGGCCGCCGCCGACTCCCGGCCACGGCCACAACCGCCGTCCAGATCTGGACATGCGGCGCGCCAGCCGCCCCAATCGCCCCGCGCAAGGTGCGAGAAGCCTCCGCAAGGGTGGCCCCGGTTGTGCGAACATCATCGACAAGGACGAGCACCTTTGGCCAATTCTTCGGCTGGCCCCCAAACCGAAAGACCCCCCGGATATTCCGCGCCCGCTCTGAGTGCGGGACCGAGAGCTGCGAGGGACTGTGCTTTCGCTTCAACATCCGACAGATCGGCACCTCCGCCGTGTGGGCGATCGACCGCGCGAGCGTGTGTGTGTGGTCGATCCCGCGCATGAGGCGACGGATCAGCGTCATGGGCACCGGGACCAGGGCGGCCTCGTGCCTGGGTACTTTCGCGGCGTCGAGTTCCAGAGCGAGTGCCGCACCCAGCAGTCTGCCCAGTTCGATGCCGACGCTCCGCCAGGCCGTGAACTTGAGTTCATGCACCGCTCGACGCGGCAGCCCGCGGTATTCGCCAAGCCGAATGCAGCGCTGCCACTGAAGGCGTCGATCGCGGCACGAGGGACACGACGGGTGCTCCTGGCCCAAGGATGCTTCGTGGGGGCCCACCGAGCTGCCGCACCGCGAGCAATACGCGGCCGTGTCGTCGGGGGTCCACCCTTGCTCGCGGGCACGCTGCACGAACGGAGCGGCCCGCCGCCCCAGCCAGACGACCTCGACATCATCCCAGAAGGAGCGAGAAGCGGCCTCTTGTGCTGGGGGATCGAAGTCGACGGAGGATTCGCCGCGGGGCGGAGGATCAAACCTCGCGGAGGGGCCCAGGTCCACGGGCGAGCCTGGCTGGGCGCGCGGCGGCCAAAGGAACTTTGGCGGCTTGATCAGGGGCGGGCGAGAGGTTGGATCGCGTGCCTCAGACACGGGCGCAGTATGCACGAAAGTCGGCGCGGTGTCGAGCGAGAAAGAAAGCGGGCCCGACTTGCTTAAGCGGGCCTGGGAGGGGAGATCGAATGGTTCGGCTCAGAGAGTCGAAAGACCAAGACCGGCACGGAGTGCCGGGCCACGAAGATCAGTGCTTGATGACGACCGAGCCGCGCTGCTCGCCCCGGATCACGCCCAAGGTGATCCCGTTGGCCAACGAGCCCTTGCCCAGAGCGGCCTCGAAGGCTTCGGGCGTGGTGACCGGCTGGCCGTCGACTTGCACGATGATGTCGTTGAGAGCGAGGCCGGCCTGTTGGCCAAGGCCCGCCGACAGCGTCTTGATGATCACGCCCTCGATGTTCCGGTAGCCCATCTCACGGGCCTCGGCGGCGGGGAGCTTGCGGACGGTCACGCCGATGTCGGCACGCTGGACGGCCTCAAAGTCGCCGATGGCGACAGTGAGCTTGGTGGGCTTGCCCTCGCGGATGACTTCAAGCAGGGCCTCGGTGCCCGGAGGCGTGAGGGCCACCGCGGCGCGAAGGGTTGAGGTCTGGGTCATCGGGCGACCCTGGAATCGTGTGACGACGTCGCCGGTCTTGAGCCCCGCGCGCGAGGCGGGGCTGTCGTCGACGACATTGCGGATGAGCACGCCCGCGTTGGTGGCCAGGCCCAGCGACTTGGCCTCGGTGCCGATGAGGTCGGCGAAGCTCGCGCCGACCCAGCCGCGAACGACGCGGCCGTTCTTGATTAGAGCGTCCATGACCGCCTGCGCGATGGTCGACGGAATGGCGAACCCGATTCCCTCGGAGCCGCCGGCGCGGGAGGCGATGGCGGAGTTGATGCCGATGATCTTGCCTTCCAGATTCAAGAGCGGGCCGCCGGAGTTGCCGGGATTGATCGCGGCGTCGGTCTGGATGAAGTCCTTGTACGACTCGTCGGAGAGCTCGCGGAGTTGGACCTCGTTGGAGCGCCCCTTGGCGCTGACGATGCCGGCGGTGACGGTGTTGGCGAAGCCAAAGGGGCTGCCAATGGCGACGACCCACTCGCCGACCTCCAGGGAGTCGGAGTCGGCGAAGGTCGCGGACTGAAGTCCCTTGGCGTCGACCCGCACGACGGCGATGTCGGTGAGGGGATCGCGCCCCACGATGGTTCCCGCGAGAACACGTCCGTCACGGAGGCGGACGTCCAGGAGATCGGCCTCGGCGACGACATGGTTGTTGGTGAGGATGAGTCCGTCCTTGCTGACGATCACTCCCGACCCCAGGCCGGCATCGACGATCCGGGTCTTGCCCGTGGGACGCACCTCAAAGAAGCCGACCCGCTCGTAGACGGCTTGCTTCTTCTTGGCGATGATGTGGACGACGGAGGGTTCGGCCTCCTTGGCGACGCGCTGGAACGCTCGCGACAGTCCTCGGGCGAGCTGGAGATCGTCATTGGGCGTCAGACCGTTGACCGGTGCCGTCGACGCGGCGGGCTCGCCCTCGGAGCTCGCGGTGATGGGGGTGGGTCTGCCAGCGCCTGCCAATGCCCATAGGGCGAGACTCGTGCCTGACGCGGCGAGGATGGCGATGGCAGCGATGCGGGAGGTCGCCAAAGTGTGGTTCACGCAGGTTCTCCGGTAGACGCCCTGTTGTGGCGGGGCGTCGAGGTGCGAGCAGTCTATTTCCATTCATTTCAACGTTGCAGGACGATCGAGGTTCACCATTTCACCCCGCGCTGATGCGCTGACGGTCGTTTCCCGTCGGAGACTGGAACATCGATAGGGAAACGTTAGGCCTTTCGAGAGCGGCTAGGTGCCGCGCTTGTTGCCGAAGAGGTCCAGGTGGACCCGGCGGCACAGCCGCCAGCCGCGGGCGATGCAGGTGTCGACGACCCAGGCGATCTTTTCGGGAGATGGGCTTGTGACGCCTTCGGGCATGAGGAGGATGTCAGATGGGGCCACGCCTTGGAGCGACGCGACGAGTGTTTCGATCTCCGGGAGGTCGCCCGCCCCGGAGACGACGAACTTGAGCTGGCGATCGCGGTGCGTGTCCAGGAGTGACTGGAGCACGGGGATGTTGAGCCGTCGCTGCTCGTGGCGGGCGGCCCATTCACCCTTGGGGTCGCGCGGATCATTGTGCGGCGTTGAGTTGGCGAGCTTGGGTGAGAGGCTCAAGAGGTCGCAGGCGACGGGGCGGTCGATGGTGCCCGCCGTTTCGATGGTGATGTGGAAGCCATGTTCGCGCAGGGCGCGGGAGAGGGGCTCGATCTGCGCGAACATCATGGGCTCGCCGCCGGTGAGGACGACGTGCCTGGTGCCCGAGGCCTTGGCGCCCGCGACAAGAGCGCCGAGCGATTGGCGGGGGGTCTCTGGATTCCAGCTCGCGTACGGGGTGTCGCACCAGCCGCAGCGGAGATTGCACCCGCTGACGCGAATGAAGTGCGACGGCATGCCAGTGAGCTTGCCCTCGCCCTGGATCGACGTGAAGGTTTCCGCGATGGGGAGCTCGAGTTGGTCGGGGGTTTGGGTCACGCGGGGTCCCTGGTCGCGTAGTGCGTCGGGTCGGGGACGTTGGCCTGGGCAAAGCCGCGTCGCCGCAGGTCGCACGAGTCGCAGTGCCCGCAGGAGAGGCCAGCGGGCGTGGGGTTGTAGCAGCTCGTGGTGAGCGCAAAGTCGACGCCCAGTTCGACGCCCAGGCGGATGATGTCGGCCTTGGCGAGACTGACCAGGGGCGTGAGTACCTTGAGACGTTGTCCCTCGACGCCCGACTTGGTGCCCAGGGCGGCGGCGTGCTCGAAGGCGTCGATGAAGGGGCGACGACAATCGGGGTACCCCGAATAGTCAACGGCGTTGACGCCGATGTAGACGGCCTGGGCACCGACGACCTCGGCCAGGCCGGCGGCTATTGAGAGGAATGTGAGGTTTCGCGCGGGGACATAGGTGACGGGAATGGCGGATGGGCTGCTGCTGCCGGCGTCGGGAACGGCGATGTCGGCGGTGAGGGCCGAGCCTCCGATCTCGCGCAGGCCAAGCACGACGGTGCGGAAGCTGGCGGCGCCCAGGTGATCGGCGACGCGCTTGGCGCAGGCGAGCTCGACGCGGTGGCGCTGGCCATAGTCGAAGGCCAGGGCGTGGGCGGCGTATCCGTCGCGCCGGGCGATGGCCAGGCACGTGGCGCTGTCGAGGCCGCCCGAGAGCAGAACGATTGCCGGCGGCTTGGCGGACGGATGATTCACCGGCGATGATAGTTCTTTGGGCTGGGCGCGAGGCGGGCGTGATTCAGGCGGCCTTGGCGCTTGGGGGCGTGGCGTCGGAGGGGCGGCCTGGTTGGCCCTCCTGTTGCAGCCAGCGCTGGCAGTTGAGCACCAGGGTCTTGGGATCGATGGGCTTGGTGAGGAAGTCCGAGCATCCCGCGGAGAGGCACTTGAGGCGATCCTCGGCCATGGCGTGCGCGGTGAGGGCGAGGATTGGGATGGTCAGGCCTTTGGCTCGCAGCTCGCTCGTGGCGCCGTAGCCGTCGAGCTCGGGCATCTGCATGTCCATCAGGATCAGGTCGAAGGGGGTGAGCGTGAGCTGGGCGGCCAGGGTCCGTTCCACGGCGATGCGGCCGTTCTCGGCGATCTCGACGGTGGCTCCCGCGCGGCGCAGGTGGAACGCGATCAGGCGTTGATTGTCGGGCCCGTCCTCGGCGAGCAGGATGCGATACGGGATCATGACACGGGCCGGGCCGGGTGCGGCCACCTCCGTGGCGGCCGACGGGGGGGGTGAGTGCAACAACCTGGAGTGGTCGACTGGGCCTGTGGGCAGCTGGAAGGTGAAGGTCGATCCCTGGCCGGGCGTTGAGTCGACCAGAAGAGTCCCGCCCATTTTCTCGGCGAGCTGGCGGCTGATCGAAAGTCCAAGGCCGGTGCCGCCGAACTTGCGGGTCGTGGTCGTGTCGCCCTGGCTGAAGGGCTGGAAGAGATTCGCGAGCTGTTCTTTGGTCATGCCGATGCCGGTGTCGCGGACCTGGAGGTGGAGCATCGAGGCGGCCTGGTCGAAGGCGACGCGGACGGTGACGGAGCCCGAGCGAGTGAACTTGATGGCGTTACCGACCAGATTGACGAGCACCTGGCGAAGGCGTACGGGGTCGCCCAGGATCTGCTCGGGCAGGGGCCAGTCTTGCACGACTTTAAGCTCGAGTTGCTTCTCGCCCGCGCGCATGTCCAGGAGCGAGCGGACCTCGTGGGCGAGCTGTACGGGAGAGACGGGGACGCGCTCGACGGTCATCTTGCCCGCCTCGATCTTGGAAATGTCGAGGATGTCGTTGATGATGCTCAGCAGGTGCTCGCCATTGCGGCAGATCGTCTGCACGCATTCCATGCGATCCGAGGGCGTCTGCGTGTGGTCCAGGAGCAGGTTGGAGTAGCCCACGATCGCCGTCATGGGAGTGCGGATCTCGTGGCTCATGTTGGCGAGAAACTCGCTTTTGGCACGCGACGCGGCGTCGGCCTCCTGCAGGGCGGTGTTGAGCAGCCTGGTCCGGGCGCGGACAGTGGCCTCGAGCTCGGTGGCCCGCGCCCTGGCCCGCTCCAGCCCGCGTGCCACCAGCCAACCGATCACTGTCAGCGCGGCGGCCACGACCAGCGCGAGCACCAGCCCCGCTCGAAGCCCCTCCTGGGCGCCCCGCATCGCGTCGGTCGCCGCAAGCTGCCGGGGAGATCGCCCGACCCAGAGCCTCCATTCGCCCATCATGTCGACGATCGGCAGGACCCTCGACTCGCAGAACGGCAATGTGGGATCGATCGTGGCGTTGCGCGACCTGGGCGAAGCCGCGGCCGTGCCGGGCTGTTTCGAGTTCGCGACGAAGAATCCATAGTCCGGAGAGCTGATGGCGTAGTCTCCGGTCTCCAGGAGATCGCCCAGCGATGCCGAGAGAATGACGCCGCTCACGCAGCCCTTGAGCTTTCCGTCTGGCGCGTAGAAGGGGACGGAGTACACCAGGCCCGATCGATCCTGGTCGTTGGGGTGGTCGACATGGAAGCGGCTGTTGTCGCAGGTGACGACCTGCGGCCCGATCACCGCGGGATACTCGAGGCCCTTGATGCTGCTCTCGTCGGCGAAACGGGAGGCGAGGAAGTCGAGCTGGCGCCTCATGAGGCGGTACTCGTGAATCTCGATCTCCTCGACCTTTGCTTCGTCGTGGCTCCCGTGCTCGTCCGAGTCCGCGGTCCTGCCGATGATGGTGTGATCGAACGTCGTGATGGGCGCCTGCGGCTTGCCGGTGACGGGGTCGATCTTGTCGGGCTGCAGGTCGAGGGGGACGATGTAGACCTCGGACATCGCGACATTGGATCCCAGGTTGTTGTAGATCTCCTGGACGGTGAGCCGGGCGTCGTCACTGAAGTTCTTTGCGTACCGATCGATGTTCCTCACGCCGGGAAGGCGCGCGATCGTGCGGAGCCCCTCGTACATTCGGTTGAGCGTGGTGGAGACGTTGCGCGCCTGGAGATCAGTGCACGCGGCGGACTCGGCACGGAAATCGGCGAGCGCCTCCCGCGAAGCGCGCTGGTGCGTGTGGATCGCGGTCCAGCCGATCGCGGAGGCCGCAACCGCCGCGGCGAGATACACCACCGTCGCCCGCCAGCGGGATTGGGAGGCCTGAACCGAATAGTGGGTACGCTTTGCCATGGATGATCCGCCGCGCTACAGGAACCCCGAGTCGGGGCCACCTGTTATCGATTCGATCGACGCGCGGGATCAGGAAGATACCCCCTGCCCGTTCGAGTTATTTGAACCCATGGGTTACAGGAACGGGCGGCGGAGCGTGACAGAGTGGAACGGACGTCCTTCGAGGCGGTACTTGCGCTCGAAGTTGGTGCCGGCGAGCTCGCCCTCTGCGGCCGCGGCGGGGGGCTTGTAGGCCAGGCGCTCAAAGTGGAGGGGGCCTGAGGGCGACGTGTAACCCGGCGCGGTCGTCCAGCGGGCGAAGTGTTCTTCCATCCAGGTCCAATAGTCGTCGTGGTCGGTCACGATGCGCAGCTCGCCGCCCGGCACCAGCACGCGGTGGGCCTGGGTCAGGAATTGCTCGCGGACCACGCGGTTCTTGTGGTGCTTGGCCTTGGGCCAGGGGTCGGAGAAGTAGAGATGGATAACCTGGGCGACGCCGGGGGGCACGCGCCACTGCAGAAACTCGACGGCGTCGGCGTGGAGCATGCGGGCGTTGGTCACCTGGGCGCGGCGAAGGCGATCGGCGGTGTAGGCGAAGTACTCGCCCTCCCACTCGATGCCCAGAAAGTTGGTGCCGGGGCGAGCCTTGGACTCCTCGAGGATAAAGGTGCCCTTGCCGCAGCCGATCTCGATCTCCAGGGGGAGCGAGGGCTCCTTGAACCACAGCCGCGGGTCGAGGTGGCCGGAGGCCGGTGCGCTGAGGATGGAGTCGGGGAGCGGGGGAAGCTCGTCGCGGGAGATGCTGATAACGCCGGGTGCGGCGTCGAACTTGGGTTCCGGCTTGGCGGCGGTCGGGCGTCCTGGTCCGAAATGGGGCGGGGAACTCATCGGGACGACTGTAGAGAGGCTGGCGCGGGGGACCCTGGACCGGATCGGGCCCGTGGAAGAGCCGAACGCGGGTGCGAAAATTGCGCACAACTCGCGGCGCCACGGGCAGATCCGGGGATTGGCGTGCGGGGGCGTGGATTGGTGCGACCCGATTGGGGTCCCGAGCGTATAACAGACTGGAACTTCGGGGAAGTTCCGGGGCGAGGTTTGTGGGATGTGTGACGGGGATGGGACAAACTCTTGCCGGGCGTGCGACGGGCCGATATCAGGTGTGCAGCGTGGTCGCGCGCGGAACGAGCTAGGGAAGGCCGGTTCTGGAGGGCATGGACATGGGCGAAGAAATGATCTCACTGATCGAGTCACGACTGGATCGCCAGAAGTTCCAGGAACACCACTGGACGGGCACGTTCTGGGAGTACCTCGACCTGGTCGAGGGGAACCCGGCGATCGTGCGCAACGCGTACCAGCGGGCCTACGACGCGATTCTTGCGCACGGGAGCGAGAAGTACCGGCTGTTCAAGAAGGACTGCGTGCGGTACCACTTCTTCAGCGACCCCTTCGAGAACGGGGCCGACGCGATCTATGGGCTTGACTTCGCGCTCATGCAGCTCGTGGACTTTTTCCGCTCGGCGGCCGAGGGATATGGGACCGATCGGCGCGTGCTGCTCCTGCACGGGCCCGTGGGGTCGAGCAAGTCGACCATCGCCAGGCTGATGAAGAAGGGGCTCGAATCCTACAGCCGCACGCCCGAAGGGGCGCTGTACTCGTTCAGCTGGCTGCTGGATGAGAGCTGCGGCGTGACTCCGGCGGGCCCGGGCGCGAAGGCGGCGGTGATGACCCACGAGTTCGCGTGCCCGATGCACGAGGACCCCCTGGTGCTGATCCCGCGTGACGCGCGTGACGCGCTGTTCAATCGAATCAATGAGAAGTTCAAGTCCAAGAACCATGGCGGCAAGCTCAAGCTCTACGGCGACCCCGATCCGTTCTGCCGCAAGGTCTTCGAGGACCTGATGCAGTTCTACCAGGGCGACTGGAAGGCCGTGATGCAGCATGTGAAGGTGCGGCGCATCGTGCTGAGTGAGAAGGATCGCGTGGGCGTGGGCACGTTCCAGCCCAAGGACGAGAAGAACCAG
>CAYHQQ010000105.1:0-10113 GCA_964358855.1 uncultured Phycisphaeraceae bacterium
AGCACGCAGCACGCAGCACGCAGCACGCAGCACGCAGCACGCAGCACGCAGCACGAATTTTGTACCCACCTCTGTCCACATGAACACATCTCTCTAGAGAAACCACCCATGCCGACACAGACACTTGCACCGACCAACGACCGCGAACTGATGATCACCCGTCTCATCAACGCCCCGCGCGAGAAGGTGTATCGGGCGTGGACCGAGCCCAAGCTGCTCAAGCAGTGGTTCGCCCCGCTGCCCTGGACCACACCGGTGGTTGAGCTCGACCTGAGGCCGGGGGGCTCGTCGCTCTTTGTGATGCGAAGCCCCGAGGGGCAGGAGGAGCGCTGCCCGGGCATCTTCCTCGAGGTCGTGAAGAACGAGCGGCTGGTCTTCACCGACGCCTACACGAAAGCGTGGGAGCCATCGCCCAAGCCGTTCATGACGGGGATCGTGACGTTCGAGGACGAGGGGGGCAAGACGAGGTACACCGCTCGCGTGAAGCACTGGTCGGTCGCCGACCGGGAGACGCACGAGAAGATGGGGTTTCACGAGGGGTGGGGCAAGTGCACGGACCAACTCGCCAGGCTGGCCGAAAACCTGTAACCTATCGAACGCTCTGAATCACCCCACGACAGGAGATGCCCATGGCCACAGACACTCAGCCCACGCCCCCACGCCCTTCGCGCATGGCATTTTGGATCGGCTGGGTCTTGAGCGCCCTGCCGGTGCCCTTGTTCCTCTTCAGTGCGTTCGGCAAGTTTGGCAAATCCCCCGACGTCGTCAAGGGATTCGAACACTTGGGGTGGCCTCTGCACACGGCCGTGCCCCTGGGTGTGCTTGAGCTCGCCTGTGTCGTGCTCTTCCTGATTCCCCAGACAGCCGTGCTTGGAGCGATTCTGATCGCCGGCTACCTGGGCGGCGCGATCGCGACCCACGTACGCCTCGAAGAACCCTTCTACATGCAGGCGAGCCTGGGCGTGGTGATGTGGCTGGGCCTCTACCTGCGGGAACCGCGGCTGCGAGCGCTGGTTCCGCTGAGAACGCTTTGAACTGACGGGATCTGAAAACGTGAGCCGTCCCAGATTCCGTTGACACAACCCAACCTCGGCACAACTGCCCGGGGCAAGGAGTGTCACTGTGGCGAGGAAGGTCTATACCGAAGAGATCAAGGCGGCCGCGATCGAGCAGGTCAGCCGTCTCCACACCGCCCTGGACTACCTGAGTCCCGAACGGATTGAGGCTCGCCAGATCGGTCATTCGATACGGGTCAATGGAATCTGGGTCAGGTCGACTTCATGCGTCAACATCCAAGTCGTCAACTGCCTGTTCCCACGTGGGCTCGCCGGCCATGGCTAGAAGATCGAATTGGTCCAGACACCAAGTGCGAATCTGGGATTGATGGTTCCCCTGGGCCCTTGCGTACAACCTGAGAACACACTTTGCGTTCTTTCCGGCAAATCCGTACGTTTCTCGGCTCGGATTGTCACTCAGTCCGAGCATGTCTCCCGTTGCTCGTTGAACGATTCGGGCAAGTATCGGCTGAAAGGGCACCAAATCGCCCGTATAAACCGAGAGAGGCTCAAGAAGGTCGTTTGGATCTCGCGAGAATTGAACGCTCTCCACAAAGCGAGCCGCAAGCGTCGGTCCAACTGATGAACTCATCAAGTCACAATCTCGAAATACCTGTGCGGCTGTGCCGGCGATGCTTGAATCCGGATCGTCCCAGAACGACACCAGCGCGTCGAGGCTTGATCTGCCTTCGGGCGTCGCATCGGCCAACTGCACTAACGCATCAACGACTCCCTTTCGTAGGTTGAGGCTTCCACTCGCACATCTCGTGGCCACATCGGACATACGTCCCTTCCGGTGGTAAATGGCGGTCACGTAGGAAGCACCCATTTCCTCAACCTTTTTCATTCCCGAGCCCAACATCGACTCGATGATGTTCTCGACGCTTGCATTGCTCCGGTGCCATAGGTGGGGAAGCAGGCAGGCGAGAGAATGCGAACGAAGTGCTAGGCTGCCGTTACACGTGCAAGCTGTCGCGATGAGGTCAATGGCCCGATCGGGATCGGAACTCAAGAGTGGTCCGGCCAGGCCAATGGCAGCCATACGAACCGCGGGATGCGGATCTCGCACAGCGCGCACCGCGACGCTCAAAAACCGCTCACATCGCTCAGGGTGCTCCCACATGAGACTTTCAATTGCAGAAATTGCGACGCCGCGAGTGCAGTTGAGTGACGTCTGCAACAGACTATCCCCGACTTTATCGGCATCTGTTTCAGTTCCGAGGGATTCAATCGCGCCGGGATCTACGTGGGCCAACGCGGCCTCGCAAAGCTGTGACACAACGACCTCACTCCAATTCTCATCGGGTCGGGATCGAACGAGCCTGGCGCGTGCTATCACCAATTCGCTATCATTTCTCGCTTCAACTCTCGCAAGCAGTGCTTCGATTTCTGAGGCGGAAGCTGCCTGCCATTCGTTCCCAACTTCTGGCGGCGGCTCAATGTCGCGGGCCGCTTCGAGAATTGATTCAAACCACTGCCCGTCGGTCTCGACCGGCAAGCGGCTTGCGAGTCTTGCAAACCTTCCCGGGTTCGTCCTGGCCGCCTTGCCGAATGAGGAAGCGGAAAGAATCTCGGGAGTTTCCCGCGAGTACCTCCGGCCAAGCCAACGCGACTCCATCCGGTTGGCCCAGTCCGGCGACGCGATCCTGAGCCATTCCTTGTCGGGAATTCGTGCTAAACGGTCAACAGGGATGAGCGTTTGCATCGCGTGAAGGCCAGCGTGCTGTCGGAGCGGTCTCCAATCGGTGGGGCGGGACATAAGCGCCCCCTTCTCCCTTTGGATCCGCAGTCTTTCAGGACGCAGACAAAACTTCGCGTCCCATTGACGTACACGATGACGAGTCTCCTCGTCAAGCCTCTCGCAAGGAACGGCTGACAGCAAGAGGAATTGGGGAAGGCCGACACGGCTGGGATAGGTGGATGGATGACCATCGAGGGTCCGCGTCCGTCGCGATTTCAACTCGGGCCCCTCGCCTTTGTCGTGGTACGATCGAATCGCCGCCACGAGGAGTTCGCTGTCCCCGGGGGCGACTTTGCAAACATGCCTCACGATTGACCGGCCAAACCAGTAACGAGCAAGATCGTGCTTCCGACCCTTTACGCCGAGACGACGGAGGTCAGATGCCAACCACTTGATCGCCGCCTTCGGAAACGGAGGCCGAAGCATTCCGATCACGCTGGCGCAAAGGATTGTGGCCGCCCGTGAACGACCAGTCAGCAATGGCCGAATCCATTCCCAGAGTTGAGCGCTGTCACCTTCCGCGAGCTTCTCAGCAGCAGTAGAGAGCATCGCTCGGAGTCTTGCGTTGAGAGATCGTAACGGATGACCATAACCGAGAGTCAATTGTTGGTCCGCCGCCCCCACTCTTCGACAACGCTGCCGCCACGTGATACTTCGACGAAATATCGGCAATATGGCATCCCACGTCTCCCGTGGAAGCGCCGTGGCCACCGCACGAAGCCCGGCGGTGTCCGTGACACTGGTCCGCGAATAGCGATCAAATCTGTGCTCCGGCCCTCGCGGCATCAAACCGGGACGACGAATGTTCGCAAGGTCCCATCGAAATAGGTGAACGGCATAGCGCAAGGCGGCCGCTGGGTGCTCCTTCCCGAGGTGAGTGACGTCATAGGGGTCGCAGCGCAGGAGCCCTCGACGCTGAAGCCTGAACCGCGATCTAGAAAGCCATGGCGTGTCATCCTTGCTCGAATACGGCAGCGACTGAGCGAGCCTCTCGTCCGGCAGAACGCCGTCGCTCTGCAAGTCCCTCAACGCGCTTGTCACAAGGGTCGCATCGCTCTCGCATAGGTGCCTGCAAGCCCAAGACGCCCAGCCCCAAGTTGCTTGGTCGGGCGACTTGAGCCACACGGAAATCATACCGCGTTCGACGAGCACCTTTTTCCACGCACGCGTCGTGAAAGTTCTGGCGCGGATTCGTCTGAACCATTTGTTGTCCTGTACTAGACGCATCATCAGTGTGATCTCAAACTCAGATGGCGAATCTACCTCTGCGAGAAGCTGTAGAATCAGATCTCGCAAATGTTCGCGGATGTGGGGCGCTTCGAGCATGTCCTTCAGAGCCGTCTGGTACGCTGCCGAGTCATCATCGCGAAGAAGTCCCATGACTTGGCGCACTTGTTCACGCCGCATGAGAGACTGATCTGCGTTCACAAGCCACTTCGTCACAGACACTCGTTCCTGAAGGACCTGCCGATAGACAGAGATCGCGGTCTGGTGATCCAGATACCTCTGATGCGATACCCGAAAGCGTTTCGCATCCAATCGATCGAGAAAGGACTCTGACGCGAGTGCTACGATCGCCGCTTTGTTCCTAGACAGATTGCTTGGGAAATCCAGCTGCCCGTGGCTCTCCGCCCACTTGCAAATCTCCCCGATCGTATCTTCGGCAGTGTCGTCGGGAATGCCGTGATTCTCCTTGAGACGCCGCTTTGTCTGATTCCAATGCTCCTTCAACAAGCGTGACGAGCCGGAGATGGCGGACAGATCCATTCCCTCGGCAACAAGCTCGCACCAAATCGACAACATGAGGGGGTTGCCGAGTAGGGCAAGTTGCTTGTTGGACAGCTTCACCGCAAACCCATGCTGCTTGAGCACATCTTGCACGCACTTCGGATCGAGCGGCTTCACCTCAATATCCTGAATCTGGTTCCACGAAGCCTGATCGGTCCTCCACTTCTGAATGTTCGGATCGTCCCTCATGTCAAACGTGCGGCAAGAGACAATGACACGCATTCCTGGAATGCAACGCGCTGCTTCGAGCATTTCCAGAGTCACATCCCAGGCCGAAGTAGAGTGGACTCCGGTCCACCGCACCGCATCCAATTGGTCAATCACGATCACAGCGGGCCCACCGGCCGCGAGTCGTTCTGCGCATCGCACCGGCGTCTCTGGCAGTTGAAGAACTTCTCGGGAGTATTGCCTTAGGCTGCCCGAGGGAAGTCGATTATCCAGACGAAGAGGGATGACGCATACACCGCGAGCCACCAAACGTTCGACCGTCTCGTATAGCACTGCCGACTTTCCGATGCCTGCCCCGCCGTGCAGAAAAAGCACGCCCGGACCGCCTGCGGTGCCAATGGCGTTGAGAAGTAGTTGCGATTCGGGTCGAGCGAGCAGTTGCCCTCGTATCAGACGTCTCTTGAGTTGCGCCAGAAAGCGGTCGCGAAGGGCATTCACCGACTTTATTGCGTCCGGTACGCGACTCCAATCCCTTGGTTCGATCTTGTAGGGATCCGAGCGAAGCACTTCGAGCAACTTGTCGGCTGAAATCGACTGTCCCAAATGCACTTCAAGAATGTCGCGAATCGCCGCCCAACTCGCTGAGACAGGTCCCTTGAAGCAGTCTTCGCACTCACGCTCGACTTCTTTCTTAGCCAAATCGAGTGTGCGGTGTTCATGCACGCAGGTCCTCGACAGCCACGCTCGGGCCTGTTCGTGACCATCCGTGTCGTCAGGAAGCTGCCAGTACTTCAGCATCTGCTTGAAGGCTGAGCCTTGCGCTTTTGTCAGCAAACCGACGAACGGCACGTCTGGCTGAAACATTAGGGCACGCTCGGTCAGTTCTCTGAAGGGTCGAGCCGTTCCCGCAAGAATGAGGACGAATCGCGACGCGTGTGCTGAGGTAAGCTGCGACTTTATCGCCGAAAGCACGCCTTCGGCGTCCAGCATCCCGATCGTCCAGTTCTTTTCCGCACCCTTGCACTGTACGCACTCAATTGATCCACCTTGCAGTGTAAGACGGTACTCGATGCCCCTAAATAGGCCTCCCAAGCCCTCCCATCGCAGACTTGCGCGATTACTCCGATACACTTCGAGCGCGGCAGAAACTACATATAGAGCTTCGTGGCGATTGCCAACTTTGTCCGCGAATCCGCCCGCTGGTAAACCCATGCGCAGACTATATCCTCTCTTCTGATGTGACCGCTTCTCCCTCAGCGGCCTTCAACTCCTGGCCCTCCTCGAAGTCCCCGCCTTCATGCCGGGTGCCCCGAGTGTCACCCTGGACGTGCCACGAGTCGCCCCGCCGTTGTCCCTAACCCACCATTCGCACCCGAGGCGACTCGTGCCGGTGCGCCCTGCGGGTTCATTGACACGCAAGCTGCCATGAACACTTCCTCCTCTCTGTTCTCTCCGCGCTCTGCGTTGAGTTGCGCTTCTGCCTTGAACTCTGGCTCCCTTCCGCACTCTCCGTAGTACAACTTCCTCTCCACCTCCTGCCTCCACCACTGCCTCCCCTCTGTGCTCACTGTGGTTACATGCCTTTCCGCCTCCGCGCATTTCCCGCGGGTCCGACAACTCAATCTCCGCAGTTTCCTCCAACTTCACCGATTCCCTGAGAACAATTCTCCACCCATGAGTTGTGTTGACGATGGACCGCGTTTCTCCCATCATCGCCTCCGATCCGCAAGGCGATTCTTGCGCTCCCCCAGTCCATTCCCTTCCCGACCTTCTCAATGCTCTCGTTGATCTCAAGGGCGACATCCGCACTCTCTGCGCCCGCTTTGATCTCTCTGGCGAAGAGCTCCTCGCCGTCCTCAACACCAGACCACCCGTCCAGAAAACTCCCGCAACCAGCTTCCTCGCGCAACAGAACCACTTGCGGGCCGTCATCGCGGGCTGCGAACCCCTCGTCGAGATCATCGACACCACCACCGACCCGCGCCAGCGCTTCGGCGCCGCAATCCGCCTCGCAAACATCCTCTGCGGCGGCCCCCTCCACCCGCGCCCCCGCAAACCGCGCCCCTACAAGCCCCGCTCCAAATCCCGCCCCACCTCCGCCACGCTTCCCGCCACCGCGCTTCCCGTCGCGACTCCCCAGCCTCCCATCGATCAGCTCCCCCCACAGCTGCAAAGCCTCGCGGACGCTGTCCCTTTTCCTTCTGCCGACTCTCCCCACAACGCCAACCTTTCCCCCTCTCCCGAAACTCCCACCACCGCTCCCGCCGTCCCCACGCAATTGGCGCCGGCCCAAGTCCTCGCGCTCTCCCGCCGCGTCGACTCTCCAGACGTCCGCGGCGATTTCCAAGACGTCCGCGTCGATTCCGAATCGCCCCCGCAAGACAATCCCCCACGCGCCAAATGCGACTCCGTTCCAGAGCCGACTCATTCACATCGCGACAAGGCCGCACTTGCGCGCGTTCACAACGAGCATCGCGCCCCGCGCCATCGCACAAGTCATCATTTCCGCTGGCGGCATCCAAACCATGCCCCACTCCTTCGATCCAGGGGCAGATTACCCGCCGGAAGCGAGTAACGCCGGAGCCCACCACACCCTTCCCGCGGCCCCACATCGCCAAGGCCGCCATACCTCAGACAACTCGTCAAGCATGTGTCGTTCCGCGTGCCTCCCGGCACATCGGCGAATCTCTCATGCGCCAGGCCAACCGGAAAAAAGGAACCTGCCATCGCGCTGAACCAACTCCCCATCCCCGTGAACCGTGCCTCCGGGACTTCCCGGGTACGCGCCGCCGGGGCGCAGGTCGCACACCATGTCCCAGTGCAGGGCCGACTGGTTGGTGTTGCCGCTCTGGGGATACCCCGCGCCCACGGCCGCGTGGAACGTGCCGCCGATCTTTTCATCGAAGAACGTGTTCCTCGTGAATCCCTTAAGGTGGTAATTGGTTCCCAGGGCGATCTCGCCGCAGTTGCGGGCACCCTCATCCTGATCCAGGAGCTTGACGAGGTAATCCTCGTTCTTGGTCGCACTCGCCTCGACGACGCGCCCTGCCTTGAACTTCAGGCGAATGCCCTCGACCTCCTTGCCCTTGTAGATCGCGGGGAAGGTGTAGTTGACGACGCCGTCGACGCCGCGGGGGCCTGTTTCCACCTCGCCATCGGGGAAGTTCTCGCCGCCGGAGTGGTTCATCCACGTGCGCCCCGAAACATCAACAGTCAGATCGGTGCCGTCGTGCTTGTGCCCGCCGCGAGAGCCGTCGCTTGACGGGGCCTGGAACCGAAGTGTGCTCCTGGCCTGAAAGTACGCGCGGGCCCGTTCCTGCTGCTCGCGCAGCTCGAGCCACGCCGTCACGGGGTCGGAGAGGTGCAGGAATCCGGCGGCAAAGACCCAATCGGAATAATCGGCGAGTGACATCTGGGCGTCCTGGGCCGCCGCCTGACTCGGAATCTCCGTGAGGACGTACCGCGACTCGCCCCGGGCGTGACGCTGGAGGGACATGCTGATGAGATCTCGGCGCGAAGCCTGCGCCATGGCGACCTTCGAAGGGTCCATGTGCCCCAGAAACCTCGTGTTGATCGGATGGATCAGCACGATCATCACATCGCACCTTTCGAGGCGGCACCTCTCGAACGGGCACTCGTGCGTGATCTGCTCATCGCTCCCATGCCGCAGCTTGACCTCCTGGAGACTCTCAGGACGCGAGTGGAAGCTGGGGTGGCCCCCCGCCCTCAGCACGCTCTCGAAAATCGCCTCGACTGCCGGCATCGCGGCCGGCTCGCCCAGGACGGTGACAAGATCCCCCTTGCGGACCTGCGTGGAATATCGCACGAGCACATCAGCCAGTTTGTCGAGTCGTGGGTCTCGCATCGCGGGGATTCTACTGCGAAAGGAACATCTCCGGAGGGGCCCATGGCGCCCGTCGGCTCGAGGGAGGATGCCCCCTTGCCTCCGCAGGACGGGCAGGCTAATATGCAACCTGGAGGTTGCACATGAGCAGGTCGAGCACGGATCGGATCGAGAAAAGGATCGAGCTTGCGGCCCCGGTGGCCAGGGTCTGGCGGGCACTGACCGACCACAAGGAATTCAGCCAGTGGTTCAGGGTGAACCTTGAGGGCCCGTTCGTTCCCGGCAAGATCACCCGAGGCCGGATCACCTACCCGGGGTACGAGCACCTGGTGATGGAAGTCGTGGTCCAGAAGATGGAGAGCGAGCGGCTCTTCTCGTTCAACTGGCACCCCTACGCGGTGGACTCCAAGGCGGACTACTCGAAGGAGCCGCCCACGCTGGTCGAGTTCAGGCTCCAGAAGACGCCCACGGGGACGCTGCTTGTCGTGTCCGAGTCGGGGTTCGACTCGATCCCGCTCGCACGCCGCGCCGAAGCGTTCCGCATGAACGATGGCGGCTGGACCGAGCAGGTCAAGAACATCGAGGCCCACGTTGCCAAAGCGCCATGAACGATCCGAGCGGACTCTGCGGCGCAGCGCGCCGATCTTCGCCGCCCTGGGCGACCAGACGCGACTGGCACTGATCGCACGCCTCGGAGGCGGCTCGCCGCTCTCGATCTCACGTCTCACCCAGGGACTGGCGCTGACGCGCCAGGCGATCACCAAGCACCTTCGAGTGCTCGAGAACGCCGGATTGGTCAGGGGTGTTCGTCACGGACGCGAGAGTCACTTTGAACTCGAGCCCGAGGCTTTGGATGACGCCAGGAGCGCCCTGGAGAGCATCTCGCGCCAGTGGGATGATGCGTTGGCGAGGTTGAAGTCGTTTGTGGAAAGATGAGCGTTCGGGGCCCCAAAGCGGCTTCGGAGGCCCCAAGCCGGTAGCATTGGGAGGTGAAGCCGTCGATCCTCAGCCCCCGCTCGTTTGGCGCGCCCGTGATGCGACGCGTTTCCATGTGGTGCGTCGCTCTCTCCTCGTTGGTGGTGCTCGCCACGATCGCGTACGTCGTGCTCCGCCAGGCTCTGGACTGGCCGCGGAAAGGCTGGAGCGTCTGGATCCCGCTCGCGACCGGGGCTTTGCCGATGTGTGTGATCCTGCCGTTTGGACACTGGCTCTTGCGGGGGATTCGCCGTGATTGGGAGGCCTCGGATGGACGCCTGTGCACGGATTGCGGGTACAACGTCTCGGGATTGCCGCCGGCGGGCACGTGCCCGGAGTGCGGCCACACCTATGACATCGATCGCGACTTGGAGGTGTGGAAACTCTCGGGCTTGTCTCGGAAGGGTTCTGATCAGTCACGAGATTCAAGTCGGACATGATCCTGCACCCAGGGGCGTGTGTGTGTGGGGGGGGGGGGGGGGGGGGGGGGGCCGCGGGGGGAAAAAAACCCCCAAAAAAAAAAAAAAAAGCCCCCAACAATG
>CAYHQQ010000106.1:0-10085 GCA_964358855.1 uncultured Phycisphaeraceae bacterium
AAGGCCGTTCATGTTCATTCAATCGTGAATAATCCGGGCTAGCTTGCGCGTCGGGATCTGAACAAAGGCCCTCTGTGGTGAACTGCCTTCTTACACCGCCGCGCGACCAACCGACACGTACGAAAATCCCAACCCCTTCATCGCGCTCGGCCTATACAAATTCCGCCCATCAAAGATCACCTTCCCCTTCATGATCTCCGCCAGCTTCTCAAAGTCCGGGCTCTTAAACTCGTCCCAGTCCGTCGAGATCACAATCGCATCGGCACCCTTGGCCGCCTCATACATGTCGCGGCAGATCACGGGCACCGGCCCCAGTTCCTTCGCCCCTGTCTCCGCCGCCACCGGGTCGTAGCAGCGCGCGGCCGCACCGAACCCCACCGCCCTTCGAATCAGCGTCAGCGCCGGCGACTCTCGCACATCGTCCGTCCGCGGCTTGAACGCCAGCCCCCAGAATGCCAGCGTCTTGCCCGCAAGCCCGCCATCCTTCTTGAAGTGCCCCTGGATCTTCGCGAAAAACCGCTCCCGCTGCTGCTGGTTCGTGTCGTGCACGGCCCGCGAAACCGCGATCGGCACACCCGACTTCTCCCCCATCATGATGCACGCGAGCGTGTCCTTGGGGAAGCATGAGCCGCCATACCCAAGCCCCGGATACAGGAACTGGTTTCCGATCCGCTTGTCAGAGCACATGCCCCGGCGCACTTCATCGATGTCGGCTCCGTGGGCCTCGCACAAGTTGGCCATCTCGTTGATAAAGCTGATCTTGGTCGCCAGAAAGTTGTTGCTCGCGTACTTCACCATCTCGCTCGACAGAATGTCCATGATGAACACCGGGTGCCCGTTGCGCACGAACGGGTCGTAGAGCCGCTTGAACATCGCCGAAGCGTGCTCGTCGAGTTTGCCATCGGCAACTTCCACGCCGCAGACCACGCGGTCGGGCTTGTTGAAGTCCGTGACGGCATCGCCCTCCTTCAAAAACTCCGGATTGTTCGCGACCCTGAACGCAACCCCCGGCGCCGCCTTGAGAATCCTCTCTCTCACGCGCAGCGTCGTCCCCACCGGCACCGTCGACTTCACCACCACCGTTCGCACCGAACCCCCCTTCCCAACCTTCAGGGCCGCCGCGATGTCGTCGGCCACCTGGTCGATGAACCGCAAATCGGTGTGCCCCCGCTCATCGCTGGGGGTCCCCACGCAGATGAAAATCGCCTCCGCGTCCTTGTACGCCCCGGCTCGATCGGTGGTGAACTTGAGCCGTCCGGCCTTGATATTCCGCTCCAACAGCTCCTCGAGCCCCGGCTCATAAATCGGGCATTCCCCGGCCGAAAGGCGCTTGATCTTCCCCTCATCGACATCCAGGCACGTCACATCGTTGCCGGTGTTGGCAAAGCAAACCCCAGTCACCAGCCCCACGTATCCGGTCCCGACCATCGTCAATCGCATCAAAGGCCCCTTTTTGGAATGGCCCCATGATATGGGTCTCTTGGGGCCGGATGGGACTCATACGACCCATGGGACCCATCAGGCCCATCGATCTCGACCCGGCCCCTGAGAAAAACTGCCTCACCCGCGAACTTTCACCCGCCAATTCACCCGCCAGGTCCGCACTAAGGAGTGTCGGGCCCGCCTCCGCAGGACCCCCACACGACCACCCCACCACTCCCACCATCCAAAGGACCCCACCCATGGCATCGCTTCTCTTCCTCTCCGGCCCCGACCGCGGCAAAGTCTGCCCCATCGCCGGCGGCACCTTCACCCTGGGCCGTCTTGCCGGCTGCGATGTGCAGCTCACCGATGAGAAGGCCTCCCGCGAACACTGCCGCATCTGGTTCGACCACGGCCACAAAGCCTACATGCTCGTCGACCTGGGCTCCGCCAACGGCACCAAACTCAACGGCCGCTTCCTTCGCCGCGAAACCGTCCTGGCCGGCGAGGACGAGATCACCTTCGGCACCACCACCATCCGCTTCTGCCGCCGCACCCCGGTGTGGGATCCGTCGGATCTGCCCGGCGCGCTGGAGTCGAGTGTGAGGGGGCAGGAGTTGTTGGTCACGCAGTGATGGGCTGAAATCTGAAATCTGAGATTTCCGATTCCACCACGCCCACCTCCCACTCTTCCCACCTCTACCCCCTCCCCGCCTTCCTCCGTGTCCCTCCGTGGCCTCCGTGTTTCGAGTGCCTTTCTGCCTTGAACCCTGCCTCCCCCTTCGCGCCCTCCGCTCCCCTTCGCACCTTCGCGTTCGCATTTCAAGCGTTCGCATCTCACGGCAAGAACGTGTAGTCGTCCGTCGTGTTCACCGCCCCAACCGGGATCGCGATCCGCATCTTCGCGTGGAAGTCGCAGAAGAGCAGGTTGGCTTCCACCTTTCCCTTCAAGTACCAGCTTTGCCCGCGATCGCCATCTTCCTGGTAGTTGTAGATCGGGTGCGTGCCCACCATCCATGTCTTGGACGGCTGGATCAGGAACGGCATTTTCCCACCACCCTGCGGAACCAGCGTCGCATGATCCTCACCATCGAGCGCGTGGTCGTTGAGCGTGTAGCTCGAACCGATGAAGTCGTACATGTTGTCGCAGCGGTCGAGCCCGGGGATGGGGACGCCGGTGTTCTCTGATCCCTTGTCGACAGGGCTCTTCCACTCGGGCATCTCGCACACGCCCGGGTCGGCGTCGGGCGGCACGATGCGATCGCCCAGGTACTTGTTGAGCGGGCGTTTCTCGGCCCCGATGGTGTCGATCCCGTAGAACGGCAGCACGCCCTTTTTCCCGCCAAAGAGCGCCCCGATCACCGCCTGCCCGCCCATGGGCAAGGGCCCCTTGGCCTGCGGCATCACGTTGTCAAAGTCCTGCTGGTACAGCGCGATCGCGTGGCCGATCTGCTCGAGGCGTCCAAGACAGGCCGTCGCCTTGCCGGCGAGCCTCGCGTGTGCGAGGGCCGGGAGCAAGAGTCCGATGAGCAGCGCGATGATCGCGATGACGACAAGCAATTCGATCAGCGTAAAGGCACGTGGGCGCATGGCCCAAAGGGTAGGAATCACGTCGAGGGCTTGCTGTCCCAGACGACTTTGTAGACAAACGCCGCGGCCGAGGCTCCAAAGACCGGGCCGGCCCAGTAGACCCAGTGCATGTCCCAGTGCGACCCACAGATGGCCGGGCCGAACGTGCGGGCCGGGTTGAGCGAAGCGCCCGTCAGGGGCCCGATCGCCATGATGGCTGCCGCGAGCGTGAGCCCGATCACCAGCCCGCCCAACTTGTGGGCCCTCGCGTCGACGGTGCTCATCAGCACGCTCACCATGAGGGCGAACGTCGCGATCGCTTCCACCAGGAAGACGCCCTGCGTGTTGACGTGGTTGGTCAGTGTTCCGATGGTGGCTCCCAGCTTGACCGACTGGTGGTTGGCCACATCCGGAGACAGAATGAGTTGCAGCATCCCGGCGGCACAGGACGCCGCCAGGAGCTGGGCGACTATGAACGCGACGGCCTGGACCGGCTTCTGTTTGCCAGCGACGACCAGACCGATGGACACAGCGGGATTGAGCTGTCCACCCGAGACGTACATGCAGGCCGTGATCATCACGCCCAGGGTCAGGCCGTGGGCCAGGGCGATGGTGACCAGAGAGCCGTTTGCTCCAAGGTCTTTCTGGGTCATGATGATCGAGGCGCACCCGAAGAAGACGAACAGAAACGTCCCCATGAATTCCGCAACCATTCCACGAGTGAGTGTGTTCATGGCGACCAGTATGCCAAGGTCGCCACCATCCGGCAAGCAAGCGGCCCCACATATCCACAATCAACCCCTCCCCGTTCAGCCTCATTGAACTGGATCCCCTTTCCGCGAGATTCACGCCTTTCGTTGCATTGCAGGCCAAAGGCCTGAACGTGAATGGCCGGGGCGCTGCCCCCGGTAGGCCATGAATCGTGCATTGGACCCTTTAGGGGACCGCCCTTGACACCCCGCAATTCACGACGCGTTGAGGCCGACCCCTTCGGGGTCGAAACGCATTGTCTGACGCTTCCGGGGGCTGCGCCCCCGGCTATTGAAGATGACCCCTCCGGGGTCCAAGGCAAGGATGTTGGCGTGCGATTTCCGCCATAACCCCTCGATATCCAAGACCGGAATTCTCACATTCAATCTGCGGCATGGCCCTCCAAGCTGATGGACGGGAACCCACGGTCGCATCGGACCGAATAGGCTCTGCTGATGAGAATCGTCGGGTCCAATTCGGTGTGCAGGATTCTCGGAGCCGCTGGCGCGGTGGCCTTGGCGTTGTGCTGTTCCTGCGGCGGCGATGGAAGTGAAGGGGGCGGCCCAAGGCCGCTTGAGTCGACGGGCGTCAGGCAACCCATCGCGCCGCCCGAGCGGCTCGATGTGGCGTGGTCGAGCACGCTGGTGGTCCCGCTGCGGTACTTCGAGGGCGACCCGGCGGCGAGGGCCGGACGATTCGACAGCGTGCGGCTGGATGACGGGCGGTTGGTGGACGTGCTCGTCCGGACGCTGGTCACCGCCCCGGGCGCGAACCCGGCGGTGCCGCCGGGCGCGAGGGCGGCGTGGATGACTTCGGTTGGAAGGTGGAGCACGCGAGAGATCGGCGAGAGCAAGGTTGAGAACCCGATGGAGGCGAGCGCGGACTTTGCGATCTTTGCCATCCCCGGCGGGGCGATGGGGCAGGGGCTTTGGATCGGCGGGCGGCGCGTGTCGCCCAACTGGCTGGTCTCGTCGCGGACGATCGCCGACAGGGACGCGACGGTGGCGTGGGGCTCGCCGCTGAGCGAAGTGGCGCGGCGGAGCGCGGGTGTGGTGGCGGCGGCGGCGGAAGAGGCGGCCAGTCCGTTTCGCCGCTGGAGGAGCCGTCTGGCGCTGGGAACGCTTTTGCCGACGCAGGATGTGGTGGAGCACCCCAGCGAGAGCGACCGCTTCATGGATCCGGCGCTGGAGATCATCGCCGAGCAGGTGGAGGAGCGGTGGCGGGTGGCGCTGGGGCTTTTGTGGGCCGATGATCGGGCGGTGTGCGAGCGGGTGCGCCGGCGGCTGACGCTGGCGGCCGAGATCATGGGGGAGATCGTGCCGGTGTGGCCGACGAGCCAGGCGTCGCTGGATGACCTGGTGAACCTCTTGCTGGATCCGCGGCTGGGCAAGGGTGAGCGGGCGCGTGCGGCCGAGCAGTGGGAGTCGGCGCTGCCGATCTGCGCGGCGTGGGTGGTGTCGGACGCGTCGTCGGTGGACGCGGCGACGCGGCTGCCGGTGGCGGAGATCGGCGCGGTCAATCTGTCGGGCGAGGCGCGGCTGGCCAGACTGGTGGGCGAGAACTCCGATCTTGGGGCGGGCGGGGGCGAGCTCTCCCGCGTCGAGCCGCTCAAGACCATTCGCCTGATGCTCGGGCAGATGCCCGAGTACGGCGTGGTGCCGGCGCGCACCGCGCGGCTGCAACTGGGCGATTGGACTCGGTCGCTGACGATGCAGGGGTCGCTGGTGCGGGCCGAACCGCCGGGGTTGCTGCTTGGACCGCTGGAGGCGGACCACGCGCAGGCAACCTTCGCGATGGGGCTTGGCGTGGGTGAGGGCGGAGGGCGAGCGCCGGCGGCGGTGTCGTTGATCCGCGGCGCGTCGGCGACGGCGATCGGGCGCAAGGCGGGCGAGGGGTGGCGGCTGCATGTGGAGTTTGCGGGGCTGCCGGGCGAGCTCGTGTCGATCGCGGCGGGGACACCGACGCTGCGGGTTTGGACCGGGGCGCCGGGGCGCGGGAGGGCGCTTGTGACAGTGCCGACTTCGGATCTTGCGGGGCCGCCCAGCGATGTGACGCGTGGGTGGGCGGCGGAGGTGCCTATTGCGCTCGAGACTTCGGGCGATGGGGTGCTGTTGATCGGGATTGACTTTACTGATGCGATCGGGCGGCACTACGCGTGGCCGCGGCCGATGTTTCCGTGGCAGAGCGAGCCGTCGCGGGCGGCGATCGATCTGTCGGCGTGGGACGGGCTTGGCGCGCCCGATGGCGGGCGGGTTAGACCCGGCTCTTGAAGGCGAAGACGAGCCACTCGAGGGCGAGCAGGGCGGCGGCGGCCATGACGAACCAGGGCCAGATTTCCGAGGGGGCGCTGCCGGTGGTGGCGGCGCTGACGGCCTGGCCTGAGACTTGGACGACGTCGCGGGTGCCCAGGGCGGACTCGGTATCGTCGGCGAGATTGATGGCGGCGATGGCGGGGATCGGCTCGCCGCGGTCGGCGCGGATGGTGTAGACGCCGGCGCGCTCCAGGGGGCCGATGGATCGGCGCGTCGCGGTGGGCGAGGCGGTCAGGTCGAATGAGAGTTGTTGGGGGCCTTCGACGGTGAGGCGGGTCGCGCCGGGGGGGACCAGGAGATCGATCGCGCGGGAGGTGGAGGCGGCCAGGGCGGCGGCGTCGCCGGACTTGCCGGTGAGGAACTCGACGGCGGTGGCGAGGAAGATGGTGAAGCCGGGCTGGAGGGGCCAGTTGGTCTGGGCGAGTTCGAAGGGGGCGATGAGGTGGCGGTGGGCGTCGACCTCGGAGGATCGCAGGAGCGGGCCGTACTGGCCGCGGGCGAGGTCTTCGATATGCAAGGCGGCGGTTTCTTCGGGCGTGGGTTCGGCGAGGGTGAGTGGATGGGCGATGAAGATGGTGTCGGCGGCGACGTCGCGGAGCACGGGATGGGTGCGCTTCCAGGTGAGGATGTAGGTGCCGCCGGCGGCGGGATCGGGGGGAGAGACTGAGTGGCCGGCGAGGGGAAGGCCGGCGCCGAAGCTGAGGGTGGCGACGGGGGGAAGGGCACTGGGCGTGACGCGGTCGAAGACGACAAGGTCGAGGGCGGCGATGTCGCCCTCGGCGAGGGAGGAGTACTCGGCGTCGGTCTTGCGATCGAGTGAAGCCAGCGGGAGTTCGGCGAGCACATCGCCCAGGAGCTGTTCGGGGGTGAGTGAATCTTCGGTGGCGGGCAACGAGGCGGCGGGTGAGACCAGGAGCACGCGTGGGCGGCTGGCGGGGAGGAGGATGAGGCTGGCGAGATCGTCGGACGCGAGGGCGTCGCTGCCGGGAAGGGTGACGGTGACGACACCGCCGGCGGGTGTGGAGAGTTCGAGAGAGACGGAGGCGACGCCGGGGGAGTCGTTGCCGGCGGCGGGGACGGTGACGGCGCGGCTGGTGATCGGAGTGCCGTTGAACGCGAGGGTGAGGGTTGTGGGGATCGAGAGGCGTCCGGCGTTGATGACGCGGGCAAAGACGCGGACGAGCGAGGGCTCACGGTCGTCGCGCCTTGCGGAGAGGGCGGTGATGCCGCGGTTGTCGACGCCGGCCTGGGCGTCTGCCTGGGTGGGGCCGATGCGGACGAAGCGGAACTCGGCGCCGCCCAGGGCGGTGCCGGCGGGGGCGATGAAGGAGCCGTCGCTGAGCAAGACGACGAGCGCGGGGTCGGGTGCGTCTTCGCCGCCGCTGGTGGCGACCAGGGACGAGACGATCTGGACGGCCTTGGCGAGATCGCCGGGTTGATCGGTGGGCCCGATGGCGGCGACGACGTCGCGGGCGAGAGAGAGGTCGGGTGTGGGGCCCAGGAGCACGGTGGGGCCGGCGGCGAAGGAGATGACGCCGACGGTGGCGCCGCCGACGCCGCGGGCGAGGTCGTCGATGATCTTGGTGGCCTGATCACGAGCACGGTCGAGGCGGGAGAAGGAGGTGCCGGCATCGACGGCGGACATCGAGGCGGAGCGGTCGATGATGAGGATGACCTTGCGGGCGGAGGAGGCGCCGCGCTCGAGGGCGGGGCGGCCCAGGGCGAGGGCGAGGCACGCGACGATGAGGAGCTGGAGGATGAGCAGGAGCGAGGCTTTGAGCCATCGCAGGGGGACGTTGACCTGAAGATCGTGGGCGGCCTGCATCCACAGGACGGTGGAGCTGACGCGGAGGGGGCGGCGGCGGAGTTTGAGGAGATAGAGCGCGATGACGGCCGGGATGGCGAGCGCGCCGGCGACGATCGCGGCCTCGGGGGCGAGGAGGGTCATGCGCCCCCATTGGCGTTGCCACTCCCCCAGCCGCGGGGGATGACGGGGCGGGAGGGCCTGGGCTTGACGGCGCGATGGGGGGCGAAGCTCTGGCCGACGATGTACATCTCGCGGGAGACGTCGCGGCTGGCGTGGGGTTTGAAGCCGCGGGCTTTGGCGAAGATGCGGGAGGTTTCGGCGAGGACGCCGGGGTACTCGGAGCCTTCGAAGATTTTCATGGCCATCTGGCCGCCCTCGCGGAGGAGGCCGGGGAGGAGCTCCAAGACGCGGCGGCAGAGGCGGGCGGAGATGAAGTCGTCGGCGTGGCCGGTGGTGTTGGGGGCCATGTCGCTCATGACGACGTCGTAGAGGCGCGTGGGGAGCGGGGTGCCGGCTGCCATGCGCGCTTTGTAGTCGCGGGCCTGGATGGGGGCGAGGAGTGTGGCGGCGTCGGTGGTGAAGATGTCACCGACGAGGTCGGTGACGAGCGGGGATTCGCGGACGGCGGGATCGGACTCTTTGAGGTCGATGCCCACGACCTGGCCGCCGACTTTGTTGCCGCCCTGGGAGCCGACGATCTGGGCGGCGACCTGGAGCCAGGAACCGGGTGCGCAGCCGAGGTCGAGGACTTTGTCGCCGGGCTTGATGAAGGCCTGGCGTTCGTTGATTTCCTGGAGTTTGTAGGCGGAGCGAGCGAGGAAACCCTCGGCCTTGGCTTTCTTGAAATACTGGTCCTGGAGGATGCGGGGCTTGGGCATTGAGGAAGGGTATGTGCGGAAGGCACTGGGCACTAGGCACTAGGGGGGAGACACCCCCTCCGGCTTCGAAGACTCGCCACCTCCCCCGCTGCGCGAGGGAGGAGGGATCAGTCGTCGTCGGGGGGGTTGTCGGCGCGTTCTTCGATCCATTTGGCTTGGATGGTTTCGAGGATGCGCTCGTTGACGGGGTGGCCGGGCTCTTCCTGGAAACCGGGGAGGGCGAGGATCATCTTTTTGAGATCGGGGAAGCGGACGGCGTAGGGGTCGACGCTTGGGTGCTGAGTGTTCAGCGCTTCGGCGATGAGGTCGACGGCGAGCCAGCCGAAGGGGAGGGGCATGGGGGACAGTAGGAATGAGGGGGTGAGGGGGTGACGCGGTGACGCGGTGACGCGGTGACGCGGTGATCCTACTGCAAGGCAGATTGCTTCAAGGCGTCGGTGAGCCAGGATTGGTACCACTGGAGGAAGGTGACGCGACGGAGAGAGCCGATTTGCAGGGGCAGGATGCCACGGAAGTCGGCGCGGAAGTCGTTCCAGACGTGGCCGGCTTCGTCGCCGGTGATGACGAGCCATTGGAGAAGGCAGCAGCCGACATTGCACAGTGGGATAGCGCCATCGAAGTGGTGGCTGGCCCAGTAGCGATTTCCCCAGGATTCCCAGGCTTCTCCCTGAGCATTTGGTGCACGATCGCGATCGGGCGATGGTTCATTCCACGGTTCGCGATGTGGGAAAGGGAGAGAAAGTGTTCCAACGAGGCTTCCGCAGTCGTTGTAAGGGTGTGGAGCGTCGGATTCCTTGAGTTCAAGGGAGTTGTAGAGGCCGTAGTTTGGACCGGCGCCGCCGCTTGCGACGTGGAGGAGGAAGTCGCGGTAGTCATGGGGGAGGCGGACGTTGTGGGTCGCTTCGAAGGCCTCGACATCGGACTCGCGCAGGGGAGGGTGGAGGATGTATCGGTGGGTGTCTGCGCCGAAGACAAGGCGGGCTTTTTTCGAATGACGGAGCTTCTCGACCGAGTCGAGGATCGCGCGATGGCCTGGCGCGACTGCGGGATCGCGATGGCGAGCGAGAGTGCGTCGGGAGAAGGGCCACACGGGTGGATTCTATCGGGTGGGATGGGAAGGCTGGAGGCGAGCTCGGATCTGGAATCCGGAATGTAGAATTTGAAATTTGAACCCGCGACATGCAAGGGCATGCGGTACGAGATGCGTTGGTGATTGTGGGGCAGGTCGGGCACATCACGGGGGCGCGGGGCCCTCGGAGGCACCCCCCCCGTCGCTGCGAAGACTTGCGACACCCCCCCGCTGCGCGGTGGGGGAGGAGCCGGGCGGTTGGGGGAGGTGATGGAGGT
>CAYHQQ010000107.1:0-9654 GCA_964358855.1 uncultured Phycisphaeraceae bacterium
CCGCACCGCAGACACGCCCGGGCGTCGCCCGCCCCAGCCACCCTTCCAGTCCCCCAACATGGGGCACCCTCCGCACGTCCGATCAGGTGCACCAAGTTGGCGGCCGCTACACTCGCGACGGCGGACTTCCAAGTCCATCGTGCCCGCACGTCGATAACCAGTCAATAGACCGTTCTCTCCACACCGAACTTCGGACGATCCCTCAAACGTACATCCCCCGTCCCGCCGCACCCCTTCGCCCTCGGGCTCGAGGCCAGGCGAGACCAGGAGACTCTGAATCATGCGGACCAGACTGTTGCTCGCCACCCTTCCTGTCTTCGCCCTGGCCGGCTGCGGGCTCACGGTCCCGACCACCAATGTCGTCAATGTCCAGCAATCGCCCACCACCGCCAAGAGCGACCGGGCGATGCAGATCGACATCGAGAACCGCAACGGGTCGGTCTCCCTCTCAGTCGAGCCGCGGTTGACCAAGCCGATCGTCGAGGCCGTCGTCTGGGATGAGTCGGGCAAGTTCATGAAGCAGGTCGACGACAAGATCGTCAAGACCTGGTACACCGCCGACATCATCATGCAGGAAGGACGCCCGATCATGCGCGTCCTCACCTCGCGCACCGACGATGGAAAGGTGCCCGCGTTCGTCAAGCTCGTCATCCGCGTCCCCTCGTGCGACGGCATCCGCGTCCGCAACACCGGCGGCGATATCACCCTCAAGGGCGTCAGCGGGCCCATGACCGTCGAGAACGGCTTCCGAGGCGGCGTGGGCGGCGATATCACCATCAGCACCCAGGCCCGCGTCGCCGATGACATCAAAGTCACCACCACCAAGGGCGATATCTCCGTCCACTTCACCCCCAACAGCCAGGGCCGCATCGAGATCACCTCGCTCAAAGGCAAGGTCGAGTTCGCCGCCCGCACCGACGGCGTCTCCAAGCAGAAGCGAACCGCCAACGCCAGCACCGCCATCTTGAACGGCGGCAAGAACCTCATCAGCCTCTCGACCCAGGAGGGCACCGCCCGCCTCGACATCGGCGAGTTCGCACGGGCGACTGAGATCGGCGACGGGATGTGACCTTCAGAGCCCGACGCATCAGAGCCCGACGCGCCAGCGAGGGTTCGCGTACGGTGACCGCTCGTGTCAAATGACTCTTCGGGTGTCCCTCGGCCCTCCCTCGCTTGCGCGTCGGGCTCTGACAGACCTACCCTTGGCCTGAAGCCCCTGGGAGATCCTCATGCCCCGCAAAATCGCTTATCAGGCCAAGATCGAGCACCTCCAGATTCTCGACGAGAACGGCGTGCTCGACACCGCCATGACCAAGGACCCCGCTCTCACCCTCACCGACGAGCAGGTCCTGGAGCACTACCAGTTCATGAACGTCTGCCGCCACATGGACGAGATCGCCTTCAAGCTGCAGCGATCCGGACGCATGGGCACCTACCCGCAGAACAAAGGGCAGGAAGCCACCGCCATCGGCGTCGCCGCCGCCGCGATCAAGGGCACCGACTGGCTCATCCCCTGCTACCGCGAGAACGCCGCCCTGTGGATGCACGGCCTTCCCATGCACTACATCCTCCTCCACTGGATGGGCGACGAGCGCGGCAACCAGATCCCCGAGGGTGTCTGCCAGCTTCCCCTGTGCATTCCCATCGGCACGCAGATGCTCCACGCCACCGGGATCGCCTGGGCGTTCAAGATGCGCAAGGAGCCCAAGGTCGCCATCACGTTCTTTGGCGACGGCGCGACCAGCGAGGGCGACTTCCACGAGGCGATGAACTTCGCCAGCGCCTTCCAGGTGCCGTGCGTCTTCATCTGCCAGAACAACCACTGGGCGATCTCAACACCCCGTGAGCAGCAGATGAACAGCGAGACGCTGGCCCAGAAGGCCATCGCCTACGGCATGCCCAGCATGCAGGTCGACGGCAACGATCTCTTCGCGGTGTACCAGGCGGCCAAGGAAGCCATCGAGCGCGCCCGGGCCGGCGGCGGGCCGACCATGCTCGAGTGCGTCACCTACCGCCTCGCCGACCACACCACCGCCGACGACGCTCGCCGCTACCGCGACTCCAAAGAGGTCGAGGCATGGGCCGCCAAAGACCCCATGATCCGCCTGCGGAAATACCTCACCGCCAAGGGACTCTGGAGCGACGAGCAGCAGACCGCGATCGAAGAGCGAGCCAAGGCCTACGTGTCCGAAGTCGTCAAGACCGCCGAGGGAATCGAGAAGCCCTCGACCAACGACATCTTTGATTACACCTACGCGACCCTCCCGCCCGAGCTCGAACTCCAGAAGCGAACGATGCGCACGAGCAGCCTGGGCCAGAACCCGTCGCAGGTGGGCCTGGCGTCGCGTTAGTCTCCACAGAATCAGTGGTAATTCACCACAGAGGGCAGTGAGGAAGTCAAGGAAACGAATTCGGATCGGATCGATCCAATTCCATTCCCTGTCTTTCTCTCTGTGCCCTCTGTGTCCTCTGTGGTGAAATGCCTTTAAGAAAAGCGGGCCCGACCATCACAGTCGGACCCGCTCGCGTGATCATGCTTGCTCTCGGTTTGCTCAGCATCCGCGTTCGAAGGCGACCACGAAGGCGTCGTAGTCGAAGAAATCGATCGAGCCGTCGGAGTCGAAGTCGCCCATGATCCTGGCTGCATTGCCGGGCGGGCAGGCCACGCCCTCGAAGCACTGGACGAACGCGTCGTAGTCGAAGAAGTCGACCGTGCCGTCGCCGTCGAAGTCGCCCGCACAATCGGGGACGCTGTCGCCGGGCTCGCCCGTCGGATCGAAGTTGAAGTCGTTGACCGAGCCACGGTACGGAATGAGCCCCTCGCGGCTTCTGGGCAGTTCGAACAAGTCACCGTCGGCCTTGCCGTTCCAGTAGCTGGATGTGTCGGCCGCCCAGGCTCCGCCCGCCGCGTCCTGTCGCAGGACCCGGATTTCTCCGGCGTTGGTGAAGATCACCGCTCCCGTGTCGCTGACCTGGAGGTTGGCGATGGTGCCCGTCTCGCCCGTGGGGATCGTCCGAACGATGTTCCAATCGCCCGCCGTGTCGCGCTGGAACACGTAGATGTTGGGGACTCCCTGCCGCGCGACCAGCACGCCGCCGTCGGTGGGATCGAACGCGATGGTCGGCGCACCTCCGCCCTGCAGCACCGCCGGGAGCGGTCGGTCGTCGTAGGGCGAGCACCCGGCGTCGTTGGACTCGATCTGCCCGATGTACATCACATTCGCAGCGTCGGTGGCCAGAATGAAGACCTCGTAGTCGGTCGGGTCGCCGTCGCTCAGGGGATCGCTCGAGGCCATGGCCTTGGCCTTCCTGGCGTTGCGCATGAGCGAGGGGATGGCGACCGCCGCGTGGTCCGAATCGCCCACGTCAAACCTCAGAAGCTGCCCGGTCTGACCAACAAAGGCCCGCCCATCGGGCCCGAAGCAAAGCGCCCCGGTCTCGGCCAGGTCGGCGATCTTCCACGACGAGTTGTCGGCGAGATTGCTGATCCACAGCGAGGGCTGCCCTCCCACCGGTCCCGGCATGACGCACCCGACCCGCGGCAGGTAGGGATGGAGCCTGCCGGCGGTCATCGTCCCCTGCCCCGAGGGCGCCGTGTGCGTGGACGCGGGGGGCGTGGTGAGTCCCAGGTTGAAGTCGTAGAGCTTCTGGGCCTTGAGCTCGCCCTGGGTGTACTTGCCGATCAGGCCCCACATGGGATAGGCGATCTGCAGGCCGTCGAGCGCCCGGATGATCCCGTCGCCGGTGTCCAGGTCCATGATGAGATACGTGGCGTGGATCCAGGGTCCGGGCACGTCGGCGGACCAGTTGGTGGTCCACTTCTTGAAGGGCATGATCTTGCTCTGGAAGGGTGACTGCGTCGTCGTGTCGGAGTTGGGGCTCGCGGGATCGCGATACCCGATGGTCGGGAAGTTCCCGCACGCGTTCTTGATCGAGTTGATCGTCACGCAGTGCCCGCCGCCATCACGCACGCGGCGCGCCGGATAGTCGCCCACCGCGGGCCACACCGAGTACCGCCCGTAGCAGAAGGCCTGCAGGTAGCCCCAGCCCGCGCCATCGTAAATCTGCTTGGCCGTCGGGCCCACGCCGCCGCTGACACCCAACTGATAGACCACGAACTGATCGGGGTAGGACTGATTGATGAACGTCTTCCAGCCCGAGATGTACCCGCCGGTCGTGCCGCCGACAGGGTCGGTGTTCATGAACGAGCCCATCTGACCGATCAGCGCCGTCGAGGCGACGTAGTCCTGCGGATCGCCGTCGTTCCAGTCACGCGGCCCCGAGAACAGATCGGGGAAGTCGAAGTTGGCCGCGTACGCCATCAGATTGCTCGCCGCCGAGGGAGCGCAGTAAGCATTCCCGCCGCCCGGGAGTGAGAACACGCCCGTGCGCTTCTGGTCGAAGTCGGGCATCTTGAGGCGATAGCGATCACAATCGTCGGGCCTGGCGAGGCTGACGCCCGCTCCCGCCGTCAAGGCCAAGGCCGCGGCAGCGAGGGATTTCCGATTCCAATGTGAACCTGCGTGCATGACCATGTCTCCTTTGTCGTGTGGTGCGCCCCGGAAGCGATGCAATCGCGCCGTCGATTCCGGTACCTCACGAGTGCCGTGGCGATAACGGTGTGACCCGCCAGACAAAGGAATTCTGGTGGCCTGGTCCTGCGAACCGGGCCGCCGAAGCACGAGCCATATGACAGGCCCTGGGCTCTTAGAGAAGGTCGATCTCGCCGGGTTCCTCACAAAGGCCGGCCGCGTGCCCCTCGGCAAAGAGGCGTCGGATCGCCTCGCGCCCCGCTTCGCCCATGTCGAGCGTCTCGTCGCTCACGTACATGCGGCAGTACCGATCGACGCGCTCGAGCGTGGGCGGCTCCATCCCCGCCTTGGCGGCGTTGGCCGCGGCCCAGGGCATCGTGTACTTCGTCGACTCCTCGCGCCGCTCGCAGGCGTACGCCACTGACTGCGATAGCCAATGTCCCACCTTGGCGAGTGTGCCCGGGCCGTATCGCGCGTCGAGATCTCGCCTCACCGCGTTCACACCCAAGGGCAGCTTCAGCCCGGTCCGTTCCTTCCACCACGCCCCGACATCCAGCACGAGAGAGAGCCCCGCGTCGGCGAACGTCAGCTGCCCCTCATGGATGACCAGACCCGCCTCGACATCTCCGCGCGCAACCGCCGGGATGATCTGATCGAACGCCATCGCGACAAACCGCGAGCGGTCGCCCATCGCCGCCCGACCCATCACCATGCCCAGCATGAGAAACGCCGTCGTGCCAAATCCCGGCACGGCGATCCTGGCCCCGCTGCTCGCGAGCCGCTCAATCCCGCCCTCGGCCCGTCCCCGCACGACAATCTTGGGCCCAAAGCCGTCCCCGAAGCTCGCGCCGCACCGCGTGATGATGTACTCCCGCGAAACATCGCCCCACGTCCGGACCGAAAGAGCCGTGATGTCGTACTGGTCGCCCTTCGGGATCGCCCCGTCGACGACCCGACGATTGAGTATCTCGATGTCCTCCGGGATAGGTCGAAACGCGAACGGCGCGGTGTCGAGGGTCGGCGACGACAGGATCGACTCGGCCCCCGGAGAGATCTTCCCGGTAAGGGGCCACCACATGAAGACGTCGTCGGGATCGGGCGAATGGGCGAGCGTCAGAACCTGGGCCATGGCCGATGGTAATCCAACCAGATGCGCAGACGGCAGTGGGCGCCTCGGCGGACTCCCGAGCGTCAAAAAAGAAACGAGGCCGGGGACCGTTAAGCCACCGGCCTCTACACCACTTTCGAGAATGGTGCGCCCTTCGCCGAAGCGACAGAGGACACCCGAACATGCACACCAACCCTGCGTTCACGCCAAAAACACGGTGGCGGGCGCACGAACCCCCCGCCGAATGGCCGGGAGAACCCACGGTTTAACAGAACCTTTCCAAAAATGCAAGCCAAAACTCAGATTCGCCCTCGGAAAGGGATTTGTCCCTCGCTCGCCCCGCCGAATCCGACGGTTTCCGGCCTATCCTTCCTCCCCTAAACCCTCAAGGAGCCCGAACTTGACGACTCTCGCCACCAGCACGGCCCCCCACACTCCCAACGCTCCTCTCGCCCTCAAGGGCGGTACCCCCGTCTCTGCCAAGCCCGTCCCGTTCATGTCCACCGCCCTCACCCAGGCCGACATCGACGCCGCGACCGCAGTCCTCAAGTCCGGCATGCTCCGCGCCGCCAAGAAGTGCGAAGAACTCGAAACCCGCCTGGGCCAGATCACCCAGGCCAAGCACATGATGACCTGCGCCAACGGCACCTGCGCCCTCCAGCTCGCCTACGAGCCCCTCTTCCAGCCCGGCGATGAGGTCCTGGTCCCCGCCTGGTCGTACATCGCGACCGTCAGCATGATCGTCGCCCGCGGGTGCACCCCCGTCTTTGTCGACGCCATCCCCGAGACCTTCCAGATCGACCTCAAGGACGCCGCCCGCAAGGTGACGCCCAAGACTCGCGGCATCGCCGCCACCCACCTCTACGGCTGCCCCGTCGATATCGACGCGGTGCAGGCCCTCGCCTCCAAGCACAACCTCAAGGTCGTCTACGACGCGGCCCAGTCGCACCTGGCCACCTGGAAGGGCAGGGGCCTGGGCGCCTTCGGCGACGCCGTCACCTACTCCTTCTACGCGACCAAGAACCTGGGCACCGGCGAGGGCGGGGCGATCTCCTGCAACGACGACGCCCTGGCCAGGTCCATCAAACTCCTCCGCAGCCACGGCGAGACCGACAAGTACCTCCACGAGTTCATCGGGTACAACTACCGGATGAACGACATCACGGGCGCCATCGGCTGCTCCAAGCTCGACCGCCTCCCCGAGCAGACCAAAACGCGTCAGGCCAACGCCGCCCGCTACGACCGCATCCTCGCCGAAATCGACGGCCTCACCGCCCCCACCACCACCCCCGGCGGCGAGGCGGTCTTCCACCTCTACGTCGCCAAGATGGACACGACCAAGTTCACGTGCACTCGTGATGAGTTCTGCAAAGCCCTGGGCGCCGAGGGCGTCCCCACGGCCGTGCACTACCCGCGCCCGCTCCCCAAGCAGCCCGCGCTCTCCAAGTGGGACAAAAAGGATTGCCCCGTCTCCGACAAGCTCTCGACCCAGGTCTTCGCGCTGCCGATGCACCACGACCTGACCGACGAGCACTTCCGCATCCTGGGCGAGGCTCTCCGCAAGGTCGCCGACGCGTACAGGAAGTAAATGCGAACGCGAAGGCGCGGAGGAAGGCAGTTAACGCAGAGGGCGCGGAGAGAGCAGAGCGGAGTCAAAAGGTACTACGTCGACTACGACAGGGAATCAAAGGTCACGCCAAAACGATCCTCGGCCAGTCGAGCCTGAAAGTACGGTACGCGCAAGCCCTTCGCTTCTGCGAACCTCTGCACCGACGCCTTATCCGCGTCGCTCATGCGCACCCCGAAGTAGATTCCAGATACCTCCTCACGCAGCGGAACTGGCAGCGGATCTTTGCAGTCCTGGTCGTGCGGCTCTGGTAAGATGAAGAAACATCTGTATTCCTCCTCGTACTCCCATTCGCTGTCTTTGTGGAGGTAGACATCGCGGACGCGCTCTCCGAAGTTTGGCGTCTCAAGTCCTACGAGGAACTGCGCCCATTCCGCAGGCTCCAAAACAACAGGGAGTATTGACGTGTACCGGACCGGCAAAGCTAGGTTCAGAAAGCTGTCCGAACCTGTGGGGGTCGTTAATGCTATCACCCCGCCTTCGTGCTTCTGCGCATAGTGCGCCCACATCAGCATCGAATCTCGCTTGGACCCAAGACACAATACCCTTGTCATGGATCGATGCAGCGCCACTTTGCGCTCCAGATTGCCAAGCTCCGTTTGCACTCTCGGGTTCGAGAACGCATCCGCGGCCACGAGTAGATGCAGTCGTCGCATCTCGGGCCAATTGATGTCGCTGCGCCGAGATCGGAATCGACCGACGACCTCGCGCATGGGTGTGTCTCGATCAAAGGTCGGAGCTTCCAATGAGCGCACCGCGGCTTCGACGGCCCTGACGACTGCCTCCTGCGACTCGATCGAGCAAAAGTTTCTGACCAACTTGTACTGGCAATCGAAAGGATCGTTGAAGCAACGCGGATCAGTCGCACGAAGGGTCATCGAATCGATGACCCCATGCAGGCCTTTGATATCGAGATACTTGTAGTAGGTGCGGCTGGGCGATATCATCGCGGCAAGTATAGTGGCTGCCGGGCGTTGCCAAAATGCCATGCATCCCGTCTTTCGGTCCTGTGCGGTACCTCGCTTCGCGCGAGATGGGACAGGTCCCCACTACGACTCGCCGTAGTGGGCGAGCAGTGCCCGTTGCGTCTGCCAGTACTCGACCACCGCCGCCAGTGTCAGTCCCGGCGTTCCAAGAATGACGTACGGCGAAGGCGCGTCTCCAGCCAGGCCCGGAAGGTGCTGGCGAAGGTTGAGAAACTCGGACACGGTGACGTCCGCGATCTTGAGTTGCCTTGGGCCGCTTTTTGTCTTGGCGAGCATCTGTCGTCGTGCCTGGTCGTAGGTCTCAACGAGCGCCACGACAATCGGCAGGCAGTCTTGCTCAAACACTGTCTCGGCTCGCAGGACGAGCGATAGCCACTTGGGCTCTTTCGCTTGCGCGTACACACGGGCCCTGCCGATGGCGTCGGCAGCGAGGCAATACCGCGCGACCTTGGTCATCGGTTTCTGGACGCTCCAGAGCTCGGACAAGGCACGGTCCACTAGAAGCAGAATCGAGGCCGTGATCGTTCGAGATTCCTGCACATCGCCCATGAGCTCCAGATATCGAGGGACATCGGCGACTGGTGGTGGTGTCGGGACAAACTCATCAACCTCAGTGAGCGCGGATACTCGGTCCCAATGGTCAAGTGCCGACTTGTTCGCGATCTTTGCCGGTCCGCACCACCGATCGGCGCAACAGTCCCAAAAGAACCCACTCGCCTTGGACACAACCTCCGCTCGTTCATCGGGGTCCTTCGTCGCGTCATATTCTTCGCGGAACGCCGCGTGGCTCTCCGTCATCGCGTCCCGCAGCGCCGTGTTCACCTCCTCGACAAATCGCATGCACGCACCACCAACAAAGGGCGCTCTTCCTCCCTCTTGGTAACGCTCCCGCCAATCGGTGAGGACTTGACGGGCTTCCTCTTCGGCGAAGCCGAGGTGCCTCGCCCAATCGACAGTCTCCTGTTGATGGGCGGCGTTGTTTGCGTGCATCGCCACAATCGACAGTGCGAGCCCCAGCGACACCAGGTCGTTCGCGGCGCACCACTGATTGATCGATTCTGGATAGGTTTCGCTGGAGCACAACACGCGTACACCGTCCTGCGTCGGCTCTACCAGTCTGAGATGCACACTTCTCCGCGTCATTTGAATAGTCTACACGGCACTTGGCTCCTGCAGGGGAATCAAGACGACGACCATCGGCCCCTACCGCACTCGGGGTCCGGACACCAGGAGGTCGCCCTCCGCGTCCTGTACGGTGAAGGTCCGATTCGTCTTACTCCCGCGCCGCGGCGACTCGCAGACGCACCAGAGGAGGTCACAAACGCGCGTGGGAGAGTCATTGCCCTGCGTGGGAGGTTCATATTCCTACGTGGGAGACTTCCAAACGCGCGTGGGAGGTTC
>CAYHQQ010000108.1:0-9243 GCA_964358855.1 uncultured Phycisphaeraceae bacterium
AATAACGGGTCCTTCTGGACCGGTGTGCCAAATGGCAAGAAGGAAGGGGTCCGCCGGTGGCGCCTCGCAAGTCACGACGATTCTCGGCCGACCCCGCTGGGGTCGAAGTGCATCGCGCGTTCCTCCGGGGGCTGCGCCCCCGGCTATTGACGATGACCCCTCCGGGGTCCAAGTCAAGCACTATTCGTTCGCGGCGGCGGTCGCTCGTCCGTTGCGCTCAGTATCCCAATCCGAGCTTCTGTGCCTCGGCGCTGAGCTCGTCCAACGTCTGCGCCCGGGCGGCGTCGATCTTTCGCTTGTACGCGATCAAGTCTTTCACCATGACGCGGCGATGGGTGCCAATCTTCCGGAAAGGAATCTCGCCGGCCTTCATCTGGGCGACGATGAAAGGCCGGGACACCCCCAGGAGATCCGCGGCCTCCTGCGTCGTCATTTCCTTGTGAACGGGGATCAGCGTGACGGCGTTTCCGGCTGCCATGTGCTCCAGGAGTTGCACCAGGAGCCGTACCGCTGCCGCGGGCAGCTGGAGATGCTCCCCGGGCACGTTACCGTCGATGCGTAGGCCAAGTGTGCCCTTCCTTCCACGCGAGAGGCTGGGAATCGTCCTGCGGGCCAACTCGACATCGGCGGGCGAGGGGACCACGGGCTCGGATTTGTCGAAGGCAAGACGCATACGGCAAGCCTATCGTCCAAACGAAGCAAAAGCAATAGGCGAAACAAACGAAAGCCGTGCGAATTTGCAGCCCACCCGATCCCGCCCACGCCCTGGCCAGCGTTACGGAATTGCCGGCGATTGTGCATCATCGATCCAAGAGAGTGATCAGGGCTCTGGGCGTCAGCACGTGCACGCCCAATGCCCCATCGACGGCCAGAAGGTCTTTGTCGCCGCTGACGAGCACGGCTCTGGACGCGGCGGCGCAGGCCAGAAACTTGTCATCGTCGGCATCGCGGCAAATAGGTGAAGAGAGCGTCTGATCGCCGACAATCTCCGAATGGATCGTGATGAGATCGAGAATCGGAGCGATTTCGACGGACTTGAACTTCAGGGACAACTCCGAAGCGACCCTTCGATACTCGTGAAGGATCAGAGGCGAAACGATCAGTGTGATCCTTCCGGACCGCCACGCCGACAGGATCTTGCCGGGCGTGCCAGAGAAGAAGATCGCCGACACGAGCACATTGGTATCGACAACGACGTTCACCCGCGACCCTTGACGCGCCGGACGGCTGCGGTCACGTCTCCTTTGCGGAGGCCGGCCTTGCGAGCCTGACGCCGTGCTTTCGCAACCAGCCCGTCAAACTCCGCCAGATCGGGAGCATCGATGGTCTTGAAGATCACGACGCCTCGCTCTGCCACGACGACGAACCGGCTTCCGGGCTTGAGGCCCAACCGCTCGCGGATTTCTTCGGGAATGACGACCTGACCCTTGGACGAGAGTTGCGTGGTGGACAGGGCGACCATTGGAGGCTCCTTCTTGGACTTACCAGTAAGATCATAGGCACCACAGGTGAGATCCTTGGAATGGACTCCCCGCTCAGCAGGCGCCGATGCCAGGTTCTCCTTCGTGCATTCCGATGGCAACCTCAAGATTGGCTGTTCTTGCGACTCTCCATCGCTGCGAGAATGGACGCGGTCAACGAATGCACGCGATGGACAGGATCTCTCATCGCGTAATCGCGGAGAACTGCCCCGATGTCGAGACGAGCCTGTTCGCTCCTGAGCGACCCGGGCACGACGATGAGCGGCTTGGGAGGCCAAACAAAGTACCTGTGGAGCGCGTCAATCGCAACAAGACTCAGGGGCCTTCCCCTAGCGAGCCATTCTTGAAGCTGAGGCCATTCGACGCCCGCCACGGCCGCGCTCCAGCCCCAAGTACTCGTGATCGGCTCAGAAAGGTTGGATTCCAGCCAGGCGAAGAACCGAGGGTCCCTCGTTTTTGCCAAGGTGGATGCCCAGTCTCGACGCAAAGCGATTGGTGCACTCGCCGCCCCGCGAACCCCGTGGTCGAAAACCTCCCCCGCAGGCAGCAAGCCGGAACCCGCATGCAACAAGACGTAAAGCCCGTCTCTCGATTGATGATTCAAGAGTCCGCGATACCAGGTCAGTGTTCGCTTCGACGGATTCGCGGCCGCAATTTCCACATAGTCCGATTGGAAGTGCATGAACTTCGGAAGTGCCAGACGCCGCTCAATCTCAGTGTGCACAAATTCCGGGTCAAATGCCCCGAAGGCCTTCAACTCAGGCTCGCGGAGGATGTGCCGCGACTGGCAATAGTCCATGAGCAAGGAAAGCGAATGCCGGACGTCGATGAGGCGGGGACTCGGGAAAAGATGAGCATCGACCACGGACGCTTCGGGCTGGTCTGCGGCGCCGTCGTCATCGTAGAAATCATCGTGAAGCAGAAACTCGTGTGCCGAGTGGATCACGGCAAGATTGTACCACTCGCGGGGTCGGAGCGAACGACTGTGGAGTCGTGCCGCACAGGCATCGCACACCCTGAACGGCAAGTCTGCAATCGAACTCTCGATTTCAGTGGTGGCCTGAGCTCCGCAGCCTGCCTCGCACTGCATTAGCATGCTCTCCTTTGTGCTGATCGTGCCCCGTGGAAATCACGGGCTGGAAGCCCGTGCCACGATCGAACACGGGCAGGATGCCCGTGCCACGCTTACCCCCCCGCACTCCCCTCCCCCCCCGGCAACGTCATGCTCCACGGATTCAAATACCCATCGATATCCCCCGCCGTGATCGCCTTCCCCGCCAAGTCCTTCTGCCCCACGACCGTCTCCTGGGCCATCTGGCGCACCGTCTTGCCCTGCTTGAACGCCTCCTTCGCCAGGGCCGCCGACTTGTCGTAGCCGATCACCGGCACCAGGCTCGTGCACATCGCCAGGGACCCCTCGATCAGCTCCGCGCACCGCTTCTCATCCGGCTTCAAGTCCTTCAGCAGGTTCTGATCGAACATCCACAGCGCCTTCGCCAACAGGTGAATCGAGCTCAACAGGTTGTGCGCCATCATCGGCATCGCCACGTTGAGATCCAGCAGGCTTCCGATGCCGCCCAATCCCCCCAGCGTCACCGCGTGGTGGTTCCCCAGCACCTGGCAGCACACCATGATCATCGCCTCGCAGATCACCGGGTTCACCTTCCCCGGCATGATCGACGACCCCGGCTGCACCGCCGGCAGGCTCAGCTCCCCAATCCCGCACCGCGGCCCCGACCCCAGCCACCGAATGTCATTCGCAATCTTCGTCAGACTCACCGCGATCGTCGACAAGTGCCCCGACGCCTCCACATACGCGTCCTTGGCATGCTGGGCCTCGAAGTGGTTCACCGCCTCGCGGAAGTGCACGCCCGTCGTCCGCGTCAGCTCCGCCGCGATCAAGGACCCGAACTGCTCGTGGCAGTTGATCCCCGTGCCCACGGCCGTCCCGCCGATCGCAAGCTCTCCCAGCGTGTGCAGCGCCCGGTGCAGCCGCTCCTCGGCGTGGTGCAACTGACTCGCGTACCCCGAGAATTCCTGCCCCAGGCGAATCGGAGTCGCGTCGGCCAGATGCGTCCGTCCAATCTTCACGATCTTGTCCCACGCCGTCGCCTGCGAGTCGAGCCTCGCCGCGACCGCCTTCACCGCGGGCAACAGCTCGTTCTGAATCAACAGGGCTGCCGCGATGTGCATCGCCGTCGGGAACGTATCGTTGGACGACTGCGACATGTTCACATGGTCGTTGGGATGGATGCCTCCATCTTTCAAGTACGCCGCATCCTTCGACGAGCCGATGGGCTTGTGCCTGCGCAAGCACACGAGGTTTGCGATCACCTCGTTGGCGTTCATGTTCGTCGACGTGCCGCTCCCGGTCTGATAGATGTCAACCGGGAAGTGCTTGGCGAGTCCGCCCAGGGCCGGCAGCCCATCCTCGATCTCCTTGCACACCTCGACGATCGCCGTCGTGCGCGCCGGATCGAGCTTGCCCAAGGCGTTGTTCACCCGAGCCGCCGCACTCTTGAGGATCGCGTACGCCCGAATCACGGGTGCATCCACGGGATGGCCCGAAACGGGGAAGTTGAGCACCGCCCGCTGGGTCGACGCCCCGTAGAGCACGTCCGCGGGCACGTGCATCTCGCCCATGGTGTCCTTCTCGATACGCGTGGCGGCAGCTGTAGGTGTGTGGTTGGTCATGCGGCAGAGTAGCAATCATGAGCCCACGGTGGCAAGGATGATTGCGGTGGCAAGGATGATCCCGCTTCGGGTCATCCTTGCGGATTCACCTTGAGCGTACGAACCACCCGCAGGGATGACCCGAAGCGGGATCATCCCTGCCACCATCACGTCCACGCCGCCTCGCGCGTTCGCATTTCTTCCGGTTTGCGATTGACAAACGCGTGGAATTGTGGCAAACTGGGCATGTTGGCCCAAGGCCGGTGTTCGGTCGTTCGTGCGGGGCCAGTGGCCCGCTCCCGTTCGGGAGCTTATCGAAGGGGTATCGACGATGTCGAGGATGTCACGCTTTGCGATTCCGGCGTTCGTGATGACCGTTCTGGCAGGGTCGACGTATGGAAGCAACTGGGTGGGCGACGATGTTGTCGCACTGAGCCAGGATGCAACCGACGCCGCCGTTCGTGTCGCGATCCAGGATTGGAAGACCGCCTGGTACGCCGGGCGCAACGCGATCATCGAGTTCGACCCCGGCCTGGTTGCCGATCCCCTGAGCCTGCTCGTCAAGTTCTCTGACGACTTCGACAACGACTCCCGCGCCCTCATCCGCGAGGTCGCCGGCCTGCACACCCTGGAGACATGGGACCTGGTTCCCGGCCTTGAGCACGCCGCCATCGACGGCCAGCTCGACGACACCATCGCCATGGTCCAGGCCTTGGGCGATCAGTTCGGCGGCATCGAGTTCGTCGAGCCCGACTACATCATGCGAACGTCCATCACACCCAACGACACCTTCTACTCGCTCGAGTGGGGTCTCAACAACACCGGCCAGACCGTCAACGGCGACGTGGGCACCAACAACTGCGACATCGACGCGCCCCTGGCCTGGGACGTCACGACCGGCAGTTCGACCTTCGTCATGGCCGACATCGACACCGGCACCCGCAAAGCCCACGAGGACCTCACCCTCAACATCTGGACCAACCCCGGCGAGGTCGCCGGCAACAATGTCGACGACGATGGCAACGGCTACAGGGACGACACCTGGGGCTGGAACTTCTACAGCAACAACAACAATCCCAACGACGACAACGGGCACGGCAGCCACACCGCCGGCACCTCGGGCGCCAGGGGAAACAACGCCAAGGGCGTCGCCGGCGTCGCATGGAACTGCAAGATCGTCACTCTCAAGTTCCTGGGACGCACCGGCAGCGGATCGACCTCCGGCGCGATCTCGGCGATCAACTACTGCGTCGGCAAGGGCGTCAAGCTCTCCAACAACTCCTGGGGCGGCCCCGGAAGCTCGTCCCTCCAGTCCGCCATCACCAACGCCCAGAACGCCGGACACCTGCTCGTCGTTGCTGCCGGAAACAGCGGCGTCAACATCAACACCTCGCCCACCTACCCCGCCTCCTACACCAACGCCAACATCATCTCCGTCGCCGCCGTCAACAACGACTTCGGCCTGGCGAGCTTCTCCAACTACGGCTCCACCGCCGTCGACCTGGGCGCCCCGGGCGTCATGGTCGCCAGTTGCTACAAGTCCAGCAACACCAGCTACGTCTACATGGACGGCACTTCCATGGCCGCGCCCCACGTCACCGGCGCCTGCGCCCTGGTCTGGTCCGTCAATCCCGCCTGGACCTACACCCAGGTCAAGAGCAAGATCCTCTCCACCGTCCGAACCACCCCGTCCCTCACCGGCAAGTGCGTCACCGGCGGCGTGCTGAACGTGAACAACGCCGTGCGCTGAGTTTGGTGGCAAGGAAGATCCCGCTTCGGGTCATCCTTGCGGATAGTTCGTTCGCTCAAGATAAATCGGCAGGGATGACCCCAAGCGGGATCGTCCCTGCCGATTTCATTCGCCCGGTGCCAAGGATGATCGTCGGGTGGCAAGGATGATCCCGCTTCGGGTCATCCTTGCGGATTCATCGTGGGCGTACGAACCGCCCGCAGGGATGACCCGAAGCGGGATCATCCCTGCCACCAACATATCCCTGCCACCATCACATCCGCTCAACCAGCGGAATCCCCAGGCACGTCAGCCCATCCGCCAGCACGCGGCTCGTGAGATCGCAGAGCCTCAGGCGGCTCGCTCGCGTCGCCTCGTCCGGCGCCTGCAGGATCGGGCAGTTCGTGTAGAACGAGCTGTACGCACCCGCCAGGTCGTACAAAAACTGACAAAGCCGGTGCGGCTCGGCGTTGTCGGCCGTCTGACGCAAGGCTTCGGGATACCTCAGGATCGCCAGCGCCAGCGCCCGCTCCGCCGCCTCGCCCAGCACCAGCGCCCCGCTCGTCATCGAATGACCCGCCTCCGTCGCCTTGCGCGCAAGACTCCGTGTCCTCGCGTACGCGTACAACAAATACGGCCCCGTATTCCCCTCAAACGCCACCATCCGATCAAAGCTGAACACATAATCCTTGATGCGCTCCACGGACAAATCCGTGTACTTGATCGCCGCGATCCCCACCGCGTGCGCGATCGCCGGAATATCTCCCTCGGCCATCTCCGGGTTCTTCTTGCGGATCTCCGCCGCGGAGCGCTCCGTCGCCTCGGTGATCAAATCCGCCAGCTTCACGTTCTCGCCCGATCTCGTCTTGAACGGCCTGTTATCCTCGCCCAGCACCATCCCGAACGCCGCGTGGATCATCGTCGCCGGCGCCCCGCCCGCCGCCGGACTCGAATACCCCGCCCGATTGCACACCGCAAAGACCTGCGCAAAGTGCAGCGACTGCCGTGCATCCACGCAGTACACCAGTCGCGAGCCCCCCAGCTTGCGAACACGCCTGCGGATGCCCGCCAGGTCCGTCGTCGCGTACAGGAACCCGCCGTCGGACTTGCGAATCAGGCAAGGCTCGGGAATCCCGCCCCACTCGGGCTTGTCGAGCTTCACAATCACCGCCCCGTCGTTCACCTCCGCGATGCCGCGAGAAAGCAGATCATCGACGACGCCCGCGAGCTCATCCGCGTAGCTGCTCTCACCCGCGGTGTGCTCGGGGAGCACGATCGCACCCAGATTCTTGCAGTTCTCGGCGCACGCGGCGATCGTGATGTCCACCACCCGCTGCCACACCTTCATCGTGGCCGTATCCTTCGATTGCAGCTTCACCAGCGTCTTGCGGGCCTCGGTCAGCGCCGCCTCGGCCTTCTCCACCGCCGCCAGCTCGTCGGGCCACTCCGCCAGCAGCTTGGGCGTCACCTGAGCCGAGTACTTCTTGACCACCGTGCCGATGGGCGTGTCGGTCTTGCACTCCGCCTGCGCCAGCTTGTACAGCCGATCGGTATCCGAAAGACGCAGCGTCGAGAGGTCCGCCCGCCCGGCGTCAATCTCGCGCATCAGCTTGCCCGTCACCATCGCGATGGGCAGTCCCCAGTCGCCCAGATGGTTCTGCCGCGACACATTCCACCCCAGCCGCTCAAACACCCGGGCCACCGCATCCCCGATGATCGTCGACCGCAGGTGCCCGACGTGCATCTCCTTCGCGAGGTTCACGCCGCACAGGTCGACGACCACCGTCTGCGGGTTGGCCGGCTTGGGAATGCCCAGCGACCCGTTGTCAAACGCCGCCGTCAGCTCCGCGATCGCCGTCGCCTTGAGCGTCAGATTGATGAACCCCGGGCCGGCAACAGCATTGGGACCCAGCGGTTCGCACAGATCGTCGAGCTTCACCTGGGCGAGCAGCGCCGCCGCCACATCCCGCGGCGACTTGCCCACGCGCTTGGAAAGCCCCATCGCCGCGTTGCACTGGAAGTCCCCGAGCTTGGGGTTCTTGTTGGGCGCAATGAGCGGGTCCGCATCGCCCACCAGGTCGGGATAGGCCGCCCTGATCGCGGCCGTGAATCGTCCCGCCAAAAGGGCGGCCGGATCGAAGGACGCGGTCGGAGTTGAGCCAATAAGGGATTCGGGGGGCATTGGGCGGGATGGTAGTGGCCATCGGGCCCGCCTGTGACCCCAATTGCCCGGGGGCATCGAAGTGAGGACCCTTCTTCCCTATCATCCATCCAGGGATGGAAGTGGGGGGCCAGAATGATGCTTTCCGACGCCCGGCCGCGTCGGTGGAGGTTCGTGTTGATGCAAGTCAAGTCCCCCAAGCCCCGCAAACCCGCCAAATCCTCGAAAAAGGCCCCCGCGGCCATCCCGGTCCCCTCGCTCAATGGCACCCGCCCCGCCGGCATGCCCGACGTTCAGTCGGCGAGCGACCTCCGTCGCATCGCGATCGATCAGGTGGGCGTCAAGGACGTCACCTACCCCATCCGCCTGGCGACCAAGGACGGCGGGGAACAGACCACCGTCGCCAAAGTCAACATGTACGTCAGCCTGCCCCACACCCGTAAGGGCACCCACATGAGCCGTTTCCTCGACGTGCTCAACGAGGAATCGGCGACGCCCATCACCCCCGCCCGCATCCCCGCGATCACCCGCGCCATCAAAGAACGCCTCGACGCCGAGCAGGCCCACTTCGAGGCGACGTTCACGTACTTCATCAAGAAAGCTGCCCCCGTCTCGGGTCGCGTAGGCCTCATGGACTATCGCGTGGGCTTCGAGTGCACGAGCAACAGCCACGACGATTTCGTGATGACCGTCATGGCCCCGGCGACCAGCCTCTGCCCGTGCAGCAAGGAAATCAGCGAGTACGGCGCCCACAACCAGCGCTGCCACATCGAGGCCAAGGTCCGTTTCAACGGCATGTTCTGGATCGAGGACCTCGCCCGAACCCTCGAGCAGGCCGCCAGCACCGAGGTCTTCGCGATCCTGAAGCGTCCCGACGAGAAATGGGTCACCGAGCGAGCCTACGAGAACCCCAAGTTCGTCGAGGACATCGTCCGCGACCTGGCGATCGCCCTCGACAAAAACGAGCAAGTCACCTGGTACCAGATCAACAGCGAGAACTTCGAGAGCATCCACAACCACAACGCCTTCGCGCAGATCACGCGGAAGAAGGACGGGAAGAAGAAAGGCAAGTGAACAGGACTGAGGACTGAGGACTGAGTGGGAAAGAAGAAGAGGAAGAAGAAAATACAAAGGCTGAACTTGAAGGCGGAAGGCTGAATTGATTCAGCCTTCCGCCTTCAAGTTCAGCCTTCTGCCTT
>CAYHQQ010000109.1:0-8712 GCA_964358855.1 uncultured Phycisphaeraceae bacterium
CACCCGCGAGGCCTACAAAAAACGATTCCAGCAGGCTAACTGAATGGCATTCCAAGGTGGGGCGGTCAGTGGTACCGGGAGCATCCAAACTCAGGAGACTGGCTCGCCGAGAGGAGATCGGGACGCTATCCTTCAACCCCTCCGAACGCGGACCCGTACGCGGGCCGAATATGTGTGTTTGTGGGGGCTTGATGCGCGACTGGGAGTGGGCGAGCGGAGAAGGCATGTCCGACTTGAAGCGGTCCAACTCGACGATCTCGCTCGTGACGCTCGCGGGGGGCAGCGCGCTGGCGATCGTGAGCGGGGCGGTGGCGGTTGGGGTGGCGGGGTCGATGCTCTCGTGGGGGAGTGGGGCGGAGATTCTGCGGGCGGGGCTTTTGGTTTGTGCGGTGGTTCTTGTGGCGGCGCTGGCGGCGCATGCCTTGATCGTGCTGGTTCTTGACCCGGCGCGGGATCGGCTGGCGGGGCTGGTGGTCGCGGGCGGGATGGCCAGGATGCTGGTCTCGCTGCTCCTGGCGATGGTGGTGTTCATGATGGCGGCGCCGGAGGGGCGGACGTTCTGGTTTGGCTTTCTGGCCTCGGGGCTTTTGTGTCTGGTTGTTGAGACGTGGTGGGGGATGGCGGCGGTGCGAGCGGCGCACGGCTGCGTGAAGGAGTCGAGCGAAACATGATGAACGCGATGGTCACCCTGGCTGAGGCGAACCCGGTCGATCACGTGGTGAACGTGGGGTACTGGATCCAAGATCTGTTCGGGATGAAGGGTGTGTGGTTGTGGTCGGCGCACGTGGGGAATCTCGTGCTGTCGGGGCTGATCACCGTCGCACTGCTTCTGTACGCGGCGAGCCGGATCAAGACTGGGCCTGAGAGCCAGGGGCACGATCGGTACGTGACCAAGGGCGCGGTGGCGCACGCGATCGAGGTGATCTGCGTGTACCTGAAGGACGCGACGGTGGAGCCCTTGCTGGGCGCGCGGACGATGAAGTTCATGCCGCTTTTGTGGACATTCTTCTTCTTCATTCTGATCAACAACATTCTGGGCCTGGTGCCTATCACCGACATCCTGCACCTCCTGGACAAGGGCTTTGCGGGCGAGGGCGAGCACCTCTTCACGGGCTTGCTCGGGGCGACGGCGACGCAGAACATCTTTGTGACGGCGGCGATGGCGATCCTGGCGGCGCTGGTGATCAACGTCGCCGGTGTGCGGGAGCTAGGGATCCTGGGGTATCTCAAGCACCTGACGGCAGGGACGCCCTGGTATCTGTGGATCCTGATGGTTCCCATCGAGATCATGGGAACGGCGATCAAGCCGGTGGCGCTGGCCTTGCGTCTGTTCGCGAACATGACGGCGGGTCACATTCTCGTGGCGGTGCTCTTCATGTTCGCGGTGCAGGGGCTGGGGCTTTTGCAGGCGGGATCGGCCTCGGGCGTGGTGCTGGGCGGGGCGATCTCGGTGGTGTCGGTGGTGGCGGCGATCGCGATCTATTTCCTGGAGCTGTTTGTCGCGTTCCTCCAGGCCTTTGTGTTCATGTTCCTGGTCACCGTGTTTGTTTCCCAACTCAGCCATCATGATGAGCACGAGCATGATGAGGCACACGATCACGAGCACGCCCACGCTCATTGAGGGCCGCAAGGCTGGCGTGAATAACGGATCGAACCTGGGCGATGACCCGTCCGCGTACGCGGCGGGGCCCTGGAAGAGTCAACCACTCGTGCAGAGTCCTGAAGGAAAGGTATTTCAGATGACGAACAAGATGAAGATGATCGTTGGAGCCGCGGTGCTGGGCATGCCCGCCATCGCGCAGGCGGAAGTCACGACCGGTCAGGGTCTGGCGGCGCTGGGCGCGGGCCTGGCGGTGGTTGGCGGCGGGATCGGCATCGGCCTGATCGGCAAGGGCGCGCTCGAGTCGATCGCCCGTCAGCCCGAGGCCAAGGGCCCGATCGGCACCAACATGATCCTGATGGCGGCGCTGGTCGAGGGTGCGGCCCTCTTCGCGGTCGTCGTGGGTCTCCTGGTCGGCTACCTCAAGTAAGCAGCTTTCTCGGGGCGGCGAAGGCCGTCCCGAGGGTTTGTCGGTTGGCATTGAAAGATGATCTCCCGCGGGTTAGTCCCCTTAGATCGGAGCAGTTCGATGAAACTCAAGTCACAGGTCGTATTGGCTGGCGCGATGGCGGCCCTCGCGGGTTTGGCGATGCCGGCTCTCGCGTTTGCGCAAGAAGCGGCCAAGGGCGTCGAGCACGCGGCCAAGGACCTCGGGCACGCGGCGCAGGACGCCGGGCACGCGGCGGGCGAGCACATTCCCAAGGCGGGCGTGCTCCCGACGATCCAGGAGGGCATCGTGCCCATGGTCGTCTCGATCCTGGTCTTTGGCGCGGTGCTGGCGATCCTGTCGGCGTTTGTGTGGCCCAAGATCGTGGCGGGGCTCGAGGAGCGGTCGAGCAAGATCAAGGGCGAGATCAAGGAAGCCGAGATGGCCCGCAAGCAGGCCAAGGAGGCCCTTGAGGAGTACCAGAAGAGCCTGGCCGAGGCGCGGTCGGAGTCGCAGCGGATGATCGAGACGGCCAAGAGCCAGACGCTCACGATCGCGGCGGACCTGAGGGCCAAGGCCGAGATCGAGCTGACGGCGATGCGTGAACAGGCCAAGCGCGACATCGAGGCGGCCAAGCGTGCGGCGGTGTCGGAGCTGTACCAGCAGTCGGCGGTGCTGGCGACGGAGCTTGCGGGCAAGATCCTCAAGCGGAACATCAACGCGAACGACCAGAAGGCGCTGATCGAGGAGTCGCTGGGGCAGCTCGCGTCGATGAAGAACTGAGCCGGTGAATTTCGGGTGGATGTCGGATGGATCGCAAGACCAAAGAGACGGAGTTCGCATGGCACTGATCGAAACGCAGCCCGACGCACTGGCGATGATGTACGCCCGCAGCCTGATGGAGCTTGTGGAGAGCAAGGGCGGAAAGGACGCCGCTCTGGACACCCTGGGCGAGCTCGAGGACATCGTGGAGCTGGCGCGGGGCGACGCGAGGTTCGCCGAGTTTCTCTCCAGCCGTGTGCTGGGGGTGAGCAAGCGTTCGGCATCGCTCGAGAAGATCCTCAAGGGCAGGGTGAACATCACCACGCTGAGGTTCCTGCAGGTCGTGAACGAGAAGGGGCGACTGAGCCATCTTCCCACGATCGTGGCGGCGTTTGATTCGCTGGTGCAGGAGAAGTTCGGGCGGGTCGAGGTGGATGTTTTCACGGCCGAGCCGATCGATCCCGAAGTTTCCCGGCGGATCTCGACGCGGCTGGGCGAGACGCTCAAGAAGGAGGTCATTGTTCATCCGTACACGGATGGGACGATGATCGGCGGGGTGCGATTGCAGATGGGCGATCAGCTCATCGACGCGTCGGTGGCGACGCAGCTGCGCAAGCTGCGGGACCGCCTGGCGAGCGAGGGCGAGAACAAGCTCAAGAACAACATGGGTCGCATCATCGAGGGCTAACGCCCCGACGATCGCATCGAGAGGCAAAAGCGAAATGTCCAAGAAGAACATCGGCGCGGTGGAAGTCTCGGGCAAGAGGGTTTTCGTCCGCGTTGATTTCAACGTGCCGATCGAGAACGGGACGATCACCGACGACAAGCGGATCAGGGCGGCGCTGCCGACGATCAAGAACATCATCGACCGCGGCGGGCGGGCGGTGCTGGCGAGCCACCTGGGGCGTCCCGAGGGCACTGGCTACGAGGCGGAGTTCAGCCTCGCGCCGGCCGCCAAGCGCCTTGGCGAATTGCTCGGCAAGCCGGTGGGTTTCCCGAGCCAGGATTGCATCGATGCTGCCAGTGACGCGGCGGTTGCCGCGATGAAGAACGGCGATGTGGTGCTGCTGGAGAACGTGCGGTTTCACAAGGCCGAGAAGAAGGGCGATGCGGCCTTTGCCGCCAAGCTCGCGCACGGGGCCGACGTTTATTGCAACGACGCGTTTGGAACGTGCCACCGCCCCGAGGCGAGCATGGTCGCGGTGCCCAAGAGCCTTGGGGCCAAGCCCAAGGTGGTCGGGTTCCTGGTGGAGAAGGAGATCAAGTTTCTGTCGGGCGCGGTGACGAATCCGGCCAAGCCGTTCGTCGTGGTGCTGGGCGGGGCGAAGGTTTCGGACAAGATGGCGTGCATCGACGCGCTGCTCCCCAAGGCGACTCACATTCTCATCGGCGGAGCGATGGCGTACACGTTCCTCAAGGCGCTGGGGAAGAACGTGGGCAAGAGCCGTGTGGAAGAGGATCGGCTGGGCGATGCGAAGAAGACACTGGAGCTGGCCGCGAAGCTCAAGTGCGAGCTTCATTTGCCGACGGACCACATCTGCTCGACGGAGTTCAACGAGAAGGCGGGGGACATTGAGGTCTTCGACGAGACGATCAAGAGCGGGTTCATGGGGCTGGACATCGGGCCCAGGACGCAGGCGAAGTACGGGTTTTTGATCTCGCAGGCCAAGACGGTGGTGTGGAACGGGCCGATGGGCGTGTTTGAGATGAAGCCGTTCGCGGTGGGGACCAAGGAGATCGCCCGGGCGATGGTGGCGGCAACCAAGACGGGGACGACGACGATCGTGGGCGGGGGCGATTCGGCGGCGGCGGTAGAGCAGATGGGCCTGGCGGACGGGTTCAGCCACGTTTCCACCGGAGGCGGGGCGAGCCTGGAGATGCTCGAGGGCAAGAAGTTCGAGAGCGTGGAGATACTCGACAACGCGTGAAATGCGAACGCGGAGGGGCGAAGGGGAGCGGAGGTAGACGGAGGGGGAGCGTGGTGCGCGGCGCGTTGGATCAAGGCAGTTTTTAACGCAGAGGTCGCAGAGATCGCAGAGAAGATATGTTGTTGGGTTGCTCCTTGCGCGTGAGGTGGCACTGGTCTCCTGACTGGTGTGGGATGTCCCTGTGCCCAAGAGCACCGCTCTGGAGAGCGGTGCCACCACCGGAAGCACTGCTCTGGAGAGCAGTGCCACCACAAAACTCAATCCCAGATCGACTTGAACTCGCCGGGTGCTTTGCCTGAGGTGGTGAAGATGCCAAGGAAGTTGTTGGTGGCGAGTTTGTCGTCGGGTTCGTCGTAGTGAAGGAGGTCGGGCCAGGCGATGCCGGTGTTGGCGGTGTACTTGATGGCTTTGCTCTGATCGTCGGTTCCCCACATGGTGGTCTCATAGTTGACGTGGTTGTCGTTGTAACCGATGTTGCCCGTCCAGACCTTGCCCGTGCCGTGGTTGCGTGAGGCTTTGCTCGCGGCGTTGAAGACGGGCGTGACACCGCGGGAATTGTCTTTGGTTGCGCTCGTGACGAGCGGCCCGCGATCGCCGATCGACGCCTCGGTCGCCTGGAAGGTGTTTGTCCATTGGTCGAGGCGTTTGGCGCTGGGCAGGGTGTGGGCGAAACTGAGGTTTCCGCCACTGGCGGAGGTGAAGTCGGCGGCGAACGCGGGGTCCCAGATCGCGAGCTTTGGATTCGCGGCCGTTTTGGGGTTGGAGTACTCGAAGTCGGCGTCCTGCGAGATGCTTGAACTTTTCTCACCCATGCAGACGCAGATCTCAGGACCGAAGAAGTTGGCGTAGATCAGCGTTGAGATGATGTTCGCGGTGGTGTCTTTGGAGGAGGCGGGAGCGTTGATGGTCGCGTTGGCGGTATCGAGCAGGGAGGGGAGGGGGTATTGGTCCTTGTTGGCGTCGGCGAACAAGACCATTCCCTGATGGATGCCGCTGACGCACGCGGCGCAGTTGTACTGGCGGCTGTGGTGGCGGCCCTTGGCGTGCTGCATGACGAAGAGCGTGATGGGGACGCCGACCAGGAATGCGATCACGACGATGGTCACGAGCAGTTCGCGAAGCGTGAACGCGCGATGATGTTTCTTCGCAGTCTCGGCGAGCGAGGCACGACCATAGGGTATCGCTGGTGGGCTTAGGTGTGCCATGTTCAATCCCAGATTGCTTTGAACTCGCCGGGTGTCTTGCCCGAGGTGGTGAAGATGCCAAGGAAGTTGTTGGTGCCGAGTTTGTCGTCGGGTTCGTCGTAGTGGAGGAGGTCGGGCCAGGCGAGCCCTTGGGCGTCGGTGTAGGTGATCGCATGGTCGTCGCGTTCGCCCCAAAGGTGCGCCATGGAGGAGATGTGGCCGTCGTTGTAGACGACGTTGGTCTGCTCGGGATTGGGAGAACGGTGGCTGGAGATTTTGCGGCCCGCGGCGTCGAACATGGGCGTGATCTCTCCGCTGGGATCTTTGATCACGCCGGAGACTTTGGGTCCGCGATCGCCGAGGATTGCCTTGGTGGCGTCGTGAGTGAGCGACCAGCCTGCCAGACGGGGGCCGCTTACGAGCATGAGAGCGAAGCTGAGGTTGCCGCCCGATGGGGAAGTGAAATCGGCCGAGAAGCCAGGGTCCCATAGGGCGAGCTTGGGATTGGCGGCGGACTGCGGCAGGGTGTACTGATAGTCGTTGTCTACTGCGATGCTGCGACTTTGCTCGAAGGGGGAAACGCATTCGCGGGGTGTGAAGAAGCGACCAAAGATGAGCGTTGAGATGATGTTGGCCGTGGTGTCCTTGGAGGAGGCGTCGGCATTGATCGTTGTGTTTGCAGCGTCGAGCGCGGAGGGAAGGGGGTATTGGTCTTTGTTGCTCATGGCAAAGCTGAAGGTGCCGGTTGCGATTTCGAGCTGACGCTGCATGCATGTCGCACGCTTGTGCTGTCCACCGGTGCTTGCCAGCATCGGAACAATCAGGGCGATGAGAATCGCGAGGATGATCACGATGGGGACCACCAATCCAATGACCGTGTACGCCCGAGCGCCGCGCGGGCGTGTAGCAGAGTTTGCTCGCAAGACGTTTGCGCGAGGTTGTGTGAAGGTGCGTCGCATGGTCAATCCCAGATCGACCTGAATTCGCCGGGCGTTTTGCCCGAGGTGGTGAAGATGCCCAGGAAGTTGTTGGTGCCGAGTTGGTCGTCGGGTTCGTCGTAGTGGAGGAGGTCGGGCCAGAGGGCGCCGCTGGTATCTTTGTACATGTAGATCTTGCTGTCATCGCCCCAGAGGGAGCTTTCGTAGTTGACGTGGTTGTCGTTGTAGGCGATTTTGCCTTCCCACTCGGTGCGGGAGCCGTGGATGAGGCGTGTGTTGCTCGACCGGTTGTACTGGGGAGCGATCTTTCCGGAGGGGAGCTTGGCGACGCCGGAGATGAGCGGGCCGCGGTTGCCCAGGACGGCCTGGGTCGCCTCGAACGTGTTGCTCCAGATCGCGATGCGCGGGCCGCTGGGGAGCATGTGGGCGTAGCTGAAGTTGCCGGGCGTGGCGGCGGTGAAGTCGGCGGAAAAGGCGGGGTCCCAGAGGGCGAGCTTGGGGTTCACGGCGGTCGGCGGCTCCGCGTAGTAGTAATCGTTGTCCATCACGATGTTGGCGTTGGACTCAGCGGGGGAGACGCAGATCTCGGGGCCGAAGAAGGTGCCGTAGATGAGGATGGAGATGATGTTGGCGGTGGTGTCTTTGGTGGATGGGTCGGCGTTGACGGTGTTGTTGGCGGCGTCGAGGAGGGAGGGGAGGGGGTATTGGTCTTTGTTGTTCTGGGAGAAGAGGACCATGCCTTGGGCGAGCCCTCGGATGTTGGCGGAGTCTTTAATCTGAGGCCGCAGACTGCCGTGCGAACGGCCGAGATTCGGAAGAACGACCCCGATGAGCAGGGCGGCCACGACGATGATGATAAAGATCATCACCAGAAGTTCAACGAGAGTGAACGCCCGCCCCGCCCGCGCACGAGATGCAACGGCCATGGCTAACCCCTTTCGAGTTCGCCCGCCGCGAGATCGGCGGACGGGAATATGTACGCCGGTGGGGGACGTGGGGTTTCGGAATTGTGGGGTGAAGGCCGCGTGAATCGGGCGGTCAGGCGCTGCGACGTTTGCGGGGGGGCTTGAAATATGTGACCTTGATGCCTTGTTTGGCAATGGTCTCTTCGGCCAAGCGGAAGAAGCCCTCGATGGTGCCTCCGCCTTTGCGCACCAGCTTTTCCCTGATTTTGCGGACGTCGGCGACGGTCGGTGGATCTTGAATTTTGGCTTTCTTTGCCATCACGAATCCTCCGGAACGAGCAAGGCAGGTGTCGTGAGTATAGGGACGCTGAGTCCAAGACGGTTGTTTTCGACCTGGATGTGCCGACTCTTGTTGGCGTTTGCGAGGTGGACGCAATTCCAGGTGAGCAAGAAGTCAATCCCGTGAAAGGAGGCGACCGCCAAGTGTCCCGCGTCGCCGAGGGCGCTTCCAGGCATCACCTTGCTGGCAATGTAGTGCTTTGTGATCGAAAGAACCTCGGGTGTTCTGGGCAGGACCGGAACATCCTGCAAGAGGGCGAGCGCCTGGCGTCTCCTTTCCGCCGGCGCTTCGGCGAGCTCAAGAAGGACGAGCGATGATGTGACCAACTGGTATCGACTTCGATACTCGTCCCACCATTTCCTGGTCAGGCCACGCCAAGCTTGAGCGTATTCGGCCGTGCGAGTCTCGAAGTAGTAGCTTGGAATCGTTGTTTCGATGTAAACAGTCTTCATGGCTCAGGGTGCCTCCACGCGCCTTGAGTACTGTACCCCCCTGGCGTCAGATTCTCCAAGTTGCTGTTGAAGCAGCATGAAAGGCAGATGAAGTCCTTAGGTTCCGAACTTGACGCGGCCTCGGAGACACCCCCTCCGTCGCTTCGAGGACTCGCGACACCTCCCCCACTGCGTGG
>CAYHQQ010000110.1:0-8311 GCA_964358855.1 uncultured Phycisphaeraceae bacterium
CCCTCCTCCCTCCGCGACCTCGCCGAGCAGCTCAAGCAGGCCTCCGACAAGGCCAAGGCCGCCCCACGCCAGAACTCCGACGCCCGCAAAATGGAAGACCTCGCCCGCGAGATGTCCAAAAAACTCTCACCCGCCGAGCGAAAGCAACTCGACCAGCTCGCCAAGCAGCTCGCCCCCAACCAAAGCACACCCAGCCAAGGGACAAACGCCGGCCGCGGCCATGCCAACACCCCGCCAGCCGCTCCCCCTGCCGACTGGCACCCCGCCACCGAAAAAATGGACCTGTCAAAGGTCCGCGCCCCGCGCGAAAGCGAGCGCACGATCGCCGAAATCATGCCAAAGGGCGATGCCATCGCCAGAGATCCCGTCGCCCGCGCCGCAAGCGCCGCTCAGGTCAAGGAGGCCGCCGCCGCCTCCGAACGTGCCGTCGAGGGCCAGGCCGTCCCACCCCGCCACGCCGACCTCATCCGCCGCGTCTTCAAACGCTGGACCGACAAGACGACGCCCGCCAATGAAAGCGGCACGTCGCCAGAGTCGGGCGTGAAGAACAAATAACCGGGATCTCCGAAAAGGTCCGCCAGGCAGAGGGATACCGGGCGGACCTCTGGCGAGTCAACGAACGATTCGCGTCCTTACGTTCAGGGCGTCGTCCTTGACGCCCTCTCGCCGACACCAAGACAATCTCCTGGGGGAAATTTCCTTTCACGACTGTCGAAGAATTTCGGGCAGGAAAACACCTCAGGCCCCCTGATTGTTCTGTGATCGGACTTGACATGATTATGCAGGCATCGCATAATCATGCGTGACCACCCGCACTCGCCGCCTCGAACTCGTCCGCCGCCTCATCCAAGACGGCCACGCCTCCACGCAGGAAACTCTCGTCCAAGGCTTGGCCGCGCATGGCGAATCCGTCACCCAGGCCACCATCTCCCGCGACCTCCGCGACCTGGGCGTCTTCAAAGGCCCCGAGGGGTACGCCCTCTCCGCCCCATCATCTTCTCCCGCCGCACCCGCCAGCGCCGATCTCGCCCGCGCCGTCCGCGAATTCCTCCTCGACGCCCAGGTCGCCGGCAACCTCGCCGTCCTCAAGACCGGCGCCGGTCAAGCCTCCGCTCTCGCCCTCCGCCTCGATCGCTGCGGCTGGCCCGAAATCGTCGGCACCGTCGCCGGCGACGATACCATTTTCGTCGCCTCCGCCACCGCGCTCTCCGCCAAGCGCCTCGTCGACCTCCTCTCCAGACTCATGAACAAAGAGAACACCACCCCATGAATCCCATCGGCCCCATGGGCCCCATCGGGGTAGTCATCGTCGGTGCGGGCGGATACGCCGGCGCGGAACTCGCCTCCATCCTCCTCGCGCACCCACACGCAAAGCTCCTGGGCCTCTTCGCCTCCGCTCGCCGCGAAAAAGGCGACCAGCCAGGCCTCTTCGCCGACCTCTTCCCGCGCTTCCGCGGGCGCTGCGACCTTCCCGTCCTCCCCGCCTCCGTTGACGCTATCGCCGCCCTCAAACCCGACGCCGTCTTCCTCGCCACGCCCCACGAAGCCAGCCTCGACCTCGCCCCGCACCTTCTTGCCCGCTCCATCAAAGTCTTCGACCTCTCCGCCGCGTTCCGCCTCAAAGACGCCAGCCTCTACCCCAAGCACTACGCCTTCGAGCACACCAGCCCCTCCAATCTCTCCGCCGCCGTCTACGGCCTGCCCGAACGCTTCCGCTCCGCAATCAAAACCGCCGACCTCATCGCCGTCCCCGGCTGCTACCCCACCAGCGCCATCCTCCCCCTCGCTCCCCTCGTCGCCGCCGGTGCCGTCCGCCCCGGCTCACGCATCATCGTCGACTCAGTCTCCGGTGCCTCGGGCCTGGGCCGCGGCCTCTCCCAACGCGGCCTCCTCTGCGAGCTCAGCCTCCAGGCCTACGGCGTCATGTCCCACCGCCACGAACCCGAAATCGCCGCCTACTCCGGCACGCCCGTTACCTTCACGCCCCACCTCGTCGCCTTCGACCGCGGCATCCTCTCCACCATCCACGTCGAACTCGCCACCGGCTGGACCGCCCAGCGCGTCACCGCGACCCTCCAGGCCGCGTACATCGGCGAACCCTTCGTCCGCCTCCTCCCTCCCAAGGTCTGGCCCGCCGTCGCCGACATCCGAAACACCAACTGTTGCGACATCGGTTGGCAGGTTTCCGACGACAACCACCTCATCATCAGCTCCGCCCTCGACAACCTGGTCAAAGGCGCCGCCGGACAGGCCGTCCAGTGCTTCAACCTCCGCTTCGCCCTCGAAGAATCGATGGGCCTCGTATGACAAGACCCATCGTCATCAAGATCGGTGGCAGCACCCTCGAGGATGTCTCCGCCCTCGCGCCCCTCTGGCGCGCCCTTGTCGCCCTCAACCGTCCCACCGTCCTCGTCCACGGCGGCGGCAAAGCCGTCGACGCCCTTCTCTCTCGCCTCAACCTCCCCGTCGAGCGCCGCGAGGGCCTACGCGTCACCCCCCCCGACCAGATGGACCTCATCGCTGGCGTCCTCTCGGGCACCGTCAACAAAAAGCTCGTCGGCGCGATCAACGCCGCGGGCGGGCGAGCCGTCGGCCTTTGCCTGGGCGATGGGCAGATGTTGACGTGCGTGCAGAAGTCAGAATCACTCGGCCGCGTGGGTGAGGTCACATTCGCAGTGAGCAGTGGGGGAGGTGTCGTGACGACGCTCCTCGCCGCCGGCTACCTCCCCATCATCAGCTCCATCGGCATCGACGCCACGGGCGGCCTCCTCAACCTCAACGCCGACGATGCCGCCGCCGGCCTCGCCAAGTCGCTCGGCGCCTCCACCCTCGTCCTCCTCACCGACGTCCCCGGCATCAAGGGTGGCGACGGCAAGCTGCGGCCTACGCTGTCGCCCCAACAGGTCGAGTCGATGATCGAAAGCAGTGAAATCACAGGCGGCATGATCGTCAAAGCCCGCTCCGCCGTCCACGCCGCAAAGTCCACCGGCGCCTCCGTCGTCATCCTTTCGGGTGAGAGCCCTGAAGCGCTTCTGGCGTACCTCGCGGGCCAGGAGATCGGCACCACCATCGTCGGGTAAGAAGAAGGCATCAAGGCAGAAGGCATCAAGGCATCAAGTATGAGCAATCCACTACCACATCTTCGCGGGGCCGACCTCCTCTCCCTCGCCCAGCTCGACGAGAAGACCATCCTGGGCCTCTTCGAGACCGCCGCCGCCATGAAGCGCGACTACACGCCATTCTCCAAGGTCATGGCTGGCATGAGCGCGATCCTCCTCTTCGAAAAACCCAGCCTCCGCACCCGCATCTCCTTCGAGGTCGGCATCAACAAGCTCGGCGGCAACGCCATCTACATGGACCACTCCGCCCAGAAACTCGGCGAACGCGAGAGCGTCACCGACTACGGCAAGAACCTGGAGCGCTGGGTCTCCCTCATCGTCGCCCGCGTCTTCCGCCACTCCGTCGTCGCCGAACTCGCCTCCGCCGCAAAGGTCCCCGTCGTCAACGCCCTCTGCGACCTCTACCACCCCTGCCAGGCGCTCGCCGACTACCTCACCCTCTGGCAGCGCCACGGCAAAGTCCGTGGCCTGCGCATCGCCTACATCGGCGATGGCAACAACGTCTGCCACTCCCTCATGCACGGCGCCGCCATCCTCGGGGCCGAACTCATCGCCATCACCCCCAAAGACCACGAGCCCAGCGCCGCCATCGTCGCCGAGTCCCGCAAACTCGCCGAAGTCGGCAAGGGCACGATCACCGTGACTAACGACCCCGACGCGGTGAAAGGCGTCGACGCCGTCTACACCGACGTCTGGGTCAGCATGGGCGAGTCCGCCCACTCCGCCGGCGAACGCAAAAAGTTCCTCCGCTACCAGATCAACGAAGCCCTCATGGCCAAAGCCGGACCCCAGGCCGTCTTCATGCACTGCCTCCCCGCCAAACGCGGCCAGGAAGTCACCGACGCCATCATGGACTCCCCCCTCAGCGTCGTCTACGACCAGGCCGAAAACCGCATGCACGCGCAATGTGCGCTGCTGTACCACATGTTCGCCAAATAAGCACCACCACCCAAGCCAGCTCAGCCTGAATCCAAAGACCGACGAATTTGTAAACACGGAGGACACGGAGAGACACGGAGAAATGCAAGAGAGTGTGTGAAAGACATGGAGTCTTGATCGCTTTCCTGTGACCATCTGTGCCCACCATGGCAAATTGCCTTTCTGCACCTCTGCCTTGAACACTCTCCCCTGCCTTCCTCCGTGTCTCTCCGTGTCCTCCGTGTTTCAACTGTCTTTGCCTTGAACTCTGCCTTCCCCCTGTGCCCTCTGTGGTGAAAAGGACTTTCCAAATGACAAAGAGAATCGCGCTCGCTTACTCGGGTGGCCTCGACACCTCGTGCATCGTCCCCTGGCTCAAAGAGAACATCGCCGGCGCCGAGGTCATCTGCGTCGTCGGCGACGTCGGCCAGGGTGCCGACGAGCTCACCGGCGTCGAGAAGAAAGCCCTCAACTCCGGCGCTCAAGAGTGCCACGTCGTCGACCTCAAGCAGAAGTTCGTCGACGAGTTCGTGCTCCCCACCATCATCACCGGCGGCGTCTACGAAGGCCGCTACCTGCTCGGCACCGCCATCGCCCGCCCCGTCCTCGCCTGGGGCCAGGTCGACATCGCCAAAAAGACCGGCTGCACCGCCGTCTCCCACGGCTGCACCGGCAAGGGCAACGACCAAGTCCGCTTCGAATCCGCCTACGGCGCCCTCGCCCCCGAGCTCGAAATCATCGCCCCCTGGCGTGACCCGCGCTGGAACCTCTCAGGCCGCCTCCCCATGCTCGACTACCTCAAAGAACGCAACATCCCAACCACCGCCAGCGCCACCAAGATCTATTCCCGCGATCGCAACCTCTGGCACATCAGCCACGAGGGCGGCGACATCGAGAACCCCTGGAACGCGCCCCCCGACGACGCCTGGATGCTCACCGTCGACCCCGCCAAAGCCCCCGACAAGGCCGAAGAGGTCTCGCTCACCTTCGTGAAGGGTCGCCCGACCGCCCTCAACGGCAAACCCCTCCCTGCCTGGTCCATCATCGACAAGCTCAACAGCATCGCCGGCGCCCACGGCGTCGGCCGCATCGACCTGGTCGAAAACCGCCGCGTCGGCATGAAGTCCCGCGGCCTCTACGAAACCCCCGGCGGCACCGTCATCGTCGAAGCCCTCCGCGCCGTCGAAGAACTCGTCCTGGACCGCGAAACCCTCCACTACCGCGAACACCTGGGCCTCACCTTCGCCGAACTCGTCTACGACGGCCGCTGGTTCACGCCCCTTCGCGAAGCCCTCTGGGCCTGCGCCGAAAAGATCGCCGAGAAACTCGACGGCGAGATCGTCGTCCGCCTCTACAAAGGCACCGCAACCCCCATCAAGCGCAAGAGCCCCAACAGCCTCTACGCCGAAAAAATGGTCAGCTTCGAAGGCGAAGACGTCTACAGCCAAAAAGACGCCGGCGGCTTCATCCGCCTCCTCAGCCTCCCCGAACGAATCCGCGCCCTCAAAGAACGCGGCCTCGCAAAGTGACCGACTTCCTGCCTTCCTGCCTTCCACTTGATGCCTTGATGCCTCTTGCCTCGATGCCTTCTTCTCTCCCGACAATGGCTCCATCGCGCGGAGGGGAACGGCCTCCCGGCGAATCCGCCTTCGAGCCCGTAGGGCTCATCGTCAATAGCCGGGGGCGCAGCCCCCGGTAAGACCAAAACGTGCCTTTCGACTCCGGAGGAGTCGGCCGAAGGGTACCAAGACGGAAAGTGCGCGACTCGAAAGGACACGACATGGCTCTCTGGGGCGGCAGATTCGAAGGTGCGGCCGATCCATTGTTCAGGCAACTGAACGATTCCTTGCCCTTCGACTTCCGCCTCCTCAAGCAGGACATCGGGGGCTCCATCGCCTGGGCCAAAGCCATAGCCGGAGCGGGGGTGTTGTCGTCCGCGGATCTTGGACGACTCGTGGGCGCGCTGAACACGCTGCTCGCCGAAGGCAACCCGCTCGCTGACGCTCGGGGCTCGTTGGCAAACGCCCCCGACGAAGACATCCACTCCTACGTCGAACGCCGCTTGATCGAAGCAGTGGGGGACCTCGGCAAGCGTCTCCACACCGGCCGCAGCCGCAATGACCAGGTCGCCACCGACGTCCGCCTCTGGACTCGCGAGGCCATCGACGCCCGCCTCGTCGAACTCAAAGAAGCTCGCCGCTCCCTCATCGATCTCGCCGATCGCGAAAAGGCAACCGTCGTCCCCGGCTACACCCACCTCCAGCGTGCCCAGCCCATCCTCTTCGCCCACTGGGCCCTGGCCTACCAGGAAATGCTCGAGCGCGACGCCGCCCGCCTCGCCGATTGCCGCCGCCGCGTCAACATCATGCCTCTGGGCTCCGCCGCCCTCGCCGGCACCACCTACCCCATCGATCGCACGCAGCTCGCCAAGGACCTGGGCTTCGACTCGCCCAGCCGCAACAGCCTCGACGCCACCGCCGACCGCGACTTCATCGCCGAGACTCTCTTCTGCCTCGCCCAGACCTCCGTCCACCTCTCCCGCATGGCCGAGGACCTCATCCTCTTCATGACCCAGGAGTACAGCTACGTCGAGATGCCCGACAGCGTCACCAGCGGCTCCAGTCTCATGCCCCAGAAGAAAAACCCCGACGCCTGCGAGCTCCTCCGCGGCAAGTCCGGCCGCATGATCGGCAACCTCGTCTCCATCCTCACCACCATGAAGGGCCTTCCCCTCGCCTACAACAAAGATCTCCAGGAAGACAAAGAGCCCCTCTTCGACGCCATGGAACAACTCTCCATGTGCCTACGCGTCGTCCCCCGCATCCTGGACGGCCTCAAAGTCAACCGCGAGGTCTGCCGCGAATCCGCCCTCGACGGCCACGCCAACGCCACCGAACTCGCCGACTACCTCGTCGGCAAAGGCATCCCCTTCCGCGACGCCCACGACCAGGTCGGCAAACTCGTCCGCCACGCCCTCGCCCACCACCAGCGCCTCGAAGACCTCCCCATCGCCGACCTCCGCGCCATCTCCCCATCCATCAACGAAGACGTCTACGTCTCCCTCCGCCTCGAATCCGGCCTTGCCCGCCGCGAAGTCCCCGGCGGCACCGGCCCCCGCGCAGTCGCCGCCGCCATCATCGCCGCCCGCACAAGGCTCTGATCTTTCCTCCCCCACGCAGTGGGGGAGGTGTCGCGAGTCTTCGATGCGACGGAGGGGGTGAGTCTACCTTCACGCCCGAGATGTTCGCAATCGCAATTCCGCGCATTCCATTCAAGTGCATCCTTCAAATTCATTTCAACACGGAGGACACGGAGGGGCACGGAGGAAGACAAGAGCGTGTGATCAGATTCAGTTGGAACGATCACGATCATTCCGAATCCATGCCTTGAACACTCTCCCCTGCCTTCCTCCGTGCCCCCTCCGTGTCCTCCGTGTTAAAAAAGTGTCTTACCCATGTCTGAGGGCCACGATGGGATCTTGCGCCGCCGCTCTTCGCGCCGGGTAGATTCCAAACACCAGCCCCGTCACAAACGCCACTCCAAACGCGATCACGATCGAGCTCACCGTCAAGCTCGTCGGCAAGGCCGCATCCGCCGGAAAGAACTCGCCCACATAAGGCAGCTTCGGCAGCATCGGCACACCCCAGTCGAGAAACAGCGACCCACCGATCCCCAGCACCACTCCAATGATCCCGCCCACACTTGAGATCACACTCGTCTCCACCAGGAACTGCAGCAAGACATGCCGCTGCGTCGCCCCAAGCGCCCGCCGAATCCCGATCTCCCGCGTCCGCTCCGTCACTGTCGCCAGCATGATGTTCATGATCCCGATGCCCCCAACGATCAGCGCGATCCCCGCCACCGCCCCGAACACCAGCTTGTACGTCAGCGCCATCCGCTCGGCGTTCTCCAGGAGCTCGTAGGGCACCTTCATCCCCACATCATGAATCTTGGGGTGCCTCGTGTCCACGATCCGCGCGAGCCGCTTGGAGTCCGCCATCACGCGGTCCCGGTCCGGCGACACCACATACACCTCCGACAGCTGCACGTTGCTGATCTGCCGCGACCCCGATCCCCACTTCATCGTGATGTCGCCAAAGATCCGGTCCGCCGACGTGATGGGAATGTGCATGTCCAGGTCCATGTCACGCCCCACAAGCGACGCACCCCCCCCCCCCCCCCCCCCCAAAAGCCCCCAAAAACCCCCAACCAAAAAACCCCCCAAAAAGCAAACCCCCGTCGACCCGAAAAGAAACAAAAAAAAAAAAAAAAGA
>CAYHQQ010000111.1:0-4149 GCA_964358855.1 uncultured Phycisphaeraceae bacterium
CCATACCTCTCGAACATGGCGCTCACCAGCTCACACCCCTAGTCGTTCTCGCACACCAGGCTCTCCCCAAAGAACGCGATCGCCCCCCCGCTCTCCATCTCCCCCACCAGCTTCCCGTTCTTATCCGCTACCGGCGACCCAAACAGCCACGCGCACGCCATCGTCAGATCACGGCTCTCCGGCAGATCCAATCCCGCCGGCTGCGGCACAACAAGCCGCGCCCCCACCTTCTCCAGCACCCCGCCCGTCCGATCCCCCTGCTCGTACCACATCTTCTCATCCTCGTTCCGCTCAAACTGCCGCTTCACGCCGTTCTCGTCCCGATACGCCGAACTCGGCTGCCACCGCGCAAACCGCCCCGACTCACACCCCACCGTCACCACGATCGGCATCGCGACTCCCCCCACTCCCTTCCCACCGCTCAGCCCCCGCATCCGCCCCATGTCGTACCACCCCTCCCCGTTCGAGATCGCCCACGCCCCCGGCATCGCGTGCCCGAAGTACGTCACCCACGAACTCTTCACAATCGCCTCATCCAGCGCCGCAAACGTCCCGATCCCCCACCCCTCAGGCATCCCCTTCTCCTCGCGTGAAACGTCCCTCACCCCCGGAATGAACTCCAGCCTGATCGCACTTTTCGCTGGCGGCATCGACGCCCTCAGCGCCGCCGCCAGGAGCGCATCGCACGACCCCGTCGACCCCGGATAGTTGCGATCGGCGACAAACGTCATGTTCCCGCCCAGCGAACTCCCCCCATTCGCCCCCACCGTTTCATACCGAACCACCCGCGCCACATACGCCGCAAACTCCAGCGCCGTGTGCGACGGCACCCGCCCCAGCGCCACATCCGGACACCCATCCACTCCATCGGGATTGAACTTCGACGCGTCGGGCGCCCAGTGCTGCTCGTTGAACACCCCATCCCCGCTCGCATCCCACGTGTCAAACTCCCTCCCGCTCGTGATCGCCGCCGGATCCCCCGCCTTCTCACCCGCCCCCGGCACATGCTTGCAAAACAAGTTCGAGTAGTACAACTCCGACGGGTTGTACGTCCCATCCAGCGCCGCATCCGACGGCACCTGCGTCACCCTTCGAAACCGCACCGGACACACCGACGCATCCCCCACCAGCATCACATACCTCACCCCGCGCCCCTGCACCCCCGCCGCGATCAACCTCTTGATCCGCTCGGCCTCATCCTTCCCCTCCACCAACGTGTGCAGCGCCTCGATCGCCACATACGTCGCCGGCATCCCCGTCGCCATCTTGTGCTTCACCAGCGCCGCACCCGCCTCCCCAAACCGCGCCGGCCCGATCACCAGCAACCTCACATCCTTCACCCCAGGCCCAAAGGGCTCGCCCGGCTGCGCCAAACCCACCGATCCAATCCCCGCCGCGACACACAAAGCCATGAACCGAATCATCGCGTTCCTCCATCAACCAGCCCGCACCATCATTGCTGCCTCAGTTCCAACTCCACACTGTCTCTTCGCCATCTGGGCCCATCACGGACATCTGTGGCTCCTGCCTTGGCTTCCGTGCTCTCCATCCGCACGCCCACCAGCCTACCGCGCCCCGGCGCCAACCGCGTTCGGGCTCCTGCGGGGTCCCGGACGGGAACATTGCCCGTCTTCGCGCAATCTTCACCAAGTTTTCAATCGCATTTCCCCTGCATTTCCTATCCTCCGCCATCAACAAGCCCGCCCTCTCGGGAGGGGGGAAATGTGGCGGGGCGATGCCCCAAGATGGGTATACGAACTCAAAAGGAGCTCTCAATGAAGAACTGGACCAAAGCGATCGGTAGCCTGGCACTGCTGAGCACGGCCGCGATCTCCATGGGCGCCGCCGCCCTCCCCGCAGACGACGTCCGACTCACCGGCGCCGGCTCCACCTTCGCCCAGCCCCTCTTCGAACGCTGGGCTGGCGAGTACCAGAAGAAAAACCCCACCGTCAAAGTCGAGTACAGCGGCGGCGGCTCGGGCGCCGGCATCAAGGCCATCACCGACAAGACCGTCAGCTTCGCCGCCTCCGACGCCCCCATGAACGCCAAGGAACTCACCGCAGCCGGCGGCAAGGATGCCATCGTCGAAGTCCCCATCTGCACCGGCGCCGTCGTCCCCGCCTACAACCTCCCCGGCGTCACCCAGGAACTCAAGTTCACCGGCGAGCTCCTCGCCGAGATCTTCACCGGCAAGGTCGCCAAGTGGAACGACGCCAAGATCGCCGCCATCAACCCCGGCATCAAGCTCCCCGACCTCGCCATCACCCCCGCCTGGCGCACCGACGGCTCCGGCACAACCTTCGTCTTCACCAACTACCTCGCCACCCAGAGCGAGACCTTCAAGTCCAGCATCGGCACCGGCAAGCAGGTCAAGTGGCCCGTCGGTCAGGGCGGCAAGGGAAACCCCGGCGTCGCCGCCGTCGTCCAGCAGACCGCCGGCTCCATCGGCTACATCGAACTCAACTACGCCGAGGCCAACAAGATCGCCTACGGCCAGGTCAAGAACAAGGACGGCAAGTTCGTGAAGGCCTCCATCGAGAGCGTCACCGCCGCCGGCGAGGCCGCCGCCACCACCATGAAGGGCAACCACCTCACCGCCGACATCTGGAACCAGCCCGGCGAGAAGTCCTACCCCATCTCCGCCTTCGCCTACCTCATCGTCTACAAGGACCTGGGCAACATCAAGAGCATGAGCGACGCCGACGCCCTCGTCGCCTTCGCCCGCTGGGCCGTCTCCGACGACGCCCAGAAGCTCGCCAAGGAAATGACCTACGCTCCCCTCTCCAAGTCCGTCCAGACCAAAATCGAAGAGACCCTCAAGACCGTGAAGTTCTCGGGCAAGTAGATCACGCGCCCGTGGCGTAACGCATGAGGGCAGGCAGCCGACGGGCTCCCTGCCCTCTTTGGTATGATCCCCCTCTCCCTCACCGCACCCATCTCATGACCACAGGGACGATCACATCCACGCCCCCGCCCACTCCCCCAATCGACGCGGGTGTCTCCCCTCTGCGCCTTGGTGCCGGCAAGTCCGCCACCAGCGACCTCATCCTGGGCATCGTCTGCCGCGCCGCCGCCGCCATCGTCGTCCTCATGCTCGTCGCCCTCCTCTCGGTCATCCTCTGGCGCTCCATCCCCAGCATCCGCGAGTTCGGCCTCTCTTTCCTCACCGGCACCGTCTGGCGCGCCAACGAACTCGAACAGCCCCTCATCGACGCCGCCGGCAAAGTCGTCATCGAAGACGGCGAAGTTCAGCTCCAGATCATCAAACCCGTCTTCGGCGCCCTCCCCGTCATCTGGGGCACCACCGTCAGCTCCTTCATCGCCCTCTTCTTCGCCGTCCCACTCAGTTTCGGCGCCGCCCTCTTCCTCGTCCGCGTCGCCCCACGCCTCAAAATCGCCGGCCCCGTCTCCTTCCTCATCGAGTTCCTCGCCGCCATCCCCAGCATCGCCTACGGCATCTGGGGCCTCTTCGTCCTGGCCCCCTTCCTCGCCAACCACGTCGAACCCGCCATCAGATCACTCCTGGGCGATGTCCCTGGCTTCGGTTGGCTCTTCTACGAGAACCTCGTCATTGGCGGGGTGGGGGGCGAGACCATCCGCCGCGAGATCCCCCTCACCGGCCGCGACATGCTCTGCGGCGGGCTCATCCTCGCCATCATGATCCTCCCCATCATCACCGCCGTCTCCCGCGATGTTCTCAAAGGCGTCCCACGCACCCAGGTCGAAGGCACCCTCGCCCTGGGCGCCACCTGGTGGCAATCCTGCACCGCCATGCTCTCCTACTCCAAGAGCGGCCTCTTCGGCGCCGTCATGCTCGGCCTCGCCCGCGCCGCCGGCGAAACCATGGCCGTCACCATGGTCATCGGCAACAACATGCAGGTCCGCCCCTCGATCTTCTCCCCCGCCCAGACCATGTCCAGCCTCCTCGCCAACGAGTTCCCCGAAGCCACCCAAGGCACCTCCCACATGTCCGCCCTCCTCCAGGTCGCCCTCATCCTCCTCATCATGAGCCTCATCTTCAACCTCGTCGCCCGCAAACTCGTCGTCGGCAAATCCTCCCGCTCCTCCGCCGCCCACTAATCAAAGTCCCGCCCCACTCCCCAATCTCTCCCCCACGGATAGTGTCGCTTGCCTGCTAGTGCCGTAAG
>CAYHQQ010000111.1:4159-7913 GCA_964358855.1 uncultured Phycisphaeraceae bacterium
CCCTCTCTTCCTCTCTCTTCCCTTCTCTTCCCTTCTCTTTCTCTGCGTTCCTCTGCGTCCTCTGCGTTAAAACTGCCTTTCCCCATCCCTCCTTCCTCTCCGTCTCCCTCCGCTCCCCTTCGCGCCTCCGCGTTCGCATCCCTCCTCCGAAAGGTCCCAAGTGCTCGCTCTCGGCGAAACTCGCAGACGCCTCTTCAGCGGGACGATGTACGTCCTGTGCATCGTCGCCGCCGCCGTGATCTCCAGCCTTCTCGCCGTGGTCACCTCGTACCTCCTCATCAAGGGCTTCTCCTCAGTCTCCCTCGACTTCTTCACCAAGGTCCCCACCGGCGATCCAAGCGACCCCGGCGGCATGCGCCACGCCCTCGAAGGCACCGTCATGCTCCTGGCCATGGCGAGCGCGGTCGGGGTCCCACTTGGCATCCTCGTTGGCATCTATCTCTCCGAGTACACACCCGAGTGGTGGCTCGTCGCCCCCGTCCGCTTCATCTGCGACGTCCTCGCCGGCGTCCCCTCAATCGTCATCGGCATCCTGGGCTACGAGCTCCTTGTCGTCCCCATGGGCCACTTCAGCGGCTACGCGGGCGCCCTCGCCCTCGCCTTCATCATGGTCCCCATCGTCGCCCGCACCACCGAAGAAATGCTCCGCCTCGTCCCCCAGAGCTACCGCGAAGCCTCCATGGGCCTGGGCGCCACACGCTCCCAGACCATCGTCAAGGTCATCCTCCCCGCCGCCACCGGCAGCATCGTCACCGGCGTCATGCTCGCCATGGCCCGTGTCGCCGGCGAAACCGCCCCCCTCCTCTTCACCGCCGCCACCAGCCGCCTCCTCCCCCGCGACCCCTCCCAACCCTTCCCCTCTCTCACCGTCCAGATCTACCACTACGTCAGCGGCCCCTACGAATCCCAGCACAAACTCGCCTGGGCCGGCATGATCGTCCTCATCGGCCTCCTCCTCATCATCAACGTCTCCCTCCGCTACGCCGCCTCCAGAAGCGTCCGCCTCAAGTAACCCGCATCCCCCACACGCCACCCCACACGCCCCTCCACGCTCTGCCCCCAAGCCAACCTCGATCATCATGCCAACCATTGAGAACATGACCGATCAGCCCCGCACACCCGACCGCGCCCTCCCCACCGGCAAGATCGCCGTCGGCCCCGCGCGCTCCCACGCCTCCTCCGGTCGCTACCCCGTCATCGACGCCATCAAGGCCAACCAGCCCGTCACCTCCTGCATCCACGAATCCCTCGCCGCCGAACAAGTCGCCATCGGCGTCGAAGACTTCCAGCTCTGGTACGCCAAGGCCAAGGCCATCCACCACATCTCCATGCCCATCCCCGCCACCAAGGTCGCCGCCCTCATCGGCCCCTCGGGCTGCGGTAAGTCAACCCTCCTCCGCTCCATCAACCGCCTCAACGACCTCATCGAAGGCGTCCGCGTCGCCGGCAACATGACCCTCTTCGGCAAACCCATCTACCAGGCCGGCATCGACATCATCTCCCTCCGCCGCCGCCTGGGCATGGTCTTCCAGAAGCCCAACCCCTTCCCCATGTCCATCTACGACAACGTCACCTACCCCCTGCGCATCCACGGCGAACGTTCCCGCCCCGCCCTCGACGAGGCCGTCGAACGCTCCCTCAAGGGCGCCGCCCTCTGGGACGAAGTCAAAGACCGCCTCAAGCAATCCGCCCTTGGCCTCTCGGGCGGCCAGCAACAACGCCTCTGCATCGCCCGCGCCATCGCCGCCAAACCCGAAGTCCTCCTCATGGACGAACCCTGCTCCGCCCTCGACCCCATCGCCACCCTCCGCGTCGAAGAACTCATCCACGAACTCGCCCAGTCCCTCACCATCATCATCGTCACCCACAACATGCAGCAAGCCGCCCGCGTCAGCGACTACACCGCCTTCATGTACCTCGGCCGCCTCGTCGAATACGGCCGCACCGCCGACGTCTTCCAAAACCCCCGCCTCCGCGAAACCGAAGACTACGTCACCGGCCGCTTCGGTTGAAGAAGGTCCCCGGTACCACTGACCGCCCCACTTAAGCCTCCAACCTCCCTTCGCTCCCACGGGCGGTCAGTGCTCCTGGGCCCCCGCCTCCTCCCTCGCGCCTCCGTCCCCCATCCTGTACACTCCCCCGCAAGGGAGTCCCCAATGCTCCGATCCATCATCGCCGTCGTCGCCTCCTACATCACCATGGTCATCCTCATCATGGTCGCCTTCACCGCCCTGTGGTTCGGCCTGGGCCCCAACGCCCTCCTCGAGCCCGGCAGCTTCAAGGGCAACTGGACCATCTCCATCGCCGCCCCCGCCATCACCCTCATCGCCGGCCTCGTCGGCGGCTGGATGTGCGCCAAAATCGCCCGCGCCCCCAAACCCGTCATCGTCCTCGCCGCCATCGTCCTGGGTCTGGGCCTGCTCATGGCCTACTTCACCATCCAAAAGCCCTATCCCGCCGACCCCCGCGACCCCGCCATGACCGTCGCGCAAATCATGGAAGTAGGCCGCGAACCCACCTGGATCGCCCTCTTCAACCCCATCGCCGGCGCCGCCACCGTCCTCCTCGGCGGCCTCCTCCTCACAAAGCGTCCGGTACCACTGACCGCCCCGCGCTGATCCCCAACCTCCCTCCGCGTCCCCGGGCGGTCAGTGCTCCTGCGCCCGGTACCACTGACCGCCCCACTGTTGTCTCCAAACTCCCTTTTCATCCGGGGGCGGTCAGTGTCTTCGGCACCGCAATACCACCTGCTCTCAGATCCCCACAACCACTTCCGAGCAGCCCAATGCCCCGCACACCCATCACTCCCGGCGAACTAAAGGTGCACTGCACCTTCAGCAAGCATCTCGGCGGACGCTTCACCAGCGCCGGACTGGAGATCGACTTCCACTACAACCAGGAGCCGGGCGTCCACTTCAAGGCGGATGTTCCGCCAGAGTTCCGCGAAGCCACCCTCAAGGGTTTGCACGACGCGATGTCGCTCCGCTTTCCGCAGTTCCCACAGACGGCCAGCATCTGGATCACCCGAGTGGAATCGGATGAGTTCGCCTCGTCATGGGACGCGTTCTACAGGGCGGCGCGTATGGTCGTCGAGCAGGCCTACTCACTGACGCAACCCGCCGAGCCTTAACCATTCTCAGCGGGAACTGCTCGGGACTCATCGCCCGATCCTGTCGCGTCCGAGGTCTTGGACGTCGCACGACTCACAAGACAATCAACCCACGCCGACGCTGAGACCGCGAAACCTCGGATTCCCCTTCACGCGTCGTTCGCGCCGATATGATCCCCCGTGCTCCCCTCCCCGCACATCCTCCTCTCCACACTCTCTCTGATGGCCCTCGCCCTCACCGCCCCCCCCCTCAAAACCGTCTCCCCCGGCACCGCCGACATCAGCCCCCTCTCCCGCGACCTCCGCATCTCTGGCGGCGACCTCCGCCAGCCCTCCGGCTTCGATCGCGTCTACGAACTCCGCATGGGCCCAAACAAAGTCGTCCGCTACGCCCGCATCGACGGCGCCCTCGTCGCCGTCTTCCCCCAATCCACCTACACACCCACCGCCTTCGGCGACGTCGCCACCATCCCCCCAGGCACCGTCTTCTACATCGGCCGCCCAGAAGACATCGAAGCCCGCGGCCTCGGCGACATCGATCCCACCGCCGCCCCCGGCTCCCTCTCCATCCCCAACCAAGGCCCCTCAAACCACGCCGACCTCCGCGCCACCCAGCAGTCGCTCCCCAGATACCAACCCCCCACC
>CAYHQQ010000112.1:0-7807 GCA_964358855.1 uncultured Phycisphaeraceae bacterium
ATGGCGGGCAACCTGACGGCGCAGGTCCGCAACATCGCGGAGGTGGCGACGGCGATCGCGGGCGGCGATCTTTCCAAGAAGATCACAGTCGACGTGCGCGGCGAGATCCTGCTGCTCAAGGAGACGCTCAACACGATGGTGGACCAACTGCGAAGCTTCGCGGCCGAGGTGACGCGCGTGGCGCGCGAGGTGGGAACCGACGGCAAGCTGGGCGGGCAGGCGGTCGTGCCGGGCGTGGCGGGAACGTGGAAGGACCTGACCGACTCGGTCAACGCCATGGCGGGCAACCTGACGGCGCAGGTCCGCAACATCGCCGAGGTGACGACGGCGGTTGCCCGCGGCGACCTGTCCAAGAAGATCACAGTGGATGTGTCGGGTGAGATTCTGCAGCTCAAGGAGACCATCAACACGATGGTGGATCAGCTCCGCTCGTTCGCGGCGGAGGTCACGCGTGTGGCGCGTGAGGTGGGTACGGACGGGAAGCTGGGCGGGCAGGCGGTGGTGCCCGGGGTCGCGGGAACGTGGAAGGATCTGACCGACAACGTGAACGTGATGGCGGCGAATCTCACCGAGCAGGTTCGAGGCATCGTGAAGGTGGTGACGGCGGTCGCCAACGGCGATCTCAAGCAGAGCCTGACGGTCAAGGCCAAGGGCGAGGTGGCGGCGCTGGCCGAGACGATCAACAACATGACCGAGACGCTGGCGATTTTCGCGGCCCAGGTGACGTCGGTTGCGCGCGAGGTGGGTGTCGAGGGGCGGCTGGGCGGGCAGGCCAACGTGCCTGGCGCGGCGGGCACGTGGAAGGATCTGACGGGCAACGTGAACCTTCTGGCGGCGAACCTGACCACGCAGGTGCGTGCGATCGCGGAGGTGGCGACGGCGGTGACCAAGGGCGACTTGACACGGTCGATCGCGGTGGATGCCCGCGGCGAGGTGTCGGAGCTCAAGGACAACCTCAACACGATGATCGGCAATCTGCGTCTGACGACCGACCGCAACACCGAGCAGGACTGGCTCAAGACCAACCTTGCCAGGTTCACGAACATGCTGCAGGGGCAGCGGGACCTGGTGACGGTGGGCAAGTTGCTCTTGAGCGAGCTCGTGCCGCTGGTCAACTCGCACCAGGGGCTCATCTACCAGATGGTGACCGAGGGGACGCCGCACCTCAAGATGCTGGCGAGCTACGGGAACGTGAAGGACAATGGATATCCGTCGCGGATCGACATTGGCGAGGGATTCCTGGGGCAGTGCGCGTCGGACAAGCGGCGGATTCTGGTGGCGAACGTGCCGGAGGACGCGGTGCCGGTGGGGTCGGTGATGTTCAGCGCTCTGCCGAAGAGTCTGGTGGTGTTCCCGGTGGTGTTCGAGGGGCAGGTCAAGGCGGTGCTGGGCGTGGCGTCGCTCAACGAGCTGCCGCAGTCGCACCTTTCATTCCTGGAGCAGCTGACGGCGGGCATCGGGATTCTGCTCAACAGCATCGAGGCGACGATGCAGACCGAGGGTCTGCTCAAGCAGTCGCAGCAGCTGGCGGCGGAGTTGCAGACGCAGCAGCGCGAGCTGCAGCAGACCAACGAGCAGCTGGCGCAGAAGGCCAAGCAGCTGGCGGAGCAGAACGTCGAGGTCGAGCGCAAGAATCGCGAGATCGAGCAGGCGCGCGGGGAGCTGGAAGAGAAGGCCGCGGAGCTCGCGCTGACGTCCAAGTACAAGTCGGAGTTCCTGGCGAACATGTCGCACGAGCTGAGGACTCCCTTGAACAGCATTCTGATCCTGGGGCAACAGCTCGCGGACAATCCCGACAGCAACCTGAGTTCCAAGCAGGTGGAGTTCGCCCGAACGATCCATGGGGCGGGCACGGACCTGCTCAACCTCATCAGCGACATTCTGGATCTGTCGAAGATCGAGTCGGGTACGGTCTCGGTGGACGCGGAGGACGTGCACTTCGCCACGCTGCTCGACATGGTGAGTCGCACGTTCAGGCATGAGGCGGAGAATCGCGAGCTGGCGTTCACGGTGCAACTGGATCCGCAGCTGGGGCGCAGCATCGTGACCGACTCCAAGCGTCTGCAGCAGGTGCTCAAGAACCTTCTGTCGAACGCGTTCAAGTTCACGGAGAAGGGCAGCGTGAGGCTCACGCTGAGGCCGGTGGTGTCCGGATGGACGCCCGGGCATCCCACGCTCAGTGCCGCGGCGACGGTGGTGACGTTCGAGGTGACCGACACGGGCATCGGCATTCCGCTGGAGAAGCAGAGGATCATTTTCGAGGCGTTCCAGCAGGCCGACGCGAGCACGAGCCGGAAGTTCGGCGGGACGGGGCTTGGGCTTGCGATCAGCCGCGAGCTGGCGAGCCTGCTGGGCGGAGAGATCCAGCTGCGCAGCTCGCCCGGGGAGGGGAGCACGTTCACGCTGTACCTGCCGCTGAAGTACGCGGGCCCGTCGGCGCCGGCGGTGACCAAGGCGAGCCAGCCGCTGCGGACGGTGCGCGTGGCGGGTCTTCCCGAACGGGCGCCCGAGCACGTGCCCGAGGCGGTGCCCGACGACCGGGACAATCTGGACCCCGACGACACGACGCTCTTGATCGTGGAAGACGACCCGCACTATGCGCGGGTGATCGTCGATCTGGCGCGGGACTCGGGCTTCAAGGTGCTGACGGCCTCGCGGGGCTCTGATGCGCTCCAGCTTGCCCGCCAGTACCATCCGACGGCGATTTCGCTGGACGTGTTCCTGCCCGACATGCTGGGGTGGGCGGTGCTCAATCAGCTCAAGCACGATCCCGAGACGCGCCATATTCCGGTGCAGATGGTGACGCTGGACGAGGATCGCCAGCATGGGCTCTCGCGGGGCGCGTTCTCGTTTGTGACCAAGCCCACGACGAGCGAGGGGCTTGAGGCGGCCTTGGACCGCATCAAGAAGTACTCGGCGCCGCGTCGGCGTCGGCTTTTGATCGTGGAGGACAACTCGGCGGAGCAGCTGAGCATCCGCGAGCTGTTGGGGCACGACGACATCGACATCGATTGTGCCACGACGGGGAGCGAGGCGTTCTCCGCGCTTGGGGAGCAGGAGTACGACTGCATGGTGCTGGATCTGCGTCTCCCGGACATGACGGGGTTTGAGGTGCTCGATCGCCTTGGGGCGGACCCGACGCTTCGCGACCTGCCTGTGGTGGTCTTCACGGGCAAGGCACTCTCACCGGAGGAGGACGCGCAGCTGCACATGCTCGCGCGGAGCGTGGTGGTGAAGGGGGTGGAGTCGCCCGAGCGGCTCCTGGACGAGACCTCGCTTTTCCTGCACCGCGTGGTCGCGGATCTGCCGGCGCAGAAGCAGCAGATGCTCGACAAGCTTCATCGCTCCGACGACCATCTGGTGGCCAAGCGCGTGCTGGTGGTCGACGACGATGTGCGCAACATCTTCGCGCTGAGCAGCGTTCTGGAGCGGCGCGGGATGGAGGTGCTCACGGCCAGCACGGGTCGCGAGGCGATCGCCACGCTGGAGTCGACGCCCGATGTGGGGGTCGTGCTGATGGACATCATGATGCCCGAGATGGACGGGTACGAGACGATGCGAGCGATCCGCGCCAATCATGAGTTCATGCGTCTGCCCATTGTCGCGCTGACGGCCAAGGCGATGAAGGGCGATCGGGAGAAGTGCCTGGAGGCGGGGGCGTCGGACTACCTGGCCAAGCCGGTCAACACCGAGCAGTTGCTGTCGGTTCTGAGGATGTGGCTGCACCGCTAGTCCCCCTCAACCCCCGGAGTGTCCATGAAGGAGAGCGTCAACATCCTCCTGGTCGACGACCAGCCCGCCAAACTGATGAGCCTGGAGGTGATCCTTCGAGAGCTCGGCGAGAACATGTTCAAGGCAAACTCGGCCGACGAGGCGCTCAAGGTGCTGCTCACGCACGAGATCGCGGTTCTGCTCGTCGACGTGTGCATGCCCAACATGGACGGGTTCGAGTTCGCGGAGCTCATCCGGACGCACCCGCGGTATTGCAGGACGGCGATCATTTTCATCTCGGCGGTTCAGTTCTCCGACGCCGACCGTCTCCGCGGGTACGGCCTTGGCGCGGTCGACTACATCCCGGTTCCGATCATCCCGGAGGTTCTGCGCGCCAAGGTGGCCGTCTTTGCCGAGCTGTTCCGCAAGACCGCCCAGCTCGAGCAGCTCAACCGGAGCCTGGAGGCGCGTGTGAGCGAGCGGACGAGCAGCCTCAACTCGTCGATGGTCCAGTTGCGAGAGAGCGAGCAGCACTATCGCCAGCTCGTGCACGGGCTTCCGGCCGCGGCGTACACGTGCGACGCGCAGGGCCAGATCATCCTGTACAACAGCGCGGCGGTGCATCTCTGGGGGCGTGAGCCCGATGTCGTCGTCGACAGGTGGAGCGGGGCCCATCGGATGTTCAGCGCCGACGGCACGGCGCTGGCGCACGACAAGTGTCCGATGGCGGTCTCGGTGCGTGAGGATCGGTCGATTCGCGACCGGGAGATCATCATCGAGCGTCCCGACGGCACGCGGCGAAACATCGTGCCTCATCCCCAGCCTCTGCACGACGCGTCGGGGGCAGTGGTGGGCGCGGTGAACATGCTCATCGACATCACGGAGCGCAAGGCCGCGGAGAGCGCGAGCGCGCACCTGGCCGCGATCGTGGAGAGCTCGTACGACGCGATTTTGAGCAAGGACCTGCAGGGGACGATCACCTCGTGGAACACGGCGGCGGAGCGGATGTTTGGCTTCACGGCCCACGAGGCGATAGGCCAATCGGTCAAGATGATTATTCCGGACGAGCGTGCGGAGGAAGAGGCGTGTCTGCTGCGCCGAGTCAAGGCGGGCGAGCGCAACGTGCAGTTGGAAACGACCCGTCTGACCAAGGGGGGCCGGCTCCTGCAGGTCTCGCTCACGATCTCGCCGGTGCGTAATACGGAAAACGTCACCATCGGCGTCTCCACGATCGTCCGCGACATCACCGAGGCCAAGGCCGCCGCGTTTGAGAGGGAGCGACTGCTGGCGATTCTGGAGGCGACTCCGGATCTGGTGGCGTCGGCGGACACGGCGGGGAATCTGAGGTACCTCAACCCGGCGGCGCGTCGGATGATCGGGGAGGAGCCCGACGGGAGTCAACAGTCGCGGGCGTCGATGGTGACACCGGAGTTCGCGGAGGTGGTGCGCCATCGGTCGCTTCCCGCGGGAGCGAAGGATGGGGTGTGGGAGTGCGAGAGCGTTGTGCGGGCGCCAAACGGGAGCGAGGTGCCGGTCTCGCAGGTGATCATCGCGCACGCTGGTCCGCAGGGCGGAAGCGGGTTGTTCTCGACGATCGCTCGCGACATCACGGAGCGCAAGAACGCCGAGCGGGTGCTGACGCGGGACCGCGAGACGCTGGAACAACTCGTCGCGCAGCGGACGATGGAGCTTGCGCGATCCAACGAGCGGCTCCGCATCGCGGACCGGATGGCGACGATGGGGACGCTCTCGGCGGGCCTTGGGCATGACATGGGAAACCTGCTCCTGCCGGTTCGCATGAGGCTGGACACGATTGAGGCGTCGGACGTGCCGCCCGCGGTGCTCGAGGACATCGCCGCGATACGCAAGGCTTCGGAGTATCTCCAGCGCCTGGCGGGAAGTCTGCGTCTGCTGGCGATCGATCCGCGGCACGAGACGATCGCGCCGGGCGGCACGGACGTGGCGGGCTGGTGGGGAGAGACCGAGGGGATGATCCGCAACGCGATCCCCCCGGGCGTCGTGCTGAGCGCGAGACTGGAATCGGGGCTTCCTCCGGTCCGCGTCGGCAAGGCCGCCCTGGCGCAGATTGTTTTCAACCTGGTTCAGAATGCCGGAGATGCGCTGCGCGGAAGAAAGGATGGAGCGATCCACATCCTGGCGCAAGCGGACGGAGCGATGGGCGCGGTGCGTGTCGGTGTCGAGGACAACGGGCCGGGCATGAGCGAGGAAGTCCGGTGCCGGTGCCTTGAGCCGTTTTTCACGACGAAGACGAGGGGGCTTTCGACGGGACTGGGGCTCGCGCTGGTGAGCGGGCTGGTCAAGGCGGCTCAGGGCACGATGCACATCGCGTCAGAGGTTGGCAGGGGCACGACCATCATCGTTGATCTTCCCGTGGAGGTGGCCGGCTCGCCGAGCACCGGTATTTTGGGGCGCAAGTGCGTCGCGGCGCTCTCGCTGCCCGACGGGCGTCTGGCGGCCCATGTGCGTTCCATCCTGACGTCAATTGGGCTTGAGGTGCGCGCGGGTGAGCCGGAGGACTCGACGGATCTCTGGGTGACCGAGGTGCGGTACGAGGATGAGTTCGAGAGCGTGCGTCGCTTTGTGGAGGAGGATGGAGGGCGACGGGCGATTGTCTTTGGCACCGGGACTGGCGGGGACGACAGGGTGATTCGACTGGATTCTCAGATCAGGCCCTCGGACCTGCGGACGCGGCTCCAGGATGCGCTGAGCGACATTGATGGATCGAGGGGAGCGCTGCATGCCCGATGAAATGTTCTCTCCGTGGCGTGTCCTTTGCGTCGACGACAACGAGCTGGTCGCCTCGGCGCTGCAGAGACGCATGCAGAAGGAGCCCCTTTTGAGATGGAGCGGCGTCGTGAGCGACGGCTCGGCGGTGCTTCAGACGGTGCGCGACGTCTCCCCCGACATCGTGCTGATGGACATAGACATGCCTGGGGTCGACAGCTTCACGCTGGTGGAGCGACTGGCGGCCGAATCGCCCGATGTCCGCGTGCTGATGTTCAGCGGACACGTGACCTCCGAGTACATCGACCGGGCGCTGAACTGCGGGGCGTGGGGCTATCTCTCCAAGAATGAGGATGTCGCCGAGCTTCTTCAAGGGGTCCTCAAGGCGGCTCGCGGCGAGATTGCACTGAGTCGGGAGGCCACGGCGGTGCAGCGCAGCGCCTTTCGCCGATCGGGACACCCAACTCATCCCGGCGACGAGGCCGGATAGCGCCCACCGACGTGGCTGCACTCAAGCCCGTCGCGGGACAGGGGTTCGACCGCTCGCACGACGAATTGCGTGGATGATGTCATCGGGGTCACCGCGCTTGCTCACCAGATCGCAGGCACCGGCGGCTTGAGCCTGGACGCGGGTGCCCGGATCATCGTGGCCGGTGTAGGCGAGCACGCGGCAGGTTGGCACCGCTCTGGTCACCGCCTCGATCGCTTGCAGAGGAGGAGGTCCGGGTATCGACAGGTCCAGCACGAGGACCTCGGCCTTCTTCTGCGCGACCACATCCACGACGCCGTCGGTGTTGCTGAGGACACCCAGATTCTCCATGTCATCCTGATCACGAAGGAGGCGAGACAGCATTCTCGCGATATCGGGCGAGTCGTCGACGCAGAGCACCCTCAGACGGGGTGAGGAGGTCGGCGCTGGGCGATGGTTCTGGCTTCGTTGCGGCTGCATGATCTTCCCTTTGCGTTCAACCCGACCGTCACAACATCCCGCGAGCGTCTCGTGCGAAGAGCTGAGCAGCGCGGGTGGATCCGCGCGGCGCGTCCATCTGCGCGACGTGGCGCTCGCGAACGCGACGATTGCGCGAACGGGGCGGCACGGCCGCGGCGACAGTTTGGATGATCCAGTGCATTGCACATCCTCCACGGAGGTGCTCGGGCCGGTCGTAAAGGCTCGAGCGGTGAACTTCCGACAATTGTGCCGGATTCCCCCAAATGGAGGTGAATCGGGAATGAAGGACGGGACATGTTTTGCGGGAACTTTCCTCGGTCGTCGGGCTGCGCGGGCCGCCCCCCCCCCCCCCCCCCCCCCCCCAGCGCCCCCGGGCCGGCCCCGCCGCCCCCCCGCCGCCGC
>CAYHQQ010000113.1:0-7754 GCA_964358855.1 uncultured Phycisphaeraceae bacterium
CCATCCCCCCACCACCGCCGCACCCCACCACTACCTCGGGCGCGGCCGTCGATCCGATGGCGAGTTTCGCGCGCCTGGTTGGCGGCGAGCGTGTGGTCCATCGTGCGATCTTCACGCGTTGGCGGCGAGCATGTTCTGGGCGAGGGCCTCGGCGACTTTGATGCCGTCGACGCCGGCGGAGAGGATGCCTCCGGCGTAACCGGCGCCCTCGCCTGCGGGGTAAAGGCCTTTGGTGTTGATGCTCTGGAAGGAGTCGTCGCGTTTGATGCGGATGGGGGAGGAGGTGCGGGTTTCGACGCCGGTGAGGACGGCGTCGTCCATGTCGAAGCCTTTGATCTGGCGACCGAACGTGATGAGGGCTTCGCGGATGGCGGTGATGGCGTATTTGGGGAGGCAGGGGGAGAGGTCGGTGGGAAGCACGCCGGGCTTGTAAGAAGGAATGACGGAGCCGAGATTCGTACTGGGGCGTCTGGCGATGAAGTCGCCGACGAGCTGGGCGGGGGCGGCGTAGGTGCCGCCACCTGCGACGAACGCGGCGGATTCCCATTTGCGTTGGAAGGCGATGCCGGCGAGCGGGCCGTCGGGGTAGTCTCGTTCGGGTGTGATGCCGACGACGATGCCGGCGTTGGCGTTGCGTTCGGCGCGGGAGTATTGGCTCATGCCGTTGGTGACGACGCGGCCTTCTTCGGAGGTGGCGGCGACGACGGTGCCGCCGGGGCACATGCAGAAGCTGTAGACGTCGCGGCCGTTTTTGGCGTGGTGGACGAGCTTGTAATCGGCGGCACCGAGGATGGGGTTGTCGGCGTTTTTGCCGAATCGGGCGGCGTCGATGAGCGATTGGGGGTGCTCGATGCGAAAGCCCAGGGAGAAGGGCTTGGCTTCGATGTAGACGCCGCGGTCGTGGAGCATCTGGAAGGTGTCGCGCGAGCTGTGGCCGATGGCGAGCACGACGTGGTCGGTGGCGATGCGTTCACCGCTCGCGAGGATGACGGCGCGGATCTGGCGTGATTCGCCCTTGGTTTCGATTTCGAGGTCGGTGACGCGGCTTTCGAAGCGGTATTCGCCGCCGAGCGACTCGATGGTGGCTCGCATGTTCTCGACCATTTTGACCAGGCGAAAGGTGCCGATGTGGGGGTGGGCCTCGATGAGGATTTCGGGCGGGGCTCCGGCCTTGACGAACTCGGTGAGGACCTTTCGTCCCAGGTGGCGGGGGTCTTTGATCTGGCTGTAGAGCTTGCCATCGGAGAACGTTCCCGCGCCGCCCTCGCCGAATTGGACGTTGGATTCGGGGTTGAGCACCGATTGACGCCAAAGCCCCCATGTGTCCTTGGTGCGATCGCGCACTTCTTTCCCGCGTTCGAGGATGATGGGCCTGAAACCCATCTGCGCCAGGAGCAGGGCGGCGAACAGGCCGCACGGGCCGGCACCGATGACCAGCGGGCGAGTGGGCAGTGATTCGGGCGCGTGCGCGACGAAGCGGTAGTCGATGTCGGGCGTGGGCTTGACGTTCAAGGCACTGGCGGATCGCCTGAGCACGTCCGCTTCATCCTTGACCTCCACATCGAGCGAGTAGATCAGCATGATGGCGAACTTCTTGCGGGCGTCGTGCGCGCGGCGGACGACGGTGCAGGAGATCAGCTGGTCGGGCGCGACGCGCAGGCGGGCGGCGGCGGCCCGAGCAATAGCCTCTGGGGCGTGGTTGAGCGGGAGCTGGATTCCGGTCAATCGGAGCATGCGGTACTCATGTCGCGGGCGGGTGCGCGAGGGGAATGCAGGGGCCGCCGATTTGAGTCCGATGCCGCCACGTGCCTTCTCCTGCCCTACGCCTTTGAATCCTCTGTGACAGGGCGGAGTGTAAGGCTTGACCCGGGGCGTGCGTGGAGGCAACCCGTCCCTGGGTTTGACTTCCGTGTTGGGCTGATACAGTGAGGCTCGCTCGACCGAGGACTTGCGGCGCAGGATCAGATTCTGTGCGGCTTTGGACGCCGGGCGATCACCACGTTTTGCTGGATGGACCACCTTTCTGGGATGCACCATGAGCGACTTGCCGAAGTGTCCGAAGTGCGAGGCCGACTACACCTATCTGGACGGGGCGGTCTTTGTCTGCCCATCGTGCGCCCACGAGTGGACGCCGGCCAAGCAGGAGGTGCTCGCTGAGGAAGAGTCCCCGGCGGACAGCGTCGTTCGCGATGCGAATGGGAACGTGCTCAAGTCCGGGGATTCGGTGTTTGTGATCAAGGATCTGAAGGTCAAGGGCTCTTCGCTGGTGGTGAAGGGCGGGACCAAGGTCAAGAACATTCGGCTGGTTGATGGCGACCACGACATCGATTGCAAGATCGACGGCATCGGGGCGATGCAGCTCAAGAGTGAGTTTGTGAAGAAAGCGTGAGTCTCTGGGTCGCGCAGCAGAAGCCTGTCGACCCGAGGGCGAGTACCTCCACCTCGTGGAGCACGGACAGCCTGAACATGGGTGTCGGCTTCTCTGAGGCGATGGGACACCGAACAGGCAGAGTGACACCGCCCGTAGTCTCGGTCAAAACACGGGAGCGTCTTGGGAACGCGCGAGTCACGCGTACGCCGGGAACCACTGCGTGACGGCGATGCGCCTGGTCAGTTCGTCGGTGCTCAGGGGTGGCGCGAGGCCTTCCTTCTGGGCCTGGACGGCCACGGCCAGGGCGACGTGGCGGGCGACGGTGCGGAGGTCGCGGAGATTGGGGAGCAGCGAGGCGTTGCGGTCTTTGAGGGCGGGGGATCTTTCGGCCAGGGCGCGAGCGGCGGCCAGGAGCATGTTGTCGGAGATGCGCCGGGCTTTGCAGGCGGCGAGGGCCAGGCCCACGGCGGGGAAGATGTAGACGTTGTTGCACTGGGCGATAGGGACGGTGCGGGCGCCGTCGCTGACGGGCGCGAAGGGGGAGCCGGTGGCGATCAGGGCGCGGCCGTCGGTCCACTTCATGAGGTCGGCGGGGGTGGCTTCGGCCTTGGAGGTGGGGTTGGAGAGGGGGAAGATGATGGGGCGCGGGGTTTTGCGGGCCATCTCACGGACGAGGGGTTCGGTGAAGGCGTTGGCAAGAGTTGAGAGGCCGATGAGGATGGTGGGTGAGGTGGAGGCGACGACCTCGTCGAGGCCGACGATGCCGGCGGCGCTGCGGGGCATGCCGGCGAGGCGATCCGTGGGCTGGGCGAAGGCGCGTTGTTCTTCGGAGAGGTCGGTGCGGGCGGAGTGGAGGACGCCGCCGCGGTTGACGATCCAGAAGCGGGAGCGGGCATCGCGCTGGGAGAGGCCGTCTTCGATCATGGCGCGGCAGAGGTAGTCGGCGACGCCAATGCCGGCTGAGCCGGCGCCGAGCATGACGATGGTCTGATCGCGCAAGGGGCGGCCAGTGACGGAGATGGCGCCCAGGATGGCGCCCAGGGCGACGGCCGCGGTGCCCTGGATGTCGTCGTTGAAGCTGAGGATGTCTTCGCGGTACTTGCTGAGGAGCGTGTAGGCGATGCTGTTGGGGAAGTCCTCCCACTGGACGCAGGTGTTTGGGAGCTCGGCTTTGACGGCCGTCACGAATTGGTCGACGAAGTCGAAGTATTCCTGGCCTGTGAGGCGTTCGTGACGCCAGCCGAGATAGAAGGGGTCGCTGAGGCGATCGGTGTTGTTGGTGCCGACGTCGAGGACGATGGGTAGGGTGCGGTCGGGGCGGATGCCGCCGATGAGGGTATAGAGGGAGAGTTTGCCGATGGGGATGCCCAGGCCGCCCACGCCCTGGTCGCCGATGCCCAGGATTCGCCCGCCGTCGGTGACGACGATGACGTCGATTTCTTTACCGTCGCGGTTGGCGAGGATTTCGGGGATGTGGTCGCGGAGGGGGTAGGAGACGAAGAGGCCGCGGGGGCGACGGTAGATGTGGGAGAACTGTTCGCAGGCGGAGGCGACGGTCGGGGTGTAGACGATGGGCATGGTTTCCTCGACGTGGTCGAGGAGGAGGCGGTAGAAGAGGACTTCGTTGGTGTCCTGGAGGGCGCGGAGGAAGATGTGTTTGTCGAGGGGGGAGGCGCGGGTGCGGAAGGCTTCGTAGGCGCGTTCGGTCTGTTGCTCGATGAGCTCGATCTGGGGCGGGAGGAGGCCCAGGAGGCCGAACTGGGTGCGTTCGGCTTCGGTGAAGGCGGTGCCCTTCATGAGGAGGGGGTTGTCGAGGAGTGCGCGGCCGCGACGCTGGGCGTCGGAGTTGACGGAGAGGATGTTGGGCATGGCGGAGGCCCTTTCGGATCGGGGTCTTGCCCAGGGGAAACAGACCGCGAGGGCGGGACCACGGGGCACTCTAGGACGAGGAAGTCCGATTTGGGAAGGCGTGGGTCCGAAAGACCTTCAGGGACTGAAATTCCACTCGACGATCGGCGATGGCGTACGGGAGGCCATGATCTGGTCCATGCGCCGAGCAATGTCGGGGTGCTGGGGCGCGATGTTGACTTTTTCGGCGGGATCGGTGGAGAGGTTGTAGATCTCGATTGGGACGTGGGGAGCTTTGGAGGCGTTGCGACGGACGCCCTTGAAGTCGCCGAGTCGCACGGCCTGCCAACCGCCGCCGGATGCGTATTCCCAGTAGAGATGCTCGCGCGGGGGAAGGGGCTCGCCGGTGAGGAGTTGGGGAGAGAGATCGATGCCGTCGAGGTTGGATGGGAGCGAGGGCGCCGCGATGCCGGCGAGGTGGGCGATGGTTGGGAGAAGGTCCCAGTTGCCGGTGGCGGCGTGGCTCACGGTGTTCTGGCGGATGGTGCCGGGCTGGGAGATGATGAGGGGTACGCGGATGCCGCCCTCGTAGAGCTGGCACTTGAGACCGCGGAATCCGGCGGCGCTTTCGAAGAAAGAGCTGTCGGTTCCGCCGGTGAAGGTCGGTCCGTTATCGCTGGTGAAGATGACGATGGTGTTGTCCTGGAGGCCAAGATCGCGGAGGCGTGCGAGGAGGTGGCCGATGTCGCGGTCCATACGGGTGACCATGGCGGCGTAGGCGGCTCTTGGGGAGTCGTGCTTGAGGTAGCCTTTCTTTCCGTCGTAGGGGGTGTCGGGGAGTAGGCCTTTGTACTCGCTGAGCGAATCGTCGGGAACCTGGAGCGCCAGGTGCGGCACGGGGGTGGCGAAGAGGAGGAAGAAGGGTCGGGAGCGGTTGTCGGAGATGAATTTCTCGGCCTCGTTGCGGAAGAGGTCGGGGGCGTATTGGGCACCGACAACGACGGAGCCGCTGTCCCAGCGTTCCTTATTGCCGGGGAGGCTCACGACCTCGCTGTTGCGGTAGAGGAAAGGGGGGCAGTGGTTGTGCGCGTGGCGCTGGCAGAGGTAGCCGAAGAAGGAGTCGAAGCCCTGCTTGGCGGGGTCGCCGGTGGAGCCCGGCGGGCCCAGCCCCCACTTGCCGATGGCGGCGGTGGTGTAGCCCCTTTGTTTGAGAAGGTGGGCGATGGTGATGCTCTCGGCGGGAAGGGGCTCCTGGCCGACAGGATTGAGTTCTTTGTTGTCGCGGATGGCCGCGTGGCCGGTGTGCAGACCGGTGAGGAGGGTGCAGCGGGAGGGGGCGCAGACGCACGAGCCGGAATAGGCGTTGGTGAAGCGGGTGCCAAGGGCGGCCAGGGCGTCGATGTTGGGGGTTTTGATGAGCTTCTGGCCGTAGCAGCCGACTTCGGCGTAGCCCAGATCATCGGAGATGATGAGCACGATGTTGGGGGGGCGGCCTGGCGTGGGGCGGTCGCGATCGGCGAAGTGTGCCGGCCGGGCGCAGCCCGTGGCGACAAGTGCCAGCAGCATCGCCGCACCGAGTGAGGAGGTAGCGCGGATCAGGAGGGCGAGGCCGGAGCGGCGGCGTGGAGTGTTCATGGACAACGATACCCATCGTGCCCGGCGGGCATCACGGAAATGCGTTGGCGGCCTAGCGTTGGGCATGACGAACGCATTCTGGGATGAGCGATACTCGGGCGATGAGCTGGTGTATGGCGCGGCGCCCAACGAGTTTCTGGCAGGAGTGGCGGGGCGATTTCCCAGAGTTGGGCGAGCGCTGGATATCGGCGCGGGAGAGGGACGCAACGCGCTCTTTCTGGCGTCGCTAGGGCTGGACGTGCTGGCGGTGGATCAGAGTGCGGTGGGGATGGAGAAGGCCCAGGGGCGTGCGCGGGAGCTTGGGCTCAAGCTCGGGACGCGGGCGGTGGATCTTGCGGACTTTGAGGCAGAAGCGGGGTCGCTGGATGTTGTGAGTTCGATCTTTGTGCATTTGCCGGGGGAGCTTCGGGCGAGGGTGCATGGGCGTGTGAGGGCGTGGCTGAAGCCGGGTGGGGTGTTTGTGTTGGAGGCGTATGCGCCGGATCAGCTGGAGCGGAGCACGGGGGGGCCGAAGGATGCGGCTTTGCTGGCGCCGCTGGAGGTGATTGTGGGTGAGCTTCTTGGGCTGGAGATTGAGCATCGGGCGGCGCTGGTGAGGAGTGTGTGTGAGGGGCAGTTTCACACGGGCGAGGCGTCGGTGGTGCAGGTGGTGGCGCGGAAGAGGTGATGCGGGCCGTATGCTTGGGCTATGAACACTCGCATTGCCGCGGCGTTTGTGTCGATCGTGATGATCGCTCTTACGGGCTGCCAGGCGGCCAAAACCGCCGAGGCGCCGGCGACAAAGGTTGCCTCGCAGCCGGCGCCGGTCGCGTGGTACGAGCCGGAGATTCGGGCGTTTGAGGAGGCGGACAGGAAGTCGCCGCCGGGGGCGGGGCAGGTGTTGTTTGTCGGGAGCTCGAGCATCAAGTTGTGGACGACGCTGGCCCAGGACACGAAGCCGGCGCCGGTGATCAACCGGGGGTTTGGCGGGTCGAAGACGGGGGAGGTGCTGGCGGTCTTTGATCGCGTGGTGGTGCCGTGCAAGCCGAGTGTGATTGTCTACTACTGCGGGGACAATGACCTGGGCGTGGATGGGAAGGACGCGCAGGCGGCCGCCAACGGGTTCATTGAGTTCGATCGGCGGGCGCGGAGGTTGTGGCCCGATGTGCAGGTGTTCTATATCGCGATCAAGCCGAGCGTGCAGCGGTGGAGCAACTGGGCGGCGATGAAGCGGGCGAACGACATGGTTCAGGAACATTGCTTGCGAACGCCAGGTGCGACGTATCTCGACATCGTGACGCCGATGCTGACGGCAGATGGAAGGCCTGACCCGACGCTTTTCAAGGAGGACGGGCTGCACCTGAACGCGAAGGGGTATGCGATTTGGACGAGTGTGGTGAAGGGGGCGGTGGTGAAGGCGTGGGAGAGGGTTAAGAAGTAGGGGTGATGGTTGAGGCCGCGGGGGTGTGCATGAACACACGTCGCGCGGTGCGGAGCAGGAGATAGGCGAGCGCGCCGATGCTGAGGGCGATGAGAGCCCAGTGGAGGGTGGTGGCGGTGGAGATCGAGACACCCAGGCCGGTGAAGAGAAGGACGTAGGCGGCGACGCACATGGGACATTTGGGGATGAGGGCGAGGGCGGTGAGGGGGAGGGCCCATTGGAGGAGTGTGGTGAGGCGGCGGGGCCAGGAAGTGTGTGACGTCGGGGCGGAGTGCGCGGGATCGATGGCGTTGTGGCAGCAGTTCATGGGGAGGCTCCGAGATGGATGGCGGGAGCGCGGGCGGCGGCACCGGTTCTTCCACGGGCATTCGAAATGGCCAGCGCCCTTCGGCCGACCCCTCCGGGGTCGAAATGCGTTGCGCGTCCTTCCGGGGGCTTCGCCCTCACCTTTATACACATTTTGTCACGACGAACCGCCAA
>CAYHQQ010000114.1:0-7408 GCA_964358855.1 uncultured Phycisphaeraceae bacterium
TTTTCTTGCGGCGCTTTTCTGCAAGAATCTTTGCTTCAGTTCACGGCGTTGCCCTACGGGGTCCAATGCGCAGAGCTATGCCGGCGTAGGCATCGTTCCTGGCGGCAGTTCTGGGCGGTTTTCCGGGGTTGGTGAGACCGGCGGCGTCAGCGTGTCTGCCCGGCGGCGGGTTTCGGCGCGGAGGAGTTCGCTGACCGTCGGGCGGCCAAGAGACTCGCCGCGCATCAGTTTGTGGACGTCGTCGCCGGTGAGTGTCTCGTACTTGGTGAGGGCGTCGGCCACGGCCTCGACCTTGGGCCAGTGCTCGTTGAGCAGCAGGTTGGCTTCGGCGTAGGCCTCGTCGGTGAAGCGTTTGACTTCTTCGTCGATGAGTCTGGCGGTGTCCTCGGAGTAATTGCGTTCGGGGACGTAGGAGTCGCGGGTGTCGCTGCCGGCGTAGCGGACAAAGCCGAGCTTGGGCGACATGCCCCACTCCAGGATCATCATGCGGGCGATGTTGGTGACCTGGGAGATGTCCATGGACGCGCCGCTGGAGGTGTCGCCCATGGCGCGGGCCTCGGCGATTCGACCGCCGCAGAGGACGCGCATTGTGGCGGCGAGCCACTTGATGCTGTAGCCCATGCGGTCGCGCATCGGGAGGCTGAAGGTCGCGCCGCCGGTGGCGCCGCGGGAGATGATGGTGACCTTGTGGAGCGGATCGGCGTCCTTGAGCAAGGCCTGCAGCACGGCGTGGCCGGCCTCGTGGTAGGCGACGAGCTTGTTCTCGTCCTTCTCGCGGACGCGGGACTTCTTGGCGCGGCCGAACTTCACCTTGTCGCGGGCCTCTTCGAGGTCCTCGTGCTCGACGAAGTCCTTGTCGGCCATGGTGGCGGCGATGGCGGCCTCGTTGATGATGGCGGCCAGATCGGCGCCGCTGAACATGGGTGTGCCGCGGGCGATCTTCTCGAGATCGACGTCGGGGCCCATCTTGATCTTCTTGACGTGGACCTTGAGGATCTCGAGTCGCCCCTTCACGTCGGGCAGGGGCACGGTGACCTGGCGATCGAAACGACCCGGGCGGACCAGGGCGGGGTCAAGCACATCGGAACGGTTGGTGGCGGCGATGACGATGACGCCGTCGGCGGGTGTGAAGCCGTCCATCTCGACGAGGATGGCGTTGAGGGTCTGCTCGCGTTCGTCGTGGCCGCCCTGGTTGAATCCGGAGCCACGGCGACGCCCGACGGCGTCGATCTCATCGAGGAAGATGATGCAGGGCGAGTTGTCCTTGGCCTGCTTGAAGAGGTCGCGGACGCGGGAGGCACCCACGCCGACGAACATCTCGACAAAGTCGGAGCCGGAGATGGAGAAGAAGGGGACATCGGCCTCGCCGGAGATGGCTTTGGCGAGCAGCGTCTTGCCGCAGCCGGGCTCGCCGATGAGCAGGACGCCGCGGGGGATTCGCCCGCCGATCTTGGTGAACTTCTTGGGGTTCTTGAGGAACTCGATGATCTCGCCGACTTCTTCCTTGGCCTCGTCGATGCCCGCGACGTCGACGAAGGTGATGCCGGTCATCTCCTTGGAGAGCATGCGGTGCTTGGACTTGCCGAAGGAGCCGAGCATGCCGCCGGGGCCGCCGGCGTTGCGGAGCTGGCGCGAGATGACCATCCAGCCCAGAACGATGAGGATGAGCAGGGGCCCGAAGACGTAGATGAGCTGCATCCAGACGGGGGTGTTGCGGATCTTAAAGTCGCTCTTGGTGATGGAGTCGATGCGCTTGACGGTCGTTTCGCGCGTGGCGGTGTTGAGGGGGATGGTGACCCAGGCTTCTTCGGCGGAGGCGGGGCCTTTGCGCAGCTTGGCCTTGACCTCGGTGTCGGAGATCTCGACGGAGCCTGGGACGATGTCCTGGGGGTAGAACTTAGCGAAGTCGCTGATGGTGATGGTCTTGCCGGGGCCCGTGGTGTTGAAGAGCATGAGCATGAGCATGACGATGCCCAGCGCGAGGAAGACGCCAAAGAGGCCGCCGCGGCCTTGGGGAGTTGGCTGGCCAGGCGGGCCGCCGGGTGGGCCCTTGCCCGGGCCCTGAGGCGGGCGGGGTGCGTCGGGACGGCGGCGCGGGCTTTCGTCGTGGGCGATTCGGAGGAGGGGGGAGTTTGTGGCTTGGAGCCGGTTTTCAGGCATGTGTGTGCGAACCTCGGATGGGTTCTTCGGCCTTTTCCGCCCTTGAATGCACCCGCACCTTGGGCTGGGAAACGGTAGGGTTGCTGTGAACCCCAGACGAACCTAGGACAAGTACGTCAGAAAGCAGGGTGCGGATCGCCATCACCACTTGGATTGCAGTTCGGCGACGAGGTCCTTGGCCATGCGATCGATGGCGGAGAAGCGGCCGGCCTCGATGGGTTCACCCGCCGAAGTGGGGGAGCGGGCGGGGACGAAGGTGTCGGAGGCGGAGAAGCTGCGCCGGCTGACGAGGACCTTGTCGGTGCGGTTGTCGCGCCACTCGAAATCGAGGGTAAGGGTGAGGGCCAGTTCCTGGATGAAGCCGGTGCGGCGATCGAGGGAGAGGCGCCGGAGCTCCGAGCCGGTGAGGGTCCCTGAAAGGGTGGTATCGGCGGTGGCGGATTGGCGGACGGTCCAGCCCTTGGTCTCGAGCTGCTTGATGATGGCCTCGGTGAGCATGAGTTCGAGGCCGGGCTCGCTGGTGGTGTTTTTGAAGATGGGGACTTCGATGGTGCGAACCTGCTTTGAGTAGGTGGAGGAGAAGGCGTAGCCCTTGTGAGGGTCGGAGGAGCAGGCGGAAAGGAAAAAGCTGAATGTGAGGGCGGGAAAGCTGATGAGGAGGAGTGGGCGGAGGTTCACTTGGCGCCTCCGGTTGGGGCGGGGGCCGCGGCCGGCGCGTCGGTTGTTGCTTCGGGCTTCGTTTCGGTCGTCACCTCGGGCTTGGCGTCGGGTTTGACTTCGGGTTTGGCGGGGAGGGGCCAGCCTTTTTCGACGAAGATTGCTTCGGCGTTTCGGGCGGCGACGGTTTGGGGGTGTTTGGCGAAGAGGCGCGTGAGCGTGAGGCGAGCGGAGACGGGGTCGCTTCGCCGGAGGTACCAGCGGGCGACTTCGAGCATTTGGGCGCCTGCGGATTCGTCCAGGCGGGCGGAGAGGGCGTCGTTGACGCCGGCGCGTTCGGCCTCGGCGGGGTAGAGCCTGGCGAAGCGGGTGATGAGCTGCCGCGACTCCGAGAGGGGCGAGGCGTCGTACGCGGGGCCTTTGAACTGGGCGATGTTGGCGTAGATCTTGCGGAGCATGGCCCGCTGGCGGTACTCGCTGTTGGGGTAGTTCTGGAGGAAGACGTCGTAGGTTTCGGCGGCCATTTTGAGGTCGCGGGTGCGGTAGTAGAAGTCGGCCAGGGCGATGCAGGCTTGCTCGGCGAGCTGGCTGCCGGGAAGGCGTTCCTGGACGCGGAGGAGGAGTTCTTCGCCGATGGGGGTGGCGTCTTCGAGGCGCATGCCGAGCCAGCGCATGCGCAGGCCGTTGAGGTAGCGGAGGGAGATTTCCATCTCGCGTTCGAGGGCGATGGGGAACTGAGGAGTGCCGACGTGTTCCTTGACGATGTCCTCGTAGTCGTAGAGGGCCTCGAACTCGTCGCCGGAAGCGACTTTGGCGTCGCCGCGGCGGAGGAGGGCCTCGGGCATGAGCGGGCTCTCGTTGGTGTCCTGGCGTTCGATCCAGGCGTCGAGGATGGAGAGGGCGAGGAGGGGTTTGCCGTCGGCGATGAGGGTTCGGGCGCGGGCGATGGTTTGTTCGTCGGCGGAGACGTTGGTGCGTTCGACGGGGACCCAGCGGCCGTCGGCTTCGAGGCGGTACTCGGTTTGGGCGAGGGCCGTCGAGGCGAGTGTGAGGGCGAGGAGAGCAAGGCGGATGCGTGGCATGGTGGGCAGCATATGGGCGATGGGAGGGGGGTGCAAAGAGGCGGAGTCAGGCGGTCGGGGCGGGTTGGCGGGGCCTGGCGTTGGGGTGGATGAAGAGGTAGTCGCGGATGGCGGGTGTGAATTCGGTGGGGGTAATGGCGCCGGTGGCGATGTTGAGGGTGAACATTTCGTAGCCCAGGGCGGCGAGGCGCGAGATGGAGTCGTGGACGGTGAGACCCAGGGGGCCCGTGGAGCCCTGGCAGAGTTCGCACCAGATGGCGGGCTTGTGGGCGGCGAGGGTTTTGGAGCCGCCGGCGATGACCAGGGGTTCGGCGCCTTGGACGTCGATCTTGACGAGGTCGACGTGAAGCGCGGGATGGGCGGCGGCCTCACGTTCGATGATGTTGTCGAGGGTGTCGAGGGGGACGGTGGTTTTGGCGACGGTGCGGGCGGTGCTGGTGCCGAAGGTGTCGGCGTTTTTCTCATCGCCCATGTGGGCGGCTCCGGGGCTGATGCGTTTGGACGGGCGGACGGGGATGTAGAAGTCGGCGGTGCCGACGTGGTCGGCCAGGGCGGTGCGCAGGATGCGGACGTTCTTGTGGCGGCCGACGACGCGTTCGAGGAGGGTGTAGTTGTACTCGAGGGGCTCGAAGCACAGGACGGTGCAGTTGCCGTCGCAGGCCTGGGCGAAGTTTTTGGCGAACTTGCCGTGGTTGGCGCCGATGTCCAGGACGGTGCCGCCGGGATGGATGAAGCGGGCGAGTTGGCGGCAGACGGGGCCGAAGCGGTTGCGGAAGCGGGCCTGGAAGTAGTGATCCAGGCGCGCGAAGGACTGGGAAAGCGAGTGGAGGTTGAGAGAGGAGAGGGGCGTGATGCGTGAGGTGGGGGACATGGCTCGGCGACAACATATGCGGGCTGGGTGAGGTATGCTGTGGGGGGAGGCCCTGTGACCAATCGAACGCCGGCGATCGGCTTTATCTTTGTGACCTTGCTGCTGGATGTTCTGGGGTTCGGGCTTTTGATTCCGGTTGCTCCGCGGCTGATCGCGGGCATTCAGGGGTTGACGGTTGATGAGGTGGGGCCGACGGTGGGGATTCTGGCGGCGACGTACTCGGCGATGCAGTTTTTGTTCTCGCCGACGCTGGGGGCGCTGTCGGATCGGTACGGGCGGCGGCCGATTCTGCTGATCGCGCTGTTTGGGTCGGGGCTGGACTATTTCGCTCTGGCGTTTGCGCCCAACATGGCGTTCCTGTACATCACGCGGGCGATCAATGGGCTGTCGGGGGCGAGCATGTCGACCGCGACGGCGTACATCGCGGATATCACGCCACCCGAGAAGCGGGCGGGGGCGTTTGGGATGATCGGGGCGGCGTTTGGGCTTGGGTTCATTCTGGGCCCGGTGATGGGCGGGTTTTTGGGGGAGTACGACATCCGCTATCCGTTCTATGCGGCGGGTGCGTTGTCGCTGATGAACTGGTTGTACGGGTACTTTGTGCTGCCAGAGTCGTTGCCGCCGGAACGCCGCGCGACGTTGACGTTTGCGAAGGCGAACCCGATCGGGGTCTTTCGCGGGCTTGGGAAGTATCCGCTGGTGATGTGGATGGCGGGGGCGTTGTTTCTGTTGAATCTGGCGCAGTACGCGCTGCACACGACGTGGGTGATCTACACCGAGCACCGGTATCACTGGAACGGCGTGACGGTGGGGCTGTCGCTGACGACAGTGGGGATCGGGGCGGCGGTGGTGCAGGGAGGGCTCGCCCGCAAGATCATTCCGTGGCTTGGGGAGCGGCGGAGTCTGCTCTTTGGGATCGGGCTGGGCGTGTTGTCGTACGCGGCGTATGGGACGGCGACGCAGGGGTGGATGATCTTTGTGATCGTGGCGATCGCGTCGATCGGGGGGATCGCGGCGCCGGCGGCGCAGTCGATGATCACCAGGAGCGTGAGGCCCGATGAGCAGGGGAGGGTGCAGGGAGCGCTGTCGGGGCTGCAGAGTGTGGCGAACTTCTTTGGGCCCCTGATGGGGACGACGGTGCTCGACTATTTCATCTCCGAGCGGGCGCCGGTGTATTTGCCCGGGGCGTCGTTTTACATGTCGGCGATGCTGGCGCTTTTGGGGCTTGGGGTGGCGTGGGTGGCGATGACGAAGTCGAGGAATGCGGAGAGAGAGGCAGAGTTGACCGTAGGGAATGAGAAAGGCAGTTGAAACACGGAGGACACGGAGGGGCACGGAGGGAGGCAGGGGAGAGTGTGAAAGGCGAAAGGCAGTTCACCACAGGGAACACAGGGGGCACAGAGGGGGAAGTTGGGGAGGAATCGAATTTCAAATTTGAGATTTGAGATTCAGATTTGAGAATTGAGCCAAATGGGGGACCGACGTGCAGAAACGCAAGCGACAAACCGGAATTGGCAAAGCGATCGCGGGCGTGGGACTTGCCGGTTTGGTCGGTGGTATCACCCTTTGCAAGTCAAAGCGGCGGGCGGGGCCGATGCCCGAGATCAACGCCGCCCAGCTGGCGTTGGCGGCGGAGTTGCGGCGGGATGTGGAGGGGCTCGCGATTGGGATCGGGGCGCGGAATGTGTGGAATGTGGAGGGGTATCGGGCGGCGGAGAGCTTGCTGGCGAGAGAATTGGCGGCGACGGGGCGAGCGGTGCAGCGGCAGGTGTTTGCGGCGGCGGGGGTGGAGTGTGTCAACTTCTGGATTGAGGTGCCGGGGACGAAGCGGCCCGAGGAGATCGTCGTGGTGGGGGCGCACTATGACTCGGTGGATTTGCCGGGGACGTGCCCGGCGGCCAACGACAATGGGAGTGGTTGTGCGGCGGTGCTTGCGATGGCCAGACGGCTTGCGGGGATGGCGATGGAGCGGACGGTGCGGTTTGTGTTCTTTGCGAATGAGGAGCCGCCGTTCTTCTTCACGGAGGACATGGGGAGCCTCGTGTACGCGAACGAGTGCAAGCGGCGGGGCGACAACATCGTGGCGATGATCACGCCAGAGACAATCGGGTGCTACAGCGAAGAGCCGGGGTCGCAGTGGTATCCGTTGCCGCTGGGTGGGATCCTGGGAGATCGGGCGGATTTCATCGCGTTTGTGGGGTTGTCATCGGCGGGGAAGCTGGTGAAGCAGTGCGTTGGAGTATTCCGCGAGGCGAGTTGGGTGACGTGCATGGGAGCGGCGATGCCGGGGTCGGTGCCGATGGTGGGGGCGAGCGATCACTGGGGATTCTGGCGGAACGGGTATCCGGCGCTGATGGTGACGGACACGGCGCTGTATCGGTATCCGTTTTATCACACGCCGCAGGACACGCCGGAGAAGTTGAACTATGAGATGATGGCGAGAGTGGTGGAGGGGTTCTGGGTGGTGGTTGCGAGGCTGGCAACGGTGTGATGACGTATTGCGTGGTGGAGGGTTCACTCAGCAAGGATGACCGGAAGCGGGATCATCTTTGGCACCGGGTGTGAGCGACGCACACGGAAGCACCCCCTCCGGCCTCGAAGACTCGGCCACCTTGTATCTTGATGGCGTCCCACTGCT
>CAYHQQ010000115.1:0-6972 GCA_964358855.1 uncultured Phycisphaeraceae bacterium
CTCATCCGTCCCCGCCGCTTCCTCCACGACCTTCAACTACGGGCGGGACAATTTCTGCGTTTGTGGGAGAAGGGCTAGAGGACGCGGCGTTTGATTTGCTTGGTGAGGACGATGCAGTTGAAGTTGATGAGGAGGCCGACGCGGTGTTTGGAGAGGCGGAGGTGGGTGAAGAGCTGGGCTTCGTGGATGGGGATCAAGCCTTCGATGGCCTTGATTTCGACGATGACGGCGTTATCAACGAGCAGATCGATCCGAAATCCGACGTCGACTCGTACCTCGCGGTATTCGACCGGAAGCGGGACTTGACGCTGATTGGGAATTCCACGATCGGTCAATTCGAAGGCCAGGCAAGCTTCGTACACCGATTCCAACAATCCCGGCCCCAAAGCACGATGGACATCGATCGCAGCACCAATGATCTTTTCCGTCAGATCCCCATGGATCAGTCCTCCACCCTCACTCGTTGGCATTCTGCACTCCTTTCCATGCTTTTCTGCCTTTCTCCGTGCCCCTCCGTGTCCTCCGTGTTGAACTGCCTTTGCCTTACCTCTGGTTGAGATATTCCTCGATTTTCTCGGCTTTGCGGAGGAGGAAGGGGATGTGGCGGTCGGCGGCGTCGGTGAAGCGGGCGAGGGTTTTCATGGTCGCCTCGAATTCTTCGGCGAACTTGGTGTGCTCCTGGTCACGCCAGGTCTGGCCCAGGTCGTTGAGACGCCCTTGGAGCGCGGCGAGCTGGTTGAGAAGGGTGCCGTTGAAGCGTTTCAAGTCCTGGGCGAATCGACGCAGCTCGGCGGGATCGACGACGGCTTTGGCCATGGCTGGAGCTCCTGTGCGGTCTGGCGGGGAACGGTAGGCGAAGGGGCGGGAAACGATTGGATGCCCATGAAAGAGGGCCCTGCGATGCAGGGCCCTCTGGGGGCTTTGCGATTGGATGGCGAGGGAGTTACTTCTTTTCGGGCGGCTTGGTTTCGGGTGATTTGGTCTCGGGCACGGGGACGGCGGGCACGGGCGGGACGGCCGGGGCCGGGCCCGCGGGCGGCGCGACGTCGAGCTTGAGCTCCTTGATCACCTCGGCGGTGATGTCGGCGCCCTCGGCGCCCTTGATGAGCGGGTGGGCGAGGATCTCGATGAGCGGGTCGAGGTGCCCGAATTCCGCGGGCTTGCCGACGGGGCGCGAGGCGATGACGTGCGTGTAGCCGAGCTTGGACCCCACGGCGTCGGCGGTGGTGATGACGATGTTGTACGCCTCGCCCAGGTTCCTGACCTGCTGCTCACGCAGGGCGTTGTCGTTCTGCTGGAGACGCTGCTTGTATTCCTCAACCTTCTGCGAGTAGGTGGCGTAGCCGTTCTTGAACTCGGCGCCCTCCCGCGGCAGGGCCTGGAGCTTGGTGCCCAGCCCCTCGACCTCGTCCTTGAGCGGCTGGAGCGTCTTGTCGAGCGTGGTCTTGGTGATGTTCATGATGGTCGAGTACTTCTCGCTCTGCATGAACTTCTCGGAGATCGCCAGCACGTCGCAGGTGCCGATCTTGAGGTCGGCCGAGCGGACTTGGGGTGTCTCGCCCGAAGCGGCGGCGAGGTTGCCCGGGCCGCGATATCCAGCGGCCAGGACGATGGCGACCGCGATTCCGCCGTACACCGCCACGCGTTCTTTCATCTGCATTGTGGGACTCCGCAATTGTCTGTGGGAAGGCCCACGGCACCGCGGGCGAACGGGATTCTAGGGGGAGTGCCACAACAAAAAGGCCGCGGGCCCCGGGGGCTTGCCCCCGGGGCCCGCGATCGATCCGGCGCGGCGTTAAGCCGAGTTCTGTGCACCCGGGTCGTTCCCTTTCGGGCGTGCCCGGGCCGACGGCCATTTCTCTGGGCCCGGCGTTGCCGCCGGGCTCGAGCGATCTACCCACCTCCGCACCGATCGGACCGATCGGTCCCGCCAGCGCCGAAGCGCTGCGGGAGGGAGGCTGTTTGACCTTGCACGCGGTGGGGTTTGCCGTGCCCCGGCTGTCGCCAGTCGGGCGGTGCGCTCTTACCGCACCGTTTCACCCTTGCCTGATCCTCCGCAATTTCAAATCTCAAATCAGAGATTTCAAATTGCGGAGGCCATCGGCGGTTTGCTTTCTGTTGCACTTTCCCTCGCCCCAGATCGCCGGCTCTCGCCGGTCGAAAGAGCGGGTGGGTGTTACCCACCACCGTGTCCTGCCGTGCTCGGACTTTCCTCAGCGAGGGGACGATCCCCTTGCCGCGGCCGTCTTGCCGCGCCTTTCACCCCAAGGGTAGACCCACTCGCTGACGCTCGGGGCTCGTTGAGGCACGGAGTCTCGCTCGCTGACGCTCGGCGCTCGTTGGTGACGGGGGCACGTGGGTGGAGGGGGAGAGATACCATGCCGTCGATGATGGAAGGGTCGCCGGCCAATCCGCAGCAGTCTGGCTCGCCGCACAAGGTGTCGGCGTGGCTTCACCCCGCGCAGGCGAGACTGGTGGGGGTGCTGGGGGATGCGTGCGGGCTCTCGATCACCCGGGCGGGTGGGCCCGTCGATCATCACAGAGTTTGCGCGGATCTGTCGGCGGGGGCAGCGGTCGACGACGCGAGGCGGATGTTCGTGGAGGCCGAGACCCAAGCGGTGCTCTTGTTCGACACCACCGGGATGGTCGGGGGCAAGGCTGGGGACGAGGCCAGGCACGTCGGAGCGGCGATCTCGCGCGGGGTGAAGGTCATATCGCTCGATCCGATCCCCGGCACGGCGTTTGAACCGGCGGGTGCGGAGACGGGTCTGGGCGGGCTCCTCATGCTCGCGTCGATGCGGACGATGCCGGCGATGCGTGAGGCGGGCGAGCTGCTCCAGAGCTTCGGCCACCCGACGGCGATGATCGTCGAAGCGATCGCGGGGAGCGGTGAGACTTCGATGGGATCGCGCCTGTTTGACGCGATGGGGATGGTCTTTGCCGTCATGGGCGAGGCCGAGTCGGTGGCGGCGGCTTACGTGCCGGCGACGACGCTGGGCGGCGGCCCGCCGGGCGAGACGCTGCGTGATCTGCGGGGAACGCTCTCGGCCACACTCCGCTTTTCCGACGGACGCAGCGCGAGCGTGGTCGCGTCGGATCGCGGGGCGGCGTGGCGAAGGTCGGCGACGATGCTCTCGGCGCGGGGACGGTTCACCATGAGCGACGACGGATTTGAGTGGCGGGATGAATCGGGGGTTCAGATCGATTCCTGGGCCGCCAAAGCGCCCACGGGACCCGCCGCGGGATGGCGGGCGGCGGAGGTGATGGGCGAGAGCCTCTCGCGGCTCCTGGACCCGCTGCTGAGCGCCGAGCCCAAGATCGACACAGCGGGCGTGATGTGCCTATGCCAGACGGCGCTGCTCTCGTGCCGCACGATGCAGATGGAGTCGTTGAGCACGGTGAAGCGGATGGTTGGATAAAGGCAGTTCGTGCTGAGTGCTGCGTGCTGCGAATAAGACGCAGCACTCAGCACGCAGCACGCAGCACGTCTTCTTCTCTACTTGTATCCGTCTTTACGACCGTTCGCCGTTTCGTCGCAGCCGCCTTCTCGCCCGCAGCCGGCGCAGCCTGTGATGAGGTGGGCGAACGTTGAGGTGGCGATGCCGCCGGCGGCTCCGCGCTGGAGGTCCTCGAAGAAGAGCTTGGGCCTCGCGCCCTGGAGGGGCGCGACCTCGCGCAGGGACATGGCGTCGTAGAGACGCCCGTTAAGCACGGTGGTGGCGATCGACTGGGTATTGGCGATGTCTTGGGTGGGGTCCTTGGAGAGGATGATGAAGTCGGCGAGCTTGCCGGCCTTGATCGAGCCGATGTGGGCGTCGAGCCCGACGACCCACGCCCCGTCGATGGTGCCGGCACGCAAGGCCTGAAACGGCGACATGCCGCCCTGGACGAACATGGCCATTTCCCAGTGGGCGGCCAGGCCCGCGAGCTGGCCGTGGGCACCGAGCGTGGGGCCGCCGCCGCCCAGACCGCCGGCCTCGCGGGCGTCGAGGACGCGTTTGGCGAGGGCCGATTCCTTGATGTGGTTCCACTCCTCGTCGGGGGCGTCACTTCGACGGCGTGAGCGGGGATCGACGACATAGCGCGGGACGAAGGTCATGAGGCGGGCGTTCTCCCAGACCTTGGTCTTGGCGTACCAGTAATTCTCGCCGCCCATGCCGCCATAGGCGACACCGAGCGTGGGTGTGTAGCCCACCGTCGTGTGCCCCCAGAGCTGGGCGACGTCGCCGTAGATGTTCTCGATGGGCAGGGTGTGCTCGACGGTGGTGTGCCCGTCGACGACCATGGTCATGTTGTGCTGGAAGAGGGCGCCGCCCTCGGGGACGACCATCATGCCGAGCTTGCGGGCGGCCTCCAGGACCATCTGACGCTGGTCGCGCCGCGGCTGGTTGTAGCTCTTGACGCTGAAGGCCCCCACCGCTTTCATGCGCTGGAGGTGAAACTCGGCGTCTTCGAGCGAGTCGATCTCGGCCTTGTACGCGCCGGTGGCGCCGTAGAGGATGGTGCCGGTGGAGAAGGTGCGCGGCGAGAGAACCATGCCGGCGCGGGCGAGTTCGGCGACGGCAAAGACGCCCTCGGTGCCGTTGCTGGGGTCGTGGATGGTGGTGACGCCGAAGGCGAGGTTGGCGCAATGGATCCAGTTGCGCTGGGGCGTGAGGCCGCTCTCGGACTGCCCGCCGTGGGCGTGCACATCGACGATGCCGGGCATGATGAACTTGCCCTTGCAGTCCCACTTGTCGGCGTCGGCGGGGATCTGGACCTGATCGGCGGGGCCGACGGCCTCGATCTTGTTGCCGACGATGACGATCGTGCCGTTCTCGATGATCTTGCCGGCGCGGGGCGAGCCCTTGGCGTCATCTGTTTCCATCGTGATGATGCGGGCGCCGACGAGGGCGATGCTGTTGCGTTTGCCATCGGAGCGGACGGGGATGTCGGACTTGGTCGAGAATCCGATCGCGACCTTCGTCGCCGGAGCGGGCGTGGCGCCCGGGGCGGGAAGGGCGGCGGTGTAGAGCTCCGGGCCCAGGCTCCAGTAGATGGTCTTGGAGTCGCCCGACCACTGGATGTTCTGCCCGGCCTCTGAGCTGAGCTTGATGACGGTGGTGTTGCTGGACTTGGGGCCGATGTCGATGGAGCGGCCGGTGTCAAGGAACGGCGTGGTGTAGACGTTGAAGCGCTCGGTGAAGGCCAGGGTGGCACCATCGGGGGAGACAGCGAACTCGGTAGCCCAGTCGCTCTTGTAGTGGGTGCGTTCGGAGGCGCCGATGCCGGCTTCGTCGAGGCCGTTGATGTCGATGCTGATGAGCTTGGAGTTGTCGGATTCGCTGCCGCCGTCGCGGACGGAGAGGAAGAGGCGATCGGCGGCGCTTCCGAACTGCGGGTAGGTGCCGCGTTTGGTCAGGAGGCGCGGGGTCTCGATGTTGATGCCTTTGTCGCCGCCGGAGAGCTTGGCGATATAGACGCCGCTGTTGTAGCTCCAGACGGGCGTGGTGAGATAGCCGCCCGAGACGCGACCGAAGACGACGGCATTGCCGCCGGGTGCGAAGGCGGGGTCGATGTAACGACCGGGCTCGCTGGTGAGCGTTTGGGACTTGCCCGTGACGATGGTGACGACCTTGACCGCGCCGAGGGTCTCGTCGTTCCACGTGGTGAACGCGAGCATGGAGCCGTCGCGGGACCAGGTGGGGAAGAACTCAAACTCGGTGGTCTGTGTGGTCAGACGCTTGGGCTCGCCCGCGGGGAGGTCCTTGAGGTAGATGTGGCCCAGGGCCTGGTACGCCACCTTGTCGCCCTTAGGGCTCACGACAACGTTGCGGAGCATCTTGACGTCGAACTTCTCGGGGTGAACGTCGATCGCGACGCGCTGCGACTTGGCAACGGTGCGCTCGCCCTTGACGTGGAAGGGGATGACCTGGGCCTTCTTGGTGGCGACGTCGACCTTGCGGATCTTGCCGGCGGCCCAGAAGACCAGCGACTTGCCATCGGGCGTCCAGGCCATGGCGGGATACACGCCATGCACGGCCCACGTCTCCTGGTTGTCGCGTTCCATCGCTTCGTAGATGGGCGTGGCGATTCCAGAGGCCAGGTCCTGCACGAAGAGTTCGCTGCGATAGCGGACGCGCTTCACGAACGCGATCGATTTGCCGCCCGGGCTGGGCGTGGGGCGGCAGGCGCCGCCGGGGCCGGCGATGATGCGCTCGGTCGTCTGGCGGACCATGTCCAGGCGGTCGATCGCGTAGATGCCCGGGTTGCTGTCCTTGTCGTACTCGAAGCTGCCGCCGGGCGTGGCGTCGAGGCTGTAATAGAGGTAACGCCCGTCGGGTGAGACGGCGGGCTCGCCGGTGTCTTTCTGCTCCGACTGCTTGGTGGTCAGGGCGAGGCCGTCGGTCTTGCCGGCGGCGTCGTACATCCACATCTCGCCGGCGCCCAGCGAGCGGCGGCTGGTGAAGTGTTTGCGGGCGATGATGTGCTTGCTGTCGGGAGTCCAAACGGGCTGGGTGAGAAGGCGATAGGTTTCCTTGGAGATCTGGCGGGGCGAGGAGCCATCAGGGTTCATCGCCCAGATGTTGTCGCCGCCCTTGCCATTCTCACCGGTGCGGTCGCTGACAAACGCGATGGACTTGCCGTCGGGGCTGAAGCGGGGCTGCATGTCCCACTGGATGCCCGAAGCGATGCAGGTGGCCTCGCCGCCGGTGAAGGGAATGGTGTAGAGGTCGCCAAGCATGTCGAAGACGATCGTCTTGCCGTCCGGGGAGACGTCGAGGCTGATCCACGTGCCCTCGTCGGCATCGATGGCGACTTTGGAGAGCTCGCCGGGGGGGTTGGCGACGTCCCACTTGGGGAGTTCCTTCTTGGCGGGCTCGGCGGCGGGAGTGACGGGAGGTGTCGCGGGGGGAGTGGCGGGGGGCGTGGCGGGGGGCGTGGCGGGGGGGGTCTGCGCCGAGGCGGCGGAAGCGAGGAGTGCGAACGCGA
>CAYHQQ010000116.1:0-6945 GCA_964358855.1 uncultured Phycisphaeraceae bacterium
GCCCCAACCGCTACATCTCGCGGATCCTCATCGCCCCCGCCGACTTCAACACCGTGTACGTCGCCCTGGGCGGCTTCGCCTCCAACAACCTGTGGAAAACCACCGACAGCGGCACGACCTGGACACCAATCGTCGGCACCGGCGCCACCGCCCTCCCCAGCATCCCCATCTACGGCATCGCCCGCCACCCGCAAAACCCGCAGTGGCTCTACGTCTCCACCGAGATGGGCGTCTACGCCTCCAGCGACGGCGGCCTCCATTGGTCCACCAGCAACGAAGGCCCCGCCAACACCCGCGTCGACGAGATCACCTTCCTCACCGGCGGCTCCACAACCCTCCTCGCCGCCACCTACGGCCGCGGCCTCTTCACCGCCGACATCCCCCTCACTCCTCCCTGCCCCGCCGACTTCAACCAGGACGGCGCGGTCGACTTCTTCGACTACGACGACTTCGTCCTCTGCTTCGAAGGCCTCACCTGCCCCCCCCCCACCCCCCCCACCACCGCCGACTTCAATCATGATGGGGCCGTCGACTTCTTCGACTACGACGATTTCGTGGTGGCGTTTGAGATTGGGTGCTGAAGAAAGGTCGTGGGGGGCGGGATGGGGGGGGTCTCGGAGTTGACGATGGCGGCACCGCTCTCCAGAGCGGTGCTTCCGGTACCACCCGCCAACTTGACCTCCACCTGGCTCCCGCCCAGAGGGGAAGTCGGGCCACCCGCCGTTTCACCTCCGGAGTTGGGGCGAGGGTACACTGAAGCGTCTAGTGATGGAATCCCACCTCTCCCGTCAGGACACCAATCGTTGACCCAAGACTTGAAATCCATTCGGCTCGTGCCAAGCAGGCATCAGTGCTTGCGCGACATCCCACTTGACACTCGAACGATTTTGCAACGCCATCTCAACATCGAAGAGAAGGTGCGGAGCAATTTGCTTCCATGGAACGGGCAGTTCTCTCCCCAGTTGGTCCACGCGTTCCTGCATACCTACTCGGCCGCCAACAACGTGGTTCTGGACCCGTTCATGGGTAGCGGGACTGTTCTGATTGAAGCCGCGACCATGGGCCTTGAAGCAGTGGGCACGGAGATTAATCCCGCTGCTTTTCTGATGGCCCAGATCTACCTGTTCACCAACATGTCTCCGGCTGTTCGGAATACGTCGTTGGAGACCGTTCACGCCCGATTGATGGAGTTGTTTGAGGGTGCACCGCTTTTCTGCCCTAGACCAGTACTTGACGACCGAGCATGCAAGAGGGTGCTCACAGCGGCGTGGTCAAGTGAATCGAATCCGAATGCCAAGGTTCTTCTAGCAGTCCTTGTCACCTTGCTTGACTTCTACAAGCCGGGGCTAACTGCGGCCAAGATACTGGCGACTTGGGGACGGATTCGGAACTGCGTCGACGCTCTGGCGTATTCTTCTGCGCCTTTGCGAATCGCCAACGCCGACGCAAGGAACCTTCCGCTGGGAACGGCGTCCATTGATTTCGTAATCACATCCCCCCCGTACATCAACGTGTTCAATTATCACCAGCAATTTCGAGCCTCGACCGAGGCGCTAGGTTGGGATCTGCTGCACGTCGCGAAATCAGAGATTGGGTCGAATCGAAAGAATCGTGGAAATCGGTTCCTCACGGTCGTCCAATACTGTTTAGAGATTGGACAGGTACTCGAGGAACTCTTCCGCGTCTGCAAGCCAGACAGCCGGGTGATCTTCGTCGTTGGCCGCGAGTCAAATGTTCGGAAGACGCGCTTCTTCAACGGCGACATAGTGGCACGTCTGGCCTCGCGATGCACTGGATTTGTTCCGGAGGTTCGGCAGGAGCGCGTGTTCATGAATCGATTTGGCGCGCCAATTTATGAGGACATCCTACACCTTAGGCGAGGGCAGGCCGCCTCTCCCATTAGCGGCGGCAGCATGGCCGTTGCAATTGAATCCCTAGTTGAGGCGACTCGACGTGTGCCCGCAGAGAGCGCGGCCGATTTGGCTTCCGCAATTCGAGAAGCTCCATCTATGCGTCCCTCTGCGATATACAAGCCGCAGGAAGTCTTGAGGTAATACAGCATGAAGTTCCCGACACCGCACCTTGAGAAGCTGAACGCAACGCTCGAGAACGAAAAACTTCCCACAATCAATCAGACCATCATAAAGGCCGCCATCGTGCGGTACAACGGATGGGTGAAACAGCTCCGTGAGGTGACCGGGTCCACAACGGAAGAGACTGTCGGGAAAATGGTTGCCCTCCTAAACGAATACCGACTTTACCTCGATGTCGAAGTGATCTTTGACCGTGAGGAGGACTTTCTCTATCGGCAGAAGGGTCAGACCAAGCTCGACAACAGCGTTATTGAAGAGTTTCTTCCGCACCTTGTCTTCAAGTGCGTCATGGGTGGAAAAGACGTGGGCGGGATCGTCCTCGGGCCAAACACGACATTTTCTGCAATCTATTTCGCCTCCAGTCTAGACGCCGAGGTCGCTGGCGGGGGATTGACCGTGAGGACAAAGGATCAAGACTTCGCGATTGGAAAGGCAATCCATCTCCGGGCGTCGCATGATGCCACCTTCAAGGACAGCCTGTCAAAGACCTTCTATCTCGGGTATGTGGTCGCCGAGTGCAAGACCAATCTTGACAAGACCATGTTTCAGGAGGCCGTCGCCACCGCCAACGATACGAAGTCGGCCGTCACCGGCGCAAAATACTATCTCCTCTGTGAATGGCTTGACATGACACCGCAGAGCACCGCGCCCACCGACATCGATGAAGTCATTATTCTCAGGAAGCAGAAACGCCTGTCCTCCAATGTCCGGGGAGCATTTGGCTCCTTCGATGGTCGCAAAAAAGGACGGGACGCGTTCGTCAAATTCCTGAAGGAAAATCCGTTCCGACCTGAGATGTTTCTTCGCTTCGTCAACCACATCAAGGCTGTCCTCGGCGCATCAGAGCCCGAAGAAGTCGATGTGCTGAAAGACGGGTACTTCTAAAGGCTCGGCGGCGGGGGGTGGTCTGCCTCCGCCCGGGGGTGCCTCGGATCCGGCGCAGCGGTGAAATAGAATCCCAAGCGCGGTGACGCTCGCTCCTATCCGCCTCCCGCCACCCATCCGGCTCCGGTAGCATCCCCGGTGATGCCCGCCTCCCCATCTCCTACCCCACGCACCGCTGACTACGGGCTCGACGCCCCCGGTGCTGTCCGCAACGTCTTCGTCGCCGCGGGCGTGGAGCTTCTCTTGTCGCTCTCCAACGAAGGTTGCTCAGCCTGGGCAAACTCGTGCGGGAGTTCCTTCCTCCTGCCATCGTCTCAAGACTCGCTGCGAACCTGCAGGTTCATCAAGTGAAGCATCTGCCGGCAAAAGACGAGCAGCTCGGAGTACCTCTGCGCCGTCCATCCTTTGTCACCGCGAGTGGACTCCTGCACCTCCGCCTCTGGCGGCAGGTACGCCGTGAGGTGGGGGAACCCGTCCGAGATAAACTTCCTCGTCGCGTTGTAGTCATTGCCCAGAGTCTCGCGCGCTTGTAGCCCGCGCTCTTCGCGGGAGAGTCTTTCCATCGCCTCGACGCTCCCCTCAAGCTTGGCTCTAACTATCTGCGACAGCGGCAAGTTGGTACTTTGCTTCGATTCCATGTTCTACCTCTATCTGAGCGTCGCCGCTTCCTGATCGGAGTAGGCTAGTTCCGGACACCCATCAACGAGGACATGACCGATCTCTGTCACATTCTCGCGCATGATTGTCCCCGTTTGAGAAATCAAGCCTGCGTTGTGCAGGCGCGACCAGGTGAGAGCCTCAGACCAGCCTCTTTCCAGCTTCAGGCGCCCCTCGTGGCGTCGGTGCCAAGAGATGAACGCGCGAAGCTCTGGAAAGCCGAGTTCGGCAACAGCTGCCATCGCCAGCCTTGCCAGCGCAGGATCAGGTCGCTTACCGCCCACCCAGGCGATCACCGCACCCTGGAGCGACACCTTTCTGGCATCGTCTTGGTTGATGGCGCTCTGAAGCAGTTCGGCAAAGAGGTCGACTGGCGGATCCTCGGTTCGCTCCAGCAACTCGATCCGCCGACGCAGGTTTTCGATCAGCAATCGCGCTCGCTCCTGCCGCCTGTTGGTGTCAGCTTCCTCAAGCCGTGATAAGACAGCGCGGGCGACTGGGATGGTGGCCGACGCAATACCCGCCGTCCCGCTCGGGTCTATGAGCGCGGCCACGCTCGCCCCGAGTCCTAGCAGATCGAGAACCTTTCCAGCTGGCGGGAGCGCAAGGGCTTTGGATTGCTCGCTCATAGGCACGAGCATATCCAACTAGGGAATGCGGTGCCGGTCGGTCCAGCCGTTCGGCTGGGTAGGGGATGCCGCGGGCGGGGGGTTATTGGTTCGGACCTGGGAGCCGTTGGCCTCGACAGAAGGGCCGTCCGACTTGCGCGGAAAGTCGTTCACGTGGATGGAGGCGGCATTGGCGCGCGCGGGAGCGGCGTTCGCATTGGTGAATGGGCTGATCGCACGCGTGAATGGGGCACTCACACATGTGAACGCGGCATTCGCACGCGTGAACGACCCGTTTGCACACGCGAACATCTCGGCCTTCGAGGCAAACAGCGCCCTCGCCCGCGCGAATGCCGTGGGGCCCCTCGCAAACGCCGTGGAGGCCTCTGTGAACGCCGTCCATCTCTCGCAAAGTGCGTTTATGTCGGTTGCGCCGCCGGTGCGCGGCTCCATCGCAGCTTATTTATTGCAGAATGTTCAGTTACTTCGGGGCCGGGACGATCGGAGTTGGGGCTTGTGCAATGTTGCTCATGGCCCAAGACTCACCCCCACCGCTCTGGAGAGCGGTGGCACCTTAAGACACACTGCTCTGGAGAGCAGTGCCACCATAAAGGAGACCGTCATGGCCAATTACATTCCCGCACGCGACGCAGACCTCGACGCCTGGCTCGCCAACTTCAAGACCCTCATCGCCGCCACGCCCACCAACTACGGCCTCGTCGCCGCCGACGGCACCGCCATCACCACCGCCTACACCAACTGGCACAACGCCTTCCTCGCCGCCACCAACCCCACGACCCGCACCGAAGCGACCGTCTCCACCAAGAACACGCAGAAGGCCCTCACCCTGACCCTTGTCCGCGGTTACGCCGCGACCATCCGCGTCAACGCCGCCGTCAGCGACGCCCTCAAAATCGGCCTGGGACTGCACGTCAAGGACACCCAGCCCAGCCCCGTGCCGCCGCCCGTCACCAAGCCGGTGCTCGCCATCGCCCACATGGATCAGGGCTTCCAGGACATCCGCGCCACCGACGAGGCCACGCCCAACAGCCGCGCCCGCGCCGCTGGGTCCGCCGGAATGCTCCTGTACCGCGCGGTGGGCACCGCCGCCGTCAACGACCCGTCGCAGGCCGTCTTCCAGGCCTTCCTCGGCAAGCCCCAGGCCCGCAGCACCTTCAACAACGCCGACAACGGCAAAACCGTCACCTACTTCGCCCGCTGGACGAACGCGAAGGGCGAGGTAGGGCCGTGGAGCCAGGGCCTCTCCGTTTCCATCGCGGCGTAGCGCAAACGTAAGACATCGAACGCGGAGGTCGCAGAGGGCGCGGAGCAACGCGGAGAAGAACAAAAGGTAATAGGCACTCACATGCTCTTTACTCTGCGTTCCTCTGCCACCTCTGCGACCTCTGCGTGCAATGCCTTCTCCGCCGCCGACCGAAGCGAGAAGGGCACTCGAGGGATGTGCTCAGAGAGGACGCTCATGCCCGCAACCACCACCGCGATTCGCCAGCGTGCCGGTCAGCAGCGTGCGACGCCCGCGAGCGCAGGCCTGCCCGACCCTCGTCCGCTCACCGACTACACCGTTGCCCTTTCCTCGGTGGGGGTGCCGCCGCACGCTCGCATCACCATCACGCTGTCGCAGCCGTGCATCATCCGCACGCCCGCGTGGGGGTTCATCGACTGCACGGCCGGGGCCAAGGTCTTTGCGAGCAGCGTGACGGTCGTGAACAACACCACGTTCTATTTCGACTTCCCCGGCCCCCTCGCGGCCGCCGTCGGCTTCGTCGACGTCCCCTACCAGGACATGCAGGTACAGAACTTCCAGGGCGGCTTCGTCGTCCCCGGCGGCAAATGGTTTAGGCCGCCGGTGATTTTGTAAGCATCCGGCGAGCGACAGATGGAGAATGGGTGCCACCACCCCCACCCCGCCCCCCCACTCCTCTCCGCGTTCCTCCGCTACCTCTGCGACCTCCGCGTTCGCTTTCCGCATCCCGTCTCACTTCAAGAACCACTCCACCGCCTTCCTGTGCGTCACCTTCCACCCTTCACCCTTGTCGCCCGGCGTCATGAATCCGTGATCCCCGCCCTCCACTCGCTCATATGTCACATCGCGCCCGTGTGCGAGCAGCTCCGCATACAGCGCATCGGTCGATGCCGGCAGGGTCGCGGTGTCCTTGCTCCCCTGAGCGATGAACACCCGCGCCTTTGATTTCAGGATTCCCTCGATCGGCGAACTCTTGAGAAAGCTCGTCCACCGCCGATGCGGGTGCCCGAGGAAGAACTTGCCGTCCGCATCCGAATCCTTCAGGACTTCCTTCCACTGCTCGACGAGCCACGCCACCCGCTCCTCTTCCGTCCCCTGCGGCGGCCCCATCGCCCCGCTCCGCGCCAGCTCGATCAGATCAAAGAGCTGCGTCGGCCCTCCGCCCGCCATCGCCGCCACATGCGTCACCGCCGCGTTCGCCGCCGCCAGATGACACACCACCTGCCCGCCCTCCGAATGACCCAGCGCCAGCACGCGCGACGCATCGATCCCCGGCAGAGTCACGGCCGCCTTCACCGCCGCGTTCAGTGCCTCCACCCACCGCTCAAGCGTGTGCTCCCGTCGAAACTCTGCCGTGCCTTCTTCCGCTCCCCCCGGCCGCTTCGGCTGCACCAGAAACTCCACCACCCCCTCCGCCACCATTGATTGACAGGCTGTT
>CAYHQQ010000117.1:0-6848 GCA_964358855.1 uncultured Phycisphaeraceae bacterium
CCGGGAGTTGCCGCACACCTAGCAGCTCCTTGGCCTCCGCCCCCCCCCCATCCCCCTCGATGGCGTTCGGCCCGTCGTGGCAATAGTGCACGATGCTCATGATCGCGATCGCCGCGCACTGCTTTCTCAACGCCCTGCGGGTCACCCTCGCCCTGGCCAGCGGCGATCGGGCTCGCATGAAAGAGGTCTCGGGCATGGAAGGCCGAACCCCGGTCATTGTGCTCCTGGTCCTCTCGATCGTGACGGGCGAGCCCTTCTCATCTTCCCGATGTTCGTTCCAAAGTGATCGCCTCAACGCCCCGTGGACAATGTCCGCCGCGTTGCGCCGGACATTCCGCGTGCTCACACGAGCGACACGCTGACACCGACATCGCCGAAGAGGCCTTCTTGTTCCATGAACGGACGGGAAGCTCGGCCCGTTCAGGCCGCCCGGGCGTAGAGCCCGCTCCCGAGCTGGCGCAGGAGCCGTTCCTTGTCGCCCAGCTTTGCGAACTGGGTGAACGCGATCGCCATCCGCGCCGGGCCGGGCTCGCTCAGGTCGAGCCACACGACATTCCCGAAGACAAAGATCGTTCGCGCCGACGCAAGATCGCTCCCACCGGGCGAGAGCGGAAGGGTCAGTTGCATGGCAACGGGCGTTCCGGCCTCGATGGGCTCATCGAGTTCGAACATGGCGCCGCCCTCGGACACGTCGTAGGCGTGACCCTCAAGCGCATCGTTCTCGCTGCCGACGACCCGGACGCTCACGGGCGTGTAGCAAGCCTTGAGCTGAAACCGCTCGAATCTGCGACGGTTGATGGAGTTCACGGTATTGCTCCGCAATGAAGGGCCGACAACAACTTTCCGCTTGCGCCATCGGCGGTTTGTGTCCATGTCTTGAGGATCTGGCGGGTTGTGACGAATTGACCGCCCGCTCTCCTCACGTCGCCGTGTTCTCGGGCGTGGGTCAGCCCGACCCCGGGGTCAGGCCTTCTCGCCCGCGTGGATCTGGACCGAGATGCGCCCGATGGGCACACCAAGCCGCTCGCCCAACTCCCTGAGCGTCTCCTGGGGCAGGCCCGCCAGGAGCTGGCGGCTCAGATCTTCGGGCACGTCCGTCACCGTCCCGTCCAGGTGCACCACGTGGGCGTGCTCGGTGGTGATGGCGTCAAAGCGGCAGGGTCCGCCCGCCGCCGCCGGCAATCGCTGCGCCAGGCTGACCGAGCAGAACACGTCCAGCGTGTTGTACACCGTCGCGAGGCTCAATTCCGAGTCCGCCGCACGGGCGATCCCGTACAACTCCTCGGCCGTCGGATGGGCGGTGGTCGATGCCAGCGACAAGTACAACAACTCCCGCTGGCGTGTGTGCCGCAGTTGATGGCGGTGAAACAAGTCGCGGATCTGTGTGGCATCCAAGCGCATGGGGCTCCGAAATGGTACGCTTCAAACGCCCCTCTGGAACGCCCCGCCCATCGAAGGCCGCCTAGGAACCACGGATGAAACTCGCCCTCCTCAGCATCACCCTGCTCGCCCCCTGCGCCCCGATCTCCCTGGCGCAGACCAGCTTCCGCGTCGTGCTCGACCCGGCCGCCCGCTCGTCTCCCGCTTCCGGACGCATCGTCCTGGGGCTCATCCGCCAGGGGGCCAAAGTCTCTCCCGACGCCAAGCCCATCGACGGCCCGTTCTGGGACGATCCCCAGCCGCTCTTTGGCATCGATGCCGATCTCAAGCCGGGCGAGGGCGCGACCGTCAACGACAAGGCCACCGCATCGATCGTCCCCACAAGCCAATTGAAGCCCGGCACCTATCGCGTCCAGGCGCGCATGCGGACCAACTTCGCCGACAGCAACTGGCGGCGTGAAGCCGGCAATCTGTGGTCCGACGAGGTCACGTTCACGATTCCCGAGATCGACTACGCCACCAAGCCGCGCACCGTCGAGTTGCGACTCACCCATGTCGTCGCGCCCGAGCAACCACCCAAGGCCCAGGGAGTCGAGTGGTTCACGGTTCGATCGAAGCTGCTCAGCGACTATCGCAAGCGCGAAGTCGTGCTCCGCGCGGGCGTGGTTCTGCCCTCCAACCTCGACCCCGGGAAGAAGTACCCGGCGATCTACGAGGTTCCCGGCTTCGGCGGCAATCACCTCGCCGCAGCCGGGCACGCCCGCAGAGCCAAAGACGCCAAGCCCGGATCCGACGATGCCAGGCTCGCCGCCGCCGCCTTCTGGATCGTGCTCGACCCCGAAGGGCCAAACGGGCACACACTCTTTGCCGATTCGGCCAACAACGGCCCCTGCGGCGAGGCCCTGGTGAAAGAACTCATCCCGGCGCTGGAAGCAAAGTACCAGCTCGTCTCCGCGCCGACCGCTCGCCTTCTGCGAGGACATTCTTCGGGCGGCTGGTCGACTTTGTGGCTCGCGATAACACACCCAGAGACCTTTGGCGCGACCTGGAGCACCAGCCCCGACCCCGTCGACTTCAGCAGGTTCCAGCTCGTCGACATCTACACGCAGCAGAACCTGTACCAGGTCGATCTGCCCGATGCCCGCTCGGGTGAGAAGTCCGACCCGCGAAATCTCCGCCGCTTCTTCGCCCCCGATTGCCATCTGCCGGCGCTCACACCGCGCGGGCCGGTGCAGGTCGCGAGCTACCGCTCGGGCGGGCGAGCGGTCATGTCCAATCGCACCGAGAATCTCGGCGAGGAGGTCCTGGGACCCGACAACACGTCCGGGCAGCAGTGGGACTCGTGGATGGCGGTCTTCGCGCCGCGAAATGCCGGGGGCCACCCTCAGGCACTCTACGACCCGATCCTGGGCATGATCGACCACGCCGTCGCGGAGCGCTTTAGGAAATACGACATCGGTGAACTTGTCCGGAAAGAGCCCAAGCGGCTTGGAGCGATCTTTCGCGACACGGTGCGTCTGGCCGTGGGCGACAAGGACAGCTTCTTTCTCAACGAGGCGGTCACGCTCCTGGCGGCGGAGCTCGGTAAGACCTCGCGCGACAGCCTTGTCACCGACGGGTACATCAAAGTTCTGCCGGGATACGACCACGGCTCGATCTTTCAGAGCTCCGAGCTGCGAGCGTTCCCCCAGGACATGCTCACGCATCTCCGTCGGCAGAAGCTCGCGGAGTGAACAGACCAGACACGCTCGGTTTCTTGCCTACCGAGGAGCCCGTCCGCGATCGACCGTGTGGCCGATCGCGCGTTTGAGCTTGCGTGAGGCCGCCTGGACCGCGCCGTAGAAGTCCGTGGAGTGATCTTCCGCCACGACCATGCTGTGCCCGCGCCACGCGACGGCCGCCTGGAGCGAGCAGCGTGTCGAGATTCCGCCCTTGGGACCGTTGATGTCCGAAATAACCACGCGCACGCTCTGCACGAGATCGCCAAATCGCCCGACCGCTTTGGACAATCGGTCGTTGACAAAGGCGAGCATGGCGGGAGTGGGTCGAACGGGGCCGTCGTGGAGTTCAATCCGCATCGGAGCCTCCTGATGTCGTGCACGCGCAGGGCGGCCGACAAGAATCAATACGTCGGCGTTCGGCGTGGGGTTCTGTCCACAAATCGCGATTGAATTCTCTCGGAGTTTCTCACGCGAACGCCGTCCGAATCCAGGGCCGCAGCTTACCAGTCCAGCGGCGCAAGCCACGCCCGCGCAAGATCCTCCACCGACTCATCCAGATCGGCCTGGGCCCACCGCAACCTTCCGGTGTTGCTCACGGTACCCAGCACCGTGTGCCACAGCCCGCCGCAACTCGACGCGTGGTCGCTCAGCACCATCCGCACCCGGGCCAGATCGTCCCGGCGCACCTCCAGCACATAGCGGCTCGAATTCTCCGCGAACGCGAACTCGCCCGCCTCCAGGTTGATCGCCCCGGGCTCCATGTCGAACCCAAGTGCCGGCTTCACCGCCATCCGCTTCATCAGCATGTCCAGGCTCGTCGCCCCCGCCGGCGCGGGCCCCCCCGACGCGATGAGCATCTCGGCGATCGCCACCAGCACCCCGCCCTCCGAACAATCATGGGCCGACGCGATGTACCCGTCGCGGATCATCGTTGCCACCGCCTTCGCTGCCGTTGCCCCAAGGCGCACGTCCGTCCGCGGAATATCGCGGCACTCAGCCTGCCCGCCGACCTGGACGTAGTGCGAAGCGCCCAGCTCGGGCGTGGTTCTCGCCCCAACCAGCACCAGCACGTTCCCGGGCGCCTTGGCGTCCATGGTCACTGTCCGGGTGATATTGGGCACGATCCCCAGCCCCGTGATGAGGAGCGTGGGCGGGATCTCGATCACGCGGGCCTGGCCGCTGGTCGGGTCGGTGTATCTCAGCTGGTTGTTGAGGCTGTCCTTGCCACTGACAAAGGGCGTCCGGTAAGCCTTGGCCGCGTCATAGCATCCCTCGGCCGCCCGCACGAGCGAGCCCAGGTTCCGCGCTTCGGTGCAGCTTGGCCAGCAGAAATTGTCCAGGATCGCGATCCGCGCGGGGTCGGCCCCCACGCAGACGAGATTGCGCACAACCTCGTCGACCGCCGACAGCACCATCTCGTACGGATCCCCGCCCAGCAGCGGGTCGCCCACGCTGGTCTGCAAGCCCTGGCTGATCGCGATGCCGCGCCCCGAGCCCGGGACCGGCTCGAGCACCGAAGCATCGCCCGGCCCGCGCCCCGTGGGTCCCACCAGCGCCCTCGCAACCACGTTGCCCTGAACCTCGTGGTCGTACTGCCGGATAATCCAGTGCTTGCTGGCGATGTTGGGGTGGCTGAGCAAGGCAAGAAGTGACGAAGTGACGGAGTGGCCAAGTGGCGAAGTGGAAGAATCCGCTCTTTCAGTCACTCGACCACTTTGCCACGTCGCCACTTCGCCACTTCCCCCGCCCCAGGTCGCCTCCCGCGTCGGCGTGGGAATCCCATCGTGCAGGAACGACATCGACATGCGTCCCACCTCGGCCCCGCGATACTTGAGGATGAGCTCCGCGCCCGGTGTGCCGAATCGCCCCAGATCGGCCATCTCAACGCCCTCTTCATCGCAGATCTGCCGCAGAGCGCTTAGATTCTCCGGCGGCACCGCAAGCACCATCCGCTCCTGTGCCTCGCTGATCCAGATCTCGGTGTACGTCAACCCCGCGTACTTCAAGGGCGCCCGGTCCAGGTTCACCTCCGCCCCGATCTTCCCTCCCATCTCACCCACCGCCGACGAGAATCCGCCCGCCCCGCAGTCGGTCATGCCGGAATACAGCGGCCTGCCCTGCGCCCCGGCCCCGCGCGCCCGCAGGATCGCGTCGAGCACCCGCTTCTCCTCGATCGCGTTACCGATCTGCACCGCGTGGGCAAACTCGTCGACATGCGTGTGCTCCATCTCCGCCGAACTGAACGTCGCCCCATGAATCCCATCACGCCCGGTCCTGCCGCCCAAAGCGATGATCCGGTCACCAGGTTTGGCTTCGCCCTTGACCATGGACCGCGGAATCAGCCCGATGCACCCCGCGAACACCAGCGGATTGCCCACGTGCCGATCGTCGAAGTACACGCCCCCCGACACCGTCGGAATCCCCATCCGATTGCCATAGTCGCGAATCCCCGCCACCACATCGGTCAGCACCCGCCGCGGCGGCAGACACCCCGGAGGCAGATTCACCGCAGAGGACACAGAGGGCACAGAGGAAGGATCTGATCGATTCAATCCCCTTTCCTCCGCCTTCCTCTCTGTGCCCTCTGTGCCCTCTGTGGTGAAATGGCTTGGATAGGCCACGCAGAACACATCCGTGCTCGCAATAGGCTTGGCCCCAAGACCGGTTCCGATCACATCGCGGATGCACCCGCCGATCCCCGTCGCCGACCCGCCGTAGGGCTCGATCGCCGACGGATGGTTGTGCGTCTCGACCTTGATGCACACGCCCCACTGATCATCCAGCGCGATCACGCCCGAGTTGTCCTTGAAAACACTGAGTGTCCAGTCGCACCCCTCATCGATCAGTTCAAACGTCGCCGCCGCCACCGTCGACTTGAGCAGATTGTCGATCGTCACCGACCCATCCGCATTCACCGTGTGCCCCGGTCTCCCCTCCCATTGAATCCTGTCTTCGCCTTCCCCTGGTGCCAAGTGCCCAGTGCCCAGTGACTTGTATCGAATTTTGCTCTTAAGCGTCTTGTGCACGCAGTGCTCCGACCACGTCTGCGCGAGCGTCTCAAGCTCAATATCCCGCGGCTCTCTTCCCAGCCTCCGGTACTCGTCACGCACCGCCCGCATCTCTTCCAGGCTGAGGAACAAGTGGGCGCTCCGCGACATCGTCTGCAACTGGTCGTCGTCGAGCTCCCGGATCGCGATCGATCTGGCCTCAAACGCCTGCTCGTGCCCCTTGGGCAGCTCCGCGGGCACATAAGCCTTCGTGTGCACCGCGTGCACCACCGGATTGCATAGCGAGCGGCGTGCAAACGCCTCCGCGTCGCCCGGCGACGCCCCAGCCATGTCATACCGCCAGCCCGTCGAAACCTCAGCATCGACACCCGTCAGATCGCGGATCGCTTCCCGCACCGACTGTGCCGCCGGGTCCATCACGCCCGGGAGCGGGTGCACCTCGATCACCGCCGCGACCCCCGCGCCCGATTCGCTCCCCACACCCTTGATCGCGACCTCGGTCACAGGATCGGCGAGCAGCACGTTCGCGACGCGCGAGCACGCCTCACCCGAAAGGGCCGCCTCAACCAGATACACACGGGCGATCCCCACCGCGCACGAAAGCCCCTGCGACGTCGCGAGCCTCGTGATCGCCTCGGCCTTGGGATCGGCAAACCCAGGCCTGCGCCGCACTTCAAAGCGGTGGACAACGGCGACGGTGGAGGAAGGGGTGGCGGTGGGGGGGGTGGGGGTGCTCACG
>CAYHQQ010000118.1:0-6522 GCA_964358855.1 uncultured Phycisphaeraceae bacterium
GGAGACGTGCTGCGTGCTGGGTGCTGCGTGCTGCGTGGGGGTGGTGGGGGTGGTGGGGGATTTGGGGTTTGAAGCGGTGGACATGTGGGCCTCCATCTGGGGCACATTCTACGACGGGCGGGGGCTTGGAATTGGGGGAATCCAGGGTGATGGGGACGGTGGGCGAGGTGGAGACGGAGGTGGTGGCCACTTCGGGTCGTTGAAGGGGCTGGTGAAGACGATGTCGCCGGATTCGGGCTGGCCGGTGCGGTAGAGGTTGTCTGGGGAGGGCTGGCCGTCATCGTCTTTGGAGTCGGGGCCGACGGAGTAGAGGAGGTAGAGGTGGGGCTCGAAGGAGCGAGATTCGTGGGCGGGGATGGGGCGGTATTGCAGGGGGCCTTGCGACCAGAGGTCCGGGGGGAGCTGGGGGAGGAGTCGAGGGACGAGCTCGCTGAGGGATTGGGGATAGGCGCCGGTTGCGAGGTGGAAATGTTCGAGGGCGATCATGGTTTGGATCGCGGCGTGTTCGAGGCGCATGGCGTCGATCTGGCGGATCGCGAATTCGAGGTTGCGTGAGACGATGAAGTCGACGAGCAGGAGGCCGGAGGAGGTGTTGACGGGCGGGGTGGTGGCGCGGGTCTGGGGGGAGAGAGCGAAGTGGGCGGCGTGGGCGTCCATCACGGCGTTGAGGGCGGACTTGTTTTCGTCGTAGGTGCCAAGGCGATAGGGGAAGGGCGTGATCATCTGGCGGTAGCGAGACCAGGGCTTTGAGTAGAGGGCAAAGCGCACGTTGTCGGTGGACTCGAAGGAGGCGGCGATGATGTCGAGCATGGAGATGCGGTGTTGGTGGATGAGTGCGGCGGTGTTGATGTCGAATTTCTGGCGGTCGAGGATGGCGGCGAGGGAGCTGAGGGTGGTTTTGGTGGGGCGAGAGAGGAGCATGGAGCGGATGCGGTCGAGCGTGGGGTATTCGCGGGTGATGCTGAGGACGGTTCCGGGGTAGGACTCCAGGGCCAGGACGCGGCAGAGCGCGAGGTTGGCTTCCATTGCGGCCAGGAGTTCCTGTTCCTGGTTGCTTTCGTCGGCGACGACGGCCCAGGCCTGGAAGATCGGCGAGAGCGCGGCGGCTCTGGTGAGCTGGGCGCAGGTTTCGGAGTAGAGGCCTGAGGCGGTGGTGCTTGTGGGTGAGGAGATCCACACGGGCGTGGGCTGGGCCAGGGCGGAGGCGCTGAGGGCGAGGCCGCCGGAGAGGTAGGAGCGGAGCACGGCGCGGGCTCGTTTGGCGTCCAGGTCTCGCAGCGCGAGGAATTGGGAGGTGTGTCTCTCGGCGGAGGTGTCGGCGACGAGCGCTTCGAAGTTGACTTCGGTGGTGCCGACTTGGTTTTGCGGGAAGGCTTGACGGCGTGCCGCGTCGATGGATTCCACGAGGTCGACGATGGCGAGGGCGGCGTCCAGGCGGTTGGGTGTGGCGCTTTGGGCGGGTGGCCGGACGAGAATGGCGCGGAGTTGTGTGGCGTAGACCAGGCGATCGGCGGCGGCGTGAGCGGCCTGGTGGGCGAGCCACCATTCGTATCCGCCCCAGATGACGGTCGGAACGGCGAGGATGGTGAGGGAGGTGCGGATCGCCCGCTTTTTGCGCTTTGGGGTCCACCAGGGGAGGGACTCGACTTTTTGGGTCATGGTGCGGCGGATGCGGCCGGTGGTGCCGAAGGCGCCGATGGCGCCGTCGGCATGTTCGGTGGTGAGTTCGGCGAGGGAGGCGTCGACGTCGATTTCGACGCCGCACTCGGGGCATTGGACGGTGGAGGAGTCGGAGACGGCGAGGCCGACGAGGGAGTACTGGCAGGCGGGGCAGGCACCGCGGGTGCGGAGGACGAAGCGGAGGCGTCGCCGGAGCAGGGTGTCGCGGACGAGGAGACCGGCGGACATGGCGCAGGCGAACATGAGGCAGGAGGCCAGGAGCCAGGTGAACTCGAAGCCCCAGGGCCTGCGGAGGATCGCGATGTTGGCGGTGCCCAGGCGGTCGTAGAGGTAGAGGGTGGCGACGAGGGCGGCGCTGATGAGGGGAAGGACGGTGATGAGGATGGCGGCGGTGTGGAGGATGGTCATGAGCCCGCCCTTGCGGGCGGATTTGACGAAGCGGGCGCACTGCTCGTCGTCGTAGCGATCGAGCTCGGGGAAGGCTCGATAGATGCGGCGGGTGAGGAGGCGCATGGGGGCAATGTACCAGAAGGGGAGGGGGAATCGGAGCGCGGGGCGCCAACGGCGTGGTGCGGATGGCGTTGGCTTGGCGGGAGCGTCGGCTGCCCGATAGGGGGCGTTGGGCGGCTTATCGGCGGGGGCAAACGGTGAAAAGTGGGGGCGAGAACCGCAAACGCCTCGATTTGGCGGATTCCTCGTGTAACTTGAAAGGGTGAAGACGCACAGATCAAGACTTTGGTTGGCTGGTCTCGCCGGGGTGGTGGGCGCTGCGATCCTTGGTGGGTGCGATACGCCCGCGCGTGCGCGGCTGTGGTCGGGCGAGGTTTCGCACGCGGGTGGGTCGTTTGCGCTGGTTGCGCCGCCGCCGATTGAGTCGCAGACGCCTGGTGTGATGTTCGACATGAACGGGCCGGGGGCGATGGGGCCTGAGTCGGTGCGGCGGGATGCGCAGCTGGCGGTGGGGACGATGGGGCAGGATCGCCAGGTGCAGTACTTTGAGCCTGAGGCGCAGCCGTCGTTGGAGTATTCGCGGCGGGTGTATCTGTCGCGAAATCCCGGCGATGTGACGTACTTTCCGGCGGTGGGGCAGGGGTACAGGGGGTACTGGCACGGGGCGTGGGGTGGGTGGAGCTGGAGGTAGGAAAGGCAAGTTGAACAGGACTGAGGACTGAGGACTGCGGAAAGGCAAGTTGAACAGGACTGAGGACTGAGTAAGAAAGGGCGGAAGGCTGAACTTGAAGGCTGAATTGGAATCGGATTCCTACTCAGCCTTCAAACTCAGCCTTTCGCCTTCCGCCTTCTGCCTTTTGCCTGTTGCCTTTTGCCTGTTGCCTTCCCTCTCAGTCCTCAGTCCTGTTCACTGCTCAACTCAAAAATGAACGCCCGGGTGGGCACAAGCGGCCTCACCCGGGCGTGGACATCGGAGTCGGTGGGCTGTCACCCAGGATCAGTCGAACTGGTGGGTGGTGGCCGGGGGGGTGACGGTGCGGAGCTGCATGGTGGTTTCCATGCGGAAGTTGGACTGGGTGGTGTGGCGCTCCGCGAAGAAGAACTTGAGCTTGTAGTTCTGGCCGTTGACCAGCCAGTTGAGCCGGTCGAGTTCGATCGACTGCGAGACGGCCGAGTGGATGCCGCCCAGGTCGATGACGAGCTTGCCGTCGACGAAGACCCAGACATCGTCGTCGCCGGTGAAGCTGAAGACCTGGCCTTTGCCGGCCTCGAAGGTGAACTCGGTTTCGAGCTCGAAGCTGAAGTGGAAGTTCTTGCCCGTTGAGCCGTAGTTCCCAAAGAGTTCGCCGTTGATGGGGAAGAACCCGCCGCGGCTGCTGTAGTAGGGGTCGGTGGTGTCGTTGAAGACGTACTTGTTGGTGCCTGCCTGGCGGACGAGGTTGAGCGAGATCTGCTTGGACGCGTTGGTGTTGGGGATATCGCGGAACCACTGGCGGAACTGGTTCTCGCCCGTCAGGGCGCCGCCGGTGGAGCTGGAGATGGAGCCGGCCCGGTCGCCCGAGCGAGTGGACAGGTAGGCCCTGGGGCTGATGATGTTGCGCGCCTGGGCGTCTTTCCACTCGGCGGTGACCTTGTTGCCGGCGGACTTGTACTGAGGCTTGCCGTCGGCGTCGAGGGTGTCCTTGATCTGGTTGTTGTAGTGGGCGTAACCGCCGCTGGGGGTCATCTCGAAGTCGGCGTGACCGCCCACGGCGCCGGTGTTGCGGAAGTCGCGCACGACGCCGGTGAGAGAGAGGCTCGAGGGGAGCGAGGAGTACTGGTCGTCCCAGGCCTGGGACTGAGCAGGGCCGCTCAGGATCGCGATTCCGGCCGCACCGAGCACGCCAGCCGCCGAAAGTACCGCCGCAAAGTTCCGAGTGCTCATGGTGATCTCCGAGTGTCCGTTGTCCATTCGTCTCGCCGGAGGTTCCCCGGCAACAGGAGCCGCTCCGCGAGGCGGGACGACCTTTACAACTTCCAAAGTAAACGCCCGACGTGCCACCTCATTCAGATTGTTTTGCGATTGGGGGTTCCGTCTGTAGGGGCGGAAGGCGGAGGCACTAGGCGCTTGGCACTAGGGGGAAGGCAGGGGCGCGTGCGAGGCGCGAATGATTCGGGGACCGGCTCTTTCCCTAGTGCCAAGTGCCTCGTGCCTCTGCCTTTCAAAAACGAAGCCGCCCGGGCGGCTTATATGGAAGCCTCCCGGGCGGTGGGACTCGCAGGACCCCGAGCGGGCGGCGGCGGAAAGCCCCCAGCCCAAGCGCGAATCCCGGCGTCGTCGATCGGCTCTCTCCTCCGACCGGGCGGCAACTCCAACCGCCCGACCGACGACGCCGCCATGAACATGCGATCTGGTGGCTCGTTCGGCAACCACTTCCCGCAAGACCGGCTGAGATTCGCCCAGTGGGAGCGAGTTTTCCGGTGTTTTCGCGCTTTGCAAGTGAGAAACGCCCGCGAGCCGATGTATGATCGGACCATGCGCCCCAAGCCAGGACGGCCAGGGCTTCGCCGGTTTGTTTGACCGTTGACCAGACACATCCCGTCTCATCCCTCTCCACGGAATCAGGAACATGGACACGTTCGTCATCCAGGGCGGCCAAAGGCTCCAGGGCAAGACCCGCATCAACGGCTCCAAGAACGCGGCGCTGCCGTTGACGGCGGCGGCGTTGCTCACGGATGGTCCGGTGACGCTCCGCGATGTGCCGGACCTCGCCGATCTCAAGAACATGTACAGGTTGCTGGCGGAGCTGGGGTGCATGAGGCTGACGGAGCCGCCGGCGGCGGAGAAGGGCGTCCTGAAGCTCCACACGCAGAACACGACCAACAGCCACGCCCGGTATGAGATCGTCAAGACGATGCGGGCCTCGATCTGCACGCTGGGGCCGCTGGTGGCCAAGCGGGGGTACGCCAAGGTGTCGATGCCGGGCGGGTGTGCGATCGGCGACAGGCCGGTTGATCTGCACCTGCGGGGGCTGGCGGCGCTGGGGGCTGAGATCACGCTGACGGCGGGGGATATCACGGCCAAGTCGCCCAAGGGTGGACTGCGGGGGGCGACGATCTTTCTGGGTGGAGCGTTTGGATCGACGGTGCTGGGGACGGCCAACGTGATGTCGGCGGCGACACTGGCCAAGGGCGTGACGATCATCGAGTCGGCGGCGTGCGAGCCTGAGATTGTCGACCTGGCGAACATGCTCAACGCGATGGGGGCAAAGATCAAGGGACAGGGTTCGCCGCGATTGATCATCGAGGGGGTCAAGGAGCTCAGCGGGATCGACCACACGGTGATTCCCGACCGGATCGAGGCCGGGACGTTCCTGTTGGCGGCGGCGATTACGAATGGCGACATTGTGATCGATAACTGCCCTATGGACGGGCTTCTGGCGGTGGTGGACAAGCTGGCGGCGATGGGTATCCATATACAACCGGTTTCCTCGGCCCCGGGCATCCCGCCGGCGGTGGACCCGATGCGGGCCAGTGTTCGGGTGACGTGCGACCGGACGATTCGGCCTGTAGAGGTGACGACGCAGCCGCACCCGGGGTTCCCGACCGATATTCAGGCGCAGTTGATGGCGGTGTTGACGCTTGCGGACGGGAACAGCGTGGTGACGGAGCGGATTTTCCCGGATCGCTTCATGCACGTGGCGGAGCTGTCGCGGATGGGTGCGAAGCTGTACCGGCAGGGAGCGACAGTGATTGTGTCGGGTGTGAAGAAGCTGATCGGGGCGCCGGTGATGGCGTCGGATCTTCGCGCGAGCGCGTGTCTGGTGCTCGCGGGGCTGGCGGCGGAGGGGACGACGCACGTGCATCGCGTGTATCACCTGGACCGCGGGTATGAGAAGATGGAAGATCGGCTGAATGCTCTTGGGGCGAAGATCGAGCGGGTCGATGACAAGGATCTGCCGGGGTCGGCGCAGGGCGGCGAGGGGTAGAACCAAACCGGTTGAGTAGCGCTCGCGTTGCATCCCGTGCCTGAGCCGTAAAGCTTCGCGATTCACGACGCATCTGGGTCGACCCCTCCGGGCAACGCCGTGAATTGGAGGTCATATCGCTTCACCGTGGCGGGCAAATCGGACGGGGCGTTGAAACGATTTGACGCACAGTGTCATCGGTGACTTCGATCGCCCCTGCCGGGGCGAGTTTGATTTGCGGGCGTCTTCCACGGGTTGCGCTCGAGGACTCGCTCCACCCGTGGCTACACCCGGCGACCCCCGTTGGGGGTCGAAAGGCAGGAAGCAACGATTAGTTCACGGCGTTGCCCTTCGGGGTCGAAATGCGTTTGCGCTGCCTTCCGGGGGCTGCGCCCTCACCTTTATACACATTTTGTCACGACGAACCGCCAAGGTCAAGCCCCAG
>CAYHQQ010000119.1:0-6367 GCA_964358855.1 uncultured Phycisphaeraceae bacterium
CCCTCCTTCCTCCCCTCCCTCCACGGCTTCGCCTTCGTCAACGCCTTCAAAGGCTCACCACTCCCCCACTCCCTCCGACCGCTCCAGCCCATCCTGGGCTCCACCGTCCCCGACCACTTCGGCCTCTGCGGCGGCATGTGCGCCGCCGCCGCCGACTACTTCCTCTCCGCCGTTCCCATCCCCGCCACCGCCACCATCCCCACCCAGGGCCAGCCGCTCTTCGAGTACCTCTTCCAACGCCAAGCCGACTCCTACGCCGGCACCACCGTCCCCCTCCGCGTCCTCGCCGGCATGACCACCCCCGACACCGGCGAGGGCGGCCTCCAATCCATGAACTCCAAAGAACTCCCCGCCATCCGCGCCCGCCTCGCCAAAGGCGAGCTCGTCCAGCTCTGCCTCATCCTCGGCAAAGCCGACGGCAAAACCAAGCCGTGGGACAACCATCAGGTCCTCGCCTACGCCCTCATCGCACAGGACGCCGCAACCGACTCTCACCCAAGCACAATCGCGCTCAGCATCTACGACCCCAACTTCCCCAAGGACGACGCCGCAACGCTCCGATTCACCGCCACCCCCGACGGCCTCTCCTGCATCCGCACCGCACACCGCCAGTCCAAAGCCGCCATCACCACACCAGTCCGCGGCGTCTTCGCCGCACCCTACACAAAGCGCACCCCAAACCTCACCATCCCCCCACCCACCTGACCCGCCGCTGCCTGCGCCGCCCACGATCTCACCGTCCCCCTCTCCACCAATCCACAGCGAAAAACCGAGGCCCGGGATCGAGATCGATCCCGGGCCTCGTGCTGTGTGAGGACTCGCTCATTCACTCAAGGGCCACAATCAGGGGCAGGGCGTCTCAAAGGCCACGACATACGCGTCGTAGTCAAAGAAGTCCACCGTCCCATCCCCATCAAAGTCCGCCGACATGAGGCCAGCCTCAAAGGCCGCCACAAACGCGTCGTAGTCAAAGATGTCAACCGCCCCGTCCCCATCGAAGTCCGCCGGGCACCGGATGCACAGGATCTGAACCTGCGACACCGTCGCGATCACGTTGGGCTGCCAGGGCGTGTGCTGGATCCCGCCCATCGTCAGCTGCACATCCGTGAACGGAATCTGCAGCGGCGCCGACTGCGGCTGCACCGGCTTCTGCAGGCAGTCCACAACCCCGCCCGAGTCCGTCTTGACCAGGTACAAATCGCCGTTGCCGAATCCAAACGTCCCCGTCAGTCCCGCCGCGATCAGCCCGCCATCAAGCGTCGGCCACACGCCGTTGAAGTTCTCAACGCCCGGCAGGTTCGGCACCGCCCCGCCGTAGATCCGCTCCCAGATCGGATTGCCCGCTGGGTCGACATTCAAGAGCGCCGCTTCGTCCCCGGCAATCGGTCCGGCCGCCGGATACGTGCCCGCCAGGATGATCTGCGTGCTCGGGCTGCGCTCCTGGATGCTCGCGTGCGAGACCAGGAACGTCCCGTACTGCCGCTCCGACGTCACGTTGAGCAGACTGTCGAATCGCGCAAACCCCGAGCCCGCCCCGCCAAAGACCGTGTTGCCCAGCCTCAGCGACATGCCCCAGTCCAGTGGCATCAAGGAATCAATCCCCGTCGCCACCGCGTCCGTGTTGGGCGCAAAGCCCACGCGATACTGCAGCGGCAGCCCGGCGCTGTCGGTCCGCAGGATCGTCGCCTCGCGCACCGAGTTCGCGTCCCGCTCCGTGTACCCGCTGATCACCAGCCCACGCGACACACCCGCCGTGTCGAACCACTCACGCACATCCGTGAATCCCGTCAGCGAGTTGTTCTCATACCGCGCGTCGTGGTACCTGTTCGAGAACAGCGCCACCCCGTTGGCCCGCACTCGGATGATCGTCGCGTCGTGCGACGCCACACCCGTCGCCACCCGGCTGACCACCACCAGGTCGCCGTTCTTCATCTCCTCGATCGCCGTCACCAAAGGCGTGCCCAGCAGCGGCGCGCCCTGGTACATCTCCGCCCACACGAACCCGCCCGCCGCCGTCAGCTTGATCACCGCCGTCCCAAGCCCCGCGATGCTCGTCGACTCCGCCGCGATCGCGTACCCGCCGTCGAGCGTCTGACGAACGTTGAACGCAACCTCCTCGCCAGGCCCCACCAGCACACGCTCCCACTGCGGAATGCCGTACTGATTGTGCTTGGTCACCAGAATGTCCCGCCCGGCGTTGAACTGCCCCCGCCGATACCCCACGCTGATGAACCCCCCGTCGCGCGTCGACTGCACCGCCATCGCCTGCTCTTCAAGCTGCGTCCCGATCGCCTCCTGAAACGTCGGCGGCACGCCCATCGCGCCCACGCTCGTTCCGCTCAGCACCCCCAGCATGGCGGCCTTCGCAACCCAACCCCGACTCGTGATTTTCCGTGCCTTCGTCATGGGAAACCTCTCCATATTGTGACCGCCCTCCCCGCCGGCACGCTGCCGCCGGGTCGGACAGATCGCATCCGCCTCCCATGTCGAGTTCTAACGCCGATAACCAGGCAATCTCTCGAAAAATGGCCGTTTCACCGTGAGCCGAGCGGTCGCTCTTTGGAAGGGTCACCCCGCCCCCATCCCTCACCCCACTCTAACTCCGCGGCGCATCCGCCCTCAGGCTCAAGAGCGTGTGCATCACCGGATACTCAACCCGCGCGCGATACACATCAAACCGCGTCCCCATCCAACCAAGCCGCTCCAAGACGTGCGTCACCGCCTCGCTGTGCCGCGCCGATCCTTCCAGCGACGCCGTCCGCTCCATCTCACCCAGATACTCCACCGTCTCCTGCTGCGACATCAGATCGCTCGCAAGCTCCGAAAACACCCGCTCCGGATGCGCACGGCACCCATACATCGCCGCCCTCACCGTCGTCGGCACCGTCCACCCCACCGGCACCAACAGCTCCCACACCATCGCCTCCGAAGGCGTCGTCAAAAGCGTCCGCCCGAAGTAACTCGGCTGCCGCACCGTCGTCACGTTCTCGTGCAGCTGCATCGAATAGATCGTCGCCGCCCCCGTCCGCCCCGGCGGCAGACTCAGCCTCGTCTCCCCCTCGCCAAGCCCCTCCGCCGCCCCCAGTATCCGCGGCATCGCACCCGTGCAGAACTCCTTGAGCATCTCCGGCGGATGATGGATCGGCGTCACCGCCTCCTCCCCCGGCGGCGACGCCTCCGAAACCGTCCGCATCGCCATCACAAACTCCGTCGCCTGATTCACCCTCACCCGCTCCAGCCCGATCGACGCCTGGATCACCGCGCTGTCCTCGATGAACCTCGCCCCCGCCTTCGCGTGCAGAATCGCCGTCCGCACCGCCAGCCGGCAGTGCAGCCCCCACACGTGCGCCGCCGCCCGAAACAGCGACTTGCGCACCCGCAGCTCGAACTGATCATCACGCCCCCCGCCCAGCCCGCTCAGCATCGACACCAGCGACTCGCGGTCCCGCGCGTGCACCAGCGTGAACGTCTCAAACCGCTCGAACGCCGCCCCCAGCCTCCCCACCACCTCGCCCGCCACCCGCCGTTTGCGCGCCGCGTCGAGCAACCGCCTGATCGACGACGCCGCCGGAAAGTTCAAGACCTCCGCGTGAGGATCGGACGCGCTCGCCACCCGGAACACCTGCCACGCCAGCTTCTTGTCCAGCCCCAGCGATCGCTCCAGGTCCACCGCCCGCCGCACCGGCTTGGGTAGCCCCGCCAGAAGCTCCGCCAGCGCCAGCCGGACCTCCGTCAACACCCCCAGCGCCTCCGCCCGAATCGCCGGCCCGTGCACGCTCATTTCGCTCATGTCGCCCCCAGACCGGCCCACGCCATCGTCGCCCGACCGCACAGAACTCGATTTGGCTTGCAGACTCATGTTCGCTCGGTGCTTGCAACAACCCACACACACCCCAGATTGATCGAGGCAGTTTACCCCATTTTCGACCCATGGACAGAAGTTTCTGAAACTTTCTGGAATTGGGTTGACTCCCGGGCCATAACCGATAATCTGCACCTGTAGATGCTGAATCAACGCCGTGTTCCTTCCAGCGTCTCGCATGCCGCCCCGCGCCCATGCCGTTCGGTCTCCCTTTCCGTTTGGAGGATTTGATCATGTCCGCGAAAACCCTCTCGACCCTCGCCGGCCTCGCCTGCCTCGCCGCCTCGGCACAGGCCCAGACCGGCAAACTCTTCGTCGGCGAAAATGGCTCCGATCCCAACAACCTCCCCTACTGCTTCGAAACCACCCTCGACGCCGGCTTCCCTGGCTCCGTCTCCTGGATCCCCACCTACCAGTTCGCCATCCAGGGCGCCGCCTGCACCCCGCAAAACCGCATCTACCTCACCACCGGCGTCTTCCAGACCGACCTCTACGAAACCGTCCCAGGCCACGCCCCCGTCCTCGTCGGTCCCACCTCCGTCGCCATCTTCGACATGGGCTACGTCAACGGCAAGCTCTACGGCTGGGCCCAGTACGCCTCCCCCAGCGGCATCTACGAGATCAACCCCGCCACCGGCGCCTGCACCCTCGCCGTCGCCTCCTCCAGCGAACTCTTCTTCGCCTTGGACGGCAATCCCGCCGACGGCCTCCTCTACGCCTACTCCGAGTACGGCCAGTCCGGCCTCTACTCCATCAACCCCACCACCGGCGTCAAACACCGCATCTCCACCGGCCCCGTCGGCTCCTTCCCCAACGCCTACGGCATGTACCGCGGCATCGCCGTCGGCAACAACACCGTCTACCTCACCAACGTCTGGAACGCCGACCCCGCCGACTCCTACTACGCCTACGACCTCGCCCAGGGCGACAACGCCTCCTTCGTCGCCTTCACCAACCCCTACGCCAACTCCACGCCCCAGCTCGGCGGCGCCTACTGGTACGACCCCAATGTCATCGCCGACCCGCCCTACCCGCCCAACGACCTCCCCGCTGACGCCACACCCGTCGGCGAGGGCACTTTCGACTTCAACACCGGCTGGGCTCGCAACGAGGGCGACTCCGTCTGCGCTGGCGGTGCCACCTTCAACGACGTCTGGTTCCTCTACACCCCCACCCACTCCTTCTACGCCCAGTTCTCCACCGTCAACTCCGCCACCAACTTCGACACCCTCATGTCCCTCTACGCACCCGACTTGAGCGTCGAACTCGCTTGCAGCGACGACTCGGGAAACTACTCCCTCGGTAGCACCATCGGATACTCCGTCACCGCCGGCGTCCCCATCCTCATCCGCATCGCCGGTTGGGACTACGGACCCCCGTCGGGCATCCAGAGCGGCCCCGGCCAACTCACCATCGGTGATTGCCCCGACCTCTCCATCACCACCCAGCCCGTCGACGGCTACATCACCCGCTGCATGGCCACCGCCAACGAGAACGGCAGCGAAGGCCCCTTCTACGTCATCGTCAGCACCGAGATCGACCCTCACATCGGCAACTTCACCTTCTCATGGTTCAACGACGGCGTCCCCGTCGAATCCACGTACGCCGGCACCTTCGCCGTCCGCAGCACCCTCGTCCAGACCAACGGCTTCTTCTCCCGCGTCATCCTCATCCGCCCCGACGCCCGCGACGCCGGCCACTACCAGTGCCTCATCTCCAGCGATGACGCCTGCGACAGCCCCCTCTCCGCCGCCACCAACATCGTCACCGTCTCCTTCTGTCCCGCCGACTTCGACTGCGACGGCACCGCCGACTTCTTCGACTACGACGCCTTCGTCACCTGCTTCGAAGACCAGGCCTGCACCAGCGCCGACTTCGACCACGACGGCACCGTCGACTTCTTCGACTACGACGCCTTCGTCCAGGCCTTCGAAGCCCCCTGCTGATCCCAAGAGATAACAACACGTGACAACCAAGCGGGAAGCGGAACCAAAAGTTCCGCTTCCCGCTGCCTTTCTCCTCCCCCACGCAGTGGGGGAGGTGTCGCGAGTCCTCGATGCGACGGAGGGGGTGAGTCAACCATTGAGGGCGAGTTCTTCGTACCTCAGAACCCTGAAGTCCGACGACAGAAACCAAGGCCGCATCAACTCCGCCCTCACTTTCCGCCTTCTGCCTTCCGCCTTTCCTCAGTCCTCAGTCCTCAGCCCTGCTCAACTCTCCTCCCCCTCCCTCAACAACCCCTCCAAATCCATCGCCTTCGTATACATCCCATCCCTCGGCCACACATCCCGCGCCCTATCCACATACAACTCCACCCCATTCCCATCCGGATCCCGCAGATACAACGCCTCACTCACCCCGTGATCTGCCGCCCCGTCCAGCGCAACCCCCGCCGCCATCACCCGGCGCAGCGCATCCGCCAACGCGCCCCGTGTCGGATACAAAATCGCCACATGAAAGAGCCCCGTCGTCCCGCGCGCTGGTGCCCGCCCGCCCAGACTCTCC
>CAYHQQ010000120.1:0-6315 GCA_964358855.1 uncultured Phycisphaeraceae bacterium
CCCTACCCACTTGCAGCCCCCCGCCTCCCTCCGCCGCTTCGTCAGGAAAGTCGCCCACCGCCAAGGAGCCAAACCCAATCGTGGGAGTCCCTCATGGCCGAACACACGCTCGAGACCCTGCGACACCTCTTCGACCTGGCCATCGCCGCCGGGCCCGACCAGCGTGCCACCCTCCTCGACCGCAAATGCGGCGACGATGCCGCCCTCAAGAGCCGCATCCTCGCCATGATCGCCGCCGCCGAGGACATCTCGCCGCCCCCCGCCGACACCCAGGCCACCCTCGACGTCCCCTCCGTCCGCGACCGCTCCTCCTACCGCCACATCGGCGAGTCCATCGGCACAATGATCGGCCCCTACAAGCTCCTCGAAGAAATCGGCGAGGGCGGCTTCGGCTCCGTCTTCATGGCCGAGCAGCAACGCCCCGTCCAGCGCCGCGTCGCTCTCAAAATCATCAAGCTCGGCATGGACACCCGCCAGGTCGTGGCCCGCTTCGAGCAGGAACGCCAGGCCCTGGCCCTCATGGACCACCCCAACATCGCCAGAGTCCTCGACGCCGGCGCCACCGAAGCCGGCCGCCCCTTCTTCGTCATGGAACTGGTCAAGGGCAAGCCCATCACCACCTTCTGCGACGAAGGACGGCTCTCCATCGACGAACGCCTCGAACTCTTCGCCCAGGTCTGCACCGCCGTCCAGCACGCCCACACCAAGGGCATCATCCACCGCGACATCAAGCCCAGCAACGTCCTCGTCAACGTCCAGGACTCCAAGCCCTGCGCCAAGGTCATCGACTTCGGCATCGCCAAGGCCACCGCCGCCAAGCTCACCGACAAAACCGTCTTCACCCAGCACGCCCAGATCATCGGCACCCCCGAGTACATGAGCCCCGAGCAGGCCCAAAGCTCCCTCGACATCGACACCCGCACCGACGTCTACTCCCTGGGCGTCCTCCTCTACGAACTCCTCACCGGCACCACCCCCTTCTCCGGCTCCGATCTGCGCTCCGCCGCCTACGACGAGATCCGCCGAATCATCCGCGAAGTCGACCCGCCCCATCCCTCCAAACGCCTGAGCCAGGAAACGCAAACCCTCGCCGGCGTCGCCTCCGTCCGCAGAAGCGAGCCTCGAAAGCTCGGCACCACCGTCCGCGGCGAGCTCGACTGGATCGTCATGAAGGCCATCGACAAAGACCGCCACCGTCGCTACGAGACCGCCAGCGGCCTCGCAAGCGACGTCCGCCGCTACCTCGCCGGCGAGGCCGTCATGGCCGCCCCGCCCGGCACCGCCTACCGACTGCGCAAGTTCATCCGTCGCAACCGCACCCCCGTCATCGCCGCTTCACTCGTCGTCCTCGCCCTCGTCCTGGGCGTCATCGGCACCAGCATCGGACTCCTCACCGCAAACAGCGAGCGAGCCGCCGCGCTCGAAGCCAAGTCCAGCGAGATGCACCAACGCACCGTCGCCCAAAGCCGCCTCGCCGAATCCCAGGCCACCGTCAAGTTCCTCGACGACATGCTCGCCGCCTCCGACCCCCTGGCCCAGGGCAAGGACGTCACCGTTCGAAAGGTCCTCGACCGTGCCGCCAAGTCCATGTCCGGCCAGTTCGAGAAGCGGCCCCTGGTCGCCGCCCGCCTCCACGCCACCATCGCCCGCACCTACATGGGCCTGGGCGAGTACGCCACCGCCCTCAGCCACGGCAAGGAGGCCCTGGCCCTCAACCGCCGCGAGCTTGGAGCCACGGACCCCGAGACCTGCCGCGCCACCAACGAGCTGGGCGCCCTCCTGACCAAAAGCGGCGCCCACGCCCAGGCCGAGTCCCTCCTCAAGCAGGCCATCGCCGACCACCAGCGCCTCTTCGGTCGCACCCACGAGCTCACCGTCCAGAGCATCGACCTCCTCGCCACCCTCTACAGCGCTCAAACCCGCTCCCAGGAAGCCGCCAAGCTCGTCAAGGAAGTCCTCGACATCCGCATGGTCACCCCCGGCAAAGAACACCCCGACACCGTCGGCTCAATGAACACCCTCGCGGTGCTCTACACCGACCTGGGCATGATCGACGAGTCAGAAAAACTCTTCCAGAGCGCCATTGAAATCCAGGATCGCGTCACCAGCCCCGAGCACCCGCTCGCCCTCGAACTGCGGGCCAACATGGGCTGGATGGAATACCAGGCCGCCATGCAGAGCAGGCAGTCCGACCCGACGAACTACACCCGCCGCCTCCAACTTGCCCGCACGCTCGACGAGGCGACCCTCAAGGCCCGCACCAGGATCCTGGGTGAAGAGCACCCCGAGACCATGACCAGCGTGAACAACCTCGCCACCGTGCTGAGCGAACTCGAGCTCTACGACCAGGCCGACTTGCTCCAGAACAGGGACATCGAGGTGAGCGCGAGACTCCTGGGCGAGGAACACCCCGACACCATCACCTCCATCGCCAACCACGGCAACTCTCTCCGCAAACGCCAACGCTTCGATGAAGCCATCACCTACCTCGACCGCGCCCTCAAAGGCGCCCGCAAGTCCATGCCCGCCGACAGCCAGGGCACCGCCTTCATCCTGGGCTGGTATGGCAGCGCCCTGCGCGACCTGGGCCGCTTTGCCCAGGCCGAGCCCATGCTCATCGAAGCCCGCGGCATCATCGCCAAAACCATGGGCGAGGACCACGACATCGCCGCCCAGATGACCCAGGGACTCGTGACGCTCTACGAAGCCTGGGACAAAGCCTCCCCCGCCAAGGGCTACGACTCCAAGGCCGCCGAGTGGAAGGCCAAACGCGCCACCAAGAGCCCCGAAAAGAAGTAACGCCTCCCCTCCTCCCCCGCTCCGCGAGGGAGGTGTCGCGAGTCCTCGATGCGACGGAGGGGGTGAGTCTGCCTTGACGGCCCAACTCTTCGAACGTCACGAGCCACTCCCTCCCAGCTCTCCGCGTTCTCCGCGTCCTCTGCGTTAAACTCCTTCTTCTGCCCCTCGCGAGTCCACCCTCGCACAACGCAAATTCAGGAGCTCACCGCCCGTGCACCCCACTCCTCACACACGCTCCTCTTCGTCTCCCTTCGCCCTCCTCCGCGCCTTCGCGTTACTCCTCTGCCTTTCCCCCCTCGCCGCACGCGCAACCCAGCCCCCCACCCCCCTCATCATCTCCTTCGACGCACCCGCCAAGTCCTTCACCGAGTCCTGCCCCGTCGGCAACGGCCGCCTCGGCGCCATGATGTTCGGCCAAATCGGCGAGGAACACCTCGTCCTCAACGAGATCTCCCTCTGGTCCGGCCGCGTCCACCCTCAGGACCGCAAAGACGCCCACACCAAACTCCCCGAGATCATCGCCCTCCTCAAAGACGCCAAGAACCCCGAGGCCGAGGCCCTCGTCAACCGCGTCTTCACCTGCGATGGCCCCGGTTCCTCCAGCGGCTCCGCCAAAGACGCCCCCTACGGCTGCTACCAGACCCTTGGCGAACTCAACCTCCACTTCTTCGACGCCGCCGGCAACCCCCTCCCGCGCACCGCAACCTCCTACCAGCGCACCCTCGACCTCCGCACCGCCACCGCCTCCGTCGTCTACACCATCGGCGCCACCGAATATCGCGCCGACCTCATCGCCAGCAAGCCCGACCAGGCGCTCATCTACCGCCTCACCGCAAGTACGCCCGGTGCCCTCAACATCGACGCCGCCCTCTCCCGCGCCGAGCGCGCCAAAGTCGAACCCGCCGGCCCCGACGGCCAGACCATGTCCGGTGCCATGAACAACGGCTCGGGCGCCGATGGGATGCAGTACATCGCCCGCCTCAGAGTCGTCGCCCAAGGCGGCTCCACCACCTCCGACGCCCAGGGCGTCCACGTCAAAGGCGCCACCGAAGTCCTCTGCTTCGTCACCGCCGGCACCTCCTACGACGGCCCGATCGCCGGCACCCACATGGGCGCGAAGTTCGCGCCAAAAACGGCAATCCAACTCGCCGACGCCGCCGCCCAGTCATGGCAGAAGTTGAAGTCCACCCACGAGACCAACTATCGCCATCTCTTTAGCACGGTCGACCTCGATCTCGGCCCCCCCATCAATAAGCCCACTCCCACGCGCCTCGCCGATTTCGCCGCAGGCAGCCCAGACCCCCACCTCGCCACCCTCTACTTCCAGTTCGCCCGCTACCTCATGATCTCCTCCTCTCGCTCCGGCGGCCTCCCCTCCAACCTCCAAGGCCTCTGGGCACAGGAATACCAAACTCCCTGGAACGGCGACTACCACATCGACGCCAACGTCCAGATGAACTACTGGCTCGTCGACCAGACCAACCTCTCCGAGTGCCAGCTCCCCCTCACCGCCCTCATCGAATCCCTCGTCGCCCCCGGCTCACGCACCGCCAAGGCCTACTACAACGCCCCCGGCTGGGTCGCACACGTCATCACCAACGTCTGGGGCTACACCGCCCCAGGCGAGAGCGCCTCCTGGGGCGCCAGCAACGGCGGCTCCGGCTGGCTCTGCGCCCACCTCTTCGACCACTGGGCCTTCACACGCGACAAGGCCTACCTCGCCCGCGTCTATCCCACCATGAAAGGCTCCGCCGAGTTCTACCTCGCCTCTCTCATCGAAGAACCCACCCACTCCTGGCTCGTCACCGGCGTCTCCAACTCTCCCGAAAACGCCTTCAAACTCCCCGACGGCCGCACCGCCAACGTCTGCATGGGCCCCACCATGGACATGCAGATCATCCGCGAACTCTTCACCAACACCGCCGAAGCCGCTCGCACACTCGGACTCGACCCGCACCTCGTCTCCAAACTCGACGCCGCCAAGGCACGCCTCGCCCCCCACCAAATCGGCGAGCATGGCCAGCTCCAGGAGTGGCTCCAAGACTACGACGAACCCGAACCCCACCACCGCCACGTCTCCCACCTCTACGCCCTCTTTCCCTCCGACCAAATCACACCCACCGGCACACCCGACCTCGCCAAGGCCGCCCGCACCACCCTCGAACGCCGCGGCGACGCCAGCACCGGCTGGAGCATGGCCTGGAAAATCAACTGGTGGGCTCGCCTGGGCGATGGCGACCGCGCCCACCGCCTGCTCGGCTCCATCCTCAAACCCACCGGCACCACCAAAACCATCTACGGCCCCGGCGGCGGCGGCTCATACCCCAACCTCTTCGACGCCCACCCGCCCTTCCAGATCGACGGCAACTTCGGCGCCGCCGCAGGCATCGCCGAGATGCTCCTCCAAAGCCACCGCGAAAAACCCGGCGAGGACTACACCCTCCACCTCCTCCCCGCGCTTCCCTCCGCCTGGCCCTCCGGCTCCGTCCGCGGCCTCAAAGCACGCGGCGGCCTCGAAGTCGACATCGCCTGGTCCAACGGCGCACTCTCCTCCGCCACCATCCGCCGTGCCACCCAGGACGCCACCACACACATCCGCCTCCGCGCCCACACCGACATCACCCTCGCCGTCGACGGGCGCCCCGTGATCGCGCCCGCAACTGGCGCCATCCGCTCGATCGACCTGGGCCAGGGCAACGAACTGACCATCAAGTCACGTCCGTAGCCCGCCTCAAGAACTGACGACACATTGCCCGGCACAAAGCGGCGGCGGACCCGTCGATGCTCGCCGCGCATCAAACTTGCACACGCGACCTCGCACAAAGGCTCCTGAGTCCGTTATCTCAACTTCACATCCTAAGGTCTGAGATAACATCAAATCCGCACCCTCCGCAACGCGCAAAATCCACGCTCCTGTCCCCCAACCACCATCCTCCATTCCCTCGTCGCACCATGCGCAATTCCTTCCCTCACTCCCATAACTTCTTCCAGAAAAAAGCTCTCCATCGCGCCATCGTTTTTGTGTTCCCATCGCCGGTCTCTCCGATACCCCCGCAAGGACCAAAGCCCCGGTCCTTACATGACAATGTCCCCTTCCCCCTCCATCCACGAATTCTTCAACGCATGGTGCCAGCACCATGGCGATCCGGTCGCACTGCTTTCCACCCTCAACGTCACCCCCTCCCGTCTCCTCGAGCTCATCGGCCTCCCCGAGTTCGCCGCCATGACCGCCGCGTGGCACAAACTCCAGCTCGACCACACCCAATGGCTCGCCCGCTCGTTCCGCATCTCAGCCGGATCCACGCTGCGCGAACTGCTCAACTCCACCGACCCCGTGGAACGCCGCCGCACCGCCACAGCCCTCAGCCGTCTGGCCGATTCGCTTGACCAAGGCCCCGCTCGCCGCTCCCGTCGCACAAACTCCGCTGCCCCCTCCCCGGCCGCCACCGCCCCCACCACAGCCCCCGCCGCCGCTCCTGCGACAGGAACCACCGCTCCCCACGCCGCCGCAACCTC
>CAYHQQ010000121.1:0-6269 GCA_964358855.1 uncultured Phycisphaeraceae bacterium
GGGGGGGGGTGGGGGGGGGGGCGGCGGGGGGTCGGATTGGGTTGTCGTGGTTTGCTATGGGCGGTGTGGCGATCGAGTTCGCGGGGGGCTCTGAGGTGGCGATGGGAGTAGTGGGTGCGATTGGGGCGGGCGCACCGGCCGTCGGGAATGGGTGCGTGGAGGCGGGCTGGGGTGAGTTGACTGGGACGGGGAGGGGGGCCGAGGGGCTCGCGGCGGTGTTGCGGGGGCGCGGCGGAGAGGGAAGACGGCCCCAGCGGCACGCGAGGCGCGTGAGGATTGTGGCGGCGTGGCGGCGTTCGACGGGGTCTGGAGTGGTGTCGAGGATGTGCTCGAGGACGGCCGCGGACTTGGTCTGGAGTCTTTGGATGGTGGAGCGGGCGAGGAAGCCGTCGAGGTTGGTGAGACGCGGGGTGATGGCGGGATCTTCGAGGAAAGCGATGAGTTGCAGGCCGCTGAGGGAGAAGCGGGCCCTGAGGGCGGAGAGATCGCCGTTGAGTTCGGCGTAGGCGCCCAGGAGATCGGAGTGAGAGGGTGCGGCCTGTGACATTGATGTCAGAGGTCGGTTGGAGGGATGTTGGAACTTTGAAACGAAGGGGGCAATGTAAGAATGGAGTTGTCGGACGCGCGGAGATTGCGCGGGGTGGAGTGATGCGAGGGCGCTACCGGGCCCCACGCCCTATAGGGCGTGGGCTTATGGGATGATGAGGATGTGTTATCGCGGCGGCGAGCTGAGGTCGAAGACTCGGACGCTGTCGTCGGAGTTGCCGAACTCGGCGTCGAGGCCTGGGGTGCGGAGGATGAAGACGGAGTCGGAAGCTCTGGTGTAGTGGATGAGGGCGTTGGTGTCCTGGTCGTCGAGGGCCGTTGGCAGGCGTTCGCGGATCTCGTCGAGTTTGAGGGGGAGGCGGTGCTGGGATTCGAGGAAGGCGGCGACGGCGGAGTGGACGCGGGCGATGCGGTTGAGGTCGTCGTTTCGGACGGCGGCTGAGCGGAAGGCGAACATCATGACGCCGAAGCCGCCGATGAAGGCCAGGAGGTACATGGAGCCCAGGGCGCCCATGACGATTCCGGCGATGGAGAGGCCGCCGGGGCGCTTGGTGGTGGCGATGATGGAGAGTGTGAGGCCGATGGGAGCGATGACGCAGCCGCCGACGCAGGCGAGGATGAGAGAGATGAGGGAGATGACGAAGCCGGCGGTGGCGAGGCGGGAGGCGGGGACGGGTGGGCGCTCGCGGGGGATGTGGCGGGTGGGGAGGGGCATGGGGTAGGCGAGGGTACGACGGGGGGCGATGGGTGAGCGCGGTGCCACGCGAATCGTCCGAATATCCGACGGGCTCGCCGGCACGAGTCGCCTTGGACGCTAATGATGGATCGGGGATGGCGGGCGGGCGACTCGTGCCACAGCGCAGGTGCGGGAGTCGTGCGTCGGGAAGAGGCGCAAGCGAGGAGAGCTCACGATGCCGCGTAAGAACACGACCACGAGGAAGCCCGAGGCCACCACGATCGACCCATCGCTCGCCGAATTCGACGCGATGGTGGAGGGGGCCGATCCCGAATTGAAGGAAGCGCTGGGAATCGTTGAGCCCAAGTTCCGGGCGCGGTTTGTCGCGATCGTCGAGCGTACCGACGCGTACTGCATGAGCAATCTTGAGCCGCTGCAACACGAGTACAGGCGATTCTGCCGTGTGATGGGCGTCGCTCTGTGCGGCGAGGGATCGCCGATGGTTGAGGGCAAGACGGGGCCGGAGGGATGGGCCGCGGCGATTGTGGCGACACTGGGGTTTGTCAACTTTCTGAGCGACCCGGAGACTCCGCCGGTGAGGACGATGGCACAGGTGGCGGCGGGGTTTGGCGTGTCGGAATCGAGCATGCACGCCAAGAGCAAGAAGATCCGAGAGATCTTTGACCTCATGCAGTTCAACCCGACCTGGACGCTGCCGAGCTTGCTGGAACGCAACCCGCTGGTGTGGATGCTGGAGACACGCTCGGGCGTGATCGTGGACATTCGGAGTCGGCCACGCGAGGAGCAGGTGGCGGCGTTTGAGGCGGGGTTGATTCCGTTTGTGCCGGGGGATGTGAAGCGGGATGCGGCGGGCGATGAGGCCGCGGCGGTTCAGGTCGAGGTCAAGCGGGAGCGGGCGCCGGACGTGTTGGCGCGGATCGGGTTGTGGGGGGAGATGAGCTGAGGGCCTGATCCCGCCTCCCTCGCGCAGCGGGGGAGGTGGCCGAGTCCGCGAGGCCGGAGGGGGTGACTTCAGTGCCACCAGTCGGCACACCCAATTGCCCGAACATTTTGCGGGTTCGAGGCCGACAGGTGAGGGGGGTCCTGGGTGTCGAATGACACGCAGGGGTCGGCGGCACGAGTCGCCTTGGACGCGAGGGGTGGGTTGGGGCGAGGGGCGGGCGAGTCGGGGCACCTGATTCCCAAAAGGCTCTTCGCTCGAACCACAAACCCAGGCCCGCCCGCCTGCCGGGCGTTCCATGTCGACTAGAATCCCGCTCAAGCCGCGAGTTCGCTCGATGGAGGGAAGAGCGATACCGTGGGCCGGGAGCCAAGGCGTGACATCGCAACCTCAATCCAACCCGTTACCAGCACTAACCCCGCCAAAAGTGTTCGTTTCATACACCCACGAAAATGCGGAGCATCGAAAGTGGATCGCTCGTCTTTGCAGTGATCTGTGCACTAACGGAGTTGACACAATCCTGGATCAGTGGGACTGCAAGCTTGGCACAGATCTGACGCAGTTTATGGAAAATGGCATTTCACAGTCGGATCGCGTCCTCCTGATCGCTACGCCAGAGTACAAGAGGAAGGCCGAGCAGCCCACAGGTGGGGCCGGATATGAAAAGCTAGTCGTGACCGGTGAACTCGCGAGGAGTTTGGAGACGACCAAGTTTGTCTGCCTCCTTCGCCGAGGGGAGCCCGCCGAATCCATTCCTCGCTTTGCGATGAGCCGACTCTTTGCCGACTTTCGTGACGAGTCTCAGTATTTGGGCAATCTGGAGCAGGTTCTCAGAGACATTCACGGCGCTCCGACCACTCCAAAGCCACCCATTGGCACCAACCCATTTTCGAAGGAGTTCCGCGGTGAGAAGCAGGAGGTATCCGGAACCAACGCCGCGAGCCAAATCGCGCCACACAAACCGCCACATACTCCCGTTCGGAGGCTTCTCCCGGATAGTCGTCGATCGCTGACCCATAAGTTCAACATTTCTGGGCAGGTAGGTTTTATCACAGTTGGCATGTATGAGGATGGCCGCCCAGGCGAGGTATTCATCACTTTGGCAAAGCAGGGCTCCACGCTCGGCGGCTTGACTGATGCGTGGAGCATCACGATCACAACTGCCCTACAGCATGGAGTACGAGTGGAATCGTTGGTGGCCGCCCTGAGTGATATGCGCTTCGAGCCAAATGGAATGACTGAGAACCCTGAGATTCCGTTCGCGAAGAGCATTCCAGACTATGTGATCCGATGGCTTGCAATGCAGTACATTCCTGGCTATCGGGAAGCGCACAGGCCGGGTCAGCGGACTTGAGCGATTATCCAGAACGTAATCCTCTGGGTGTGGCCGTTCTCTGCGTTCCGAGGTAGACGATCATGTTCGCGTGAGCAACAGCAGACCACCGCGCGAGTGATCGACTCGGGCCACACGCCACGTCCAAAGAAGGACTCGGGTCACGCGGCCTCACCGCTCAGTGGGACACTTGGAATGACCCGATTCGGCGCACCTGGCTCCGCTCCGGGAACACTCGGGGCTCCTAGCATACTACGGAACGTCAAGAACATGAAGCGTCAACTGCCCCGATGCATCGATCGATACTCGGATATCGCGAAGGGAATTCAATTGGTACTTTGGCGCGATCAGGTCGAGCACGCTATCGCTCCAGCTTGGAAGCGCCCCGTGCGACGGCAGCGTGGCCGAACGCCACGTTCCGACGACTCGCTTCCCCGTTGCAACCCAAGAGTCGAGTACTTTTTGGTTGGGATGTCTCGATCCATCAGCCGACACTACAACGACGTTCGACGCGTCGCACGTAGTCAACAAACTCGGGACCTCATCATTCCACGCGTTCTGAGCTCCGTGATGGGCAATCTTGATGACGTCCGCCTTTATGACGCGGTTCGCTTCACCAGGCGAAGCGGCCTTGATCCTCTGCGGCAAAGCCTGCTGCTCGCCACCCCCTAAGTCGCCGAGCAACCACACTCGCTTCCCCGCATACTCGATCATGAGTCCAAGTGAAATGTCATTCGCCCGACTGTAGGTCAGCGGCGCCTTCGCCAGTCGCTTCCTCTCAATCTCTTCACGGTAGGATGCCCAAGCAAGGCTGCTGGGAGCAACCAACGTGAGTTGCACTCCAGCAATCTTTCTGTGAGTGATCTGCCGAAAGGACTCCGCAAAGTCCTTTCCATGGCTTTTCGCCATCCAAAGGAACAGTTTTCGAAGATAGTCAAGATCATCACGTTCTTGTGCGTCAGTCGCGGGATCCTTGCCGTCGAACCCGCTTATGGTAAACAGCCCCTCGTGGATCTTGTCCAATTCGGTCAGAGTGTGCCAAAATACGGAAGATGTTTGACCAGTTAAGTCGGCCGCCTCCATCACCTCACGAAGCCCTCGGAAGTGGTCGGCATGCGGATGCGTCATGCAACAGAACGCGAGCTTTCTACCTCGGACTCGCTCAATCGCCGGAAACACACTGGTGCCCGGACGGCTTCGGCTATCCACGACACCAACACTCGAGTCGGGAAACTCGATGACGATGCAATCGCCATCCCCAACACCATGAAAGTTAATCTGAAGCATCGCGACAGCCTATACCATTTTTGCAAATTCTGCTGCGTCAGCCGCCGTCAGTAACGACTCGCTGCGACGAAGGCGTGGATCGCCAGTCGGACAATATGAAACCACGCTGCTCCGGGTGCCGCCCTCTGCAACTTGTTCCGCAACCACGATCTCGAACATCTGCCCAGCTTCTGCAATGCTGCACATCGAAAGTGTTTCCGCGTCAAACAAGCGATGCTCCAACCCGAGATCGCCTTCGATCCGAACCAGCGCGCGATGCCCGTCCGAGCTTTCCAGCACAGCTCGAAGAACCCGGCGTCTTAGCGGGACTTGAAACCGATTGAACCCCTTGGCCTCAATCGCGATGAATCCCGCCGCTTCCGAACTTGCCACCACGTCGACGAGGCTCGCACTTCCTTTTCGCTGAATGACTTGCGACATGATGTAGCTGTGGACTTCTTTCGACGCCGCGACTGTCTGTTCGCCAACGTAATTCAATCTCGTTCTCTTTCGCCAGCGCGGTCTCACCTGCTCCTTGACCGATACAGACAACGCTCTCGAACGAGCTCCATATGCCGACTCCGGATTCACACGAATTGAACTCACGTCGCTCCTCCACTTTCTGGAACGAGAGACGCTCGCGTTTTGTCAGTGATGCAGGCTTCAAAAGCACTTACAATCTTAGTGTGAAATAGATTCAGCAGGTCTGTTGTCGCCTTCACCGAGGGAAACGGCCTTTCGCAAAACAACTCGGTATCCAGAGTCAATGATATCGATCCGCTCGCCGCAGGCTCAAGAGTTAGGGAAAGCAAAAAGTGCTCTTGATCTCCAATGGGCTGGGCAATTCTGCTGTACGCCATAGACGTGCAGTCGGCGAGCTGCCGCGAAAAGTACTCGCCGTCGCACTTGATCCAATCGCCCAAGCGAAACCCGGCCGACGGGAACTCCAGTCGGTCGACATACCTGACCGACGTACGAGCAACCGTGGCGCCTGGTACCACGGCGTGGTAGGCCTCGCCAGCGGTCAGCACCAATTCTCGAAGACGGTCCCAGCCCGGATAGGGCTTCAGGGCGTTCACTGCCAGCAATCGCTCTCCAAGTTGGACGATTCGGTTCTTCTCCGCGGTCCCAAACCACATGCGAGGTTGCGGGCTGAATTGATGCTCTACACCCGCAGGAGTCTGGCTGCTCGTGGCGGCGAGGACGTCCCGACGTTCGCGATTCGGAAAGTCGTGTTTGATTTCGGCGTAGAACAGTCCGTAGGCAGTGGGATCCCAGTCCGATTCTCCGTTGAACTGGAATTCGCAGAGAGCTTCGATGATGCTTGGGTTGGTATATCTCACGGCGTCGGCAGGCTCCGATGGAGGGTTCCAATGTCTCCAATAGCGTAGCAGATTGGTGCCCTAAGGGTGGCCGAAGGGGATCAAGCCCCCTGACCTGCCTGCTTTCCCTGAGCCACTCCGAGTGAGAGGAATTCATCATACCAG
>CAYHQQ010000122.1:0-6249 GCA_964358855.1 uncultured Phycisphaeraceae bacterium
GAGGGTGTGGTGGGGTGAGTGGGTGGGGGGGGTGGAGGGGAAGTGGATCCCGATGGACGGGGACATTCATTAGTGCGAGTGAGGGGGCGGGTGAGGCTGGGCTTGGCCAACTCTTTTTCGGGGAGGGGAGGCGAAAGTAGGTGATCGCAAGATTTATAAACCAACTGGTTGACAATTCCAGGACTTCGAGTATGCTAAACCACATGGTTCTAGATCGCTCGCCAACGCTCGACCGCGTCTTTCATGCCCTGGCCCATCCGGCGCGGAGGTCGATCCTGCGACGCCTCTCGGACAAGGAGCAGAATCTCAGCGAGCTTTCGGCGCCGTTGAAGATGTCGTTTCCGGCGGCTTCCAAGCACGTGCGGGTGCTCGAGCACGCGGGGCTGGTGCGTCGGCGGATCCAGGGTCGCCAGCACCTGTGCCGGCTCAACGCGTCGCCTTTGAAGGACGCGGCGGATTGGACGCAGGGGTTCCGCGATCAGTGGGAGAAGCGGTTTGAGGTGCTTGAAGAGCTGCTGGCGGAGATGCAGCAGAAGGAAGAGACGGGGACCCAGGCAAAGTCTGTGCGAGGGCCTGCGTCCAAATGAGCACGGGATCGTGAACACACCGGAAAGGAATTGGAACATGATGGGCTCTGGAATGTTGAAAGTGACGACCCCGACCGACCTTGAGATCGTGATGACACGCTCGTTCAACGCCCCGCGCCGGCTGGTGTGGGAAGCGATGACCAAGCCTGAGTTCATCAGGCGGTGGATGTTTCTGCCGCCCGGGTGGACGATGATCAAGTGCGAGGAGGATCCGCGGGTGGGCGGGTCGTTTCGGTGGGAGTGGGCCGGGCCGGACGGAAAGCTCGCGATGGCCATGGGGGGTGTCTACCGCGAGGTGGTGCCGCCGGGAGAGGGTGGTGCGGGTGGAAGGCTCGTGCGAACGGAATCGTTTGAGATGGGTTGTGTGCCGCAGATGGGCGAGCAGCATTGCACGATGGTGCTGACGGAATCGGGCGGCAAGACGCTGCTCACGCTGAACGTGAAGTACCCGACGAAGGAGGCTCGCGACGGGGCGATCGCATCGGGCATGGAGCACGGCGTCTCGGCCGGGTACGACAAGCTCGACGCGATGCTGGCGGCGGGCGGCTGACGCGGGTTCGCGCGAGCGCAAGGCAGGCTGAACGGCGAACCCGTCGAGGAGTCCCAAGTGACCAGGAAGAAGGCAGAAAAGAAGGCGGCAATGAAGTCGAGTGCTGCGCCAGGAGGCAAGCGTCTGCCCAAGGCCGCCGCCCCAGGCGGCGAGGTCGACACGTTCATGCGTGCCCTCGATCATCCGCTCAAGCCCCAGCTCGAATCGCTGCGAAGGCTCATCCTGGGGGTCGATCCGGCGATCGTCGAAGGGATCAAGTGGAACGCGCCGAGCTTTCGAACCACCGACTGGTTTGCGACGACCAATGTGCACGCCAAGGGGAGCCTCCGCCTGATCCTGCACACGGGGGCGAAAGCCAAGCAGAGCGCCGCGGACGGAATGAAGGTCGCCGATCCCGCGGGGCTCTTGAAGTGGCTCGCGAAGGACCGGGCGCTGGTGACGTTCAACAGCGCAATCGAATTCGAGGCCCGGCGGGCGGCCTTGGAGGGCATCATCCGCGCGTGGATCTGCTACCTTTGATGTCGCTTTACGTGATGCAGGAACGCCGGCAAGCGGCCGGCTCACGGAGGATTCGCGTGCCAGTCAAGAGAAAGTCCACGCCGAGGGCGGGTGTGAAGGCGAAAGTGAAGTCCGCTGCGCCGGCGGCGATATCGACGGGCGAGCAGGCCCGGGCGATCCTGGCGTCGCTCAAGCGGCTTGGCACCAAGCGTGTCCGCGACGACATGAAGAAACGGTACGGGATAGTGGGGCCGACGGCGGAGGCTGCATTCGGCGTGTCGATGGCGAACCTGAAGCTGGTCGCCAAGCAGGCCGGGACGAGCCACGAGCTGGCGGCGGCGCTGTGGGCGACGGGGAACTACGAGGCGAGGATGGTGGCTTCGATGGTTGACGATTCGGCACTGGTGACTTCCAAGCAGATGGATGATTGGTGCCGGGGGTTTGATAATTGGGCGATCTGCGACACCGTTTGCTTCAAGCTGTTGGATGTGGTGGAGCCGAAACTGGCGTTGGGCAAGATACGGCTGTGGGCCAAAGGAGCCATTGCGATCGGCGGCGGCGAGGATGAGTTTGTCGTTCGAGGGGCGTTCGCGCTTCTGGCTTGCGTTTCGCTGCACAACGAGCGGGTGAGTGAGGAACAACTGCTGAGCACGCTGCCACTGGCGGAGAGGGCGGGCACCGACGAGCGGAATTTCGTGAAGAAGGGGGTAAGCTGGGCGCTGCGGGGCGTGGGGCGAAGGAGCGCGGCGTTGCGGGAGGCAACTCTGTCGCTGGCAAGGCGCATGGCCGAGTCGTCGGCCGCGCCCGCACGCTGGATCGGGAAGGACGTGCTCAAGGATCTCGAGAGACTCTGAGGAGCCTGCGAAGCCACGCGGCACAAGGCGGCAGCCGGCTCAGACCATGAACCTCAGCGCCAGAATCGCGGCGACGATCGCCGCCACATTGAACACTAAGGCCGGAATGGACCTTCGCCCGGCGGCCGCACGCTGCATGGTTCGCGGCTCTCGCGTCGCCGCGAGCGACCCGGCAGCGCTCAAGGGCCAAAAAACCACAAAGCACAGCAAGGCAATCCACACTGGCCAGGTCGGCCACCCGAGCATATTGCGCAAGGGACGACAGGCAAAAACGCCCAGGATGAGCGTGAGGAGCATCAAGGTCGGCGCGCAGAGGCGGAGCCAGATGATGACCGAGGCGGGCCAGGGAAGTGGCAGCCAGGGATTGGAGGGGTCGAACGGTTCGCCGCACTCGGGGCAGACTCGCGTGGATGAACTGGCGTCGAAGCCTTCGAGCGAGTATCCGCACGCCTGGCAGGCCGGCTTTGGCGATCGGGGCGGCGTGTGGGGTTGGCCGGTCACGTGTGGATTCTAACTGGGCCCTCAATCGGTGCGTCGGCCTGCGGCGAGGCAGGTCGGGCCGGCCTGACACCGGCACGGTGGAGAGGTCCGAGTTGTGCGGAGTTCCGATTTGTGGGTCTTGAGGGTCCGAACAAAGACCCTTGCACACAGCGTCAAACTGCTGTATTCTGAGGTCTTGGAGCAACCTGTGTCGACCTGGCCTCGTATGGCGTAAGGGTGTGGGTTTGTTCCATTCTGGTCTCGTTTCACACCCGTGGAGACTTCCCATGTTTCTCGCGCTCGCCGCGTTTGCCGGTACTTCCGCATTGTTTGGCACCCTGCCCGCGACTGAGCTCGTGAGCCGGCAGGACGACTCGTTTCTGGCTGTGGGGCTGCTCGAGGTGGTGAAGGAGCCGTCGGGCGGACTGGCGACCATCGCGCTCTCGATGCCGATGTACGAGGCGGTTCGGGGGCAGGAGCACGTGATTGTTCCGGGCTTTGTGCGCGGGTCGGGAGAGATCGTGACGCTCGATCTTGTGCCGATGCAGGTCTTCAGCGACGATGCGAGGATCGTGGTGGGTGGGTTCGAGGACCAGCACGAGATTGCGCTCCCGGACATCCAGTGCTTCTCGGGAACGGTGGTGGGCGAGGACGACTCGCGGGTGTTTCTGGCACTGAGCCCGCACGGGACGAGCGGAACGATTTTCGCGGGCGGGCACACATCGATCATCTCGTCGGGTCCCCAGGGGATCATGCCGACGGTGGTGTACGAGACGGACAGTGCGCTGGGGCGGTCGATCAACGTGCAGATCCCGGCGTGCCAGGGTGCGCTGCTGGCGCCGGGAGCGGAGCTTGAGATGGTGGAAGGGGCGGGCCAGATCGGGGATCGCACGGGCATCTGCCGTCAGTACAAGATCGCGGTGGACGCCGACACGGAGGTGACGGCGAACCTCTTTGGCGGCAACGAGACCAACGCCGCCGCGTACGTGGCGACGTTGATCGGCGGGATGAACCAGGTTTACCAGCGCGACGTGAACATTGTCTTTGTGCTGTCGTATCTGCGGCTGTGGGTGGGCCCGGATCCGTACGACACGGCCAACGGCTCGCAGCTCGACCAGTTCCGCAACTACTGGGAGACGAACATGGGGAGCATTTCGCGTCACATGTCGCACAGCGTGAGCGCGCGAAACCTTGGCGGCGGCGTGGCTTGGTTGAGCAATATCTGCTCGTCGTACGCCTACGCCTCGTCGGGAAACATGGCGGGGCACTTCCCGTATCCGCTCGTGCACAACAGCGGGCAGAACTGGGACATGATGGTCTTCGCCCACGAGTCGGGGCACAATCTGGGCACCGGCCACACCCATGACTCGTACAACCCCATCATCGATGGGTGCGGCAATGGCGACTGCACCGTGGCCTACCAGCATCTGGGCACGATCATGTCGTACTGCCACACGTGCGCGGGCGGGATGGCCAACGTCCGCATGGAACTTGGGCCGCGAGTGTCGCAGGTGATCCGCGGCTTTGTGGACTCGCGCTCCTCGTGCGGGCAGGTGCCCAGCCTGGCGATCACGCGCCAGCCCGAGGAGCAGACCGTGTGCCCGGGGGGGACGGCGACGTTCAACATGGGCTTGATCGGCATCGGAACACGCACGTACCAGTGGCGGCGCAACGGGATCGCGATCATCGGCGAGCGGTCGCAGTCGCTGACGATCACCAACGCCGACGCGTACGACGCGGCGGGGTATGACTGTGTGATCTGGTCGGCGGCGTGCCTCTTGAACATCTCCGACCGGGCGACGCTCCACGTGTGCGCGTCAGATTTCAACTGCGACGGCGCGGTCGATTTCTTCGACTACGACGAGTATGTGAACGCCTTCCAGAACGGCACGACCAACGCGGACTTCGACAAGGACGGCACGGTGGACTTCTTTGATTACGACGCGTTTGTGGTGGCGTTCCAGACGCCGTGCTGAGTTTGCCTTGCAGGCCGGAGGCCTGCTCATAGACGCCTACTGACGAGGAGCCCTCCGGGCTCCAACGCAGAGTCGAACTCGACGCACGGGATTCACGGGCCGATAAGCTGCTCGCCCAGCATGATTGCGACCGCCGATCACGCCAAAAAAGAGCAATGGAACTGCGTGCCCTGCCGGTATACTGGCGGGCGGCCTGGCGTCCGTGACGGCGCGAGGAATCTGGCCCTCTTGAGGATTGTCGCATGCACAAGCTTCAGTGGATGATCGCGACCGCGACGGCCGGGGGATTGGCGACGGTGGCGGGGGCGCAGGTCTCGATCGGTACAGTGAGCCGCAGCGTGCATGCGCACTCATGGGTGCATGCTCCGCCGGACAATCCGAACTTCGGTGGCGAGTACAACGGCTCCAACACGAGCGCGGGGTCGTGGATTGACTACCAGACGTATGGGAACAGCGCCTCGGGTGCGGTTGGATATGGGATTGCGAGTTCGCAGACCAGCCAGATGAGCCTGCTTCAGTCCAATTTTTTCGAGGTATCGACGCGGGCGTACGCGGAGGTGGAGGCGACTGGAATCTGCTCGGCCAACGGTGGGGCCGACAGCGTGTGTGAGGTGCACTTTTCGGTCGCGGCGCGGGTGCGTGCTTCGATCACGGCGGACTTCACGACCAATGGGGGGCACTCGGGGATGTTGATCGGGCCGGTGGGCTCGCCCTTGTTCGTGACCTCGACAGATTGCGATGTTTTCGTCGTGCTGGCGCCGGGTGAGCATGTGTTTCGGACCGACGCGCACTCGTCGGGCGCGTGCAATCCCGGGTGCTCGCACCTCGAGGATGCGAGTTTCATTGTCCGGGTGTTCTTTGAGTACGAGGGGTGCGCGGCCGACTTTGATGGGGATGGCACGGTCGATTTCTTCGACTATGACAGCTTTGTCGTGTGCTTCGAGGGCGGGGCCTGCCCGCCCGGCACCACCGCGGACTTTGATGGCGATGGGACGGTGGACTTCTTTGATTACGACGCGTTTGTGATGGCGTTTGAGGCGCCGTGTTGACTGGGATTGCAGGCCGGAGGCCTGAACGTCAATAGCCGGGGGCGCAGCTCCCGGAAAGACGCGACAGTGCATTTCGACCCCTGCGGGGTCGGCCGAAGCGCGTTGTAGATATCCGCACCCAACGGCGGAACCCTCCGGGGTCCAATGCAATTGCGCGGTTTGCCGGGGGCTGCGCCCCCGGCTATTGACGATGACCCCTTCGGGCAACGCCGTGAACTGAAGCAAAGATTCTTGCAGAAAAGCGCCGCAAGAAAA
>CAYHQQ010000123.1:0-3291 GCA_964358855.1 uncultured Phycisphaeraceae bacterium
CCTCGCCGCCCTCGCCCTCCTCACCTCCTGCACCCGCGACTACAACCAGCAATTCATCGAGTTCCACGAGAGCAACACCAGAACCCTCTTCCCACGCAGCCAGGTCAACGACTATCTCCTCAAACACGAAGATGAAATCAAGGCAGGCCTCCGCGTCGGTATCAAAGACACCTACCTCCGCAAAGCCAACTCCGCCGACATCGCCCTCAACATCCTCACACTCTCAGGTGGCGGCGAGTGGGGAGCCTACGGCTCCGGTTTCCTCGCCGGATGGTCCGCCTCCGGCACCCGCCCCGAATTCGACATCGTCACCGGCGTCTCCACAGGCTCCCTTATCGCCACCTTCGCCTTCCTGGGCACCAAAGCCGACGACGACGCCCTCAAGGCCGGCTACCTCGGCATCCAAGACTCCGACATCTACCAGCTCAAATACGAACTCGCCATCCCCCTCGTCCTCCTCTATTCCAACTCCATCACCCGCACCGACCGCCTCCGCTCCCTCGTCAAATCCCTCATCACCCCCGACGTCGTCAAACGCGTCGCCGCCGAGCACGCCAAAGGCCGCCGCCTCTACGTCGGCTCTGTCAACACCGACCTGGGCCGCTTCATCGCCTCCGACCTCACCGCCATCGCCAAATCCGGCAATTACGACCGCTACATCGACTCCATCATGGCCTCCGCCGCCATCCCCGTCTTCTTCCAGCCCATCTACATCGACGGCTTCCAGCACGTCGACGGCGGCGTCATGCGCAACGTCTTCATGGAAAACCTCTTCGCCGACGAATCCCTCCTCTGCAACTCCGAATTCTGCCTCAACAAGCTCCCCCTCAACCTCTACACCCTCATCAACGGCACCGTCGAGGCCCGCGGGTACTTCATCAAAGACCGCTTCCTCTCCATCGGCGTCCGAGGCTTGGAACTCCTCCAGAACGAACGCATGCTCGGCAACGTCTTCCGCATCTCCCAGATGGTCGGCACCAACCACGCCCTCGAGCACGCCGTCTACCGCATCCACTCCATCCCCCCAGGCACCGGCGAGCCCGACGACGAAACCCAGGCCATCCCCGGCCTCAAAGAACACGACTTCGACCCCGCCTTCATGAAAGTCCTCTACGACGCCGGTGTCATCGCCGGCAAAAGGGCCGCCTCGCCCAACAAAGACAACCCCTGGTTCACCAACATCAACGAATGGGAACGCAGCCTCACCCACCGCCCCAGCCAACCCGAACCCGAGCGAACCCCCGAACAAATCAAACACTGACCGCGGCGTGCCAAGTGAACAGGACTGGGTAAAGAAAAGGCAGAAGGCGGAATGTGAAGGCGGAAGGCTGAATCGACTTCGCCTTCCGCCTTCAAGTTCAGCCTTCTGCCTTCTGTCTTTCCTCTTCCTAGTGCCTAGTGCCAAGTGCCTAGTGCCTCTGCCTTAACACCCCGCCTCAAACAACCTCACAAACATGTCGTAGTCAAAGAAGGCCACCGCCCCAGCCAACCCGAACCCGAGCGAACCCTCGAACAAATCAAACACTGACCGCGGCGTGCCAAGTGAACAGGACTGGGTAAAGAAAAGGCAGAAGGCGGAATGTGAAGGCGGAAGGCTGAATCGACTTCGCCTTCCGCCTTCAAGTTCAGCCTTCTGCCTTCTGTCTTTCCTCTTCCTAGTGCCTAGTGCCAAGTGCCTAGTGCCTCTGCCTTAACACCCCGCCTCAAACAACCTCACAAACATGTCGTAGTCAAAGAAGTCCACCGCCCCGTCCGCGTCGGTGTCCAGCGACACACTCGCCGGGTTGTTGGGCGGGCACGCCGCCGCAACGCCCTCGAAGCACTGCACATACTCGTCGTAGTCAAAGAAGTCGACCGCCCCGTCGTTGTTGAAGTCCGCACGGCAGTCGTCCTGCGAGTGTCCTTGCGTCATCCGCTCCTCTTCCGCCGGATCGACGTTGAAGTCGTCGGGGCTGTTGGCCCAATCCGAGAGCCCGTCACGCCCGCGCCCGAGCTCGAAACTGTTGCCCGACGCAAGCCCGTGCCAGGGCGAGTTGGTCTTGGTTTCCCACTGCCCGCTCGTGGCGTTGCGCTCCAGAACCTTCACGCTGCCGCCGCAGGTGTAGATGAGGCGTCCCTTGTTGTCAAAGTGCGGGTTCATCGGCCTGGTGCACACCGGGCTGGGCGTGATGGTCTCAAGGACCGTCCACGCCCCCGCGGTGTCGCGACCGATGCGAAGGATATCGAGGAACCCCTCGCGGGTGAGCGCGAACGAGCCGTCGATGGGCGAAACCCCGATCTCGCACGCGCCAGGCACCGCCACGCCGGTGGGAATGGTCTGGGGCGTGAAGGGGCTGCACCCGTCACCAGTAACATCGCCCGAGGCGACAAAGACGCCGCCCGCCGAAGTCCTGCTGATCGAGACGAGCTCGTAGTCGAACTGGTCCCCATCGGTGAGCGGATCGGAGGTGCCCAGCGCCAGGATCGTGTGCCCCGACGATGGGATGACCAGAGGTGACTCCGAGGGCGTCAGCGGATCGATCGCGTTGATGACGCCGCTCGCGCCGTAGAAGTACCGCCCGTCGGGTCCAAAGCAGCTCTCCCCGATCGGCACCGGCCCGATGCGCGTCCACTCCTTGGGCCCAAGGTCACAGCGCCACAGGCCGGGCTGAGGCCCCGAGCCGCCCGTGTCCCCGTCAAGAGTCACCACCGCGACGGGTGCCGCCGGGTGCCGATGCACACGGGCCGCCGCCTCGCGTGCGGCCTGCACAGCGGGGAGAAGGAGCGCAGTGGTCTGGGGGGTCCCAGTGGTCAGCCCCATGTTGAGGTCGATGTACTTCTGGGCCGACAAGATGCCCTGCGTGGCATCGACCGACAGCCCCTCGGTCGCCCAGATCACGCACGCCCCGTCGATGACCCGCAGCCGCCCGTCGTCAAACGCCGCATTCAAGATGTAATGCGTCCTGACTGCCGGGAAAGTCGCCGCGTTGCCGGCGTACAGGTTCGTGAACGGAGCGACGGCCCAGTACTTGGTCGCAAAGGCCGACTGTGTGATGTCGCTGTCCCCGCCGCTGGCCGGGTCGCGGTAGCCGATCATCGGATTTGGCCCGCACCCGTTGAGGACCGCGTTGAGCGTGACGCAGTGCCCGCCCCCGCGCACCCACCGGGCGACAGGTATGTTCACCGAGGGCGGGGTGAACGTGTAGCGCCCGTAGCAGAACGTCATCAGGCACCCGGCGGTCATCAGTCCGTACATCTCCTGGGGCTTGGGGCCGCCGGCGCCACGCAAGTAGCCACCGGGCGCGAACTGCG
>CAYHQQ010000123.1:3301-6230 GCA_964358855.1 uncultured Phycisphaeraceae bacterium
CTTGGGGCCGCCGGAGATCCCGTACCAGCTCGACACCTGGAAGTCGTCGGGGTAATTCACCTCGATCTTCTCCCGGGCCCCAGGCATCATGCTCCCCCCGTCGAAGGGATCGACCTGGCAGTAGAAGTTGGTCAGGTTGATGTACGCCGTCCCCGCCGCGTAGTGGTTCTGCCAGTCCTTATATCCCAGGCAGAGATTGGGGAACCCGATGTTGTTGAGGTAGCCGATGTAGTTGGTCACCGAAGTCGGCGCACAGAACATCAGCCCGTCATTCGGCAATCCGTCGATGTTCCCCTGCTCTCGGCGATTCTGGTCCAGGTCCGGCACTCCCACCCGGTACACACTGCACCCATCGTCCGCCCTCGATGGCATCACGCCAAAGGCCGTGCCCGCAACCAGGATCATCGCCGACGTTGTGTTCGCTCGCATGTTCATTTCTCCGTGTGTGCTGTCGAGTCTCAGCAGGATCCGGAGCGTGCCGAGCTTCCCCTCCGGAAGCCCGATCCGCAGCCCGCTCAGCCGACGCACCTTTCACTCTACAGAGTGCCGTACCTGTTCGGCTGTGACGCCCCAAAATGGATCTTTCGCCAGATCGGCTCGCAAGCGCAGTGGCCCAGTCGCGTGGCACACCGCCCTGACTCCAAGAGCCGCGCAACCCACTCAGCCCCAACTCCTTAGGCCCCCACCAGCGCGGCAAAAGGGCCGGGCGTTCGCCACGCCCGGCCCCTGAATTCTCTTCAGCAGCCAGCCTCAAACTCGACCACAAACGCGTCATAGTCAAAGAAGTCCACCGAGCCGTCCCCGTCGAAGTCCGCCGTCTTCCCGGGCGGGCAGGTTCCCCCCTCAAAGCACCTCACGAACGCGTCGTAGTCAAAGAAATCCACCGTCCCGTCACCATCAAAGTCCGCACCGCACAGCCCGGGATCGCACCACCGGATCTGTCCCCGGATCTCACCACCGGCAAACACGTTGGTGTGGATGTTGATGTACGTCTTCTCCTCCAAAATCCCAAGCCCCGCCGCGTCGGTGGCGAAGTTCCACACGCCCAGCTTCCGTGCACCCGCCGCCAGCGGATGCACCACCCCCGCGTTCACCCCGGCACTCGCAAATCCATGGATGTGCGCCGCCACCTCGGTGCTTCCCGCAAGCGCCGTCTGGATGTCGTACCCCAGCGTCCTGGCCGTCCGGTCGATCCCGCAGAACGCGCACCCGTTCGACGAAGTGTTCGTCGCCGGAACCTCCTGCGTGCGGTCCATCGGATTCACCGAGCAGACAATCTGCCCGCGGATCTCGCCCCCGCCCACAACGTTGGTGTGAATGTTCACGTACGTCAAGCCGTCGAGGATCGACCGTTCCATCGCCTCGGGATAGTTCCACACGCCCGTCTTGAGCGCCCCCGCCGGCAGCGGGTGAACAACCCCCGCGTTGGTGCCATAGTTCGCGCTCCCGTGAATGTGCGCCGCGTTCTCCACCCCCGCGAGCCCGTTGTACACGATCCGATACGTCAGCGTGTTCGCCGTCTCATCGATCATGAACAGCCCAACGCCCAGCCCAGGGCTCCCGTTCGGCGGGCTCTCCTGTGCCCCGTCGATGTACGCCACCATGTCCACGATCTGCCCTCGGATCTCGCCCCCGGCAAAGGCCGCGCTGTGAACGTTCACATACGCAAGCCCACCAAGAATCGACGCCTCATCCGCCTCGACGTACGTCCACGTCCCGATCTTCAGCGGCCCCGCGGGCAGCGCGATCTTGACCCCCGCGTTCACCCCGGGCGCCGCAAACCCGTGGATGTGCGCCGCCACCTCGGCGCTCGACAATCCCGAGTAAACGATCCGGAATTGCACCGTATTCAGATCCGTATCAATCTCAAACAGCCCGCACCCGCGGGCCGTCGTCGCCACCTGCGGCACCTCCTGCTGCCCGCCCAGAATGCACACCATCCGTCTGATCTCGCCCCGGGCCTCGCCCGCGACCGAAATCCCACACAAAAGTCCCGACGCAACAATCATCCATGGCTTCATCATCGGTGTTCTCCCTTCCCCGCCCCGCCTCTTGAGCATACCAACCCATCGCAAGTTCGCAAGCCGATTTCTCGCAAGCGCGCCGGCGAGGTCGATAGCGCACCACCACCAAAATGAGCAGGCCGTCCCCGCCCCCAGCGCGCCTCAGTACGTGAAATTCGCGTTCGGCTCACTCGACCCCGACGAAGTCCCCCCCGTGTCCCCGTTGATCGCCGGCGCCGGCAGCCCCAGGATCACCAGACATCTGTTGCTCGCCGCAATCACCCAGTTGGTCGTGTTGCCCGAGCACGAATTCCTCAAGATGATGTTCCCGCCCACGTCCACGTCGACTCCCGTGTCGTTCCCCACACACGTGTTCCCCTCGATGCGATTGTCATCGCTCAGCGCCCGCACGCCTCCCCCGGCGCCGCTGACCCCATTGCCCTCGCACACGTTCCCCCTCACCGTGCAGTTCGACACCACCCGCACCCCGTCGATGTCGTTCGCCGAGCTCGTGCAATCCGCGATCAAAGAACTCGAGCCGCCATAGATCCCACTCAGCGCGTTCAGACTCGCCGCGCACTGCACCACCGTGCACCCCGTGCTCGCCCTCACCCCGTATCCCCCGTTCGATTTCACCGTGCACCCCGTGATGTTGCTCCCCCCGCCCGCGGCGTCGATCCCGTCCAGCGTGTTGGAAAACGCCTGGCACCCCGTAAACGTCCCGCTGTTCAAGATCCCGAATCCATCGCCCCCGTTGTCGTGCGCGACGCACGCCGTCACCGTGCACCCCGACCCCAGGTTGAACCCGTCTCCCGTGTTGCTCGCCGCCGTGCTGCTCACGATCGCCCCACGGAGCGGCTGCCCTTGGCGCTCCAGATCGTCGGGCGACTGTTCGACGACCGCGCGGTGCTGCGCATCGGCGCGTG
>CAYHQQ010000124.1:0-6211 GCA_964358855.1 uncultured Phycisphaeraceae bacterium
GGTCACGCATTGCGCTCAGAACAGGTATGGATGGTCGTCGGCGTACACCACGCACGCCGACGACGCTTTGAAAGCCGCGCCGGGTCGACCAGCCTCTCCTCACTCCGGGCACCGTCAAACGGTGGCCGACCGCGGCGCGACGAACGGATTTCCAAATGGTCAAAGCTCAAATGGTCAAATGGTCAAATGAGGACGAGCCTCGCTCAGCTTTGACCATTTGAGCTTTGACCGTTTGACCATTTTCTCCGAAGAGGCCCGACGGCCGGGGTGTGGCCATCGGGCCCGCCAAACCAAACCGGATGCGCAGCCCGGGTCGCCAAACACCACGTTTGGCAAACCACGCCGAACTGCCGCCCGTCCGCCCTCGCCTCGAGGTGTGGCGGGCCAAATCGACCCATATCCATCCAAAATGTCGTTCGATATCCCTGCTCAGACTCTCCACTCTGTGGGCCCTGCGACGTGGCCCGTTAGACGACACAATCTTCGTTTGCTCTGTCGGAGCGGTTCCGAAACTTTTCTTGGAATCTTTGGTGGGACGGGGGCGGGGGAGGGGAGGGGCGCGAATCGTGCGCCTCTTGACGACAAAGCCGCTGGACAGGGGAATGTCGCCGGAGCCCGCATGGCTTGCGGGCATGCGTCAATTCAGGAAAGGTCGGGGGTGACTGGGAAACTCTCCTCGTGGCCAGGCAGAGCCATCCGGGATCCAAAGCTCTGGCCTCAAATCAGAGTTGAAGTCGCAGGCCGACGCAGATCGCGGCCGATTCGGCCTGTTTCGGCCACCAACGCGGTGCGCGGTCCGGAAACGGATCTCATGCGACGAGCGCAAGTTTGGGGGTCGTATGGATGCCGAGAGTGAGCGACGGGCGCGTTTGTGCGCACATTCGCGCCCGATCCTGGGATTCTTCGGGAATGCAAAGAACGGGTGAGAAGTTCTGCCGCCAACAGGTATTTGTTCTCATGACGGCCAACGACGCCGACCCGCCGGAGCGCGGGACCGACAGCTTGGGGTCACACCGGAAGACAAGGAGGTCGACCGATGGGGAAAGGCATGAATTGCGCGACGGAGCATTCGCGCGAAGCGATGGGGGCAACCAGGGAGATCAGCGAGAGAGGCGGGCGTGAGCGAACGCGGGCCCGGCGGGAGAATGGGCCGACCCTCCTGAGGCGCAAAGATGGACGTGAGGGGCGAGCCCACATCGAGCGTGAGCGCCTGCACACGCGTGAGTACGTCCAGGAGTTGCTGCGTCGATGTGAGGCGCTCCCGGAATCCCAGAGCGGGCTGATCCGGGCGATCTTCGACGACGGAATGGCGTACGCAAGACTCGCGGCGGTCACGGGTGTGACGGCGCGGTCGGTCAAGCGACGGGCCAATCGTCTCGCGGCTCGCGTGATGTCGCCGGAGTTTGAGTTCGTGCTCGAGCATTCCCTGGACTGGACGCGCACACGCCAGAGGGTCGCCCACGCGACGATCGTCCTGGGGTGCTCGTTCCGCCAGGCGGCCCTGAACCTGGGCTTGTCGTTGCACGTCGTGAGACGACACCACGTCTGGACGCTGGCGATGTGCGAGACGGCACGGGTCCTGGGCGAGCGGGCGCGCGCGGCGGGTGTGCTCATCGGCGGGCGCAAGCCCGATGGTGAGGGCTCGCGGGAAGGAGTGACCCATGCGTGAGGTCTCGCACACATCGATCCTCACGCCAAGGGTGCGACGGCTTGCGGCGATCTTCGGCCTTTCGCTGCGGGGGCCGAGGAGGGGGCAAGGGTTTGCATCGTCAATGGGCCACATGGCCAAGAGGGGCGATCGCGGGGAGCTGGGCCTTCGCGTGAGTGTGGCGGTTGGAACTTTGCGGAAGCTGATCGCGCCGGGTGTGGTGGTGCTGGTCACGGGGCCCAGCGGTGGGGGAAAGTCGACGCTGCTGCGGTTGCTTTGCGGTGTCCTTGTGCCCGAAGGGTTCCGAGTCGTGACGGGGACGGACGGCGCGAGGGGAGGCTGTGGGATGGGGCGGGTGGGGCGGGCTGCGTCGATTGTCGATCGACTGGCACGCGAATCTGGACGGGGGGATGCCGGAGCGCTCGACGCGATGGCGGCGGCGGGGCTCGCGGAGGCAACGCTGCTGGTGCGGTGCGAGCAGGAGCTTTCGGACGGGCAGCGGGCGCGGTTTGCGCTGGCGCGGGCGATGGCGGCGTGCTCGCGAGCTCGACGCCCGACCTGTCTGATCGTCGACGAGTTCGCGTCGACACTCGACGCGGCGACGGCGTCGAGCCTGTCGGCGTCGGTATCCAGGTGGGCGAGGGCGCGGGGTGTCGCGTGCGTGCTGGCGACCGCTCGGGAGGATGTGATCGAGGGACTGGGGGCGGATGTGATGGTTTATGTGGGGCTGGGAGCGGGGATTGAGGTGTGGGCGGGGAGCCAAAGCACAAAGCGGCAAAGCACACAGCACAAAGAGGAGGATCGACTGACGCGAAGGGGTTGATTTGTGCTGGGTGCTGCGTGCTGCGTGCTGAAGTCGGGGGAGGGGGAGGCATGTCGACGACACCAGGAAAGCTTGTGGAGCGGTGGCTGCGTGCGCGGCGTGCGTTGCCGCGGTGGGTGATCGGGGCGGGGACGCCGGAGGACTACCTGGCGCTGGAGCGGTTTCACTACTGCGGCGGGGCGCCGGCGACGTGGGCCAGGGTGCTGGCGGCGCGGGCCGAGGGGGAGCTTGCGGGCGTGCTGGTGGTGTCGCGGCCCACGCTCAACGCGTGGTGGCGGGCGATGGCGTGGCCCGGGGAGTACGACAAGAAGGGGCGGACAGAGGCTGCGATCGCGATCAACGCGGGGCTCCGCACGATTTCCAGGGTGGTGGTCGATCCCAGGTGGCGAGGGGTAGGCGTGGGGGCGGCGCTTGTGCGGGCGTATCTGGCGACGCCGTTGACGCGGGACACCGAGGCGGTGGCGGCGATGGGGAGAGCGTGCCCGATGTTCGAGCGGGCGGGGATGACGCGTCATGAACTGGCGGTGGGCGAGCACGAGCTGGGGCTCTTGCGTGGGCTGCGGGCTGCGGGTGTCGACGTGCGCCGGCTCGTGGAGGCGAGGTACGCGGAGCGCGTGCTGGGGCGGCGGCGGGTGGCATGCATGGTGGGCGCGTGGGCACAGGGACGCGAGGCGACGCGGGGATGGACAAGCGTGGGTGCGGCGGCGCTGGGGGCGCTGGTCGCGTCGCGGGTGCTGTGGAGGGCGCCGGCGTACACGTGCCGCGGGGTCGATCGCCGGGTGAGTGGGTGTGGATGAGTGTGGATGAGTTGGGGGGTGCGAAAGGGGGTGTGGGATGGCGAAGGGAATTGAGGTTGAGGACGGCCAGGCTGCGCGAGTGGACAAGAAGTCGGACATCGACCGATCGACCAGGCCCAGGAGCGCCGACGAGCTTGAAGCCTGGATTTACCGGTGGCTGGAGATTGACGTGGCGCGCCATGCGGTGGTCGACGGGCATTCGTCGCCGTTCGACTACATCAAGTGGGCGTTCTTCGATGATGACCGGGTCGGGACACAGACCCCGGGGGAAGCGGCGCTGGAGGGGGAGCCCGAGCACTCGGCGGAGAGGGAGGCGAGCCAGGATGTGGAAGCGACCGGAAAGTCACCCGACGGGGTGGTGTGGGCGAATCGCGGGGGCGGCAAGACGCTCCTGGGCGCGGTCGCCACGCTGCTCGACATGCATTTCAAGAGCGGGATCGAGGTGCGGATCCTGGCGGGCAGTATGGAGCAGGCGTCGCGGATGCACGAGCACCTGCGACGCCTCCTGGAGCGAGAGGACATGATCGACCTGGTCGCGGGGAAGATCACCGACCGGAAGATCGAGCTGGTCAACGGGTCGCGGATGGAGCTCCTGGCCCAGAGCCAGACGTCGGTGCGCGGCACGCGGGTGCAGCGATTGCGGTGCGACGAGGTCGAGCTCTTCGATCCCGCGGTGTGGGAGGCGGCGCAGCTCACCACGCGATCCAAGGTGTGCGCCGGACGCCTGGTGCGCGGCTCGATCGAGTGCCTCAGCACCATGCACGTGCCGCACGGGCTGATGCACCGGATGGTCGTTGAAGCGAAGGAGGGCAAACGACGGCTGTTCAAGTGGGGCGTGATCGATGTGCTGGCGAAGTGCGGGGAAGAAAGGAAGTGTGGAGGAGGGAGTGCTGCGTGCGATGGAAGTGCGAGCACCAGCGCGAACGGCCAGACTCTGGCGTTGAACCCGCAGCACGCGGCACCCAGCACGCAGCACGTTGTCCCCTGCGCACTGTGGGCCGACTGCGGCGGGAGGGCCAAGGAGCGAAGGGGCAACCTGTCGGACGAGGGGATCGGGCACATCACGATCGATGATGCGATTCGGATGAAGGGACGGGTGTCGCAGGCGACATGGGAGGCGGAGATGGTGTGCCTGAGGCCCAGGCGCGATCTGACGGTCTTCCCCGAGTTTGTGCCGGCGGTGCACGTGGTGACCGATGAGCAGATGGCCGGCCTGACCAATGGGCGAATGGGCGCGGCGGAGGAGGCGTCGCGGTGGCCGGTGACCTTTGTCGGGGGGATGGACTTTGGGATCCGCTCGCCGGCGGTGGTGCTGTGGGCGGCGTACGACGGGGCGACGGGGCGACTCTTTGTGGTTGACGAGCGGGTGCAAACCGGGCGGACAGTGGCGGAACATGCCCGGGCGATCCTGGAGTCGCCTTGGCCACAGCTCCGGTGGCTGGGGGTCGATCCGTCGGGGAATTCACTCAATGACCACACGGGGACGACCTCGGTGGCAGTGCTGAGGGCGGCGGGACTGAAGGTCAAGGTGAACCATGCGTATGTGGTGCCGGGGATTGAGCTGGTCCGGGCGAGGCTGCGTCCGGCGGACGAGGCGACGAGCGGGGGGCCGCGGCTCTACGTGCACGCCAGATGCGTGAAGCTGATCGAGTCGCTGGAGAAGTACCACTATCCGGTGAACGAGCCCACAAGCCTGATGCCCGAGAAGGACGGGTCAGATCACGCGGTGGATGCGTTGAGGTACATGGTGCAGAACCTGGACGGGGCGGCGGAGGCGAAGAGCTCGTTCTATGCGAAGTAGAAGCAGACGTGCTGGGTGCTGCGTGCTGCGTGCTGCGAGAAAGCCGTGCTCCACGCAGCACTCAGCACGCAGCACTCAGCACGACTCCCTACTTCGCCGCCACCATCGGCATCCCCACCGTGACCACCAGCAGGGTCAGGAGGCCAAGGCCGATGATGCCCAGGATGATGAGGGCCGCCATGGTGAGGACCTGGCGGGGGAAGCTGTCGAAGGTCTGGACGCGGACGGCCTTGAAGGTGAGGGAGATGCCCAGGGCCAGGGGGATGAGCGTGAAGTACCAGTAACGGTCGATGTTGAGGGCGTCGATGAAGGGGCGGTAAGCCAGGACGACCGGCAGGTGGTCGAGGGTGAGCGAGCTGAGGGACGAGAGGTAGATCATGCCTTGAGCCTCCGGGTCGGGAAGGCGGCGTCGATGATGACGATGAGGTTGAGCATGCCGGCGACTGCGGAGAAGAGGGTGCCGATGTCCAGGGACTTGCCGACGGACTTGACGTAGGTCTGGCCGGGGCCGGGGGGCGGGGTCTTGAACCGCTTGGGCTTGTCGGGGTCGGGGACGCGGAACTTGTGCTGATGGACGTAGTCGACGCCGAAGGCGACGGGGCCGACGCAGCCGTGGGCGATGAACCACCAGCCGTTGTCCTGGCGGTCGATAATGGTGATCCCGCCGATGAAAAGCCCGCCAAAGAAGAGGGAAAGAACCCCGATCGCGATGCAGATCGCCCGTTTGGGCTGGCCGGCCAGGAGGTGTCCTGCACCCGGGAACGCGAAGGCGGCCACGCCGGCAACGAGATCAAAGCCGGTTTCGGTGATGGTGTTCTGAGCGGACTGTTGGTCTGGGGTGTTCATCTGGAGTGGAGAGGGCGGCGGGAAGAGAGGGCGGGAGTATGGGGAGGGCAGTTGACAATGCCTTCGAGGGCAGTAATGTACGGCCGCTCTGTCCCTATGCCTGTTGAGCCAATGATCAATGGCAAAGAGATTCAAGACAACTGGCAGCAAGGGGCAGGGGAGGTGGGCTTTGAGCGGAGCATAGATCCAGAGCGATAACAACAGTACCCGAAGACCCGCTAGGGCCCGATTTGCTTCGTTTATGGTAGTCTATTCCCATGAAAGGCTACGACCATAAGAAAATCGAAAAGAAATTG
>CAYHQQ010000125.1:0-6205 GCA_964358855.1 uncultured Phycisphaeraceae bacterium
GGTGGTTCGAGAAGTGGGGGTCGGCGGGGCGACTGAGCAATTACCGGACTTGGTGATTCCTGGGCGGCTGGGGTGTATGCTCCAGCCGTGTCCGGAGGGTGTTTCCGGTCCGGTAGCAGGGCGGCTGGCGCGGGGTCCGCGGTGTGCGGGCACGGTGATTGCAGAGTGTGCGCAGGACCGCCGATAGACACGGGAACATTCGTACTGGGCGGGGCAGAATAACCCGGAGGATTGAGAGTACATGGCCAAGAACCGAAACGACGGCAACGACACCCCCGGGCAGGACGCGGGGAATTTCAAGGGCCGCAAGGTGACGACGTGCTCATTTTGCGGCAAGACCAGCCGCGAGGTGGGGCCGATGGTGGAGGGACCCAGCGAGGTCTACATCTGCACGAACTGCACGGAGCTTTGCCAGAACATTTTCAAGCAGGAGAAGCGTCGTGTGAGCACGACGCCGGCGGCCTTGCGGGAGATCCCCAGCCCCCGGACGATCAAGGAGTTCATGGATCAGTACGTGATCGGGCAGGACCTCGTGAAGAAGTCGCTGTCGGTCGCGGTGCACAACCACTACAAGCGGCTCCAGCACATTGCAAACGCGGAGGCGGGGTCGGTTGAGATCGACAAGAGCAACGTGCTGATGGTGGGCGCGACGGGTTCGGGCAAGACGCTGATGGCCAAGACTTTGGCACGGATTCTCAAGGTGCCCATCGCCCTGGGCGATGCGACGACCCTGACCGAGGCCGGCTATGTGGGCGAGGACGTGGAGAACCTGCTGCTGAGGCTTTTGCAGGCGGCGGATTTCGACGTCGAGGCGGCCCAGCGCGGGATCATCTACATCGACGAGATCGACAAGATCGGCAAGACGTCGAGCAACGTGAGCATTACGCGTGACGTCTCGGGCGAGGGCGTGCAGCAGTCGCTCCTCAAGATGCTCGAGGGAACGGTGAGCAACGTGCCGCCCCAGGGCGGACGCAAGCACCCCGAGCAGCAGTACATCCAGCTGGACACGACGAATATCCTGTTCATCGTGGGCGGGACGTTTGTGGGGATCGACGAGATCATTCGCAGGCGGCTTGGTCGCACGAAGATCGGGTTTGTGCAGGGGACGCGCACGAACGTGTCGGACAAAGACGACGCGTGGGTGTTGTCACAGGCGACGGCGGATGACTTGATCGAGTTCGGGATGATCCCCGAGTTTGTCGGGCGTCTGCCGGTGATCGCGGCCCTTGAACCGCTGTCGGTCGACGCCTTGGTGAACATCCTGACCGAGCCCAAGAACGCGCTGGTGCGGCAGTATCAGCACCTCTTCAAGCTTGAGGGCGCCAAGCTGACCTTCACCGACGAGGCTCTGGTCGCGGTGGCGGAAAAGGCGACGGCCCGCAAGACGGGGGCCCGGGCTCTGCGAGCGGTTATGGAAGAGACGATGATCGGACTGATGTACGAGCTGCCGGACATGGACAATGCTGGTGCGGAGTACATCATCGATCGCGAGGCGGTGATGACCAAGTCACGCTTGGCGGATCTTCGGGTGAAGCGGAAGGAAACGGCGTAAGCCGGTCCGGATTCAGGGCTGCGTTCAGGGCCTTTTCCAGTGCGAACACCAACGCGGGCCAAGTGCCCGCGTCTTTCTTGCGCTGGCGACAAGCCTGGGCGCGCATGGGGACGCCGTTCGATCGTCGAAGGCTCGAAGAGCTGGAGGTTAAGGTCACCGGAAGCACCGCTCTGGAGAGCGGTGCCACCTAGGAGCGGTGCAAACTGAGAGCCGAGCCATCTTGGGTTTGATCAGCGGCCGTAGCGGCGGACGACGCCCTTGACGATCCCCTGGACCTGGCAGAACTTGACGCGGATGGGGTCGAAGGAGGGGTTGGCGGGCTGAAGTCGGATGTGGTCGTCTTCTTTGTAGAAGGTTTTGAGCGTGGTGGAGCCGTCGGGGAGGAGGGCGACGACACGATCGCCGTTCTGGGCGACCTGGGTGCGTTCGATGAGGACGAAGTCGCCGTCGAAGATGCCTTCGTCGCGCATGCTCTCGCCCTCGACCTTGAGGGCGAAGGTGGAGGCGCCGCTGACGGAGGGGGTGCCAAAGAGTTCGACCAGGTCGAGCTCGTCGTGGTCGGCGACCTTCTCGATGGGGTTGCCGGCGGCGATCTTGCCCACGAGCGGGAAACGGAGGGGGCGGGCCTCGTCGGGGACGGCGATTCCCTCAGCGATCGACAAAGAGCGAGCCTTGTTGGGCTCGCGGACGAGAGCGCCCTTCTTGATCAGGGCTTCGACGTGCTCGAAGACCGTCACCTTGCTCACGCCGATCTCGTCGGCCAGTTCCTGCATCGTCGGGGAGTAGCCCCGGCGAACGCGCCAGTCGCGGATGAGCTGAAGGATGCGGAGCTGTTTGGGTGTCAGGTTCATGAGATTCTCCAAAATGCGGCGGAGGCTTGGTTGCTCCCGCCTGTGCTTTCCAGACCTGTGCGCTTTGGGCCTTGGCGGACGAATCACGCCCGGCCCGGGCGAGTTGGGCGGATGGTGACGCTGGGGCCTTGGAGCCCGCCGGCGTGCGGATAACCCTCGAACCGCTGATTCCCGAAGGAGTTGCGCCGGATCGAAAGAGGGTTGCGGCGAGGAATCGGACGATTCGCGTGTGCCAGAACGAGGAGGCGAGCCTGGCGGTGGCGAATTGGCCAGCCTTGAACTGGCCAACCTTGTTCTGGTTGGAGTGGCGATCGAACGACGAATGAAGGTCGGTGACAAAGTCGCCGCCGGGGCCCAGGCGAACCAGGGCGTTGAGTGTCGAGGAGTTGGGCGACGTGAATGACATGGGGACCCCAATTCGAACTCTGATCAGAACTCTCGGTGATCGCGAGACCAAACGGTTGCCACAAACCGTCCGACTCGACCGCACGCTGCTGTTCCTTCCATCGTCCGTCCAGAACCCATCCGATCAGATTTCTGGCCTGTCGTTCGGATAAAGATAGCATAGCAACGCCCACACGGCAACCCCATTTGTACGTTTTCTGTGCAGGGAACATCCGGTATGGCACAAGGCTGTGCGGACGCGGGGTTTTGCGGCCTTTTTTCGGGCGAGAGGCCCGGAGGTGCTCGGACGGGGGGGGTCAGGAGCGGTCGAAGCGGGGGCCGGCCCGCTTGACCTTGCGCTGCAGCTCCAGGAGGGTCAGTCGAGCGCGGAGCTCCTGCATCGGGAGGGCGGTTGTGTCGGCCAGCTGGTCGATGGTCATGGATGAACTCAGGGCAGCGAGGATCGGATCGCTCGGTGCGATCTGCGGCTCAAACAACGCTGGGGACTCAGCTTGCGCGGATTTCGATTGTCCGCTGCCATCGGACGAAGGCGACAGGTATCGGGCGGAGTGGGTGCCCGAGTCGAGGTGACGCGCGGGAGTCTCAAGTGATTGGATGATGTCGCCGGGCTCGGTCACCAAGGCGGCGCCGCCCGACTTGATCAGCTCGAGTGTGCCGCGGCTCGAAGGGGAATCGACGCGACCGGCGAGGGCGAAGACTTCGCGGCCGTGGTCCTCGACGGCGACGCGGGCGGTGATGAGGGCACCCGAACGCTCGGCGGCCTCGATGACGAGCACGCCAAGCGAGAGTCCGGAGATGATGCGGTTGCGCGATGGGAAGTTTTCGGGTGAGGGCGGCGTCTGGAGCGGGAGTTCGGAGACGATGGCGCCGCGACCCGCGGCGATCTTGGCGAAGAGTTCGGCGTTTTCGGGCGGGTAGTCGTGGCAGAGGCCGCAGCCAAGGACGGCGATTGTTCTGCCGCCGGCGCGGAGTGCTCCGCGATGGGCGCCGGTGTCGATGCCCATGGCGCCGCCGGAGACGACGGTGATGCCGGCAAGGCCCATGGCGCCGCCGAAGCGGTCGGCTTGTTCGAGGCCATAGGCTGAGCAGCGGCGTGAGCCGACGATGGCGAGGGCGAAGCGGTCGGGGCCTGTCGATTCGGACCAGGCGGGAGTGCCCTTTACATAGAGGATGGGCGGGGCGCTTGGGAGCGGGGCCATCAGCGGCGGGTAGCCCGGGGTGCCGCGACAGAGGATCGCGACACCCATGGACGCAGCAAGTTCAAGTTCTTTCTCGGCGAGTGGGAGCGAGTCGCGGATGCCGCCGGCGATGGAGCTGGACTTTCCAGAGCCGATCGCGCGAATGCGTTCGAGCTGACTCGCGGACAGAGAGAGACAGGCGGCCGCGGAGCCGTGCGTGGTGATGAGGCGGTCGATGAGAACGGGGCCAAGGCCCGGAGTGAGGGTGAGCCGGAGGAGGGCGAGAGATTCGTCGGTGTTGGGGCGGCTTGGGGAGTTCACACGGGGAGTGTACAGGAACTGATCGGCCCGTGGAAGGGTGCCATTTGCCCGAGGTCAGCGCTTGGGAGGGATCGGCGGGGCGGACTTGGGAGCGATGACCAGGGGGTACTCGCGGCCCAGGGACGCGGTGGGCGTGTCGGCGTCGAGGGTGCGGGCGCAGATGCGAACGGCCTCGGACGAGGGCACGGGGATCGAGACGAGCTGGGTGACTGGAAGCTGATTGAAGTGAAATCGCGGATCGGGGCGGCGGATGGAGAGGAAGACGTCTTGAACGCGGTGGCGTTCGACGACGCGGTCGACGACGACCTGCCAGCCGGCGGTGGGGGCGTCCATTTTCAGCGTGTGCTGAGAGCCAGTGGAGTCGAGGGTGAGCTTTGGGCCCTCATAGCGGGCGTCGATGGCTTCGGGGAGCGGCTCGCGTGATGCGCAGGCGACGACGAAGAGGGGGGTGAAGAGGGCCGCGGCGAACATTGCGGAGCGGCGGAGGGAAGGTCCGAAGGAGAGGCGAGAGGATTGATGAGTGTTGTGCATAGGTGGGTGTGTTGGAGCGGTATGCTACCGCGCCGCGGAGGGCCGCGGAAAACAGTCAAATGGCCAAATCGTCAAATGGCCAAATGGAGACATGGTGGTGGCGAGGCAGCGAAAGATTCGATTCGTTGACGGGGGGGCCGCTCGACGCTCGGGCGGGCGGGGGGGGAGCGCGGCCGGGCGGTTTTGGGATGGGGTGGTGAAGGGTGTGGACCGGGTGCTGGCGGCGACGGGGACGACCAGGCCGGGCGGGGCGTTGTTTGTGTTGGCGCTGGCGTGTCTGACGGTCGCGGTGGCGGTGGTTTCGTGCCAGGGGAGCGGTGGTGTGGCGGGGCGGGGGCTGGCGGCGGGGGAGCCGCAGATTCGGGTGCGAGTGAAGAACCGGGTGGCGCGGGTGGAGATTGAGAGCGCTGGTGCGGTGCGGGTGCGGGCGTCGAAGGCGAGTGCGGCGACGCCGATGACGCCGCCGCTGGTGGTGACGGTTGGAGCGAACGGCGTGGGCGTGGTGGATACGGCGGGCGTGGTGCGGGAGTGGGGGGCCGGCGTGGATGTGGAGGTGGTGGGAGATGGGGGCGAGAAGGCGGCGCTGGTGGTGGATGGAGTGGCGTATCCGGGGATGTTGACGATTCGCGGGAGGTGGCGAGAGAGCGGCGTGTTTGATGTGGTGAGCACGCTGGGGATGGAGGCGTATGTGGCGGGGGTGTTGCAGAAGGAGTTGTACGACAGATGGCCAAAGGAGGCGTACGCGGCACAAGCGGTCGCGGTGCGGTCGTACGCGATGCACGAGCAGGAGCGAGCGCGGCGGGCGGCACGCGCGTATGACGTCGAGAGCACCACGGTGTCGCAGGTGTTTGGGGGCGTGGCGACGCGGGAGCTGGCGATTGAGGCGGCGCGGAGCACGCGGGGGCGAGTTCTGACGTATCGGGGGGATGGCGGGCGTGAGGTGCTGCGGGCGTATTTCTCGAGCACGTGTGGTGGGCGGCCTGGGTCGGCGGGGATGATCTGGTCGAAGGGGGCGGGGTTTGAGTTCAATGCGGCGGGGCCGCTGCAGGGGAGGGCGCGGGAGTTTGCGTGCCAGGGGACGCCGACGTTCGCGTGGGAGGTGGTGCGGAAGAACGAGGAGCTCGCGCGGCGGATCCGGGCGTGGGGGAAGGATGTGGGCAAGAGCGTTGCGAAGATGGAGCGGCTCAAGAGGGTGGAGGTTGTGAGCGTGAACGCGGCGGGAAGGCCGGGGGTGTATCGGCTCGTCGATGCTCGAAGCGTTGAATACAAGCTGACAGCGGACGAGCTTCGGGTGGCTTGCAATGCGGGAGAAAGGCAATTCACCACAGAGGGCACAGGGGGCACAGAGAGAAGAGGAGTGAGTGGGG
>CAYHQQ010000126.1:0-6119 GCA_964358855.1 uncultured Phycisphaeraceae bacterium
CGTCGGGGTCGATGAGGATCCGCGAGATGTAGCGGTTGGGGAGCGGGTTGATCTGGGTCTGGGGGGGTGTGGGGGTGTTGTTGTCGACGGTGATCCAGGCGGGCGTGGTCGCGGTTGCGGTGGTGGTGCGATAGATCTCGCCGTTGTTCTGTCCGATCCACACGCGCCAGCCTTCCGACGGTGAGACAGCGATCGCGGAGATGTTGGCGGTGCCCGGGGGCTTGATGCTCGACCAGGTCGTCCCGATTCGGGCGTTCTTGGTTCGCCAGAGGCTTCGTCCGCCGCCGTACAGCGTGTTGCGGTTGAGCGGATCGATCACGAGCGGGGCGATGAAATTGGCATTGGCGGCGTTGCCCGAGTCGGTCAGGCCCGAGATGATGTTGCTGGCGCTGTTGCCGCCGTTGGATGATCTGTAGACGGTGAGGTAGATGAACTCGCCGTACATGTAGTTGGGATCGACGTGGTCGATCGCGCAGAAGCCGCCGTCGCCGCCGTAGGGGAGGCGGGCGATGTCGGAGCCGACATCGAGGACGAGGGTGCCGTTGTCCTGGGTTCCGCCGATGAGGCGGCCTGTGGGGCCGTGGCCTGCGGCTCCGTAGAACTGCGTGGTGCGGTAGGTGTTGTACTTGCGGGTCCAGCCCAGGTCGGTGGCGGTGGTGATGTCGGGTGTGTAGGCGAGGGCGCCGTCGGTGCAGACCCAGAACTTCTTGTTGGTCGTGCCGTTGTAGCCCGGGTCGGCGACGAAGTGGTGGATGTCGGGGTGGGGTGCGTCGGTGAGGATGTAACCGTTGGAGATCTGGGTGATGGTGAGGCCGCCATCGGTGGACTTGGCGGGCTGGTACCCGCCCACGACGATGAAGTTGGGATCGGTCGGGCTGACCCAGATGGGGCTGCAGTAGCCGAAGGCGCCGGTGGTGCCGGAGGTGGTCACCGGGATGTAGCTGTGCCCGGCGTCGGTTGACTTGTGGATCTTGCCGTCGAGGCCGGTGGAGGCGTAGATGATGTTGGTGTTGCCGCGGAAGATCGCGAGCTCGATGCGGCTGCCAAAGCCCAGGGCGCCCGCGAGCGAGCCCGTCGAGGTGGTCCACGATGCTCCCAGGTTGCTCGACCACACGGCCCGGTGCACCCAGTCGGTGCCGTTCCATTCGATGACGCTGCCGACGGCCTTGCGCCCGTCGAGCGGGTCGTACTGCACGAAGTGTGAGCCGCGGGCCCCGCGCACCGTCGTCCAGGTGTTGCCCCCGTCGGAAGAGCGGCTGATTCCTCCGTTGCGGCTTGCCAGGACGAAGTTTGAGTTCTGGGGGTGCACCGAGACGCAATTCACTTTGTCCCAGCCGGCGGTGGATGGGATGAGGTTCCAGCTGAGGCCGTTGTCGGTGGATTTGAAGATCCCGTAGCCGCCGATGGAGTCTCCGTTGAAGAAACCCTCGCCGGAGCCGGCGTAGATGACGTCGGGGTTCTGCGGATCGCGCTCGAGGGAGCCGATGGCGAGGGAGGGCATGTAATCGTCGAACTTTGTCCAGGTGGCGCCGGCGTCTTGCGAGCGCCAGAGCCCGCCGCCGACGCTGCCGGCGATGAGCTTGTTTGAGTCGCGCGGGTCGATGGAGAGGGAGCAGGTGCGGCCGCCGATGTTGTCGGGCCCTCTTGAGACCCACATGGGCCTGAAGAGTCCGGCGTCGCGATCGCCGATGGAACCGTCGGGCAGCTGAGCCGCGATCATGGCCTGTCGCTGCTCGACGGCCCGCTCGAACGCGCCGGGTGCGATCTCGCCATTCTCGTCGAGTAAGCGGAGGCGATGCCACTGGTAGGCGAGTTCGCGGCCGGTGGCTTTGGGCTTGCCGCCCTCGCCTGGACCCTGCTCTTTGATCGCGCCCCGGTCGGGGCGTGGGACGCCGCCTGGGGCACACCCCGCAAGGACCAGCAGCAGGAGACAAGCGAGCGATTTCATGGATCCTCCATCGGCATTGTACAGGATGGCGGGGAAATCGAACGCGGAAATCGCGGAGCGGGGGGCGGGAATAGCGGTGGGGGAGGGGGTGGGAAGGAGGATCCCGTTTCGGATCATCCTTGCCAGAGGCCCCAGCGCCGGGTGCCACCACCCGCGCTTCGCGCGTGGTGGTTGGGCGTAGGGCGACACGTGGATCGTCGAAACTCTCAGTACGCTCGCACCACGCGCGAAGCGCGGGTGGTGGCACCCATCTCCCCGCAGCGTTGGTCCTTGTGTCTATTTCCCACGCCCACCGATCGCCTCCAGGATCGCATCCATTGCAGGGTCGCGGTTGTTTGCGTAGTCGGCGAATGTCATTTCGGCCACGATGGCGGGGGCGACCCAGCAGCGGTCGTCGGTCGAGTCCATGTACTGCCAGTAGCGCGAGGAGCAGTAGACGCGGGTCTTGCTGTGGGGCAGGATGAAGTAGGTGCTCTCGCCGATGAAGTGGGGGCGCGAGCCGGTGGGTTCGCCCACGAAGGTGGCGGCTGTGTTGGCGTCGATGAGGTTCACGGTGTTCTGGGCGGCGGAGAAGGTGTGGCGGCCGATGATGACCCACAGGTGGCCCCCACCCGGGCGATTGACGGCCTTGCAGGCGATGAGGGCGTTGATGAGGGGCTGGATGAGGCCGGTGTTGCCGCCGCCGTTGAAGCGCATGTCGATGACCAGGTGCTCGGCGCCGTTGGTTTCGATGAACTCGAAGAGCTTCTTGGCGAAGTCGCCCAACTTGTCTTCGGGTGAATCCTGCACGGCACCGAACCAGTAGTAGACGAGTTTGTGCTCGGAGTCGTACTCCATGCGGTGGATCTTGCTCGTGTCCTTGATGTAGAGGGGGAGCGCGGCCTTGCTGGATTCGTGGGCGTAGGTGAAGCCGGGGGTGAAGAGGCGGCCGGCGTGGCGCTGCGTGGGAGTGTCGACGGGGGAGACCGTCACCTTCGATTCTTTCCCGTCACGGGTGGAGATTGTGAGTTCCACGCCACTCTGGTCTTTGGCGGCTCCGATGGCGGCGAGGATGATGGGGTTGCAAAGGAATGCGGGGCCGCTGGCGAGGTAGCCCATGTCGTTGTCGACGGAGATGTAAGGGCGAACGGCGTTCATGGCTGCGGCGGTGTCGAGGGGGCCGAACTTGAGGACCTTGCAACCGACGAGTGCGGTCTGGTCCTTGCCGGCGCCCATGATGTAGAGGCCGTCTTTGAAGGCGAACATGTGGAGGGGGAGTCTCGCCTGTGTGGTGGCCCCTTCGGGGAGGAGTGTGGACTGGGTGTGTCCGTCGCCGACGGTGGCGGTGATGATGCGGAGGCGAGCGCGGGCCTGGTCGTCGGTGAGCGAGGGGATGTCTTTCTTGAGCCTCTCGATCTCGGCGCGGAAGGCGCTCTCGGAGACCTTGGTGTAGAGGGAGTAGTGCATCTGCTTCATGCGGCGGGCGTAGAAGTCCAGGTCCCATGCCCAGCGCGCGTCGCGGGTTGCGGCGACGGGGGCTTTGAGGTCCTTGGTCAGGCCGGTGAGGGCGGCGAAGCGCGGGTCGCTGCGGAGCGAGTCCATGTCGGTGTCGGTTTCGAGGGTCTGCTGCTCGGCGAAGCGGGCGGAGAGGGCTTTCTCGAGCCACTTGAGCGATTCGTCTTTGTTGCCTTTGAGGGCCTGGGCGCACGCGAGGTTGTATGTATTGCTGGGCACGTTCTGGCCCAGCTCGATCGCCTTGAGATACGCGGGGATCGCGTCGTCGTATTTCTTGATCGCGTGCAGGCAGTAGCCCCAGTTGCCCCAGGCGTCGCCGTCGTAGGGGTTGGACTTGGCGAGCTCGCCATATACCTGGGCGGCCTCGGCGTACTTTTGTGCGCGGAAGAGGCGGACGGCGTCGGCGCGGGAGTCGACGGGACCCGCGAGTGCCGGGGAGCCCAGAAGGGAAGAGCTTGCGAGCAGGGCGGAGATGAGGAGTTGGCGGGCGCGGGTCATGTGGGGGCTCCGTGCGTGTGAGGGCGTGAGGGGGTGGAGATACGCCGGGGGAGTATCGCGCGCGGTGAGCTTTGCGTCTTGAACGGGATTAGCGCCGCGCCGCGTTGCGCACGCGTGCGGGCGAGCGGCCAAAGCGGGCTTTGAATTCCCGTGTCAGGTGGCTCTGGTCGGCGAAGCCGCAGTCCTGGGCGACCGACGCAAGGGGGGCATCGGTGCTGGTGACGCGCCTGAAGGCGGCATCGGCCCGCAGCCGCCGGGAATACTCGCCCAGCGTGCACCCGACTGCGGCCCTGAACGATCGGCAGAGGTGCGTGGGATGGACGCCCGCGAAGTCGGCGAGGGCGCGGAGCGAGACGCCGCTCACGGTGGCAGGGGCCTCGTGCAGACGTTCGATGACGCGGGCGAGCCATGAGAAATCGCGAGCGGCTTGACCGGTTCGTCCCGAGTGATCCCACATTCCAATGGCGAGCTCCACGACGGCCTCTTCGACTTCAACGTCGCTCGCAGGGTCGATCATCGCCGCCTGCAGCCGGCTGACGGCCCCGATCGCGGCGCCGGCGAAGGCGTACGACAACGGCTCGCACGCATGGCCGAATCCCTCGCGCAGGTTCGCGAGCATGGTGGGGGTGAGCTCGATATTGAGACACCGCGTGCCCGGGGCCAGAACCTCGTCGTGATGGGCCTCGCCCGCACTGTTGAGCACGACCCAGCCGCGGGTCATGTCGTACGAGCGGGACATCGCGGTCTCGCGGAGCAGGCCGCTGGTGACGACGACCATGTAGACCGAGTCGTGGGAGTGGCGAGGGAGGCATTGGCCGCGGGCGTAAGTTGTTTCGATGATGCGAGCGCCGGGGAGATCGCGCCGGGCGGCGGTGGGCGTGAGGTATCGGCCTGGGTCGAGGCGGAGCATGGCGATGGGTATACAGGGCCCGATCGCCGGGGATGCGTGGACAGATTCGCGACACCCCGACATCCGGCCCCCCCGGCACGCGCCGGGGGCTCTGTTAAGCCACCTGCGCCCGTTTGCCCAGCACGCTCTGGGCGTAGCTGTTCATGGCGTCGCGGAGCTGTTCGAAGCTCTCGAGCACGTAGTAGATCGGTTGGAACTGGTCGATCTCGAAATCGGTGTCGCAGACCTGGTCCAGGTCGAAGGGGCGACGCTCGGGTTTGTCGCTGCTGAGGGCGTACTCGGCTTCGCCGTGGCTGGAGACCAGGCCCGAGCCGTAGATTTTGAGCTGGCCCTTTTCTTTCACGAGGCCGAACTCGACGGTGAACCAGAAGAGGCGGCCCAGGCGTTTGATGTGGTACTCATCCTCGCAGAGGAGGGCGGCCTGGCCGTAGGTTTGGAGGAAGTCGGCGAAGACGGGGTCGGCGTGGAGGGGGACGTGGCCGAAGACATCGTGGAAGATGTCGGGCTCGGGGAGGTAGTCCATTTTGTCGCGCGGGCGGATGAGAACGGTCGTTGGGAACTGGCGTTTGGCGAGGCAGGCGAAGAAGGCCTTGGCGGGGAGGTAGCCTGGGACGCCGAAGCTCGACCAGCCGGTGAGCTGTCTCAGATAGCCGTTGATGCCTTTGAAGGGGGTGCCACGCGGGGCGATGGTGCCGTCGGCGAGGGTGATGGCCTGGTCGAGGGTGGTGTCGAAGAGGAGTGGGATGCGGGAGTCGGTGAGGCGGATGGCTTCGAGGCCGTTGATGAAGGTGCGGCTCACTTGGCGTTCGAGGACGGACCAGCGGCGTTGGTACATCTCCTGCCAGACCTTGTGGTTTTCCTGGGTGTACTTGGTGTAGGCCTGGGTGATGTAGAACTTGGTGGGGTCGATCAGGTCGGCGTGGAGGTCGGGCGCGGCGTCGGCGGCGGCCTGGGCGATGCGGGCCTCGTCGGAGTCGATGATGTTGTTGTACTGGATGTCTGAGCGCATGGGACCCTCCGTGGTGCGCGATTGTAGTTCAGAGCCCGACGCGCAAGCTAGGGTTCGCGTACGTCGATCGTTCGTGTCGAGCAACACCCTCCGCGTCCGTACGCCCACCCTAGCTTGCGCGTCGGGCTCTGATCAGGCTTGCTCGGCGGCCAGCTCAACTTTGAGGGCGTCGGCGAGGTGGCGGTAGTCGTCGGGGGAGTTGTACAGCTGGGCTGAGATGCGGACGACGCGCTGGGTGGTGGGAGGCGTGGGGGGGTTGG
>CAYHQQ010000127.1:0-5982 GCA_964358855.1 uncultured Phycisphaeraceae bacterium
GGGCACGGAGGGGAGGCAGTGTTCAAGGCAGAAAGGCAGAAAGGCAGGAAGGCAGTGTTAACGCAGAGGACGCGGAGAGACGCAGAGGGGGAGGCGGTGTTCAAGGCAGAAGGCGGAAAGTGAGGGCTGAAGGCGGAGTAGGAAGGAGCTTACTTGTTTTCTTCGACGATTTGCTGGAGGTCGGCGGGGAGGGGGCGTGTGGGTTGGCGGGTGAGTTGCATGGAGCCGTTGGCGGCTTGCTTGAGGACGATGTTGAACTTGGAGCACTCGTCGCTCTTGGTGGGGAAGTCGTCGCGGAATTGGGCGCCGCGGCTTTCCTTGCGTTCGATGGCGGAAACGGTGACGGCCTCGGCGATGGTGAGGAGGTTTTTGAGGTCGATGGCGGAGTGCCAGCCGGGGTTGAACTCGCGGTGGCCGATGGCCGTCGAGTTCTGGGCTCGCTTCTTGAGCTTTTCGATGGCGTCTTTGGCCTCGAGCATCTCGGATTCGATGCGGACGATGCCGACGTTCTTCTGCATCATCTGCTGGAGGTCGTACTGGATGGCGTACGGCGATTCCCCCCCACCGCCGGCAGCGGCGCCCCGCTCGAACGGTGCGAGCGACTCGCGGATAGAGGCGTCGACCTGGTCGGGGTTGACTTTGCCGGCGCCGTTCTCCTTGGCGTACTTGGCGGCGTACTCGCCGGCGCGTTTGCCGAAGACGACGAGGTCGGAGAGGGAGTTGCCGCCCAGGCGGTTGGCGCCATGAAGCCCTGCGGCCACTTCACCAGCGGCAAAGAGGCCCGGCACGGTGGACATCTGCGTGTCGCCCTCAACCTTCACGCCGCCCATGACGTAGTGCGTGGTGGGGCCGACTTCCATCGGGGTAGTGGTGATGTCGAGGCCGGCGAGCTGCATGAACTGGTGGTACATGCTGGGCAGCTTCTTCTTGATGTACTCGGCGTCGATGGTCTTGCCGTTGGCGTCTTTCTGGCCTTTGGTCCAGGCGATGTCGAGGAAAACGCCGCCGTGGGGTGAGCCGCGGCCTGCTTTGACCTCGCGGTTGATGCAGCGGGCGACGTGGTCGCGGGTCAAGAGTTCTGGTGGGCGGCGGGCGGACTTGTCGCCGATCACGTAGCGCCAGCCTTCTTCTTCTTTGTCGGCGGTAGAGGATTTGTAGTTGTCGGGGATGTCGTCGAACATGAACCGCTTGCCGTCTTTGTTGCGGAGCACGCCGCCCTCGCCGCGGACGCCTTCGGTGACGAGGATGCCCTTGACGCTGGGGGGCCAGACCATCCCGGTCGGATGGAACTGGACGAATTCCATGTCCATGAGGTCGGCGCCGGCGCGGTAGGCCAGGGCCTGGCCGTCGCCGGTGTACTCCCAGGAGTTGGAGGTGATGCTGAACGCACGGCCGATGCCGCCGGTGGCGAGGACGACGGACTTGGCGTGCCAGACGCGGAAGCGCCCGCGTTCGCGGTCGTAGCCGATGGCGCCGACGATGCGGTCGCCGTCTTTGAGGAGATCGATGACGGTCATCTCCATGAAGACTTCGATGCCCGAGTGGATGCCGTGGTCCTGAAGGGTGCGGATCATTTCCAGCCCCGTGCGATCGCCGACGTGGGCGAGACGGGGGTAGCGGTGGCCCCCGAAGTTGCGTTGGAGGATCTTGCCGTCCTGGGTGCGATCGAAGACGGCCCCCCAGGCCTCGAGCTCGCGCACGCGTGCCGGTGCTTCCTGGGCGTGGAGCTGGGCCATTCGCCAGTTGTTGAGGTACTGGCCGCCGCGCATGGTGTCGGCGAAGTGGACCTTCCAGGAGTCGCGATCATCGACGTTGGCCATGGCCGCGGCCATGCCGCCCTCGGCCATGACGGTGTGGGCTTTGCCCAGCAGCGACTTGCAGATGACGGCGGTTTTACAGCCCATCGAGGAGGCCTCGATGGCGGCGCGGAGGCCGGCACCGCCGGCACCGATGACAAGGACGTCGTGTTCGTGAGTTTCGTACTGATCCATAGAGGGGGCCTTAGGTGGACAGGACTGAGGCAGAGGGCAGAAAGGCAGTTGAAACACGGAGGACACGGAGGGACACGGAGGGGAGGCGGGGTTCAAGGCAGAAGGCAGAAAGGCAATTCACCACAGAGAGCACAGAGGGCACAGGGGGAAGGCGGTGATCAAGCCAGAAGGCAGAAGGCAGAAGGCGGAAAGTGAAGGCGGAAGGCGGAGTAGGAAGATGTCTACAGGATTCTGAAATCGTGGATGATGCCCATCGAGCACAACCGGATGTAGAGGTCAGTGAGGCCGACCCAGAAGAGGCTGAGCCAGGCGAAGAGCATGTGGCTGCGGTTGAGGCAGGAGACGCCGGCGAAGGCGGCCTGCTGGCCCTTGGGGCAGTTGGTGATGCAGTCGTGCTTGCCGCCGATCAAGTGGCGGAGGGAGTGGCAGCCGAAGGTGTAGCTGCCCAGGAGGATGGGGTTGATGAGGAGGACGAGGGAGCCGACGGCGACGCCGAACGTTTTGTTGCCTTCGGTGCCGAATCGGAAGGCGAGGAATGCGTCGTAGGAGAGGAGGACGATGAAGGCGGCGGCGATGTAGAAGAAGTAGCGGTGGATGTTCTGGATGATGAGGGGGAAGGAGTTTTCGCCGCGGTATTTCTTGCCGCGGAAGCCGGGCTCGCCGATGGAGCAGGAGACGGGGTCGGCCCAGAAGGCTTTGTAGTAGGCGCCGCGGTAGTAGTAGCAGGTGAATCGGAAGCCGCCGGGGGCCCACAGAATCAGGAAGGCGGGCGAGAAGGGGATGAAGGAGGGCCAGACCTTCATGAGCCATTCGGGGGGCGGGCCGAAGAGAGAGTGGGGCGAGTTGCCGAAAATCTCGGGGGAGTAGAAGGGGGAGAGGTAGTTCTGGCCCTCGGAAGCGAGCCAGTAGTGGGAGCCTTGGAAGGCGGCCCAGGTGGAGTAGACGATGAAGGCGCCAAAGCCCAGGAAGGTGAGAAGGGGCGCGATCCACCAGGCGTCTTTACGCTGGGTCTGGCCGAGAGATCGGAGTTGGGGAAGCTGTAGGTTGGCCGGCTCGCTCATGCAAGGTTCTCCATGCGGGGGGACATGGCAAACGTAGCGCGGCGGAGGGCGGAAGGGAACTGTTTTTGGGAGGGGAAGGGGTAGAGGGAAGCAGTCTCAAATTTGAGATTTGGGACTCAAGAGGGAGAAGGAGGCGGCGCGATTGGAGGCTCGGGAATCATGCTTCCCTGAAGGGGAAGCATGCCACCCGGAGCTACTTTTTCTTCACGCGTTCGAAGGGGAGTTCGGAGAGTTCGACGCCTTCGTTGCGGCGGGTGAAGTTGCGGAGGCCCCATTCGTCGGCGAAGAGGACGACGGGGAGGTTGTCGCGGTCGTAGGCGAGTTCGGCGTCGGCGGGGAGGTCGGGGAGCCAGGACTCGGCCTCGGAAGGGGTGAGGCTTGGTTTGCGCCACCAGCGGACGAGGGTGTATTTGGAGGTTTCGAGGCCGGATTCGGCTTGGTACTCGGCCTGCATGCGGTGTTGGACGACTTCGAACTGCAGGGGCCCCACTGCTGCGAGAAGCGGGGTCTTGACCTGGCCGGTGCCGACTTGGAAGACTTGGACGACGCCTTCTTGGAGGAGCTGTTCGAGGCCCAGGCGGAACTTTTTGGCGTTGCCGGGTTGGGGATTGCGGAGGTAGGCGAAGCACTCGGGGGTGAAGCGGGGGATTTCGTCGAAGACGATCGAGCGGTCTTCGGCGAGGGTGTCGCCGATGCGGAGGACATCGTGGCCGACGATGCCGACGACGTCGCCCGCACGGCCTTCGTCGACGGTCTCGCGGGATTGGCCCATGAGCTTCTGGGCGTTGGAGAGGCGGATTTTGGTGCCGCTCTGGACGTGGTAGACGGACATCTCGCGGGTGAAGGAGCCGGAGACGATGCGGACGAAGGCGATGCGGTCGCGGTGGCGCGGGTCCATGTTGGCCTGGATTTTGAAGACGAAGCCGCTGAAGGTGGGGTCGTCGGGGGAGATGATGCGAGGGCCGCTGGGTGACTGGACGGTTTTGGGGCCGGGCGGGGCGGAGTGTTCGAGGAAGCCGTCGAGGAGGAGCTGGACGCCGAAGTTGTTCATGGCGCTGCCGAAGTAGACGGGGGTGACGAGGCCGGCGAGGACGGACTCCTCGTCGAACTCGGCGCCGGCGCCTTCGAGCATTTCGATTTGCTCCTTGGCGTTTTCGTAGACGGGTTCATCGAGGCGGGCTTTGACGGCGGGGTCGTCGATGCCGTGGACGGCGACGGGGGCGGCGTAGGCGCCGCCGGGGGTTTTTTCGAAGAGGTGGACGCGGCGGGTGAGGCGGTCGTAGACGCCGCGGAAGCTCGGGCCGCTGCCCAGGGGCCAGTTGACGGGGAAGGCGTGGATGCCCAGAACTTTTTCGAGTTCGTCGAGGAGCTCGAGGGGATCGCGGGTGGGGCGATCGCACTTGTTCATGAAGGTGAAGATGGGGACGCCGCGGCGGCGGCAGACTTCGAAGAGTTTGCGGGTCTGGGGCTCGATGCCTTTGCCGGCGTCGATGACCATGATGGCGGCGTCGACGGCGGTGAGAACGCGGTAGGTGTCTTCGGAGAAGTCTTTGTGGCCGGGCGTGTCGAGGAGGTTGACGCGGTAGCCGCCATCAGGTCCATCCTTTGGCGCGTAGTCGAACATCAAGACGGTCGATGAGATGGAGATACCGCGTTGTTTTTCGAGTTCCATCCAGTCGGAGGTGGTGGCGCGACGGTCTTTGCGAGCGGTGACGGAGCCGGCGAGGGCGACGGCGCCGCCGTAGAGGAGGAGTTTTTCGGTGAGTGTGGTTTTGCCCGCGTCGGGGTGGGAGATGATGGCGAAGGTACGGCGTGGGAGGGTGGCGGACATGGGAGGGGAGGGTAGGGAGGAGGAAGTTGAGCAGGACTGAGGACTGAGGATTGAGGAAAGGCAGAAAGGCGCTTGAAACACGGAGGGGCACGGAGGAAGGCGGGGGATGGGGTGGAAGGCGGAACAAGGAACAGAGACGCGGTGTGCGGCACTTGGGTTGATGGCGGCGGGGGATCATGCCTCCCTGAAGGGGAGGCATGCCACCCGGAGTCAACGCCTCGGGCCTTGAAGACTCGGCCACCTGGCCCGCTACGCGGGGGAGGAAGGCGGTTTGCATTGAGTCTTGGGCGGGATTGGGTATGCTGCGGAGCTCGCTGAATGCGAAAGAGCGGGGCTTTCCCGCCGATCCTTCGGCGATCCATGGAGGCCTGCGATGAGAAACCGAATGGATGTGCACGTGGCGGGGGCGTTTGTTGTGTGTGCGCTGGTGGCGGGTGGAGTGGGGGTGTTTGTTGGTGCGGGGCCTTTGAATCCGCCGGCGGGGGCGGTGGCGGGGACGTACAAGACGTTGACGGAAGTTGAGCCGCGGATTGCGGTCAATGCGACCAACACGCCCGGGGATGGGGGCGCGTCGCCGAGTCTGTTTCGGATCTCGCAGCCGGGGTCGTACTACCTGACGGGGAACATCACGGTGGGGTCGGGTGTGCATGGGATTGAGATCGACACGAGCAATGTGACGCTTGATCTGATGGGATTTCGGATTCTGGGGTCGCTTGGATCGCTCGATGGGATTCACGTGGAGGGGACGGAAACGAATCTGACGATTCGGAATGGGTCGGTGCGGTCGATGGGGGGGAATGGGCTTGAGAGTTTGAACGGGGACAGTGTGCGGGTGGTAGATTTCACGGCGCGGAACTGCACGGGACATGGAGTGTCGCTGGGCTGGGGGTGCACGGCGAGCAATGTGATCGCGGACTCGAACTCGGGGGATGGGATTGTGGCGCTGGGGGCGCTGTCGATGTCGCTGTGCACGAGCCGTGAGAACGGGGGGAGCGGGATCGATTGCGGGTCGGGTGGGGCGATCGTGAGCAGCACGGCGGCGCGCAACACGGGAGACGGGTTCAACCGGGGGTCGGGGTGCCCGGTGACGGCGTGCGTC
>CAYHQQ010000128.1:0-5475 GCA_964358855.1 uncultured Phycisphaeraceae bacterium
AGCGACGCACCCGCCCCGCCCGCCAGCCCGATCGGCGCCAAGACACCCACCACCACAAACGCCCGATCATCGATCCGCAGCGTCTCCCCGATCGGATCCTCGAGCTTGAAATACTGCCTGGCCACGTCCGCCCCGATCACCGCGACATTGGACGTCTCGTCCACGTCCTGTTGCACCAGATACCGCCCCCGCGCCACCGTCAGATTCGCCGCCGTCCTGAGCTCGGGCGTCGTCCCAAACGCCTGCGACGACTTGCGGATCGACCCCCGCACCATCTGATTCCCGACCTCCTTCAACGGCACGATCACCGCGTCGGGAAAGTTTTCCCGCATGACCTCCACGTCATCCCGCGTTAACCCATATTTATTGATCCACCCCTGCTGCTGCCCCGCCTTCTGCCTCTGCTCATCCGGCGGCTTCTGCGACCGCAGAATCACATTCCGCGCCCCAAGACGATCGATCTGCAAGAGGGCCGCCCGCTTGGATCCCTCGCCCAGGCTCACCATGATGATCACCGCCGCCACCCCGAGGATGATCCCAAGCGCAGTCAAAACCGTACGCAAGAGGTGCAGCCTCAGATTCGTGAGTCCCAGCCTGGTCGTTTCGAGCAGAAAGAACATGTCGCTCCATGATTTTTCGAGTTATCCGGCTTATTCAGATCAGCTTGCAAGTCCGCATTCAAGCGTTACCCTGTATCTGTCGAATCGTACCGGTAGCCCGCGGAATGGTTCCGCAGGTTCACCCGGAAAGCCAACCATGTCCCAAGCCACGCGTTCCAGAGTCGAGTGCCGAACCGTCCAGGATGTCCCGGGCGGGTGGCTCTGCACCGTCGCCGTCAACTATGGGCCAGACCATCCCGACGCCGGCCAGACCACCGAGCACGAAGTCCGCCTCGCCTGGTGCGACCACGACTTCTGGTCCGGAGGCCGCCTCGCCCCCGGCGACATGACCGAGAGCGTCGTCCGCTATCTCTTGAGCGCCAAAACCCCCGAGCGCCTCCCCCTGCGTTTCGACGCCGCCAAAGCCCGCCGCTGGAGCCCGCAAATCGACACCGACCTCCGCACCGCGGGTTGATCCCCCGGGTACCACCGAGGGCGCCCACGTTTGTTTCCGAAAATCCAAGCCGTCCGCGGCGACCTCGGTGCCTGGGCGCCCAGCGTGCCCACGCGCACGAATCACCCCCACCCATTCTCCGCAACAGCCTCCAGCCAGGATCACCTTCGGTCCACTCGACCCACTCTCCCACGCCGAGGCTGAGTCTTCGAAGCCTCGGATTCCCACGGAACGCCCTTCGCTCCGATACCCTCCCTCCGTGCGATCCCGTCACACCCTCACCCTCATCGCCGCGTCACTCCTCCTGGGTGCCCTTTCCACCATCGGCGTCGCGTGGTTGTTGGTCTACCGGGCATTCACGGGCCACCATCCGCCATTCCGCACCGAGGAAAGATTTCGATCGCCCAGAGAAGATCGGCAGACATTCGTCACAACGTGGCGCGTCCACTGGCACGGCGTGTCAATGCACGCCTTGTCGACCTTCGACCCTCAGTTCATCGGCGAGTTCGCCTATCCCAGCTTGGACTTGTCTCTCTTGAATTCACCCAATCGTGACTCACGATGGGACGATTCCCTGACCGGTTGGTCCTCCGCATTGCGTGAACCATGGACCAAGGAGGCTCGCCGTTCGACCGGCTATGAAGGAATTGAGCCTCTCCCCGCTGCCGTCGCCGGCGGCTGGCCCTTCCTCGCTCTCTGGTGCGAGGGCTCCGCGCCCGACGAAGGGTCCTGCACTCCCGACAGCTCTCCTTGGCCAAGCCACTGCTTCGACCACGTCACCGCCGGCGGCTGGGAGATCGGCCCACCTGTGGAATCACGCCCCAAGCAGAACTTCGAAGGCGTCATCCCGCTGCCGTATCGCGTTATTCCCTCCGGCTTCGCTGCCTGCACCACAACCCACAGCGCCGCCTGGTTCGCGCTGCTTTCGGTTCCCTCACTCTTCAACTCCCACAAACGCCGGCGTCGCCTCCGCCTGGGTACATGCCCCACCTGCGCCTACGACCTCCGCGACATCGCACCAGATTCCCCCTGCCCCGAGTGCGGTTCCCTCGTGCCATCGAGGTCGCCCACCGTTGCTCCCAGCCACCGATAGCTTTACAGCGACCTCGATGCTTGGGCGTGACGGGTCCTTTCGTGTTCCGGAAAACTCCGTTCGAGTTCCGACTTCAATGCCGCATCAGCGGTTACCCTCTCCCCATGAAAGCGCGACTGCTCGCCAGTGCTACTGCATCCTTGCTTTTCGGCGTCGCGATCACAATCGGGGTGTCCTGGACGTGCGCCGCGCGGTCCTCTCTCCGGTCGTCTTCCACGACATCATTCGGTGACAACGAAAAGCCGGCCGAACTTCGGGATTTGTGGATGTCGATGTTCCATCTGCGACTTGCTGGATTCGGAATCGATGCCGACGTCTGGCGTGGTGAGGCGTCTGGCTTTGTCAATGCCGAGGAGACGGTCATCGTGCGCGCTGGATGGCCTTTGCGGTGCTTGCAATGGCGGACCGAAGCCGACCTGTGGCGCTACGACCGCGGCATCGAGCGTCCTCCCAGTTCGTTCCACACCGGAATTCGAATCGGCCCTAAATCCCGAAGGGATGAAAGAGGACGCCCCGAGAAACGACTCCCGCTCGAACCCCTGCCCCTGGGTCTGGCCGCCAACATCGCGATGTACGCCTCCGTCTGCTGGTGCTTGCTCTACGTCGCATCAAGAATTCGAGTGGCATCTCGTCTCCGCCATCGCCGATGCCCCACCTGCGCCTACGACCTCCGCGCCACATTGCCCACTTCCCCATGCCCAGAGTGCGGCAGCCTTTCGCCTCAAAACCCATAACGCCAACCTCTGCATGCCGATACTGAGTCCGCGCGGTATCCTTTCCTTCGACATGTGGACCCGACCTGTGAACCGTCTCCGCCTCGCCCTCGCTCTCGCAAGCCTCGGGCTCGGAGCGGTGGTAACCGTCCTGGTCAGTTGGTCGATCGCGCTCTACGCCGACCCCCACAACGCAAAAGCGGTCGAAGGTGCCGCGTGGCCCGGTCCTGCGGGGCCAGGCTGGTCTCCTGCCGCGCGGTTCGTGACCCCATATTCCACACCGTCCGCCTTCGGCGGGCTGCATCAGTGGTCCGCCTGGGGCAGTCGCGATGGAGGCTACTCCGGCGACTTCCACATGTTTGTCACGCATGCCGGTTGGCCCCTTTACGCCATGCAGTCGACCCTTTGCAAAGACGAGCAGCACTGGAACCCCAAACGTGGACCCTATGACAACGACGGATCCTTCGAGGCGGGTTTGTCCGTGCCGCTCCATTGGTCCCATCCGCATGAAGCCGGATCCGGCGGCTGGCTCTCGCGCCGGTTGCCTTTGCAGCCCATGCCCCTGGGTTTCGCCGCCAACTCATGCATCGCCGCAATCGCGGTGGGCGCCCTCATCGCCCTCTGGCGATTGCAGCCCGCACGAGTCCCACGACGCGGTTCAGTGATGTACCGGCGAAGCCGTTTGCTCCATCCTCTCCTTATTTTGGTTTACGGGGCCTTCCTGAACATCGTCGTATCCCTCGCTCTGTGGGCCTTCTGGCAGTATCGTGCCGCGCCAACTCAGCTCGCGGTCAATTGGTGGCGAGGTGGGGCATCCTCGGAGAGCGGTGCCACATCCCTCCCCAGTGCCGCCGCAGTGTGGCCCGCGCCCGTTCCAAGCGGCTGGCCCCAAACCCCGACGTGGATCGGTGACCTTGGTCAGGCTGTCGGCGTGCGTGCCTACGAGTTCACGACCCATGGCGTTCCAGAAATCGCCAGGATGTGGATGCATGTGACCTGGTCGCTTGGCGCCTACGACCCGCACCAAGCAATGCGAGTGATTCAGGCCGGTTGGCCGCTCCCTTGTCTCCAAAGCGAAGAACTCATCGAAGTTGCCGGCCGCGATTCCTCCGGGACTTTCTATTTGTCTGCCGCAAGAACACCCTTGGTTCGCACAGGTGTTGACTGGAATGTCGTTCTTCCAGCCTCTCCAACGCCGGTGGCCCCTTCCGATCTCACCCCCTATGTGCCGATCCGCCCGCTGGTGTTCGGCATGTTCGTCAACACTGCACTCTTCAGTGTGGTGCTCGCGCCAATACTCCTCCTCCCAGGAGCCATCCGCAATCTCCGTCGACGCCGCAAGGGCCTCTGCACCTACTGCGCCTATGACCTTCGCGCCACTTCACCAGCCTCGCCTTGTCCCGAGTGCGGCAAGCGTCAACCCCCCAACCCGTAGCGTCCTCTCACCCACGCCGAGGCTGAGTCCTCGAAGCCTCGGATTCTTCCAATCCCGATGCGACACTCGTACCCTCGCCCGTGCGCGTATTGATGTTCAACCTCTACTTCCACCCCGACCCCACCGGCACCGGTCTGGTCATCGGCGATCTCGCCGCCGGCCTCGTCAAACTCGGGCACGACGTCACCGTCGTCACCACCGTCCCACACTACGGCCTCGACTCCGCCCCCACCGAATACCGCCGCCGCCTCATCTACGAAGAACACTGGCAAGGCGTCAAGATCCTCCGCACCGCCGTCCACGTTCCGCGCCGCAAAACCATCCTCTCCCGCCTCCTCAACTACCTCTCCTACTCCCTCCTCTCCATCCCCGCCGGCCTCAAGGGCCCTCGCCCCGACGTCATCCTGGGCGTCCTTCCGCCCATCACCACCGGCCCCTCCGTCTGGCTCGTCTCGCTCCTTCGCCGCACGCCCCTGGTCCTCAACATCCAGGACGTCTACCCCGACACGATCTTCAAAAAGCGCCTCGCCGCCAAACTCAACCGCGCCCTCGAACGCTTCATCTTCCGCCGCGCCACCCGCCTCACCGCCCTCTCAACAAGCCAGCGCGACTCCATCATCTTCCGCGGCGCACACCCCGATCGCGTCGACGTCATCCCCATGTGGACCGACCTCGAAGGCATCACGCCCTCTTCCAATCTCAACCCATTCCGCGCCGAGCACGCCGCAGGCGCATCCCTCCTCGCCCTCTACGCCGGCAACATCGGCATGCTCAGCGGCGTCAACATCCTCTTGGACGCCGCCAAACTCCTCGAACACGACCCTCGCATTCGCATCCTCATCGTCGGCCGCGGCAACGGCCTCCCCGCCCTCCTCGCCCGCGCCGCCCAGCTCAACTTCCCCAACGTCACCTTCCTCCCCACCCAGCCCCGCGAACGCCTCAGCGAAATGCTCGCCGCCGCCGACATCGGCCTCGTCACCCTCGACCCGCGCCTCTCCGAAACCTCCGTCCCCAGCAAAACCTTCACCATCATGGCCGCCGCCCGCCCAGTCCTCGCCGCCATCAGCCCCCACAACGAGATCGCCCGCATCGTCGCCCAAGCCAACTGCGGCGCAACCGTTCCCCCCGACAATCCTCAGGCCCTCGCCGCCCAGCTCAAGCAGTTGGCCGACGACCCCTCC
>CAYHQQ010000129.1:0-5357 GCA_964358855.1 uncultured Phycisphaeraceae bacterium
CGCAAAGCGAAGAAATCCCATCCGTCCCTCATCGTTTAGTTCACGGCGTTGCCCTTCGGGGTCCAATGCAAGGACATTCAACCTCACCCCACCGCCGCACACACCTTCGTCGCCGCATCCGTCAGATCCGTGGCGGCCTGCAAGGTCGGGAGGCTGCTCTTGGCGCCGTCGAGGAGGGCACGGCCCTCTTTCACGTTGGTGCCTTCGAGGCGAACCACCAGAGGGACCTTGAAGCCGATGGAGCCGTCGGCGTTCTTGTAGTTGCGGGCGGCGTTGATGATGCCCTGGGCGATGACGTCGCACTTCATGATGCCGCCGAAGATGTTGACCATCACGCCCTTGACGCGCTTGTCGCTCAGGATGATGCCAAACGCCTCGGTGACGGCCTCTTCGGTGGCGCCGCCGCCGACGTCGAGGAAGTTGGCGGGTTCGCCGCCGTGGAGTTTGACGATGTCCATGGTGGCCATGGCGAGGCCGGCGCCGTTGACCAGGCAGCCGATGTTGCCGTCGAGGGGGATGTAGCTGAGGCCGAACTTGTGGGCGCGGATCTCGGCGGGATTTTCCTCGGTGGGGTCGGCCCAGGCTTGGATCTGGGGCTGGCGGAAGAGGCCGTTGTCGTCGAAGTTGAACTTGGCGTCGATGGCCAGGACCTGCCCGTCGGGGAACTCGGGGCTGGGGGGCGTGATGATGAGCGGGTTGATCTCGGCGAGGGTGCAGTCGCGTTCGACGTACAGCTTCGCCAGCTTGATCATGATGTCGACAGCCTGACCGACCTGCTTGCCGCGGAAGCCCAGTTCGAACGCGACGCGGCGCGCTTGGTTGGGCAGGAGGCCCAAGAGCGGGTGCATGGGTTCCTTGATGATCGCGCCCGGGCGGTCGTGGGCGACCTGCTCGATTTCGACGCCGCCCTCGCGTGAGGCGATGAGAATGTTGCGGCGGGACTTGCGGTCGGCGGTGACGGCGAGGTAGAACTCTTCTCGTGCTCCCGCGGCACCTTTGCGGTCGGCGATATCAACGCCGGCGGCGACCAGGAGCTTGCGGACTTCGAGGCCTTCGGGGGGAGTCTGCGGCGAGGTCATGCGGTGGGTGAGCATGAACTTGGCTGACTCGACGGCCTCTTCGGGCGTCTTGACGAGCTTCACGAACCCGGCCTTGCCGCGCCCGCCCGCGTGCACCTGTGCTTTGACGACAGCCAGGGGCTTGGCCATGCCGGCGGTCGCGGTCTTGAACGCGCCGGCGGCGGCGTCGATCGCGTCGATCGTGACGCCGGGAGGAACGGCGATGCCGGCCTGACGGAGAATCTCGCGGCCCTGATACTCGTGGATCTTCATGAAGGGTGTGCCTTTCGACCGCCGAGCGGTGGAGGGCAGTTTAGGCTTCACCCGTGCCACTCATCGGTTCCTTCGATGAGTGCGGGAGGCTGAGGGCGTCGGGTGACGTGGTGAGCCTGGGGTAGCCCGCACTCATCACCATCTCTCTCATCGCAGGCCCGTTGAGAGAGATGGCGATGAGTGGCACGAACCACGACGAAGAAGATGAGGGCCACTTGCCGGTGGAGGGTGATCCAACAAAAAAGACCGAAGTCGCCAGGGGGCGACTTCGGTGGATTGAACGGGATTGGAATCGCGTCGACTCAGTTGGTCAGCTGATTGCCGGGGCGATAGTTCCAAGTGGCGTTGCCCGCGTTGTTGGACCAGCGGGTCATATCGCGGAGCTCTTCGATCTTGAACATCTCGACGTGAGCATCGAACATCGCGGTGACGCAGCGTTCGAAGTAACGGCAGTCGATGAATCCCCACGACGTGGCGGGAAGCTTCTTGTTCCACTTGTCGCTTGTGTTCCAAGCGGCGCTGCGACCGCCATTGGTGCCGCCCGAGCTTTGGCCTTGCGGGGAGGGACGGGGAGCAACCACTTCCCAATAGCCAGGGACGACTCCCAGACCCGGTCCGGTTTCGGGCGGGGGGGTGCCGCCGTATCCGATGCTGCCGAACCCGCCGCCATTGAGGATGTCACCGGCGCGAGAGCCGGCAAAGACGATGAGACGGTCCATGCGGCGAACCTCGTCAACCCGGCGAACATAGAAGTTTCCGCCGTTCTGGAGCGACTGGCCCATGTCGGCTCGGTCGCTGCTGTTGGCGAAGGCGCCGCGGAGGTAATTGCCACCGACGTAGGCGCTGTTGATGCCGAAAGTCGGGTGCCAGCCCATGGCGGCTTCGTAGCGGTTGTAGTCGTCGTAATTGTTGAAGGTGGCAGAACTGCTGCCGGCGGTCGGTCCTTTGGTTCGGGCGAAGAATCCATTGGACGTGTCGCGGTCGAGTTGAACGTTGATGGGATTGACGGTCGAGCCGCCAAAGAGCCGCCAGGTCCAGACCTTGGTCAGCGAGCCACCCATGATCTTGCCCTTGTCGAACGGGTCTCCACTGAGGACTTGCACGCGACGACCGCTGTACTGAGCCGCGGAGTGCGCCGCCCATGCCCACGAGATGTACGGGATGATGATGCCGTCCTTGTTCTCACCGGAATACTGGCTGTACGCCTGCATGTACTCACGGCCCAGGGCCATTTCGCGGACCTGCTTGCCCATCAGCCTGGCCTTGCCAAGCGCGGGGAGCAGAAGGCCGATCAACAGGGCGATGATCGCGATGACGACGAGAAGTTCGATCAGCGTGAATGCACGGCGAACATGGACCTTCATCGAGAACTCCTTTGCGAGGGCCGTCCTGACTCTCGCCTGTGGGGCAACGCCCCGTGTATCCGAACCCAGCACCAACCACTCAGAACCCGTCATCCCGAAACGACCAATCCCAATCGACCCGACTCTGTTGACCAGAGTTGAACATCATGTACCGATGAAACCGCGAACGGCGGCACCCACAAGCCGCCCAAGAAGTGGGCGGACAGAAACCGACAAGTGGTAGAGTAATCTATTCCTCGGGCCGTGGCAACACCGATCTTTGGGTTTCTCACCCTCTCTTTTTCGCTCCATGGACCGGAAACGCAGAGATCGGCCCCTGTTTGGGTTACCGCTTGGGGTTCGTCGAGCCTGCCTTGTTCAACCGGTCCAGGAAGAACCCGCCGACGGTCTTCACGCCGAATTCCGGAAGCGCGGAGTGATTGCGGCTTGGAAGCATGGCCCGGATAATGTGGGCGATGGCCGCAAGTCGCTCGCGGATCGTGAGGGCCGGTGTGAGGCCGTTGGGTGAGAGGAGCAGGGCCGTCAGGTCGTCGTCGATGGTGCACCCGGCGGCGGCGAGAGCGTCGTTGAGCGCCGCGATGAGCGTCGAGGGGTCGGGTGTGCCCAAGCCGTTGAGCAGATCGATGAGGCCTTGCTCTCCGAGCAGGGCGCCGGCGGTGGTGCGGGCTTCGGTGAGGGAGTCGGTGTAGAGGAGGACGAGGTCGCCGCGCTTGAGGCGGACACCGAGTTGGCGGTAGGTGGTGGAGTCGAGGATGCCCAGGGGGACGTCTTGGGGGCTTTCGGAATCGTCGGGGGTGGTTGGAACGTGCGGCGGTTCGAGCGGCTCCCAGAGTTTGTTTTTCGCGCGGTACCAGAGCGGGCGCGGGTGCCCGGCGTTGCAAAGGCAGAGCTGGCCGGTGGGGCCCCAATACGTGCCCAGGACCGCGGTGGCGAAGCGGCCGGCGTGGGTGTGCTTGGAGAACTCGTGGTTGAGCTGCTCGACGGCCTTCTGCTGGTCGAGGTGGTTGATGAAGCGGCGCATGAGCCCGCGGAGGACGAGGGCGGTTTCGGAGACGGACTGCCCATGGCCGGCGACATCGGCGACCATGAGGCGTGTGATGCGCCCGGTTGCACAGGAGGAGAGGTAGTGGACATCGCCGCCGGCGTCGTTGCCTTCGTGCGGGCGTGCGTGGACGAAGACGTCGAGGCCCGGCATGGCGACGCCGTTGTCGACGGCACGGTTGCCGCCCCAGACTTCCATGCATTGGAGGGAGATGAGAGGGGAAGAAGGCATTTTTAACACCGAGGACACGGAGGGGCACGGAGGAACGCAGGGGAAGGGGGAAAGGCGGAAGGCGGAACTTGAAGGCGGAATCTGAAGGCTGAGGGCTGTGCGGATTCCGCCTTCAGCCTTCAAGTTCAGCCTTCTGCCTTTTCTCCCACCGTGCCCGCGGTGACTTCATGACTTGCAGGTTCGATGCCCCGGCCCGCCCCAACGTTTCACCCCTTTGCAAACATCGCATCCAGCAACTGGGGAATGCCTTCCCCCCGGCTGGCGACGGTTTCCAGGATTGGACGGCGGCCGGCGATGTCGCGGAGGTCTTTGACGAGTTCGTTCTGGCCGGGGTGGTCGGCCTTGTTGCAGACGAAGATGTCGGCAATTTCGAGGATGCCGGCCTTGTCCATTTGGACGGCATCACCCATGCCGGGGGTGAGCACGACGACGGTCTGGTCGACGAATTTACGGATCTTGGTTTCGTTCTGGCCGGCGCCGACGGTTTCGACAAAGACGGTGTCGTAGGTGGCGGGGCCGGTGGCGGCGCCGCCGATGAGATCGAGGATTTCGGGGAGACCCTGGTAATCCTCGCCGCTGATCGCGAGAGATCGGTAGTACACGCTGTCGCCGAGCTGGTTGAAATCGACGCGGAGACGATCGCCAAGAAGTGCACCCGAGGTGATGGGACTCATGGGGTCGAAGGCGACGACGGCGCAGCGCCCCGCGAAGGCGGGCTCGGCGGCCTTCGATCGGCGCGTGAACTCGCCGACGAGCTGGGCGACGAGGGTCGACTTGCCGGCGCCGGGCGAGCCGGTGATGCCGATGACGCGGCGGGGGCGACGGCGCGGGGCGGCCGCACGCGGTGTCTGGTGGTCATGGAGAAGCGAGATGTCGCGGGCGAGCTGGGCAGCGGCTTGGCCGGGGATCATGGGCGTGCGGCGCTTTACGGCCGAGCGGACGGCCTCGACGATGTCGAGCAGGCCGGTGCCGGTGGGGAAACATTTGGCGACGCCGGCGGCCAGGAGTTTGGGGAGGTCTTCCTGGGGCAGGATGCCGCCCATGTACACGGGGAGGTCGGGGCGGCCGGCGTCCTTGAGTTCGGCGATGAGTTTGGGGCCCAGGATGAGGTGGCTGTTGGACATCATGCTGGCGGCGATGACATCGCAGTCCTCATCGCGGGCGGAGATGGCCAGGGAGCGCGGGGTTTGCCAGAGGCCCGAGTAGATGACGTGGATGCCCGAGTCGCGGAGGGCACGGGCGATGACTTTGACGCCGCGGTCGTGGCCGTCGAGTCCCATTTTGCCCAGCAGGACGCGTGGGCGGTGGGGGAGATCGGCGCAGCGGTCCTTTTTTTCGAACTCGGTGGTGGGGACGCTGAGGGTGGTGGTGGAGTGGTGCGGGTCGTGG
>CAYHQQ010000130.1:0-5145 GCA_964358855.1 uncultured Phycisphaeraceae bacterium
CCTGGCGACGATGTTGGGCGGGGGTGGAGGGGGGGGGTGGAGCGGAGCGTTGAGGGTGGGTAAGGTTGGGGCGCATCGGGCGGGTGGCTGCTCAGAGGGTGGGGCCGAATGGCGGCCGTCACTGAACGGGTGAGGAAGTCGAGAGCGGTCACGGTGAAAGACGCTCGTGAATCGAAGGAATGACTCATGACGATGATGATGAGAGAGCTTGAAGCGGTGCGGGCGGGGCTGACGGTGGAGGCCGAGCCGTGGGCGGTTCCCGGGCCGATCATGTACGACGAAGAGGAAGAGGAGGGGGAGGGTGAGTTCGGCGACGACGAGGTCGACGACGACGAGAGCATCGGGGGCGGCGAGGAGTTTGAGGACGACGACGAGGACTTCCTCGACGACGACGCCGACGAGGAGCCGGGGACGGGTACCGAAGGTGAGGAAGATGACGACGATGACGACCTGTGATCGGACGTGAGGCGTCGCGGGCCCCCATGGAAAGGACCGGACGGGACCTTGGGTCTGATCGATCAAGGGCGAAAGACCGATGAAAGCGACGGCGCGGCACCAAAGCCGGGCCGTCGCTTTCTTTGTGGAGCAGCTGACATGGACGAGAAATCGCGTGAGTTGTCGGACGGCGGGTCGGCGCCCGGCGAGCGTCGAGTGGGCGGACGTCCGGCCGGAGACGGGGTTGTGGATAAGCGGCTGGGCCTTGATCGCCGGGAGATCGCGGCGGCCAGGGGCGAGACGACGGGCCTGGAGCGTCGGCGCGGGCCGGGGCGGCGGCTGTCGGATTTCAGCAAGTCGGCCGAGGAAGGCGAGATGACCAAGGAGCAGTTTTTGTTCCTGGTCGCGATCAACGAGTTCAAGAAGGCCAACGACATGACGTTCCCGACATGGACGGATGTTCTTGAGGTGGTCAGGCTGCTGGGGTACCGCAAGACGTGCGCGAGCGACATCAAGCTGCGGGCGGCGGAGGACTGGCAGGAGGCGCCCGACGCGAAGGCGAACGTGAGGCCGCAACGGTGGGCGGAGAGATTCAAGGACAAGCGGGCGGCGTAGGAAGCACCCCCTCCGGCCTCGAAGACTCGGCCACCTCCCCCGCTAGGAGCGGGGGAGGAGCTAGCGCGGATCGCTCACGCGACCGGCGAAAAGGATCTCGCCGGTGGCGTCGTGGCGGATCACGAAGATGAACGGGTGATCGGCGTGGAAGATCACGGGTTTGGGCGGCTCCTCACGGCTTGGGGCGGCGGCGGTGGGCGCCAGGGGGACGGCGGTGGCGGCGGCGGCCTCGGTGCCCTTCTCGTCGAGCTCGACGTCGGCGACGTGGATGACGTCGGAGATTTTGAGGGGCTTGGCGGCCATCTGGTTGAACTTGGCGTCGTCGCTGAACGAGTTGGTCATGCCCAGGGCATTGAGTTGCTTGTGGAGTGACTGGCGGGTCTGGAACTTGAACTTGGGCATCTGGAAATCGACAAGCCTGCTCTTGAAGGACTTGTTCAGCCCCTCGAAGGACTCGGCGGTGAGTCCCTGCTCGACCTGGAGCTGGCGGGCGTCGTCGGGCAGAATCACAATGAATGAGACGCCGCCGCGGTAGGGAATCTGCACGGCCGCGTAGGCCTCGCCCGTTGTGTACGACATGTGCCGGACATCGGCGAGCGTCGCGACCTTGACGGGCGAGCCGGTGCTGAGACGGAAGTCGCGGTCGGTGGTTGCGGCTTTGGAGAAGGGCTCCCACCATGAGCCCTTGAAGAAGACGGCGTTGGTGAGGACGAGCTTGGCGTCGGTGAGGTCCGATGCGCTGACGAGCTTGGTGATGCGATGGTTGGTGTGGGTGTCGGTCCAGGCGTTGATGAGGTCGGCGGACTTGGCGGGGTCTTTGTCGAGCTGGCCGGCATCGGCGGCGTAGCTGGCCTTGAGGCGATCGTTGAACGCGGGGAGGACAGACATGCCCAGCCAGAGGCGATTGGCCTCGGTCCACTGGTAGGTTTTGGAGGGATGATCGGCCGCGGGTGGAGCGAGGCGGCGGGTAAGGGCGGCGAAGGAGTCGCGGAAGGTGCCCTCGGTCTGGGTCCAGCGCATGACCTTGGAGATTTCGGCGGCGGTTTCGCCCGTGGAACCGGCGGAGGTCATTGCGAGGGCCGTGGAGATGCTGTGGGGGGAGAAGAAGACGTTGCCGTTGCCCTTGGCGAGCTCGCGGTAGAGGTCGAAGGCGAAGCGGGCGTTGTCGGCGGCGAGGGTTTTGGGGTCGCTTGAGGCGGGTTCGGCGGGGAGGGTGGGCTGCGGCGGGCTGGAGAAGGCGAAGGTCAGGCCAGCGGCGGCGGCGATGGTGAGGATGGAGTAGAGGCGGCGGGTCATGGCGGGGCTCCTTTGGGGGTGGAGCGCGGGAGGGGGGGATCTGGTTCATTGGATCCGACTCGTGTCGTCGAACTGCCAAGGCAACACGCCGAAGCCTTCGGCGGGCTCCGGCGTGTCGGCTATGAGGGCGTGGGCGTGAGCACCGGCTCGGCGTCAGCACCCATGCTCGAAGGCGAGCACAAAGGCGTCGTAATCGAACAAATCGATGGTCTGATCGTGGTTGAAGTCCGCTCTGGGGTCGCCGGACTCAAGGGCGATGACGAAGTCGTCGTAGTCGAAGAAGTCGAGTGCCCCATCGCAGTTGAAGTCCGCCGAACAGATGGTGAGGCGTGCGGGATTGCAGATGATGGAGCCGCAGTCGTTGGTGACCACGCAGTCATACACGTCCACATCGGTGTCGGTTACGTGGGCGATGGTATAGGATGGGCCGTTTTGTCCGGGGATCTCGACTCGGGGCTCGCCGTGTCGCCACTGGTAGGTGAAGGGCCCGTAGCCGGCGGCATGGAGCGAGAAGGTCGCCGGGCCGCCGGGGCAGGCGATCTGCGAGTCGGGTTGGAGCGGCAATCCGATACAGCTGAGTTCCCAGGTTTCGTTGGAGTATACGAAGTCGTTCAAGCCGCCGAACAGAACAGTTGCGTGACGAGCAGAATCGTAGGCCATCGCATGACCGATCCGAGAAGAAGGCCCGTTGACGACCTCGCGCCTGGTCCAAGCGCTCCCATCCCACTCCCAGGTCTCATCGCTCACAGTCACGTCGTAGGGGCCAGGGCCGGGCACAGCGCCGCCAAAGAGGACCATGACGTGACGATCCGAGTCGTAGACCATCGCGGCGGAATGTCGTGGCGGCGGCGCTGCGACCAAACGCTGGGTCCATTGACTGCCGTCCCACTCCCAGGTATCAGAATTCGCGTCACCGGAGCTTGTCATACCACCGTAGAGAACTGTTACGTGCCGGGTGGAGTCGTAGGCCATCGCATAGAAAAGGCGAGGAGAAGGGCCACTGACCGTCCGCTGGGTCCATGTGCTGCCATTCCATATCCAAGTGTCGCCCAGAGCTTCGAGGCTGGATCTCCCACCGCCGAATAGGACTGTGACGCCGCGCAGAGAGTCGAAGACCATTCGGTGTCCTTCCCTCCGAGAAGGGGCGGCCACAAGTCGCTGGGTCCACTCGCTCCCGTTCCATTCCCAAGTTTCGTTCGTGTACACATCCTTGAAACCTCCAAAGACAACGGAGACGCCGCGCGCCGAGTCATAGGCCATGGCGGTTCCGAAGTGGAGCCTTTCAGGGCCGAGGACGTTGCGCCCTGTCCAGACGGCGCCGTTCCACTCCCAAGGTTCTCGCGTGTCTCCGCCGTAGACAACGCAAACGCCGCGAGCCGAGTCGAACGCCATGGCGTGCCAGGATCGCGCGCTGGGCGAGCCACTCACTGATCTCTGCATCCATTCGATGGGCTGAGCGTGGACGAATGAGGAGCTCAGAATCCCAGCCACGAAGGTGGCGAGATGGGCGTTGATACGCCGGGACATGAAAGGGCGAACGAAAGTCATCATCGCGATTCTCCTTATGGTTGGTGGCGAGGGATGGACTGCGTTCCCTCCATTGCACAAGTCTCAGACGCGGCAACTTCCCACCGGCGACGCATGAGCGACATCGAATCCGCTGTGATCATGAGTGGACGACCTTTCTCGCTCATTCCTGGTGGTCATAAGTGTGGGGCGCAGTGCATCTCTACAGGGAAGTGTCCCTTATCCATCACGGGGCGCGGAGCGAACCCCTCCAGATGACGGCCCGAGGCTCGCGAAATGGTGCTCGTGTGGGCGTGAAACTGACAATGGGCGACGGGCGCGGCGAAGCGACCGGAGTGAAGGGCGAAGGCTTGGTATCTCCTTCGCGTGGGTGTGGGAGGTGGCCGAGACTTCGAGGCCGGAGAGGGTGAGGCACCCGAAGCACCGGACGCACCCCCTCCGTCGCTTCGAAGACTCGCGACACCTCCCCCACTGCGTGGGGGAGGAGGGGAGACCCCGCTGCGCGGGGGAGTCGGAAGTAATATACTCGTTATATGCATTCACCGGCGAATCAGCCTGAACAACGGCCACGGCCCGGGAGCGTCAGTGGGACACCTCAAGCGAAAGAGTTTGCGATTGAGCTGCGGAAGGAGATGTCGCCTGTTGAACGGATACTGTGGTCGCGATTGCGCGGAAGGCAACTGGGAGGTTTGAAGTTTCGGAAGCAGCATCCGATGGGGCCTTGGATTGCGGACTTCTATTGTTGTGAGGCGGCGCTGGTGGTAGAGGTTGATGGGTCGGGGCATCGGGGGGAGCGGAAGGAAATGGATGCGAGCCGAAATGAGTGGATGAACAAGCGACACATCGGGGTGTTGCGGTTTACGGGGAGGGACGTTTTGCACAAACTATCGGGTGTGTTGTCGACGATCCAGCGCGTCGCGGAGGATCAGATGCGACAGTTGAATCCGCACCCAACGGAGACACCCCCTCCGTCGCTTCGAGGACTCGCGACACCTCCCCCACTGCGTGGGGGAGGCGGGGAGGCCCGCTGCGCGGGGGAGAAGAATCACTTCTTGAAGTAGTCCAGATTCAACTGGATGTATTTGTTCCACTCGGCCGGCAGGTCGTCCTGGGGGAAGATGGCTTTGACGGGACATTCGTCGACGCAGAGGCCGCAGTCGATGCAGGTGTCGGGGTCGATGAAGAGCTGGTCGGTTTTGCCGAAGTCGGCCTCGGACTTGGTGGGGTGGATGCAGTCGACGGGGCAGACGTCGACGCAGGAGGTGTCTTTGG
>CAYHQQ010000131.1:0-5085 GCA_964358855.1 uncultured Phycisphaeraceae bacterium
CAAGCCGCATGGGCCCCGACCTTGTGCCCTGGCTCAGGCAGGATCGCATCACCGTTTTCTGCCCGCCCCCGACCCTGCTTCGCACGACCGGATGCACAGACCCAAGGAGCGCTCTGCCCGACCTGCGGCTGCTCTACGTCGGCGGCGAGGCGCTCACCGACGATCTGGTCGATCTCTGGGCCCGCGGTCGCCGGATGGTCAACGGCTACGGGCCCACCGAGTGCACGGTGACCGTCGTCCGCGGCGATGTGACCCCCGGCTCTCCCGTCACCATCGGTCGCCCCGTCCCTGGGCACACCGCCTGGGTCGTCGACGCCGAGCTCAAGCCTGTGAGCGACGGTCAGGCCGGAGAGCTCTGCCTCGCCGGACTGGGTCTGGCCCGCGGCTACCGCAACCGCGACGAGGTCACCCTCCAGAAGTTCCCCGTCCATCCGGCGCTCGGTCGCGTTTATCGCACCGGGGACCTGGTTCGCCGTGAGCCCGGCGGGGAGCTTGTCTACCTGGGTCGCATCGACGCCCAGGTCAAGCTGCGCGGGTACAGGGTCGAGCTGGAGGCGGTCGAGTCGCACCTGGCCCAGTGCGCCGGGGTTCGTGAGGCGGCCTGCCGAGTCCAGGGCGAGGGAAGCGACGCGGTGCTCGTCGCCCACATCGTGCCGATGGACCCCAAGGCGCCCCCCGACTTTTCCGCGCTGAAAGAGTCGCTCCGGCGGACGCTCCCGTCTTACATGGTGCCCTCGCGGTTCGGACTGATCCAGACACTCCCGCGAAGCGTGGGCGCCAAGGTGGACCGCAGGAGTCTGCCCGAACTCGCCGGCGAGCCCGGCCACCATCAGAGCGAGGCCCAGCGCGACGTCGTCGCCCCGGTCGGAGGCGTCGAGACGGCGATCGTGAACGCCTTCGCCTCGGCGCTTCGAGTTCGTTCGCCCATCTCCACTCACGACGATTTCTTTCTTGACCTGGGCGGAGATTCTCTCTCGGCTGTTGCCGTCATCTGCTCGCTCCGCGGGAGCGTCGAGACGGCCTCGATCACCACGCGGGACCTGTACGAGGCGCGGACGCCCGCAAGGCTCGCGGCGCGGGTGGCCAAGCCCCATGTCACGCGCGCGATTCTCCGTCCCGGCATCAACCTGGACGATGGGCAGGTCGCCCGTCCGAGCGGTGTGACCGCCGCGCAGGCGCTCTGGGTGCTCATGCAGCTGGTCGTGGCCAGCGCGGCCAGCTACGCCGTCGCGTTCGAGATCCTGCCCCTGCTACTCGACCGGCTGGGCATCGGCTGGACGCTGGTGGCCGAGCTGCCGCTGGCGATGCTGGCGCTTGGTGTGTACACGCTCGTTTCCATAGGCGTCGCGGTGGCCCTGAAGTGGACTCTGATCGGGCGATACAGACCGATCACGACGCCGGTCTGGAGCTGGTACTACTTCCGCCACTGGATCGTTCAGGGCGCTGCCCGGGCGATCCCCTGGAACATCCTGGCGGGCACCGTCGCCTACGCCGTCGTTCTCCGACTTCTGGGCGCGAAGGTCGGACGGCGCGTCCACGTCCATCGGGGCGTCAATCTGCAGTACGGCGGCTGGGACCTTTTGACGCTGGGCGATGATGTCACGCTCGCGCGCGATGTTCACCTGGGCCTGGTCGAGTTCCACGCGGGGTGTCTGGTCATCGGCCCCGTCACGATCCACGACCTTGCCACGCTGGAGACCAGGGCCAGCGTTGGGGCCTACTCGACCATCGAGACGGGCGGTTCGCTCTCTCCCCTCTCGTGGCTGCCCGAGCGGGAGCGCGTCCCCGCCCACCAGCGCTGGCATGGTGTGCCCGCGATCCCCGACGGGACCAGCATGCCGGCCCCGGCGGTGAGCACCGATGGGAACATGCACCCGGGCGTGCACGCCATCCTGCACATCGCGGGCGTCGGTGCGGTGCGGGCGGGAGCGGCCATTCCGGCGCTGGGCGTGCTCGCGACGCTCACGGCGGCCCTGGGGCTTTCGTCCCAGGATGTGAGCGCGTGGCTCCACAACCCCTCGTGGTCGATCGCGTCGGTCTCGATCCTGGTTGTCGCGACGGTGTTGTGGGTTCCGATCTGGCTGGTCGTCAAGGCGCTGGGCGTGCGGCTCGTCGGGCGGGTGAATCCATCGGTCGTCAGCCTCTGGAGCCTCGCCAATATCCGCGTCGCCCACAAGATCGACGAGGTTGAGGACGCGGGGCGCTGGCTCAGCGGCACGCTTTTCTGGCCCCTGTGGCTACGGCTCGCGGGCATGGACATCGGCCGGGGCTGCGAGATCAGCTCGATCATCGACGTGGTCCCCGAGAATCTCCACATCGGCGCCGAGAGCTTTCTGGCCGACGGCATCTATCTGGGCGGGCCGCTCATCCATCGCGGGACGATGACCATCCGCGACACAACGCTCGGGCGCGCCACGTTTCTGGGCAATCACGTCGTCATCCCCGCGGGCGAGCGCCTACCCGACGACCTATTCATCGGCGTCTGCACCGTCGGTGACTCGCGGCAGGCGCGCCCGGGCAGCTCCTGGTTCGGGCATCCCGCCATCGAGCTGCCGCGCCGCGACGTGGTGAACGTCGACCGCACGCTCACCCACAACCCCGGCGCACTCCGGTACGCCTCGCGCCTTTTCTGGGAGTCCCTGCGGTTCGCCATCCCCGTGCTTCCGCTGGGCGTGGTCAGCGGGTGGCTCGCGGCCATGGCAGTGATCGACGCGGACTGGACGCTGCTCGCGTTCGTGTGGGCGCCGGCGGTGACGCTGGGCGCGATCCTGGCGGAATGCCTGGCGGTTGTCGTCCTCAAGTGGGCACTCCTGGGCAGGGCCAAGGCCGGGCAGCACCCGCTCTGGTCGTGCTGGTGCAGCCGGTGGGACTTCCTGTACGTCGCGTGGCAGTTCTACGCCATGCGCCCGCTCGAGGTGCTCGAAGGAACCCTCCTCCTCAACGTCTATCTGCGGGCGATGGGCCTTTCGATCGGCCGGCGCGTCGTGCTGGGACCGGGCTTCGGGCAGGTTGCCGACCCCGACATGATCATCATCGAGGACGACGCGACCGTCTGTGCCAACTACCAGGCCCACAGCTTCGAGGATCGCGTGCTCAAGCTCGCCCCCGTCATCGTCCGTCGCGGGGCGACCATCGGCCAGGCGGCGGTCGTCTTCTACGGCGCCGATATCGGTGAGGACGCCTGGGTCACGCCCAACAGCGTCGTGATGAAGAACGAGCGACTCTCGCCCGGTCTGGCGTACTGCGGCTGCCCCGTCCAGACCCTCGACCAGGAGGCCAAGCCGACGCCTCCGCGCCGTAACGACGAGCCGGTGGAACAGCCCGAGTCGACGGCCATGGTCTGGAAGTAGGCCCCGGTGGGCACGGTGGGGCCTCCGCGCCAAGAATGACCGTCCGGACGTTGCCCCGCTCGCCCACCGCGATCGTGGACCAGACAGGAGTTGTCGATGCAGTACGAGAGCCGGATCCGCTACGACGCCGCACGAATCCACGCCGCGGCCATCTACTGCTCCGATGGGCGCCTGGGCGAGCACTTCGACGACTTTCTGCAGCAGGGTTTGTCCCTTCCGCGGTACGACCGGGTCACGCTGCCGGGCGGGCCAGGCTGTCTTGCGGGCCATCCTCAGGCGCACCTGGAGGAGCAGGGTGTCGTGGACGAGCTCCATTTCCTCGTAGAGGTGCACGGGCTCAAGCGCGTCGTGCTCATCGCCCATCAGGGGTGCGCGTTCTATTCCAATCGACTTGGACTCAAGGAGCCCAGGCTCGAGCTCGTGCAGCGGGCCGATCTGGTCCGGGCGGCCGCGTTCGTGCACCGCGTGACCAAGCTCGACGCGATCGAGGCGTACTTCGCCCGGCTGATCGAGGGACGGGTGCAGTTCGAGCGCGTCGAGGCCTGAACGCATCTTCCATCGCCGCGTGGAGCTCGACCGTTTCCGCGTGCTGTCGCACAAGATCCGTCCTGTTGACCGGGACCGTCCCGACGATCCAGCGCCGCCCGCAGGCGGGTGGGCACGTCGGCCCATCGATAGTTTGACTCGTCAAACTTTGCAGTTATACTACTCAACCATGGATCCGCGCCCCACCCCAATCGTTCCCCTCCTCCGCCAGGTGCCCATCGCCACACCCCAAGCCGGACCGGCGACGCGTCACCTGGCTGGCACAGTGGTCGGCGTCCTCGCCTTTGCGGCCTGTTCCGGGGCCTGGGCGCAGGACGCGTCGACCGCACCCCGGGGCGAGGGCGCGGGGGCCCGCTCCTGGTTGCTCGAGCCACGGCCCTCGGACCCGCTCCGCGACATGAGCACCGACCGTCCCGACACCACCGAGAGCCCCTACACCCTCGATGCCGGACACTTCCAGGTCGAGCTCTCGCTGGTGGACTTCGTCCACGACTCTCGCAACAGCGATGGCGTGAAGCGGCGAACACTCTCGTTCGCCCCGATGCTCATCAAGGCGGGGATCCTGGACAACTTCGATCTTCAGCTGGGCATCGACCCGCTCACGCGCGAGCGCCAGACCGACGACGCGACGGGAGTCAGAACCACCACAGAGGGCTTCGGCGACCTGACGTTGCGTGGCAAAGTCAATCTCTGGGGAAACGACGGGGGACAGACCGCCTTTGCGATCATGCCGTTCATCAAGTTTCCCACCGCCAGGGGCGCCCTGGGCAACGGCAAGGTCGAGGGCGGGCTGATCCTTCCGTTGGGCGTTGACCTGGGGCACGACCTGTCCCTGGGCCTCATGCAGGAGCTCGATTTCGTCCGCGTCGACGGCACCGACCACCACACCATCGACTGGGTCCACACCGTCACGCTGGGCTTCCCCATCGCCGGCGACCTTGGCGGCTATGTCGAATACGCCGGCTTTGCCAACCTCAACCACGCCGAGGAGTACCGGGGCTACGCAAACGCGGGCCTCACCTATGCCCTCACCCCCGACGTTCAGCTCGACGCGGGCACGCGTGTGGGACTGACCCGAGCCGCCGATGATCTGGGCCTGTTTCTTGGAATTTCGTGGCGGTATTGATCGCCGAGGCCTCGGGGGGGGGGGGGGGGGGGGGGGGGGGGGGGGGGGGGGGGGGGGGGGGGG
>CAYHQQ010000132.1:0-5041 GCA_964358855.1 uncultured Phycisphaeraceae bacterium
CACCCGCGAGGCCTACAAAAAACGATTCCAGCAGGCTAACTGAATGGCATTCCAATGTGGGGCGGTCAGTGGTACCGGTGCTCTTCCCTACTTCTTCGCCGCCGGCACGCCCTTGGCCTCGTCCCACAGGCCGCCCAGGGTGATCTGGCGGATGCCGGGGGCGTAGTCTTTGTACGCCTCGGGGTTGAGCTTGAGGAAATCCTCGCGGGTGGTGTTGAGCGACATCGCCTTGGTGGCGACGGCCCGCATGTCGCTGAAGAAGTCGATCTGCCGCTGCACGCCCGCCTTGTCGGTCGCCTCGCCATGCCCCGGCAGCACGACAGTCTTGGCGTCGCACAGCGCCAAAATCGCCTTGAGCGACGCGATCCAGCCCAAGGTCTCGCACCCGCCCGCGCGGTCCATGTATGGCCACACCTTGTTGAACAGAAGGTCGCCGGTGTGGATGACGTTGAGCTTGGGGAGGTGGATGAAAATGTCGTTGTCGGTGTGCCCCGCGCCGATGTGATGGATGGAGATGTTGACGCCTCCCCAGGTGTAGTCGATGGGCCCTTTCTTGCCGCCGGCGGTGGGATCGACGGGTGTGGCGGGTGTGAAGAGCTTGGCGATGGCGGCGTCGGTCTTGGCGGCGTCGAGCGAGGCCTGCACCGTCTTGACGTTTTCAAGGATGTCCTTGGCGAGGTCATGATCGCTCTTTTCGAGCTGCTTCATGGCGGCGGCCGGGGCGTTTTTATATCGCTCGACGTTGCCGGCGATGCGGGCGATGGCCTTGGGGTGTGCAAAGGTCTCGATGTCGGTGACGCCCACGAAGGCCGAGTTGCCGCCCGTGTGGTCGTAGTGGTGATGGGTGTTGATGAGCTTACGGACGGGAAGCCCGGTGGCAAGGCTGACTTCAACACCAAGGCGAGCCCCAAAGCCGGTGTTTTTGCTATCGACGAGGACGCAGCCGTCCTTGGTTTCGATCACGAGCGAATTGCCCCCTTCGCCGAAGCTGCCGAACACACCGTCGGCGAGCTTGGTGAAGGTGAACCAGAGGAGGCCCGAGCTGGGACGTGGGCGGCTGGCGCGGGCGAGGGCGCGCGTGCCCAAGCCACCCATCGCACCAACCGCACCAACCGCACCGGCGACGCCAGCCGCCGAACCCAGGAAAAACCGACGTGAGATCAACATGAACCGTCCTCCGAAAGTGTGAGCGGATTGAAGGGAAAGGGTATTCCCCGACGAGCGGGCGAGGCAGAATTGAGCGGTACCGAGTGGAGACGGGCAAAGGCAGAAGGCTGAAAATGAAGGCGGAAGGCTGAATCAATTCCGCCTTCAGCCTTCATTTTCAGCCTTCCGCCTTTCCTCAGTCCTCAGCCCTCAGTCCTGTTCAACTTGCCTTTCGGCTATGCTCCTCCCCATGCCCGAAACGGTGGTACCACCCACACCTCTTCCCCCGCCCCCCCCAACCCCCGACACCTTCGAACGTGTCGCGACGCAACTCGGACCTGCGGGTGTGCTGGGCGTGGCGTGGGCGGTGTTGCCGCCGCTGGGGTCGATCGCGCTGTTTCGGTGGATGAACACGATCGGGGAGTGGCTGCGGGGGCACGATGGGCAGGGTGTCTCGATGTACATCGCCGGCTTCGCGGTGCTGGCGGGGGCGGGGCTCTTGCCGACGTACGCGACGGCCGTCCTGGGCGGGTGGGCGTTTGGATTTGCGGTCGGGTTTCCGGCGGCGATGGCGGGCTTTCTGGCGGCGTCGCTCATCGGGCACGTGATCGCGCGGTTTGTCGCGATGCCGCGTGTGCAGGCGATGATCGAGACGCGTCCCAAATGGCTTGCGGTCCGCGATGCGCTCGTGGGCGGAAGTGCGCTCAAGACGCTGGGGATCATCACACTGGTCCGCCTCCCGCCCAACTCGCCCTTCGCCCTCACGAACATGGTGCTCACAAGCGTCCGCGTGCCCCTTTGGACGTACGTGCTGGGGACGCTGGTGGGGATGGCCCCGCGCACGGGGGCGGTGGTCTATGTGGCCACCCAGCTCCGAGACATGGTGGCGACCGAGGCGGCGGGCGCGGCCAAGCCCCGCTGGATGATCATCACCGGGATCGTGCTGGCGGTGGTGGTGATGGTGGTGATCGGGTCGATCGCCAACAAGGCCCTCAAGCGATTCACCCAGCCCAGGGCGGGCACGACCGGGGGCCGTACGGATGGGCCCGGATAATCGGTCTGGAGCCGGGCGGACCACGCCCCGAATTGAAACTTCGGAGGGGGCGGGTCGGTTGATACGATGGTCACCATCGGGCCAGACATGTATCCATATGAACCCTCGCCACCGCCAATCTGTCCGCGGCTTCACGCTCATCGAGTTGCTGGTGGTCATCTCGATCATCGCCCTCCTGATCGGGATGCTGCTCCCGGCCCTCTCGGGGGCCCGCAAAAGCGCCCGGCAGGTCAAGTGCCTGGCCAACCTCCGCGGGATCGGGCAGGGGATCTCGGCGTACATGACCTCGACGAGCAAGGGGCTCCTGCCCCAGGTCATGCCGCTGCACGAGCCGTCGGGGAACCAGAACGATCCATCGCTGCTCGAGGTGCTCGGCCAGTTCGTCGACGCCCCCACGCCCAGGAAGGACGCAGACGGCAAGTACATTTCGACGGCCCCGTGGATCTGCCCCGAGGACCTCTCGTCGAACGATGCGGCGTCCAACTTCGAGCCCACGTGGCGGACCTTTGGCACCAGCTACGAGTACGTGCCCGGGGCGGTGATGATCATCGCCGAGACGATGATGGCGATCCCGCGGGAGAAAGTTTGCCGGGCGGTCTCAGGCGCGTACGAGCGATACCCCAAGGACCTGGCGGTGGTCGTCGACGCGGACAACTGGCACACGCTGCGGAAGGTGAGCCAGGACCAGAAGAACGCGGTGTACTACAAAGACTGGCACGCGGGCTGGCTGACGCAGCTCGACACCGACGAGATCCAGGATTTCATGGGCGAGATCGCCCGCACCGCCGGGCGCTGATTGTGTATGGAGGACTCGCATGACGCAGGAACAACCATCCCCGGGTCTGGACACGGGCCCGCTTGGGCAGGGCTCGCTGCTCGAAGGGATCGCGGTGAACGCCGCGGCATCCCGCCCCCAGCCCAGGACCACCGTGAGCCCGCTCAAGCGGCTCGACGCGACGCTCAAGACAAAGATCGCGGCCTGGAAGGCCTGGGCCGGCGCCTCGGTGGATCGCAAACGCAAGGTGCGACTCGCGTCGTGGATCGCGTGCGGGCTCTTGGTCGTCGGGGCGGGCGCGGGCGCGTACATGGTCTTTGGACCCACGCCCAAGCCCGACTATGAGGTCGATCCGTTCGACGACGTGCTCGACTACACACTTTTGACAGATGACTTCAACAGCCTGCCGCTGGATCAGCGACTGGAGCTGATCCGCCAGCTCGTCGGGCGGTTCAAGGACATGGGCGATTCGGAGTCGTCGCTGGTGGCCGCGTTCGCCGCGGGGATCAGCGGCGAGGCCCGCAAGCAACTGGAGAAGAATGCGTCGCGGCTGGTGCTGGACCTGATGGACAAGCACGCGCTGGAGTACGAGAAGGCCAAGCCCGAGGACAAGGAGAAGGCGCTGGACGATGCGCTGGTGGGGCTCTCCAAGACTTTCGAGGCCCTGGGCGGCAAGATCTCCGACAAGACCGACTCCGAGCGGATCGCCGAGGCTGAGGAGAACGCCAAGCGCGACGAGAAGTGGATCAAGTCCGCCGACTCCCAGCGCCTGGGCGACATGACCGGGCGCATGATGTCGACGATGAACGACACCATCGCCCAGCAAGCCTCCCCCCAGCAGCGCGGGCGCATGGCCCCGATGATGCGGGATATGACCAGGCACTTGCGGGGGCAGAGCGTGAAGTAAGGAAAAACAACGTGCTGCGTGCTGCGTGCTGAGTGCTGCGTGCTGCGAGGAGAACGCAGCACGCAGCACGCAGCACGCAGCACCTGCCTTTTCTCTCAGTCCCCCATAATCCTCAGCATCGTGATCACGAACGTGAGCGACATGGCATTGTGCATGCAGTGGGCTGTCATGGGGGCGATGAGTGAGCCGCGCCACTCGCGCATCAGGGCGAAGTTGAGCCCAAGGCCGATCACCGGCCCGAGCATGACCCAGTCGTACCCGTGCACCAGGCCAAAGACCAGGGCGCTGCCCAGGGCGGCCACGGGAATCCACAGCCAGGAGCGCAGGTGCCGGTAGAGTGAGCCGCGGAAGACCGCTTCTTCGACGATGGGCGCCCAGATCGTGGCGAGCGTGAAGAGCAGCACCAGCCCGATCCCTTTCGACGACGCGAGATCAAAGACCGGATTCTCGATCGGACCCATGTCGGGGGTGTCGCCGCCCTGCGCCCGCATCGCGGCTCGCACAGCCGTCAGGATCAGCGAGAGGACCACAAAGAACAGGAAGATCGGGATACCAGCGAGGTAGCCGACGATCCCAGCGCCGATTTCCTTGAAGACGCCCTCGCCCGCGGTCCAGCCGATGTCGGCGCGGAGCTGCTCGAACGAGACGCCCCGCAGGATCGGCCAGAAGGGGACCAGAACAAGGATCCACTGCGTGCCCAGGGCGAAGTTCTGTGCTTGCTCGTCGTTGAGGCCGGCGGCCCCGGCGACCACGCCCACGACCAGTTTCACGCCCACGAAGGCGATGAAGAAGATGGCGAGCGTCTCGAGGTACACGCTGCCGCCGGGGGCCGGGCGAGCCAGACGACGTCCGATTCGACCGCCCGCGACTTTGACGAGGCCGATGATGAAGAGCACCAGGCCGACAATTCCACCGACGAGAATCAGCACGCCAGCGATCATGAGGAGGGCGACGAGCTGGCCGCCGCCGCCCAACAGGGCCTCGCGTTCGGGAGAGTCGAAGGCCTGACCGGTCGTCATGGCGACCTTGCCGATCCACCCATGGCGCGTGATGAGATCCTGGCGGGTGGCGTCGGGCAGATCGGCGGCCGTCGTGCTGTACGCTTGCATCAACGGCTCGATGTCGGCGAGCACCTGGCGGATCGCCTGGCCCGGTGGGG
>CAYHQQ010000133.1:0-5002 GCA_964358855.1 uncultured Phycisphaeraceae bacterium
CGAATCCGGGTACTTCGAACAGATGTGTATAAAGGTGAGGGCGCAGCCCCCGGAAAGGCCACAAGAGTGCATTTCGACTCCGTAGGAGTCGGCCAAAGGTCGCCGGGAAGCTCGAAGTCACATGGATTGCAAGACTCGAGGTGTTGTCAGCCCAGCGGCTATGCGATTCCGTTCACGGCGTTGCCCGGAGCGGTCGGCCCATGGACGTCACGATTCGCGGGGCGTCCATGGCGTTCCCCTCTCGAGTCCGATTCACAGCCCTTCCGCTCCTGTATGATTGGCCCTTGCCCGGCGACCCCCACAATCTAAGGCAACGCCGCAGACGGTGCATCTTGGCCGCCTTCTGCTGGTTGACCGCCGGCGTCCTCTGCGCGTCCTCTGCGCGTCCACCGCGATCGCAGCGATTATTCTCGCTCAACTTCCCTGCAAACCCATCAGCGTGATGGTTCTTGACGGGCAGGCTTTCCAGTCCATCGCGGTGATCGAGACGGCGGACGGCTTCGTCGTTGGCCCCACGGATGAGGCAATCCGGCAAAGCGTCGACTTCCTTGGGACAATCTACTCGGAGGTCCGCCGCTACTCACTGGTTGTCTTTGGTTGTGATGTGGTGCTCTCGGACGTCGGCAGCTACAGGGCTCTAGCGAGAGACGATGCAAGACAGAAGCGTCTCGAAGCGGCGCGCGAGAACATTCTCGACCAGTTGACTCGCGTCGAATTCCACCTTAGCAATGACCAATTCTCGTACCACTCCGGACGCACCGACCCCTTCATCCTGGTCGAAGGAACGCGGTACAGATTCAATCCGCCCGGGGTGATCTCGCTCGCCGTCACGCTCGTTCTCTCCTACCTCGCCCTTCTGACGATCGGACTCGTCCTCGTACACGCCCGGTTCCGCTTGCTCAAATATCAGCAGCTGTTCCGCGCCCGCCGCGGCCACTGCCCCGCCTGCAACTACGACCTCAATGCCTCCCCCCTCGCCCCCTGCCCCGAATGCGGCCTCGCCTCTCCGCTCTCGGTTCTCGGGCAAACCTCCCCTCTCCCCACCCCCAAATAACCCGATCGGTTCACTCGCAACGCGCAACTCCTGCGCGCTGCCGTAGGAACTTTCAATTCCTCGCTCGACTTTCTTACTTTCCTGAAAGGCTCCACGCCCCTGAGGACTTGTCCTCCCAGTGACTCTCGCGCTCGCGCATTCCGCTCCGCCCATCGATCCCGTTCCCGGGTCCGCGCCCTCGCACGCCGATCTTTTCAACTCCTGGGCCGCACTCGATGGCGACCTCCCCGCTCTCCAGACCCGCTTCGCCCTCACCACCGACGAGCTCGACGCCTTCCTCGCCGACCACACCGTCCAGGCAAACATGGCCACCCACAAAGCCATCATCGGGCGCGCCAAGTCCAAAGCCGCCTGGCTCGTCGAAGCCGACGCCCAAGTGCTCATCCTCCAAACCTCCAATTCCAACGCAGTGACCATCCGCGCCGCCGCAAGGCTCGCGCGCCTCTGCCGCACCCCCTTCCGCCTCCCCAAACCCTCTCCCAAGCGCACTCCCAAGTCCTCCCCCAAGTCCTCCCCCAACTCCGCTCCCAACTCCACTCCCAACCCCACTCCGAAGCCCACTCCCTCCCCCCTCGGTGCCCCTCCGTGTTTCAACTCTTCCCAGCCTCCTATCATCACCGTTGATGACCATGACGCTGGCCCAACCCCAAATCAAGAGCCTGATCGCACGCGAACTCAAGGATCTCATCGAGATCCGCCGCGACCTTCACGCACACCCCGAGCTCAACTACCAGGAACACCGCACCAGCGATGTCGTCCAGCGCCAGCTCTCTCGCCTGAACATCCCCTTCAAGGCCAACATCGCCCAGACCGGCGTCGTCGCCTATCTCGCCGCGACCACCGACCACGGCAACACGCTCCCCTCGGTTGCCCTCCGCGCCGACATGGACGCCCTTCCGATCACCGAGCAGACCGGCAAGCCCTACGCGAGCTGCAATCCCGGCGTCATGCACGCCTGTGGCCACGATGGTCACACCACGATCCTCCTGGGCGCCGCCCGCATTCTCGCCGCCCTCCCGCACCGCCCCCGCCCCGTCACCTTTATCTTCCAACCCGCTGAAGAAGGTGGCGCCGGCGGCGAACGCATGTGCAATGAGGGCGCCCTCGACGGCGCCAAGTCCAAGGGCAGCCTCGGCAATCCCGTCGGTGAAATCTTCGGCCTCCACGGCTGGCCCACCTTTCCGGTGGAACACGTCGCCACGCGCGTCGGTCCGCTCCTCGCCAGCGTCGACGATGTCGAGATCACCGTCAAGGGCGTCCAGTCCCACGGCGCCTACCCCCACCAGGGCTACGACCCCATCACCGCCACCGCCCACATCATCGCCGCCGTCCAGTCCATCGCCAGCCGCAACGTCTCCCCCCTCGACTCTGTCGTCGTCACCTGCGGCGAGATCAAGGCCGGCACCGCCAACAACATCATCCCCGAGTCCTGCTGGACCCACTGGACCGTCCGCACTCTCAAGGACAGCACCCGCAAGCTCGCCAAGGAACGCTTCATCCAGATCGCCACCCACACCGCCCAGGCCCTGGGCTGCACCGCAGAGGTCACCTACCGCGAGAGCTACCCCGTCACCACAAACGACGCCCACGTGGTCGCCCAGTTCTTCGCCGTCGCCAAGGAAGTCCTGGGCGAGTCCCGCGTCAGCGAGGTCCAGCACCCCACCATGGGCGGCGAGGACTTCAGCTACTACGGCAAAAAGGTCCCCGCCTGCTTCTTCTTCCTGGGCCTCAAACCCTCCGAAGCCGGCCACTTTCCCACCCTCCACCAGCCCGACTTCGACTTCAACGACGACGCCATCTCAACCGGTGTCGAAATGTTCGTCCGCCTCGCCACACGCCCGGTCTGACGTCACTCAAAGCCAGAAGACTCACCACAGAGGGCACAGAGCACACAGAGAAATGCAAAAACAGAAAGAGGAATTGGATGCAACACAATCCAATCCCTCTTTCTGATTCATGCTCTCCGCGTCCTTCGCTCTTTCTCCGCGCCTTCGCGTTCGCCTTTCCTAGCACCCGATCTCAAACACCTTCACAAACGCGTCGTAGTCAAAGAAGTCGACCGTCCCGTCGGCGTCAAAGTCCGCCGCGCTGTGCCCGATCTCAAACGCCGAGACAAACCCGTCGTAGTCAAAGAAGTCCGTGATCCCGTCGCCGTTGAAGTCCGCCGGCCCGCACGACTGCGGGCACCCCGAGGAGCCGCAGAAGAAGGTCAGCCGCGCGACCTGCGAGAGCGCCAGCCCGCCCACCGCCGCCGGATCCGTGACGATCCACTGCACCCACAGCACCTGCCCCGCGCTCACCTCGTTGGGGAAAAGGGGCCAGTGCTGGGTCGCAAACCCGACCCCGCCCGTGCCCGCCGCTCCGCCCGTCACCATCGGGTCAAAGAACCAGTCGGGTGTGATCCGCCCGCCCGCGGGGGGCGTGAACGAGACCGCGAGTCGCGCCGAGGCCCCGCCCCGCGCGCCGTCGAGGCCCACTCGGAAGTCGCGATTGCCCACCAGCGCCGGATCGGGCACGACGATGCGGGGAGGAGTGTTGGGAGCCGGAGGCGCCGGCGGCGTGCCCGGAACCCCGCCGCCAAGATTGGCGTTCTGGTCCGCCGGCCGCTCGGTGAAAAGCGTCGGCTTGTCGAACGGGAACGTCTGGTTCGCCACCCGCTGATCGGTCAGCCCCGTGCGGATGAACGCGTCGATGTTCGCCCGCTCGGTCCCGTTGAGATTGATCGCCGGCACCAGCGGGTCCTGGTTGTCGGGGAACTGCGGCGGTGCGCCGTTCACCCGCGCGTAGAAGTCGATCACCTGGTTCAGCTGCGCAAACTGCCCGTTGTGCATGAATCTGTTCTTGAGCCCCGCGTTGCGCAGCGACGGCACCAGAAACCGACCGCGATCCGCCGGGTTGCCCGTCACCGCCTGACGACCGGTGTCCTCGGCAATCGGCCGCAGCCCGATGTTGCGGAACGTGAAATTCGTCGTGAGATCTCCCTGCAGGCTGTGGCAGGCCGCGCAGTTGTTGTTCTGGAAGTCGTTGAGCCCCGCCACCTGCTGCGGCGTCATCGCGTTGGGCTGCCCGGCGCGGAATCGATCAAACGGCGACTGATCCGAGATCAAAGTCCGCTCGTACGTCGCGATCGCAAAGGCGATCCGCCTCGCGGTGATCGCCGTGTCGCCAAACGCCCGGCGGAACAGCTCGGGATAGTCCGGATGACCCACCAAGGCCGCCGCCACGTCCGCCGGATGATTGATCGCCAGACTGAGCGGCACCGCGTGCTCGAGCTTGGTCGAGACCGTGGTCCAGTCCACGCCCGAGTGCGCCATCTCCACCGTGTTCACCACCGGGTTGACCGACTGGCTCTCCAGCGCCCCTCCGTTGACGATCGCCACCGCGCCCGTCTGCGGATCGATGAACTGCCCCCGCGCCCGCCCGTCCCAGAAAAGCTCGGGCGCATACGCCGAATTGATCGTCGAGACCGACGCACGCCCCGTGATCTGCGGCTGCAGATTGAAGACCGGATCCCGCTCGAAGTCGTTGTCGGCGTCCGAACGCACCACGCCCGGGGAGCCGATGATGTCGTCGGGCGTGTTCACCAGCCGGTCGTTGCCCGGATTGCGCGCCCGCCGCGGATCGGTCCCGGCTCGCCCGGGAATGTGGCACGTGCCGCACGAGACCACGTTCTGCGAAGAAAGCTGCTCGTCCCAGAACAGAATCTTGCCCAGCACCCGCTTGGGCTCGGTGATCGGGTTCTCAGCCGGCTGGGGAACCGGCGGCAGCGCCCCAAACACCAACTGGGCCGTCGCCAGCAGCGACGCCAGGCCCACGGGCATCCCAACAGCCAGCCCCAGCACCGTCGCCCGCCCAGGACGGCCAAACCGGGTGCCCTTAGAGATAGAAGGACCAGTGAGAGAGGAGGCGGCTCGAAGAGTGGTGGTGGAGGTGGGGGTTGGGGTTGGG
>CAYHQQ010000134.1:0-4527 GCA_964358855.1 uncultured Phycisphaeraceae bacterium
CGCTTTTCTGCAAGAATCTTTGCTTCAGTTCACGGCGTTGCCCTTCGGGGTCCAATTCACATTTCTATGGTTCACTGGGGGCCGCGCCCCTGACACTATGAGCAGGCCTCCGGCCTGCGATGCAACGAACGAATTGAGATGCGTGAGTTGAAGACTTTGTGACGGCATTCGAGACGCCGTGATGAAAGAACCCCCGCCCCCCGGCTGGCGCCGGGGGCTCTGTTGGTTCAGTATGAGAAGTTGGCGTTGGGGTCGGTGGAGCCGGGGGCGACGCCGCCGGAGCTTCCGAGGATGGCGCCGGAGGTTGCGCCTGAGACGATGAGGGCGACGTTGCCGGCGACGAGTTCGTAGTTGCTTGAGTTGCCCGAGCAGGTGTTGCGGGAGAGGAAGTTGCCGGCGGCGTCGACTTTGATGCCGCGGCCGGCGGAGGTGCAGTTGTTGCCTTCGATGCGGTTGTCGGCGCCGGTGGCGAGGATGTTGGGGCCGGTGCCGCTGCCGTTGGCGTTCTGGGAGCAGAGGTTGTTGCGGACGACGCACTGCTGGGAGACCTGGATTCCGCCCTGGTTTGCGAACTGGACGGTGCAGTCGGAGACGGTGCAGCCGGTGGCGGCGATGATGTTGAAGGTCTGGGCGAAGTTGACGGAGCAATGGGAGATGGTGCTGCCGTTGCCGGCGGTGATGCCAGCGAGGTTGGCGCCGTTGATGGTGCAGCCGGTGATGGTGCTGACGCTGCCGGTGACGAGACCGTTGCCCTGGGAGCTGTTGATGGTGCAGTTGGTGACGGTGCAGAGGCCGCCGGTGCGCATGGCGTCGACGGCGCCGAGGTTGAACCCTGAGAAGCAGTCGGAGATGTTGGAGCCCTGGCCGGCGACTGTGCCGGCGGTGGAGTTGGAAAGGGTCTCGCACAACTTGAGGATGCCCTGGTTGCCGACGTTGATTCCGCCGCCGCCGTTGACACGGGCGGAGCAGCGTTCGAGCATGTAGCCGTTGCCGGTCTTGATGCCGACGCCGCCGTTGCCGGTGGCGTGGACGCCCTGGATGCGGCAGCTGGGGGAGAAGACGGTCGAGAGATCGATGCCGTCGCCGGCCCAGCCGCTGACGGTGCCGTTGAGGATGACGACGTTGGCGGGATTGGCGGAGGAGCCGGAGGAGGTGGCGATGCCGTCGCTGGTGCCGCCGCCGCCGCTGAGATTGAAGCCGCAGAGGTCGATGGTGACGTTGTCGGCGGAGACTTCGATGCCGTGCTTGTTGAAAGCGCCGGCGGTGTTGCCGGTGAGGTAGTAGGAGCCGGGGGCGTTGATGCGGAAGGTGGCGGAGGCGGTGCCGGGGGTGTTGGTTGCGTTGATGGCGATGCGAGGCTCGACCTCGGTGAGTGTTTTGTAGGTGCTGGCGACGGCCCCGGCGGGCGGGTTGAGCGGGCCGGCGGCGACGATGAGCGCGGCGAGGCCGCCCAGGAAGAGTCCGACGCAAGCCAGGGGGACAAAGGTTGTGCATGCCATGATCTCTCTCCAGTGTCAGGAGCAGGAATGCCGCGCGTGAGGCCTCTCGCCGCGCGAAGGGCGGCCCTCCCTCCGGCGCGCCAATCGAGCGCAGCATACCAGCGAGGGACGTCGATTCAATGGGAATCCGGGGGAGTTGAACAGGACTGAGGACTGAGCAATGGAATGAGAGTCATTACCGCTCAGCGACGGCGTCTTGGGGCGGCGGACCAGGCGATTCCCAGAAGCGCAAGGGAGCCTGGGGCGGGGATTTGCAGGAGGTAGCTGCCTTCCATGCTGAGCGATGCGAAGCCCCCGGGGCCGCTGGTCGCGAAGAAGTTGGTGTTGACCACCAGCTGGAAGTGGCTCCAGTCGAGGCCAATGGGCACATTGATCGTGGGTCCGGCCTGGAGTTCGCCCAAGCCGGTCAGGCCGGTGGGAAGTGTGTACGTGACGCTGAGGGTTTGAAAGTTGTTGAGATCGGTGAGAAAGATCGAGGAGGTCGCGCTCACGCTGCTCCCCACGCCGACCACGTTGTACTTCCATGTGTTGATGAAGGAGATTTGGGCGACGCGTTGGCTTTGGTGCAATAGAAGTTCGACCTGCATGCGATCGCGAGTCTGAGTGGTGTGTCCGTCGGACGACTGGGCGTTGAAGCTATTGGGGAAGAAGAGGAACGTGTCGGCACCCATGAGCATGGGGCTGCCGAAGAGGCCAAGGTCCGATCCGCCTCCGAACCAGTCGAAGGTGGAGCTGCTGCCGTTGGTATTGATCCACGGGACGAACGCCTGGGCCGAGCCGAGCATTGAGGCCGAAGCGACGAGAGCGAGAGCCGCGAGATTCGGGTGCATCTGATTCCTCTTGTAGTGACAATTCAACCTTAGCGGCGACGGCGTGAAATGAGTCCGGCAATGCCGAGCAGTGCGAGCGAGCCTGGGGCGGGCAACTGCATGTTGTAAACGCGTTGTTCGATGGAGGCCGAGCCGCCGGGGCCGCTGGTTGCGGAGAAGGTGACTTCCCAGGAGAGGTTGAAGTGGGTCCAGTCGGGGGCGCTTTGGGTGAGGTCGAGGTCGATGTAGGGATGGATATCGCCGGAGCCCGGGGCGCTGGAGAAGAAGTTGACGGTGTTGACGAGCGTGCGGGAGCCGTCGATGAGGTCGGTTGCGATGAGGCTGGAGAACGCGCTGACGCTGCCATCACCGACGATGCTGTAGGACCAGGTGGGAAACGGGGTGGCGTGCTCGATGCGCTGGCCCAGGTGAGCGATGATTTCGACTGACATGCGATCGGTGGTGATTGACGAGCCGCCGCCGGAGGACTGTGCTCTGTAGTCGCCGGGGAAGAAGATCCAGGTGTCGCCGCCGACGAGGACGGGGCTGCCAAAGCGGCCGTTGTCGGACCCGCCGTTGAACCAGTCGAAGTTCGTGGCGGACCCTTCGGGGTGGACCCACGGGATGAAGGCGTGGGCTGAACCGACGAGGGCGGCGGAGGCGGCGAGGGCGATGAGTGCGAGTTTGGTGTTCATTGGAGACGCGTTCCCTCATTTGGCGACGATGCCCGGCCATCGCACGAACGCAGTGCGCGAGGGCTTGGGACATTTCCTCCGTAGTCAACATATATGAGGCTGGCGATTCGTCCACCCACTTGGGCCGTGGGGGCCGGGATTCGACAGGTTTTATCAGTCCCGGGGGGAGACCTGCGATGGCGGGGGAGGCCGCGGGCTGCCAAAACCCGAATTCAGCGGGGAGGGTCGGTTGAGATCGGCAGGGCGTGGGCTTGGAGCCAGGTGTCGATGGCCGCCCAGTAGGGGACGGGGTCGATGGGGAAGTCGTTGTGGTTGCCGGGGAGTTCGACGAGGGTGCGGCCTTGGCCGATGGTGGCGAGCTTGCGCGAGTGGGAGATGGGGATGATGGTGTCGCCGGTGCCGTGGATGAGGAGGACGGGTGTGGGCAGAGTGGCGAGGATGTGGTCGGTGTGGAAGGGGTTTTTCACGACCAGAGGCGGCACACCGAAGGACCAGGACATGTCGGCGATGCTGGTGAAGGTGGATTGGAGGATGAGCGCGGTGGGTGGGCGGTGGGTGGAGACCTGGGCGGCGATGGCGCCGCCGAGGGAGCGGCCGTGGTAGAGGAGGTGAGAGGCGTCGATGTCGGGGCGTTTGATGACGTCTTCAATGAAGGCGAGGGCGTCGTCGACGAGGGCGGGCTCGGAGGGGGAGCCGGCGGAGCCTGCGTAGCCGCGGAATTCGGGTGTGAGGACGGCGTAGCCGCGGGAGAGGTAGCCGCGGCGGAGGCCTTCGAGGCGAGCGATGCTCTCGCCGTTGCCGTGGAAGAGGACGACCAGGGGTCGAGGTGTGGCGCTTTGGGCGCTGGGGAATGAGAGGTACGCGAAGACGTCGCCCGAGTCGATGGGGTGGGTGAGGCGCTGGGCGTTGTCGGGTGGCTTGAAGGCTCCTCGTGGGCCTGGGAAGAGGAGGGAGTCCTGGGCGGAGTAGACGATGAGGCACCAGGCGAGGTAGGTCGCGGCGAGGAGGGCGAGGAGGCGTTTCCACCAGGACAAGCGGCGAGCGGCGGGCATGGGCGGAGGGTAGGGTGCGGTTCGAATGGCGATTTGCCGGCCGGTCACAGCGACTTGAGCATTTCGACGACGCAGGGGCGGAAGCCTTCTGCGGCGAAGATGTGGCGGGCGTTGTCGTTGAAGGTGGCGGTGTGGAGGCGGAGCTGCTTGACGCCCATGGCGGTGAAGCGCGCGGTGATTTCGCCGACGAGCTCGCGGGCGAGGCCCTGGCGGCGGGCGGCGGGGACGATGTAGAGGTCGTGGATCCAGCCGCACTCGGGGACCCAGAAGATCGGGACTTCGGGCTCGATCGTGCAGACTGCGAAGCCGACGGGCGATGGGGAGGAGGGGAGCGTGGCGACGAGGAAGACGCTGCGCGGGTCGGCGGCGCGCTCGGGGAGCCAGCGGGAGTAGCGGTCGAGGACGTCGGGGCGAACGGCGAAGCGCTGGGGATCGTTGGCGGCGTGAAGATCGCAGATGGCGCGGACCATGG
>CAYHQQ010000135.1:0-4394 GCA_964358855.1 uncultured Phycisphaeraceae bacterium
CCCCCGCAATTCCCTCTCTTTCTGATACGCTCCATGCCGGAGCTACCCCATGAATATCTGGGAAGTACGGGGCGTTCAGCCCGACAAAGACTTGGCCACGACGCTGTATATCAACGCCCCCTCCGAAGGGCTCGCCCGCGAGTACGCCGCCCATCGCGGCCTTCGTGTCGAGACTGTCCGCTGGATTCTCGCCAACGATCTCCCTGGCGGCAGCAAAGTCCACAGCTTGCCCGAGACTGACCCCGATGATGCGCTCCGACTCATCGCCCACAGCCCCCTCATCCAACGGCCTGTTCGCACCATCGCCCTGGGGGTATTACTTGGTGCCCTCCTGTCCTACTTCGTCACGTGGATTCTCGTGGTCATTGTCGATGGGCCCCGCCGATAAGGTTGTCCGAGCCCGGCGGGGTGAGGATTCGGACGCTCGCCGCTGGACCGCCGCGTCTGGTCCCCGCGAGCATCACCCGCTCGACTTTGGTATCTTGAGGCAAAACTGACAGACAAGGAGCCTCCATGCAATTCCTCATCGACCTCTGGCTTCCCATCGTGCTCGCGGCCGTCCTCGTCTTCATCGCGTCGTCGGTCATCTGGATGGCGACGCCGCTGCACAAGGGTGATTACTCGACTCCGCCCGACGAGGCCGACATCCAGGCCGCTATCAAGAAGCACGCCTTCAAACCCGGCATGTACTTCATCCCCTGGTGCAAGGGCGGACACGGCGCCATGAAGGATCCCGAGAACGTCAAACGCATGAACGAAGGGCCCTGGGTCCTCATGACCATCCCCGACGGCAAGCCCAACTTCGGCCGCACCCTGGGCCTCTGGTTCGTCAATCAGGTCATCGTCGCCGCACTCATCGCCTATGTCGCACACGCCGCGATCGCAGAGGGCCCGACCGCCCCCGCTTACCTCAAGATCTTCCAGATCGTCGGCAGCGTCTCCCTCCTCGCCCACGGCGGCATGGCGGCCCACGACACCATGTGGAAGGGCCTCTCGGCACGCCACACGGTCGTCAAACTCGTCGATGCGGTGATCTACACCGGAATCACCGCCGGCTGCTTCGCTGGCTTCTGGCCCCGGCACTGACACTCGCCCCTTCAAACCGGAGGCCGCATGAAGTCCTTGGCAATCTGGCTCATCATCTTCGCGATCGCCTCGGCCCTCCTGCCGCTCATGGGCATTCAGCCCCTGCTCGTCGCCTGGTTCGACACCTGGGGTCCTGAGATCGGCTGGTGCATCCGAGGCGGCATGGTGCTCCTTGGAGTCAGCATCCTGGTGGCAATGCGAAACAAAAGCTGACCCCGCCCTCGCGGTATGCTGCTCACCGTGCTCTGGCCCACACTCTTTCTCTACCTCTCCCTTGCGCTCTGCTCCGTCGGCATCGCGGCAGCCGTGGTTCGATACGACCTCTACAAGCAGGAGTCATGGACCGCCCTGGCACTGGTCGCCGCCCTGGGCGCGGGCTCGATGTGGCTCGCCGGTCAGGCCCAGCTCGGCGTCATCCATGTCCTCTCCTCCAACGATCTCCTGATCGACAACATTCAGCTCGCCCTGCTCGCGGGCTCGACCGAGGAACTCGGCAAGCTGCTCGCCGTGCTGCTCCTCTTCCTCCTCGCCAGACGTGCGTTCGATGAGCCGCTCGACGGCCTGATCTACGGTTCCTTCGCGGGCCTCGGTGCCGCGATCGAGGAATCGGTGGTCGTGCTTGGCAAAGTAACCCCAGCCTTGTACCTTCCTCCCCAGGAGCCCGTGCGCCTCGCAGGTCATCTGGTCATGGGCGGCATCGGCGCGTTCGGGCTCGGCCTCCTCACCACGCGATCACGCTGGGCGTTCCCCGTCATCGCCGCATGCCTGGCGGGAGCCATCCTGCTCCACACGGCCTGGGATGTGGCGGCCTTCTCGGCCGCCGACCTCTACCGCATTCACGGCAAGCTCCTGCCCTGGCACACCGTCACGCCGATCGTCCTGATGCTCGGTGGGATGCTGGTCTACCGGTGGTTTGCCGGCATCGGCGCTCGGATGGTCCGCGCCCACCTGCAGATCTGCGACGTGAAGACCCGCGAGTGCCCGCCATCGCCGCCAAATCCTCGTTCGTAAGCGTACATTGTTTCGGAGGATTCCCCGATGTCCCAGGAACAGTGGTCGGCGGTTGACCAGTATTTCAGTGACGCCCTCGTAGACTCTGACCCTGCTCTCACGATGGCCTTGGAGGTGAGTACCGCGGCGGGGCTCCCCCCGATCCACGTCGCCCCCAACCAGGGCAAACTCCTCCACATGCTCGCCAAACTCTGGGGAGGCACCGGCGCTCGGCGAATCCTGGAGATCGGCACACTCGGCGGCTACAGCACCATCTGGCTCGCGCGTGCCCTCGCCCCCGGCGGCCGCCTGGTCACCCTCGAGTTCGACCCCAAATACGCCGAGGTCGCCCGTGCGAACCTGGCCCGCGCCGAACTCTCGCGCGTGGTCGAGGTCCGCGTGGGCCGCGCGATAGACACCCTGCCCATGGTCGCCGCCGAAGGCCTGGGCCCCTTCGACATCGTCTTCATCGACGCCGACAAACCCAGCAACCCCGACTACTTCGCCTGGGCCCTGCGCCTCACCAAGAAGGGCAGCGTCATCATCATCGACAACGTCGTCCGCGACGGCAAAGTCATCGACCCCGCCAGCACCGACCCCAGCATCAAAGGCGTCCGCCGCCTCATGGAAATGCTCAAAGCCGAACGCCGCGTGACGGCGACGGCGATGCAGACGGTTGGGAGCAAGGGGTACGATGGGTTTGCAATCGCGGTGGTGGTCGCGGACGAGTAGACTGCCTTTCTCCTCCCCCGCTCTGAGCCTGAGAAAAAATCCCGGCAGGTTGGTATCTTGCGTCGATGGAACGGAATCCATCAAAGGCGGCTGCCAGGCTGGTTCGCGCGGATCGTGAGCAGATGCGTTGGGAGGCCTGCAGTCTGGACGAGCGGCTGGCGGCGGACCATCTTGCTCGGCGGGTCATGGAGCTGGTGGAACGGTTCGACCTCTCGGCGCTGGAGGCCAAGATTGTCGCACGGGGGAGTGATCCGGGGCGCCCCGCGATCGATCCGCGGCTGCTGACGGCCCTTTGGCTTTACGGGGCGACTCAGAACGTAGGTTCTGGAAGACACCTGGCCAGGTTGTGCCTTGAGCACGACGCGTATCGGTGGATCCTGGGCGGTGTGACGGTGAGTGATCACACGCTCAACGACTTCCGCGTGGGGCATCAGGCGGTGCTCGACGATCTTCTGGCGCAGATGCTGGCGGTTTTGATGGCTGCCGGAGAGATCGGCGGAGAGCGGATCAGCCAGGACGGCACCAGGGTGCGTGCAGCGGCGGGTTCTGGGAGCTTCCGGCGAGAAAGGACATTGCGAGAGCATCTGGACAAGGCCCGCGAGGATGTGCGGCTCCTGGCCGAGCAGGCCAAGGGTGAAGCCGGGTCTCGCGCCCGTGCGGCAAAGGAACGTGGGGCCCGCGAGAGGCAGGAACGTCTGGAGGCAGCGTTGGCCGAGATGCCGGCGCTGGTGAAGGCCAAAGAGCAATCCCACCGCAGTAAGGCCGAACGGGCCAAGGCCGTGGAGTCGGTGCGGGTCTCTGAGACCGATCCAGAGGCTCGCACGATGAAGATGGGTGATGGCGGCTTCAGGCCGGGGTACAACGTGCAGGTGTCGGTGGACGTCAAGAGCCGGGCGATATTGAATGTGAACCTGAGCAACTCGGGATCCGACGCGGGGCAGGACGAGTCCATGCGCGAGCGTGTGCAGGCAGTGACGGGAATCGATGTGAAAGAGCATCTGATGGATGGGGGTTATGTCACGCACGACGCGTTGACAACCGCGCAGAAAGATGGCGTGACGGTGTACGCGCCTGTGCCCAAGACCGCCGATGGCCGCGACCCGTTCGAGCCTCGAGACGACGATCCTGAAGCTGTAGCGGCGTGGCGGCTTCGCATGTCCAGCGGCGAGGCCAAGACAATCTACAAAGAGAGAGCGGCGACGGTGGAGACGGTGAACGCAGATCTGAAAGCGAATCGAGGTTTGGATCGGTTCAGAGTGCGGGGCCTGGCGAAAGTGAAATGCGTGACGATGTGGGCGGTGCTGGCGTACATGGTGGTGCTGTTAGGAGAAAAGCTGATCACGCCGATGGGATGACCCCAAAAGACACGCTAATCTCGTCTCAAGACCGCCCAAACGAGTCAGATCGACCGAGCCAGCCAAATTAGCCGACCCAGCGCCGATTCAAATTGAAAGCGGGGGCGATTCGACCCCAGCTTCGGCCCTGCCTACCAAAGTCGATTCCTTCTCAAGCTCTCTGCGGGGGAGGTGTCGCGAGTCTTGTATGCTTAAACTGAGCATTCCGCCCCATCGACCCATTCGCCAAAT
>CAYHQQ010000136.1:0-4163 GCA_964358855.1 uncultured Phycisphaeraceae bacterium
CCCACGACCACCCCCTCCTCTCCATCCGCCCCTCGCCCCTGTGGGTAGTGGTCGCACCCTTCCCCACCTGGCTCTTTCTCCTGACCGCCATCGCCGCCGGCTGGTGGTTCAAGCCCGAGCTCAACGCCTGGTCCCCCAAAGCCTGGCCCATCCTCCTCATCCTCCTCGCCAGCGCGTTCACCCTCAACCTCATCCTCCAGGTCGCCCGCTGGCTCGCCACCCGGTACACCCTCACCACCACCCATGTCACCGCCCATTCAGGTGTCCTCTCGCGCACCTTCGTCGAAATCCCCCTCCAGAAAGTCCAAAGCACCATCGTGCTCCGCAGCCCCATCCAGCGCGTCCTCGGTCTGGGCAGTATCCGCGTCGAATCCGCCGGCGCCTATGGCCTGCCCGTCTGGTGGCAATCCGTCGGCCGCGCCGACGACGACGCCAAAGCCATCCGCCAGGCCACAATCTCCGCCGTTCGTTCCCCCCGCGATCGCCCTCAGTCGCCTCCACCCATCGTCATCGGCCTCACCGGCTCCATCGGCGCCGGCAAGTCGACCTTCGCCGCCCAACTCGCCGCCCTCGGTGCCGTCGTCATCGATTCCGACGCCCAGGCCCGCGCCGCCCTGGACACCCCCAGCGTCCGTGATTCTCTCGTCGCGTGGTGGGGCCCCTCGGTCCTCAACGCTCAGGGCTCGGTCGATCGCAGCAAAGTCGGGCACATCGTCTTCTCCCAGCCCGCCGAACGCGCCCGCCTCGAACGCCTCATCCACCCGCTCGTGCGCCACAGCCGCGAAGGAATGATCCGCCAGGCCACCGCCGCCGGCGCCCGCTTCATCGTCGCCGACGTGCCCCTTCTCTTCGAGGCCGGCGTCGACGCCGAGTGCGACGTCACCGTCTGCATCGACGCACCGCGCCAGACCCGCATCAAGCGCGTCGCCCAGCGCGGCTGGGACCAGGCCGAGCTCGACCGCCGCGAGAGCGCCCAGTGGCCCGTCGAACAAAAGCTCGCTCTCGCCGACGAACGCATCGAGAATTCCGGTGACCTTGCCTCCCTTTCCAGCGCCGCCCGAGATCTCCTCGCCCGCGTCGCCAAACGCCCCCGAAAGCCCGCCCCCGCTTCTCATTGACTCTTCTTATGCCCCGCGTGACATCGCTCGCGGGGCGCGGTATAGTCCCCCGTCAGGATTTGGACACGCTCCACGCCGTCCGACCCTTTCCCCCACACCCCTTCCGGCATCTGACTCCCCGAATTGGCCCAAGCCACGTGCGTTCTCCAGATGGAGACTCTCACGAACGATGGGAGGAGCCGGATCGTATATCCCGGTGTGTGCGGCCTCACGGCGCTCTTCGTTGAGCGCCCCAAGGTCCATGGGGCGCTCCCCTCGGTGACCACCCACACCATCGCCCAATCACTTCGCACTCATCCCCACCGCCCCGCCCATTCAGGCACGGACGCAAATTCATTCCAGAGAGGTCAGGAAGTACCGGTATGGCGAGACAGCCGCAATCCACATCCAAACCCCGCCGCGCAAGCCCCGACAAGGCCGAGGCTCCCGCAAAGCCCAGCCACGAAGCGCCCGCGTCCAAGCCAAAGCCCGCCGCCGACGCTCCCCCACCTCCGCCCCCGCCCCCTCCTCCCCAGCCCTCCGCCTCCGCTCCCGCAAGACCTGCGCCCTCCACACAGGATCACCGCCCCGAGTTCCGCCCAGGTTCCGGCAATCCCTTGAGGGAGCCCCGCCCGATCGAGAACTCGCCCAGCGCCCAGCACTCTCCCTCCCACTCCGCTCCCAGCCACAGCGCGCCCTCACACGCCCCTTCGCAATCGAACGCCCCCTCGAGCCCGCCCTCCCAACCCGCCCCCGGCTCCTCCAATCCCGCCCAGAGCCAGCAAAGCCATTCCAATCAAAGCAGCGGCTTCGGCGGCGGCCAAGGCCAGCAGGGCCAGCGTCAAGGTGGCTACCCCAACCAATCGCAAAACGAAGGCTTCCGAAACAAACGCCGCAAAAAACGCCGCGGCGGTGGCGGCGGTATGTCCGGTGGCCCCGGTGGCTACGGCGGTTCAGGTGGCGGCTATGGCGGCGGCGGTGGTAGTAGCGGCGGCGGCGGCGGCGGCTCCAGCGGCGGCCAGTCCTCCCAAAGTTACTACCGTCCCCTCCCCTCCGACCTCCCCAGCGATGAAGACCTCGAACGCGAGGCAGCCGAACTCGAAAAAATCGTCCAGAACGCAGACCCCAAGGCCACCCAGACCGCCATCAGCATGGCCGAGCTCCAAAAAATGGAGCTCCCCGAGGTCCACAAGCTCGCCGAACGCGACGGCCTCGTCGACTTCCACCAGCTCTCCAAGCAGGACCTCATCTTCAAAGTCCTCAAGGCCCGCGCCCTCAAGCAAGGCCTCATGTTCGGCGAGGGCACGCTCGAAGTCATGCCCGACGGCTTTGGCTTCCTCCGCTCTCCTGAGCAGAGCTACCTCCCCGGCCCCGACGACATCTACATCTCCCCCTCCCAGGTCCGCCGCTTCGGCCTTCGCCGCGGAATGGTCGTCCGGGGAGTCATCCGCCCCCCCAAGGAAAGCGAACGCTACTTCGCCCTCCTCCGCGTCGACAAAGTCAACGGCCGCGAACCCACCAAACTCCACGACATCGTTCCCTTCGAGGAACTTACACCCCTCCACCCCGAACGCCGCATCATCCTCGAAACGGACCCCGGCGAGATCGAGTGCCGCATCATCGACCTGGTCGCCCCCCTGGGCTTCGGTCAGCGTGCCCTGATCGTCGCACCTCCCAGGACCGGCAAGACCGTCCTGCTCCAGAAGATCACCAAGGCGATCACCCGCAACTTCCCCGCCGCCAAAATCATCGTCCTCCTCGTCGACGAGCGCCCCGAGGAAGTCACCGACTTCCGGCGCCAGACCGCCAAGAGCGTCGAGGTCGTCGCCAGCACGTTCGACGAACAGGCCGGCCGCCACGTTCAGGTCGCCGACATGGTCATCGAAAAAGCAAAGCGCATGGTCGAGTTCGGCGATGACGTCGTCATCCTCCTCGACTCCATCACCCGCCTGGCCCGCGCCTACAACGCCGAACAGCCCCACTCGGGCAAGATCATGACCGGCGGCATCGACGCCAACGCCCTCCAGAAGCCCAAGAAATTCTTCGGCGCCGCCCGCGCCATCGAAAAGGGCGGCAGCCTCACCATCATCGGCACCGCCCTGGTCGACACCGGCTCCAAGGCCGACGAGGTCATCTTCGAGGAGTTCAAGGGCACCGGCAACAGCGAGCTCCACCTCGACCGCAAGCTCATGGACAAACGCATCTACCCCTGCATCGACATCCCCGCCTCCGGCACCCGCCGCGAGGAACTCCTGCTCGACCCCAAAGAGCTCGAGCTCGTCTACCGCCTCCGCAAGGTCCTCTCCGACATGAACATCGTCGAGGCCATGGAACTCATGAAGGGCAAGCTCAAAAAGGTCAAGACCAACGCCGAATTCCTCATCTCCATGGCCATGGGTTAAACCCGCTCCCACTCGCCCCTCGTTGTCGCGGATCCCGGCATGAATCTCACCCGCACCGCCAGCGCCGCCCTCCGAACCATCGTCTTCACGGCCTGGTCTCTCGCCATGACCGTCGTCGGCCTCTGGCTCATCTGGGGCAAACCCCTCGACCTCCCCATGCTCCGCCCCGTCTTCCTCTCCCTGGGTGTCATGTCCGTCGCTGGCGGTCAGGTCCTCTTCATGTTCATGGTCGCCGACCGCCTCTTCCCAAGAGCCAGCCCCCGCGTCGTGGGTATGCTCGAAATCTGCTGCCTGTCGGCGTTTCTCGCCGGGGCCACCTCATTCATCTGGATCTACTCCGCCGGAGGTTAATCACGTGGCACGGCCGCTCCACCATCCCTCTCTCTCCTTCACGCCCCTGCGCCCCCTTTCCGGCCTCCCAGCCCACCGCTCCGCACGCCGCGCACCGCGCCTCATCCGCTGGACCCTCGCGCTCACGCTGATCGCCGGCCACGCCGCCTCCGCGCGCCAACCCACACCCAGCGACGGCATCCAACCCACCTCCCCCACCTCCCCCACCTCCCCCGCACCAGCACCCACACTCCCGGCCGCGCCTCCCGCGCCAAAGCCCCCCGCCGCCCCCCCGTCCACCAAGCCCGCTGAAAAAGACAACTCCGCCGACGCG
>CAYHQQ010000137.1:0-4041 GCA_964358855.1 uncultured Phycisphaeraceae bacterium
AAAAACACTGAAATCCCCGCATATCCATCTTGACAATTAGCACAGTCGCTCCCCCACTGCGTGGGGGAGGAGCTAGCGAGGACCGGCGGTGGAAGTATCGGGCTTGGTGATGCCCAGAGCGGAAAGACTTTCCGGCTTCGCGGGGTCGGCGATCTGGGAGCCTTGGTCGTGGTCGGTGGATTGCCATTGGAGGAGGTTCATGTTGCCGGGGAAGACGATCGGTTTGCCGCTCGGGCGCCAGTAGAGGTTGTGGTTGGTGTTGTAGTTGGCGGTCCAATCACCCTGGAGCCAGACGTCGCTGTCGCCGATGACGATGTTGTGGTCGAAGGTGAAGGAGTTGTGGTCTTCGCGGCGGGTGCGCCAGAGCTGGGCGTCGCGGGCGTTTTCGAGCCAGTTGTTGCGGACGATGTTGTCCTTGCCGTAGTGCTGGTGGAAGGAGCCGTGGGAGGTGTTTTTGACGGTGTTGCCCTCGGCGAGGATGCCGGTGGAGCCTTCGTCGAAGTAGATGCCCCAGGCGATGGTGTGGCCGAAGATGTCTTGGAAGAGGTTGCTCTTGATGATGGTGCCTTGCTGGGTGCCCAGGGTGTAGATGCCGCCCATGTCGCCCAGCGGCGGCTCGGCGTTGCCGGGGCGACGGCCGAGGTTGGCGACGCGATTGAACTCGACGATGTTGCCGCCCGCGGCGCTTGGGCCATAGCCCCAGGTCCACCCGATGGAGATGCCGGTGTAGTCGAACTCGGTGATGCTGTTGTGGGTGAGTGTGTTGTTTGGGCTCTGCCCGATCCAGACTCCGACGGCCTGGTGGTGGATGTGCCCGCCGTCGGAGAGGAAGCAGTCGCGGACCGTGTTGCGCTGGGTGAGGTCGGACCCGGTGCGGATGGTTGTCTCGCCGATCTTGATGGCACCGGCGCCCAGATCGGTGATGGTGCACGCGTCGATGGTGCAGTCGGTGCAGGCGCGGGCGAGCTCCAGGGCGTAGGAGTCGACGTGGGTGATGGTGCAGCGGTTGAAGGCGATGCGCTCGGCGCCTTGGGCCACGATCGCGCCGGGGACCCCCACCGCCGCCTGCATGAAGCCGGGAGTCTTGCCCTTGGCGGCGGCGGCCTTGGTCTCGGCCTGGCTGAACCACCATTGGGCGTGGGCGAAGGTGAGGCCTTCGAAGGTGATGTCGTGGACCGTCTCGTGGGAGTCGAGATTGCCCTGAATGTTGATGAGGGTGGAGAGGCGTGGGACGTAGGTCGGGGAGTCCCGTGATTCGCCGGGGAGGGGGATGGTGTAGACCGTGCGTGAGGAGGTGTCGCACCACCATTCGCCGGGCTCGTCGAGGAGGGCGGGGGCGCCTTCGATGAGGTAGAGGTTGGTGGGTTCGAGGGAGATCATGTTGGGAGAGGTGAAGCGGACGAGGCGCTTTTCGGCATCGATCGAGGCGACTGTGAGGTGCGTGTCGATCCAGCGGGTGAAGGTGGTGACTGAGGCGCCGGGGAAGACGGTGGACCAGGCGGGGGCGTCGGCGGGGGAGAACTGGAAGGATTTGGGGCCGACGAGCCAGTCGCCCTCGGGCTTTTCGGGGATGGATTCGATTTTGGCGAAGGCGCCGGCGTTGGGGTAGCGGGCCCAGGTGCGGCGGGAGCCGTTGATCCAGAGGGAGGAGAGGACGGCGGCTGCGTCGGCGGCGATGGGGCCGGAGGGGACGATGACGGACCAGGCGGCGTGGCCGTTGTAGGTCGTGGGTGTCCAGGCAGGGAGGCGTGTGCCGCCGGAGAAGGTGACCGTGCTTGGGGCGGCGCGGTAGACGATTGGGGCGTCGGGCGTGCCGGAATCCTGGGGTGTGAGTGTGAAGGTACCGGCGAGCTGGTAGTCGCCGGGCGCGAACTCGACGTGGATGGAGGTGGGCGAGTCGTAGGTCTTGCGGAGGGCGCGAATGCGGTCACGGGCGCCGGCGAGAGAGGCGAGCGGATGGGCGTCATCGCCGGAATTTGCGTCACTGCCCTTGGGGGAGACGTGGAGGACGATGGGGGGCGGGGCGAGGAGGAGGGGGAACATGAGGGGAGTGTACAGACATAGGACGGGATGCATCCGTCGATGACGCGGGCATATTGTCGGTCGTGGCCAATGTGCGATGCATCAAGTGCGGGTACGGGCTCGATGGGCATACTGCCGAGTACAGGTCCGGGGTAGCGTGTCCGGAGTGTGGGGAGAAGGATGCGGCGGTGGAGCCGGTGGTGGAGGAATTGACGTGGCGGCGGGTGAAGCTGATGTTTGCAGGGCTTTGCAATGTGATTGGCGGGGAGATTCTGCTGCAGAATCCGGGGGGCTCAGGAAGCGCCGGGTCGTTTGTTGCGCTGGCGGGGTGCATGCTTGTGGTTGGAGCGGTGCTGTCGGTGAGTGTGCTGAAGCAGGCGGAGCCACATCAGAGATTCACGGCCAAGCTGATGCTGGCGATCGGAGTGGGAATCGCGGTGTTGTTCATGCTTGCGATCGTTGTCCGCGAAATCGACTTTGAAGCGATGATCGAGGCGGCGGCGCGGGCGGTTGGGGCTCTCTAGCACCCAAGCCCACGCTCTATAGAGCGTGGGCTTGTGGGTTGTATGATCGGGCATGGGCGCTGTTGAGTGTGCGACATGTGGGTATGACCTTTCCGCTCACACGGATCGGTATCGGTCGGGCGTGCTTTGTCCCGAGTGCGGGGACGTGGATGCTGCACGCGCGCGGTTTGAACGGGTGGGGGTGGCGGAATCGCCCAGGAGCGCCCTGCAGCCGATGCTGCTGGCGGCGGTGCTGGGCGTGGGCGGCCTCATCTCGGTGTGCCTCCCGCAGAAACCGGCCACGGGCGGCGAAGGGGCGTTCTACGGGGTCCTCATGCTTGTGGCGTCGGCGTGGCTCTTCGTGCGCGAGTACTTGAAGCGGCGTCAGCGTGCCGCGAGGAAGACCAAGACCCCGGGGTGAAGCTACGCGGGTGATGCCGCGCCGCACTCGGGGCAGGGGGCGCCGGGGGCGAGGCTCGCGCGGTTGTAGGCGCAGGTCGGGCAGAGGCCCTGGCGGGCGCGGCGGGAGCGGCGGCGGGATTGGACGTAGGAAGAGACGAGAATGGACACCCCGATGCCGACGGCGAAGTTGACGCCGAGGGGGAACCAGCGGGGGTGGGTGGGGATGGCCCAGCCGGGGTTGACGCCGAATGGGTCTGTGAAGGCGAGGAGACTGACGTCGGTTGTGGTTGAGGCGACGGGATTATTGGTGATCTGCACGATGCGGAAGCCTTCGAGGCAGCACATGGGCCAGCCCGAGGCGGTGGCGGCGATGATGCAAAGGTCGGCGTTTGTTGAGAAGAGGTCGTTGGGAAAGGCGTCTTCGCCTTCGACGATGCTCGCTTGCGGCGACGGAGTGAAACAGGCGTCTGAGGCGCGGGCGGCGGCGAGGTCGATGGGATTGGGGCTTGCGAGAAGATTGTGGACGCCACAGGGGAGTCGGCTGATCATCAGAGTCCCGAACGGTCCACCGAGGTACGTGTGGGTATTGGCGAGGGGCCGCACGACACGCTCGAAATTGCACATGACCGCGTCAATGGCGACGCCGGCGGCGATGAAGAGGAGGGCGCCGAAGGAGTGCCAGGCGATGCGGTCGGCGTGTTTCAGGAGCGATCGCACGAGAGGCGGCGGCATGGGGAATGGTACGTGCGGATGCGATTGGGGTTGCGGGAAAGTAGCCCGCGAGCGAGGCGGGTTGCGGGATTGGCGAGGGTTGTGGGGATGTGCAAGGCGTAAGCCCACGCCATATAGGGCGTGGGCTTAGGGGTGCAATCGGGAGTGGTGGTGAGAATCAGGATCGCGGTCGAACACCGCACTCGGGGCATGGGACGCCCGCGGGAAGGGTCGCGCGGTCGTAACCACAGGAAGTGCAGCGACCTTTGCGGCGGCGCAGCCAAGTGCGGGTGCGGGGCGGGAGGATGAGGGCGAGACACCAGAGGGAGCTCCAGATCGCGACGTTGGCGAGGAGTGGAGGCCAGATGGGCGTAAGGGGGATGTAGCCGGTGTCGCGGGTGTG
>CAYHQQ010000138.1:0-3942 GCA_964358855.1 uncultured Phycisphaeraceae bacterium
CCCCCCCCCGGCTTGCGCCGGGGGCTCTGAAGGAGCAACTTCGATTCACGTTCCCGCGCCAACCCGACAAGAAGCGCCTGTGCATCTCGGACTTCTTCCGGCCCGCGGCGAGTGGCGAGGTCGATGTGATCGGCATGCACTGCGTGACGATGGGGTCCAAGGCGAGCGAGGCGGCCAAGGCGTTGTACGCGGCCAACGAGTACCAGGAGTATCTGTACTTGCATGGTCTGGGCGTGGAGACGGCCGAGGCGCTCGCGGAGTTCTGGCACAAGCGGATGCGGCAGGAGCTGGGCATTGCGGGCGAGGATTCGCCCAAGATCAGGGACCTCTTCACGCAGCACTATCGCGGGAGCCGCTATAGCTTCGGGTATCCGGCGTGCCCGGATATGAGCGATCAGGACAAGCTGTTTGCGCTGCTGGAGCCGGGGCGGATCGGGTGTGTGCTCACGGAGAATCACCAGATCGACCCGGAGCAGTCAACGTCGGCGATCATTGTGCACCATCCTGAGGCGAAGTATTTCAATGTTTGACGCGGTTTACCGCGGGCGGTTGATGATCACGTCGGATTTGGGTTCGATGGGCCAGACCCAGGTGTCGTGCTTGGGGGGTTCTTTCATTTCGACGCCTCCGTCGTCGGTGCGGTCTTCGCCGACGGAGTAGAGGAGGTAGGGGCGGGCGAGGCGGTCCAGAGCGGGGTCGACGCGGCGGTAGAGGAAAGACTTGCCGGACCAGGGGTCGAGGGGGAGGGAGGGGAGCTGGGAGGGCACGAGTTCGGAGAGGGATTCGGGGTACTTGCCGGTGACGACGCGGTGTTTCTCGATGGCGAGGAGCAGGCGGATACCGCGGCGTTCGAGGCGCTCGCGGTCGGCCTGGCGGAGTTCGAACGCGGGGTCCTGACCCCAGAATCTTGCGACGAGGGAGTCGGTGCCGGGAGTTTGCGGCGGCGTCCAGGTCCGTTGCCAGGCGTCCTGTTCGCAGATGCCTTGGGGAACGGACTTCCAGAGGGTCACGCTGTCGCGATTCTCCGCGTACCAGCCAAGCGGCCACCAGGGCTCGCCGGTCCATTTTTCCGCTGTCCTGGACAGTTCGGAGAAAGGACCCATTCTGGTCTTAGCCGGCTCCGCGAAATAATCGGCCACGGTGGAGGCGTTGGAGATTCTGTTCCCTTCGATCAGGTCGCGGATGCGGGAGTCGAAGGCGTGGCGATTGAGGCTTGATTCGATGGCGGCGAGGTTGGCGGCGTCGGGGTTTGAAGTGAGCAGGTCGACGATGGCAGCGTGTGCGTCGTACTCGGACATGAGGCCAGAGGCTTTGTCGACCCACATGGGGCTGGTGCACAGGACCTTTGCGAGTCCCAGGCGGATGTCGACGATGGCGAGCAGTGCCGGCGCGTCGAGACCTGACGGCGTACGACACTCGAACGCGCGGGCGTGGAGGAACCGGCTGAGCTGCGAATCGAAGAAGCCTGAGCCTGAGAGAAAGACGCCGGATCGATTCCAGTGGCCGTTGGCGTCGATTTCGCCGGGCTGTTCCGGGATGGAATTGGCGACGTCTCGCAGCTTGGCTTCGAGCCCCGCATCGCGAAGCATGCCCAGGAGAAGTTTCGCATCCGCGAGGGCGGTACTGGCTTCCTCTGGCGTGGACGTGTTGCCGTTGTACCAGTCGGCGCCGGCGTAGATCGCCTCGAGGCTCAGGGGTGCGTGGGTGGTGTCGGCGGGGTCTTTCTTGGCGTCCCATTTCTGCTGCACCGCGTCCACCACTTCCATCGCCTCGTCGATCGCCTCGCGCGTGGTCTTGCGGCCGGCGGCGGCGCCTCGGGGGAGGATGCCCGAGTTGGCCATGAGGCTTTGGAACTCGGCCTCGATGCGGGGTTTGTCGGACCGGGCGAGGGAGGCGTCGCGGCGGATCAAGACTTCCCAGACTCCGGCGGCTGCCGGGATGAGGATGAAGACGATGAAAGCGATCACCCAGGCGACGCGCTTGAGAAGGCGTCTGGTGCCGGTGGAGAGTCTCGGGGGACTGCGGAATGAGCCGCCCATGAGGACGCGGCCGGTGGTGGCGCGGGCGAGCTCGCCCAGGGCGGGCGCGACCTCGCATTCGGAGCCGCACTCGGGGCAGATGACCGTTGAGCGGGAGGAAAGGGAGAGGCCGACGAGGGAGTAGTTGCAGGCGGCGCAGCGAGCGCGAGAGTTGAAAATGAACTTGAGGCGCCACTGGAGCATGCGGTCGCGGATGAAGTAAGCGGCGAGGGGGCCCAGGCCAAGGAGGGGCGGGGCTAGGGCGACCCAGAGGAGGATCCACCATATGTCGCGCTTGAAGTTCAGGTTCGCGATGCCGACGAACGCGTCGAGGAGCCATGCCCAGAGACTGATACCGGCGAAGGTGAGGGCGAGGCCGACGATCAGGACGATGGCGAGGTCGGCGAGGCGGGCGGCGCTGGTGCCCCGGGCGGCATGGATGAACTTCCAGCACGTGGCGTCGTCGTAGGGGTCGAGCTCGACGAAGGCGCGGTGGATGTTGCGGGTGAGGAGACGCACGGGGGACTGTATCGGAGGTCGCGACGGCACTCTTCCTCGGACATGGAGTCTCTGAGGCTCGAAATGACGTGCGCTGAGGGTGAACCCCGGTGGCTGAAGCCGCCGAGGGGAAGCCCGTTGAAACGGGCTGGAGAGAAAGAAAGGCTGAAATGAAGGGGGGTTCGTGCGCCGTCCCCACGGCTAAAGCCGTGGGCTACAAGCGGGCAATGCTGCTGAAGCAGCATGAAGGACATACACGGCTGCGCCGTGGGCCAATGAAAAGAGCCTCTCACGGGTGTGAGAAGGCTCGGAATCGCGGGTGTTATCGCGCTGGTCAGTTCTTCGCGGCGAGTTCGATCTTGGTAGCGCCCAGCACCTTGGGGGCGGTCACCTTCGCTGAGGGTGGGAAGGAGACGTGGGTGGCGCCGGCGAGGGTCGTGAGGGGGGCACTGACGGCAGGAGCCTTCACTTCCATGCGCTTCTTGAAGTGGGGCACATCCGTGGGCGAGGGGAAGACGGCCTTGGGGGTCAGGTCGATGGCTTGGGGTTTTTCCATGACGCCGAGGGTGACGGCGTCGTTTTGGAAGGTTCGCACGCCGCCGAAGTAGCCGGCTTGTTTGAGCCAGGCGTTGCGGGAGTGTTCGCTCCGGATCATCATTTTGCGGGGGACTTCTTTGCCGACGGCGCGGATGGTTTCCCAGGGGTTGACGCTGACGGCGTAGGGGCCGACGCGGATGGTGGCGACCTGGTCGGATTCGAGGGAGGCGCCGTAGTGGCGGGCGCCGGGGGTGCCGGTGTTGAGTTCCCAGCTGTTGACGCCGCCGATGCAGACCTCGCCGTGCCAGAGGGTGCCGTTGAAGCCAGGGCGGCGGACGTCGTCGGCGCGGCCTGAGGGGTATGCGGGGCGATCGATGACGGGCTGGGAGTAGCGGTCGTAGCCGATGGTGCGGTGGAGGAGCCAGGTGCCGTCACGGTCCTGGCCGTCGAGGGTGATGAGGCGAGTGACGCCGGTGGGCGGGAGGATGATGAGGCGGGACTGGGCAGCGGCGGCCGCGGGCTTGGGGGCGGCGGCGGGCTGGGGGGTAGGCTGGACGGCGGGCTGGGAGATGGACAGGAGGGACAGGGCAAGGGCGGTGAGCATGGCGGCCTCTCTTGGGTTGTGCGGGTCGCGACGGGTGCGACGGGGCTAAGGAGTAATGTGCCCGCAAGACTTGAGGGTGGCAAGGCAAATGGCGCGATCGGGGGGCGGATTGGGCCGTTTATGAGGTTTGCGGGCGTGGCGGGAAGTGGATCTCGGACGTGGGACCCTCATCGGACACACCCCCTCCGGCCTCGAAGACTCGGCCACCTCCCCCACTGCGTGGGGGAGGAGCAGGAGACACCCCCTCCGTCGCATCGAGGACTCGCGACACCTCCCCCACTGCGT
>CAYHQQ010000139.1:0-3514 GCA_964358855.1 uncultured Phycisphaeraceae bacterium
TCGACCCTGCCTACCAAAGTCGATTCCTTCTCAAGCTCGGAGCGGGGGAGGAGGGATCAGCGGGACTCCACCGGTGTGTACGCCACGGCGTGCGGGCCGGTGTAGTCGGCATCGGGCCTGAACAACCTGTTGTCGCTGAGCTGTTCGATCACGTGGGCGGACCAGCCGCCGATGCGGGCGATGACGAAGCTGGGGGTGAAGAGGTCGAGGGGGAGGCCGATGCAGTGGTAGGTGGTGGCGCTGTAGAAGTCGACGTTGGGGTAGATGCCCTTGGCGGCCTTCTCGCGGTTCATGATCGATTCGATGGCCGTGCTCTTCTCAAAGAGCGGCATGTTGCCGGTGTCGTGGGCGAGCTGTTCGGCGAGGACTTTGAGGTGGGCGGCGCGGGGGTCGTAGGCCTTGTAGATTCGGTGGCCGAAGCCGGGGATTTTGTCCTTGTGGGCGAGTTTGTCCTGGATGAACTTTTCGCAGGCTTCGACGGAGGGGATCTGGTTGAGCATGCGCATGACGCCCTCGTTGGCGCCGCCGTGGAGGGGGCCGCGGAGGGAGCCGATGGCGCCGGTCATGGCGGAGTAGATGTCGCTCTCGGTGGAGACGAGGACGCGGGCGGTGAAGGTGGAGTTGTTGAAGCCGTGGTCGGCGTGGAGGATGAGGCAGACGTCCATGGCCTTGGTCATGGCGGGTGTGGGCTTTTTGCCGTTGAGCATGTAGAGGAAGTTCTCGGCGAGGCCGAGGGTTTTGTCGGGGCGGACGAAGGGCTTGCCCTGGCGGAACTGGTGGAAGTATGCGAGGAGCGTGGGGACCTGGGCGAGGATGGAGAGGGCTTTGTCGCGGATGCTGGGGATGTCGATGGCGTTGGGCTTGAGGTCGTGGAGGCCCAGGGAGGAGACGAGCGTGCGGATGGCGTGCATGGGCTCGGCGGTCTTGGGGAAGGTGAGCAGGAGCTGCTCGACGCCCTGGGGGATGTCGTAGCGGGCGCGGACGGAGGTCACGAACTCGGCGAGCTCGCCGCGCTTGGGGAGGCGGCCGTGCCAGAGGAAGAAGACGGATTCTTCGAAGGAGGAGTGGCTGGCGAGGTCGCCGATGGGGATGCCGATGTATTCGAGGACGCCCTTCTCGCCGTCGATGTAGGAGAGCTTTGTCTGGGCTGCGACGATGCCTTCGAGACCTTTGGAGAAGGGTGCCATGCGGGCCTTTCGGGGGGAGGGGGTGCGGGACGGGGGAGAGATTATAGAAAGCTCGGGGCTCAAAGCGATGCTCCTTGAAAGTGCGGGCAAAGCCCGTGGGAACGGAGCGGGAAAGAACGCCACACCAAGCACAGCGCGCTCAACGCCGGTTGGAAACTAGGAATAGTGCTTGATCTGAGGCTTGGCGGCGCCCGACGGGGGCTTGTGAAGGGCGCTGGTCGGGAACGGTTGGGGACGCGGGAGGATCGGCTACGATCGGGTGTGGTCATTCCGCTCTCGACAAATCGCAGATTGACACGCCCGAGCGTGGTGACGCCGGCGCTGATTGCGCTCAACGTGATGGCGTACGCGTACATGGCGTTCCACGCCCACGGGGACGATGTACTGGCCCAGGTGTACTTTGACGAGTGGGGGTTTTCGCGGCTGGACAGGCCGCTGGGGTTGCTCACGTCGCTGTTTGTGCACGCGGACTTGATGCACCTCTTGGGGAACATGCTGTTTCTGTGGGTGTTTGGGCCCAGCGTGGAGGACCGGCTGGGGCGTGTGGGGATGGTGGCGTTCTACCTGGCGGCGGGGGTGGTGGCGTCGCTTGGGTGGTACGCGTTTGAGGGCGGGTTGCGGGCGCCCGTGGAGATCGATCTGACGCCGCTGTCGCCGGAGATGCGGGAGTCGATGCGTGAGCTGACGGCGGAGATGAAGCGGGAGATTTTGCGGGCGATGGGAGAGATCGGGGTGATCAGGCCGTCGGTGCTTGTGGGGGCGTCGGGGGCGATTGCTGGGGTGACTGGGGCGTATCTGGTTTTGTTCCCGCGGACGGTGGTGCGGGTGTTCGTGCTGTTTTTCTTCATCGGGCTGTACGAGATTCCGGCGCTGTGGTTTGTGGCGGCGTCGTTCCTGATGGACATTTTCCTGCAGGCCAGGGGCACGGGTGGGGTGGCGCACTCGGCGCACGTGGCGGGGACGCTGTTTGGGGCGTCGGTGGCGATGATCCTGCTGGGCACGGGGATTTTGAGGCGCGAGGACTTTGACCTCTTCTTCTGGATCAAGCACAAGCGAAGGCAGGCGGAGATCCGGGCGGCGGTGATGTCAGCGCAGAAGGAGCGATCGGCGAGGACGCTGGCGTCGAACGCTTTGCGGCCCGACGATGATGCGGGAATGACGCTGCGGGCGGCGGTGGCGGAGGCGGTGGCGCGGGAGGACTGGACGGGTGGGGCGGCGGCGCTCAAGGTGTTTGCGGCGCACGTGGGGAGCGTGAGCGGGCGGCTGACGGTGTCGCGGCGGATCCACATGCTGCTGGCGAACGGGCTGTTTGGGGCGGGGATGCACAAGGATGCGGGGGAGGCGTACGAGCGATTTCTGATGGACCATCCGACGGACGCGGAGGGGCCGCACGTGAGGCTGCTGCTGGCGCTGTTGCGGATTCGGTATCTGGGGCAGGCGGGGACGGCGGGGGAGCTTCTGGTCGGGCTGGATGCGAGGTTGACGGATCCGGAGGATGGGGAGCTGTTGAAGCAGCTGCGCCAGGAGATTGCGCCGGCGGGGTCGTGAGGGGTGGGCGCGTGAAAGGAAATATGGCACGGACACGAATCAAGATCTGCGGCGTTCGGGACGTCGAGACGGCGGCTGCGGCGGCGGAGGCGGGGGCGGACGCGATCGGGCTGATGTTTGTGAGGTCGAGTCCGCGGCTGATCATGCCGGAGGTGGCGCAGGAGATCATGCTGAGTCTGCCGCCCATGGTGGCGACGGTGGGTGTGTTCATGAACCACTCGGTGGACGCGTTCACGGATATCGAGGAGCAGTGTCCGACGACGCACACGCAGCTGCATGGGAATGAGGATGAGCGGCTGGTGGCGCAGTGCGGGCCGGCGATCAAGGCGGTGCGGTTTGATGCGGCGACGATTGGGGCGGAGCTGGCGCGGTGGGAGGCGTGCGATGATGTCGAGGCGCTTTTGCTCGACAGCCCGACGCCGGGCGGGGGCGTGGCGTTTGAGTGGGAGCAGCTGGTGCCGCTCTTGGAGGCGGTGAGCAAGCCGATCTTTCTGGCGGGTGGGTTGACGCCGGAGAATGTGGGCGAGGCGATACGGGTGGTGAGGCCGTACGCGGTGGATGTGTCGAGCGGGGTGGAGAAGGAGCGTGGGGTGAAGGATGTGGGGTTGATTGAGGCGTTTTGTGAGGCGGTGCGGGAGGCGGATGGTGAGTAGCAAATGCCCAAATGGTCAAAGGGCCAAATGAAGAGGGGGTTGGGTGTGGAGTTGCGCTGCGGGTGAACTCGCCCCCTCCGGCCTCGAAGACTCGGCCACCTTGTATCTTGATGGCGTCCCACTGCT
>CAYHQQ010000140.1:0-3479 GCA_964358855.1 uncultured Phycisphaeraceae bacterium
CCCCTCACCCCCTCCGCCCTTCGAAGACTCGGGCACCTCCTCCGCTGCGCGGGGGAGGAGCATGACGGCCTTCAGCGTCGAGACGCAAACCACTTCGTCAATCCCACATGCGTCGGCCAGAAAATGCCCAGCGGCAGCACCAGCATCACCATCGCGAAGTAGAGATGGGGCGACATCCACGATTGCGCCTTCTGGTCGCTGAGTCCAAAGACGTAGTTGATGTTGACGGGAACGATTGAATCCTCAGGATGCGACCCTGGCCCGGGCATGAAGAAGTAGCAGACCAAGAGAAGGGCCCACGCGAGCGGCGTCCAGGCGATCAGGGCCCGCCGGTCGTAGCCAAGCCGCCAGATCAGCCACACGAGCAGCAGCGGCAGCCATCCATGGAAGAGCGAGAGGCCGCGAAGAAAGAGCGACTTGTGATCGTCGAACATGTACTCGGCGATGTGGAGCGGGTGAAACCCGAAGAAGCCCGCGACAAAGTCGACGATCCACAGGAGCTGCGGGATCAGAATGCCCACCGCGGGCATTGAGACCAGGAGCGGCGATTCGAGCCAGATTCCGGCGAGGGTGAGGAGCAGAGCGACGTCGCAGAAGTAGAGAAAGTTTGTGGGGCCGTAGCTGTGGAGGTAGACGGGGATGAGGACGGCCAGGAAGGCGGTGTAGACGAGTTTGACCGCCAGCGGCACGCGACGGCGAGGTGTGGGTGCGTTGGCCGCCGAGTTCATCGGGGTGCTCCGCGTGCGGACGTCGTGGGCTCAGGTTCCGGACTTGGGACGCGTTGGTGGGCGTGGACGTGGGGGCGGTGGGGGTTCGTCGGCGAGGGGGATGGGCGAATCGTCGAGGATCGATTGCCTGGGCATCTGGACGCCGGGTGGATTGGGCCTGCGTGTCTGGCCGGGATTGGAAGTCGGCGGGCGGCGGTACGGCGCGTTTCCGGCCGAGTGTCCGCGCAGGGGCATCGTGCTCACGCCTTTGCGCGGGGCCGTCCCTTTGCCGGTGAGAATGTCGATCATCGTGTGCTCACCGGGGTCGGCCTTGAGCAGTCCCGTCGCGTTGGCGATCGCCAGGGCCCCAAACCCCAGGGCGGCGCCGGCGAGGTGGGCGAGGTGGTTGGTGTTGTCCATGCGTGGGCCGATGAAGCCGATGAGATCGAGCAGGACGTAGATCGCGATCACGATGTAGGCCGAGACCTCGAACGTGCCGGCGCGGACGAAGCCCAGCCAGTAGAACACGGTGACATCGTTCCGCGGATAGAGGACGACGAAGGCGCCGATCATGCCCATGACGGCCCCGGAGGCGCCCAGCGTGGCGGGGCCGTCGCCAACCCAGAGCCAGATGAGTCCATCGAGGATGCCCACCGCGAAGTAGAGGAGCACGTACTGGATCTGGCCGACCTTGGCGTTGACGGCGTTGCCGTAGAGAAAGAGCATCCACATGTTGCCCAGAAGATGCCCGATGCCCGCGTGTCCGAACAGGTGACCGAGCAGCTGGGACCAGTGGAAGCCGTCCTCACGAATGAGGATCAGAAACGGCAGATCCTCGGACGTGGCGAGCTCCTCGCAGTAGCCGCTCCAGTCGGCCCAGCTGGGAAAGCCGACGGCGATGGTGACTGCGATGATCGCCCAGTTGGCGATGGGCAGGCGTTTCATGGGGACGTCGACGACGTAGGGGAGGAGCATGGAAGGGTGCCAAAGAGGTGGGGGAGCGAGGTCGATCGGGGACGCAGGAGTGAGCTTGCGGGCGGAGTTTACGGTGAAAGGTCTCGCCCTGCACCGCCCTCTACCATCGTGCCGTCATGTCTGAGCTCGCTCCACCCCCGCCCACGCCGCCGGCCCCGGATGCCCATCCGGAGGCCGACTCGCCGGAGTTTGAGTCGGCGGGGAGTGCGGGGCAAATGGCCAAAGGGCCAAATGGTCAAATGGCCAAAGCAGAAAGTGGTGGGGGTTGGGGGCTGGGGGTTTTGCGGCATCCGCATTTCCGCACGATCTGGTTGGCGGCGTTTGGGTCGTATGTGGGCAACTGGTTTGAGTTTGTGGCCGTGCGGTGGCTCGTGGCCGAAGAGGTCAGGTCGCTGGGGGATCAGTCGATCAGCGCTGAGAGATGGATGGCGTATCTGTCGGTTGCGCAGCTGTGCCCGACGCTGCTCCTTGGGATGTACGGCGGGCTGGTGGCGGACAGCGTGAATCGGCGGAGTCTCTTGGTGGCGACGCAGGCGGCGATGATGGCGATCGCGGTGGCGATGGCGACGGCGGCGTACACGGGGCATGCGAACCGGTGGATGTTGCTTGGGCTGTGTCTGGCCCAGGGGATTGCGGTGCCGTTCAATATGCCGGCGTGGCAGGTTTTGACGCCGCGGCTTGTGCCCAAGAGCGAATTGACGCAGGCGATCACGCTCAACGGGATTTCGTTCAACGTGGGGCGGACGATCGGGCCGGCGATCGCGGGGATCATCATGGCGATGTTCACGACGCACATGGTGGAGGGGGCCGAGGTGAGCGCCGAGGTCGGGGGCGGGTCGGGGCGCGGGGCGGCGGCCTTGTTGCTCTTCAACGCGTTCACGTTTATCGTGGTGATGATCGCGGTGCTGCGGACGCCCGATGCTCCTGCGCCGGCGGAGTTGCGGCTGGCGTGGCGGCATCCGGGCGTGGTGCTGTCGCGGAGTCTGGATGCGTTGCGGTGGGTTTGGATGCACAAGGGGCCGCGGGCGGTGATGCTGGCGCTGGTGACGTTTGCCCTGCTGGCGACGCCGGTGATGCCGTTGATGGTGCTGATGTCGCGGGACGTGCACCACGGGAACGAGGCGCAGTTCGGATTTTTCACGGCGATCATGGGTGTGGGGGCGGTGTCGGGGGGGCTCGCGATGAGGCTGGTGCCCAAGTGGTATCCGATGCACCACTTCATTCCCACGGCGATCATGCTCGGGGGGGTTTTCATGCTGGGCTTTGCGCTGGCGCCGTGGGTGTGGCTGGCGCTTTTCTTCTTGTTCTTCGTGGGTGTGTGCTGGATGTGGGGCTTTAACTCGACGAATGCGGCGATGCAGCATTTGTGCAGCGAGGAGATGAGGGGGCGGGTGTCGGCGGTGGTCAATACGATTGCGATTGGGTTCATGCCGCTGGGGCCGTTTGTTGTGGGGTGGGCGGGGGGACTTGGCGAGCGGTGGCTCGGGGGCTGGAAGCCCGAGATGGTGCATGTGGGGACGAGCACGCAGCTGGGGCTGGCGTTTGTGGCGGCGATTTTGCTGATCGCGGGTGTGGTGATGACGATCTGGCGGACGCCGGAGGTGGATGGGCTCGAGCCTGGGGATCCGTTGTATGACCGGCACCCGGGATTCTGGCGTGGGGTGTTTGCGACGGCGCACAGGCCGAAGGCGGGGAAGAGTTTTAACGCAGAGGGCGCAGAGGGCGCAGAGAGAGCAGAGGAACGCGGAGGGGGATGAGTGGGGAGTGGGGATGTGGGAGGTTGGGCGTCATAGGATT
>CAYHQQ010000141.1:0-3416 GCA_964358855.1 uncultured Phycisphaeraceae bacterium
CCCCCACCCTCTGGACCGACGCCGCCTACCGCAAAACCCGCCTCGCCGAACTCCTCGACCTGGGCGAACGCTCCTCCCACAAGTAACTTAACTTTCCCCCCAACGACCTTCGCCTGTGCGGCCAAAGATCGGGTATAGTTCGGCATGCACTCGGAACCCGCCGGCCTCACCCCCAGCGCCAAATCCCGCGTCCTCGAGGCCCTCAAAGAACACTGGGGCTTCGACTCCCTCCGCCCCGTCCAAGAGCACGCCATCGCCGCCGATCTCGCCGGCCGCGACTCCCTCGTCGTCATGCCCACCGGCGGCGGCAAATCCCTCTGCTTCCAGGTCCCGCCCCTGGTCGCCGACAAACTCACCGTCGTCATCAGCCCGCTCATCGCCCTGATGAAAGACCAGGTCGACGGCCTCCAACTCGTCGGCTACCAGGCCGCCGCCCTCAACAGCTCCCTCTCCCCGCAAGAAGCCGGCCGCACGCTCGACGACATGGCCCAGGGCAACCTCCGCCTCCTCTACGTCTCCCCCGAACGCCTCTTCACCGGCAACTTCATCTCACGCATGATCGACGCCAAGGTCCGCGCGATCGCCATCGACGAGGCCCACTGCATCAGCCAGTGGGGCCACGACTTCCGCCCCGAATACCGCCGCCTCCGCGAACTCCGCGACGCCCTCCCCAAAGCCGCCATCCACGCCTTCACCGCCACCGCCACCCCCCGCGTCCGCGAAGACATCATCCAACAGCTCGGCCTGCGCGACCCCGCCGTCATGGTCGGCATCTTCGACCGCCCCAACCTCACCTACCGCGTCCTCCCTCGCGAAGCCGAAGTCGCCCAGATCGCCCAGGCCGTCAAACGCCACGCCGACCAGGCGTCCATCGTCTACTGCATCACACGCAAAGACACCGAGCGCATCGCCGAAGCCCTCAAGTCCATGCACATCGACGCCCGCGCCTACCACGCCGGCATGGACCCAAAGTCCCGCAAACGCGTCCAGGAAGATTTCGCCGAAGAACGTCTCAGCGTCGTCGTCGCCACCGTCGCCTTCGGCATGGGCATCGACCGCTCCGACGTCCGCTGCGTCGTCCACGCCGCTCTCCCCAAAAGCATCGAGCACTACCAGCAGGAAACAGGCCGCGCCGGCCGCGACGGCCTCCCCGCCGAGTGCCTCCTCCTCTACTCCGCTGGCGACGTCTCCCGCTGGTCCCGCATCTTCGACATGGCCGTCCAGGAAGGCACCGGCTCCGAAGAATGGCGCCAGCACCGGCTCGACCTCGTCGACGAAGTCCGCAACCTGTGCAACAGCGGCGTCTGCCGCCACAAACGCCTCAGCGAGTACTTCGGCCAAACCTACACACCCCCCGAAGGCGCCGAGAACTCAAGCTGCGGCGCCTGCGACGTCTGCATGGGCGAAGTCGTCACCGTCACCGATTCCAAAGTCATCGCCCAGAAAATCCTCTCCTGCATCGCCCGCGCCAACCTCACCCGCTCCTACGACGGCCGCCCCATGAGCTTCGGCGCCGCCCACATCGCCTCCATCCTCATGGGCGCCAACCTCAAGCCCATCCGCGACTGGGAACACGACAAACTCTCAACCTTTGGCCTCCTCCGCGACGCCGACAAAGAGTCCATCCAGAACTGGATCAACCAGCTCGTCGACCAGGGCCTCATCCTCCGCGAAGCCGGCAAGTTCGCCACCCTCCGCCTCGGCCCCGGGGCCCTCGCCGTCCTCAAAGGTGAACAAGAAGTACGACTGGTCGCCCCCAAGGCCGAGCTCGCCGCCGAGGAAGCCGCCGTTCCCTTCGACGACGCCGTCTTCCAACTCCTCCGCTCCATCCGCCGCACGATCGCACAGGAACGCAACATCCCCCCCTACCTCGTCTTCTCCGACAACACACTGCAGGACATGGCCCGCGCGAGGCCCACCACGCCCGACACCTTCCGCACCATCCCCGGCGTGGGCGATCACAAGGCCGCCGAGTTCGGCCCCGCCTTCATGGACGCCCTCGCCCGCTACTGCGCCGCCAACTCCCTCGAAACCAATCTCTCCATCTCCACCGCCCGCGCCCCACGCGCCAAACCCCTCCGCGTCGGCTCCTCCAAGCTCGAATCCTTCCGCCGCTTCGACAAGGGCGAATCCGTCGAAACCGTCGCCGCCGCCCACGGCTTCGCCCTCAGCACCATCAACACTCACCTCTGCGACTACATCAAGGAACGCCAGCCCAAGGACGTCACCCGCTGGATCGACCCCAAGACCTACGACCTCATCATCCAGACCGCCGCCAAACTCGGCGCCGAGTCCTCCCGCCCCATCTTCGACTACCTCGAAGCCAAAGTCACCTGGGACGAAATCCGCATCGCCATGGTCCACTCCACCATGCTCGCAAGCATGACCACCGAGCAGCCCGCAGTCAGCACCGGCGCATCGCGTAACGCCGTGAAGTGAAGGCAACTTTCTCTGCATGAGGCCAGGGAGGGCAACGCCGTGAACTGAACCCGGCTCCTTGCCTTTCGTCCCGAAGGGACGACCGAATGTTGCCACGGGTGAAGCGAGTCTTCGAGCGAAACCCGTGGTACGTCCTCTTTGCATCGACTCGCCCCGGCAGGGGCGAACGAAGTTTTCGATGTCTCTGTGCGTGAATCATCTCTACGCTTGGCCTTACTTAACTCGCGCCCCACGCGCTTTCCCCCTCACTTCACTCCCTCACCCCTCGACTACCCTTCCCCCCGTGACTCCAACTCCTCAACTCACCATCTCCTGGACCGACGCCCCCGCCCTCATCCACTCCCGCATCACCGCCCTCGCCCTCCCCGTCACCCTCATCGGCATCACCGGCCCCGTCGGCGCCGGCAAATCCACTCTCGCCGCCGCCCTCTCCTCCTGCGTCCTCTCCAGCGACCACTACCTCCCCGACTACGACAAAGTCGAATACCACCGCCGCGACGACCCCACCCTCGCCGACCTCCCCCGCCTCTGCACCGATCTCGCAAGCCTCGCCCAAGGCCGCGTCACACGCATCCCCATCTGGTCCTTCAAATCCCACGCCCGCGAGGGCGAACGCGATCTCCATCCCCATCCCGTCATCGTCTGCGAAGGCATCCACGCCCTCCACGAACCCGTCGCCTCCGCCCTCCACCTCCGCATCTTCATCGACGCACCCCGCACCATCCGCTGGCAACGCTGGGAACACATCGAATCCAGCGGCCAGCGCGGCTGGGGCGTCGACATCGCCCGCGCCTTCTTCAACCAGGTCGCCGAACCCACCTTCGACGCCTGGGCCAAAGACCTCCGCTCCCGCGCCCACATCATCGTCGACAACCCGATAAACACCACGCCCCCACCCGCGGAAACCGTCTTCCCCGCCGTCCCCCTACCGCCCCGCCCCCCGCCTGCCGCCGTACCGTTCATCAGGAACCTCCTCG
>CAYHQQ010000142.1:0-3340 GCA_964358855.1 uncultured Phycisphaeraceae bacterium
GGGGATTGGTTGGTGCTGGAAGCGGCAAGATAGCGGAAGGGGGCGGGGGGGACGCGAAGGGGGATTGTAATCCGAACGGGCAGAGGCAAAGGGCCAGATGGTCCGAGGGCAAAGTCGGGAGACGGGGAGTGGGGATGTGGGGGTTTGGCGGCGCTAGCCACCTGCCTTTGAACGAGCCGGAGGGTGGGGCGGTGGCGCGGCCTTCACCGGCCGAGTGCGCCCGAGGGTTGCGGTGCGGGTGGGTGCGGACTTGCGGATGGGTGGGCGGAGGGGGCGTTCAAGTGGGCGGGCCTTCGAGCCGACCGGACGGACGTGGTGCGCGCGGCTGTGATGTAAGGAAGGCAGGGATAGAACCACGGGGAGCACAGGGAGCACAGAGGATGGCAAGGAATGGGATTGGGGCTTGAAGGATGTATCGCTGCTCTGCGTTCTGCTCTGTGCTTTGAGTGCCCTGTGTGGTTCAATGCCTTGTCTTTGGACCGATCCGTCGGCGAGCGATTCTCTCGACGCAGCCCGAGTGCTGATATGGGGGTCACGGTGGCGGCGTGGGCGTGCGGCGTCCGAGTCGGCTTATCGAATCAGGGCCCCAAAGTCCGTTCGGGGTTGGCGTAGACGCTGGGCTTGCCGCTGGAGTTCTCGACGCGGACTTCCTCGGGGACATTGCTTCCGCCCAGGGCACGCGGGAACTCTTTCCCACCGATGCCCGCGACATGTCCGTCCCCGAAGGCGGCGTTGGCGATGCCCTGCTTGCTGGCGTGGCGGAAGCCGATGCGGCTGTTGGTCATGCCGATCTGGTTGTCGCGCTGGCGTCCGGCGTAGAGGCCGTCGGCGACGGCGATGAGTGACATGGGGCGCACGAAGGCGTTGAGTTTGGTCTCCCGCATGAACGGGCCCTTGCCCTCTGGGCCATAGCCGACCGACGAGGTGTAGAAGAGGTCGGGCGTGAAGTTGACGACCCCTCCGATGGGGTTGTCGGCGTTGATCCAGTACGACACGCGGATGATCTTGTCGAAGCCGCGCTCGGGGATTGTGACAGTGACGTTGGCGTTGCCCTGGCGCTCAAAGGGCCAATCGAGCCAGCCCTTGGGATTGTTGGGGTCGGTTCCGGTCTGGCCCGTGGCCACGCCCGCCACGTCGACGGTGTCGGGGCAGTAGAAGGGGTTGCCGCCCTTGGCTTGTGTGCCGGTCATGTACCCATCGCGGTCGAGGATCGGCCCCCAGCCGTCCAGGGGGTTGCCCACGCCGCCGTCGGTGCCGGTCATGTTGTAAGAGGGGATGACGGCTTCCCTGTGGTCGTTGCTGTAGAGCACGAGCCCCTGCCCGATGCTCCGGAGGTTGGCGGAACAGGCGACGGCCTTGCTCGCCTTGCGGGCATGAGCGAGCGCGGGCAGCAGGATACCCACGAGCAGGGCGATGATGGCGATGACGATGAGCAGTTCGATCAGGGTGAAGGCTCGTCGCATGGGGGCATTGTACCAACGGCCCTCGCTCCCGTTCTGTGACCCTCACGCCCTGGAGACCGACGCCAACGCCCTGCGCCGGGTCCGACAACGGTCGACCCCGCGACAATGCGGTACGTGACGCCGGCGACCGCGGCAGTGCGACGACGACGTTTCCCGAAGCGGCCGCCGGAAAGACGGCGGTGTACTGCCTCCGCTGTGTGGGCCCGGGCGGAGGGTGGTGCGAGCCGTACATGTCGACGGTGACGGCGTAGAAATCCGAGGGAGACGGAACGCCCGCTCATCGTCCTTCGGTGGGTGGGGGGTGTTTTGTTGGGACCTGTGTCAACGCGGAGCGCGTGGCTCAGCAGGGCGTTTCGAAAGCCACCACGAACGCGTCGTAGTCGAAGAAGTCGACGGTGGCGTCCTTGTCGAAGTCGGCGGCCTCTTGGCCGAGTTCGAAGGCGTGGACGAAGTCGTCGTAGTCGAAGAAGTCGACGGCGTTGTCGTTGTTGAAATCGGCTTGGCAGAGGTAGTTGTGGAGGAACTGGGAGTAGGGGCCGATCTGGGCGGCGAGGGTGTCGGAGCCGCCATAGGCGATGGTCGCGTGGGTGAGGATTTCCTGGTCGGTGAAGGTGGCGTAGGTGGAGTTCCAGCCGGCGTTGAGGGCGGAGATCATGACGTTGGCGAAGACGCCCTGGAGGGTGGTGTGGGGGTGGGCGCCGTCGTCGACGAAGCCGGCAAGGGGGTTGGAGTTGGCGGCGGTGTCCTTGTTGAAGAGCTGGATGTTGACGTTGCCGATGCGCAGGAACTGGTGGAGGGAGGAGTTGGTACCGAAGATGGCGGTGCCCAGGGCGGCAAGATCGACGAGCATGACGTGGTGCTCGCGGGCGAGGGCGTCGATGCCGGTGTTGACGCGAGCGATGGCGGCGGTGACGCGGTCGCGGCGGGAGGCGCTGGTGTAGAGCTGGCGGGTGGCGGGGGCGACGCCGTAGTCGACGAAGTTGCAGAGTACGAGGCCGGCGCCGGACTGGTCGAGGGTGTCGACGGCGGCGCGGACGTTGGCGATGCGGGTGTTGACGTAGGAGTCGATCTGGGAGGCGGACCAGAGGCCCCAGTAGATGTTGAAGTAGGCGGTGGTGGTGGGGGAGAAGTCGTTGGCGCCGATGGCCATGACGGCGTGGGAGACGGCGCCTGAGGCGGCCTGGGCGGCGGCGCCGGTGTGCTGGCCTTGGGAGAGGAGGGTGGTGCTGTCGGCGCTGTAGCGGGCCCAGTTGAACTGGTGGCCGGTGCGGCGGGGTTCGCCCCATGTGCCGCCGGGGGCACCTGCGGCGGCGGCGGTAGGGCCCATGTTCACGGCGCGGTATTGCACGAGCTGCATGGTCCAGTTTTTGGCGTAGGAGTAGGTTTCTTCGGAGTATTCGTCGGTGAGGCTGTCGCCCAGGGCGGCGAGGGCGGTGATCTGGGCGTGGGCGAGGGGAGCGCAGGCGATGAGGGTGAGGGCGGCGATCGATCGCGGGAGAGGACCCAGGACATTCATCACGGACTCCTTGAACGGACGGAAGTGGCACGGATTCCCCAGATGGTTGACATGAGCATCCTACCAGAGAAATGGGGCGTCGCAAGAGATGTGGGGCCAAGATTCGGTGGGGTGAGGGGGTGCGCGATGCAATTCGACGTCGGGCGGGTCGGTGCGGATGTGTCGTGAGTTGCGAAGCGTAAAGGGCGGACGCCGGGGGGATCCGCCCTTTACGATCCGCGAGTCGCGACGCCTTTGGGCCGACCCCTTCGGGGTCGAAATGCATTGCGCGTGCTTCCGGGGGCTTCGCCCCCGGCTATTGACGATGACCCCTTCGGGCAACGCCGTGAACTAAACGATGAGGGACGGATGGGATTTCTTC
>CAYHQQ010000143.1:0-3316 GCA_964358855.1 uncultured Phycisphaeraceae bacterium
GTGCAGAGCCCTTTGCCGTCCTTGAGGTGGGCGCCCTCGATTTGATAGGCCGAGGCGCCGGCACCAAAGACAAAGTCGGGGGGGAACATGGGGGGCTCCGATGGACGATTGCGGGCGCGATCAGGGCAAGATCATTGGATGGCCGATCCGGTCGCGGCGGGGCAAAGTTGAAAATGGGGGCAACGCCGCCGGTGCACGAGTCGGGGTCTATGCGTGATCACCAACATAGAGTCCGCATCGAGGCTGCCGCGACGGCGCGGCGCGAATCGGATCCTCACTCTGCGAGACTCCCTATGGCGAATCACTCCCTGAAGGTCGGCGCGCTCCTGGTCTGTTTCGCCGCGAGCGCCGCGTGGCTCCCCGGGCCCTCGGGCCCCGCGCCGGTCCAGCAAGGGGTCGACGAGAGCGGCTCCCGCAGCGTGCGTGAGTTTGGCGTTCGCACCGAGAACACGCCCGAGGCCAACCGCGCGGCGCTCCAGAAAGCGATTGACTGGGCATCATCGTGCGGCGGCGAGGTGCGGGTCGAGCCCAGCGCCGAGCCCTATCGAGTCGCGTCGGGATTGGTGCTCAGGCAGAACGCCTCGCTCGTGGGCGTGCACGGCCCCGTTGGGCGCGGGACCAAGCACCCCACCAAGGCGCAGCCGGTGGGGAGTGTGCTGGCGATCGAGGACAGCGCGGGGCCCTTCCTGACGGTCGAAACCGCGACGCAGGTCCGAGGGCTCCAGTTCTGGTATCCCAAACAGACGCTCAGCGACCCCAAGGCTGTCATCGCCTATCCGCCAACGATTCAGGTCTCGCAGGCCAAGCCCGTCTGGGGCGTGACGCTGAGCTGTCTCACGTTTTACGGCGAGTACATGGCGATGGACTTCAACGCGAGTGAGAGGCACGCGTGCGAGCAGATTCTGTTCGAGCACTGCTACGGCTACCCGCTCGGCGGCGAGTTCATCCGGATCGATCGGTGCTACGACGTGCCGCGGATTCTGCACTGCCACGTCAACCCGGCGAACCGACGGGCCTTTGCCGGCGACTGCTCCAAGGCGGTCATCGACTCGGTCGTCGCCAAAAAATCGTTCGCCTACCGGATCGACCACACCGACAATGCCCAGCTCATGGACCTCTTCACCTTCGGCACCTACGGCGGGGCGTGGCTTGGGAGCAGCAGCTATGGGCAGTTGACCGCGTTCAACTTCGACTGCGTCGCCATCGGCATCCACAAGGGGGGTGACTCGGCGTTCAACCGAAACTGGATGGTGGCACAGGGGTCGATCATCGCGAATCTGGGGGAGACGGCCCAGGGCATCCACCCGATCGTCGTCGAGGGGCGGGGGCACCTGGCCATCAGCAACGTCGAGGCGTTCAGCGGGCCCAACGGAGCGCTCACGGCCCTGGGCCGGTCGCAGGACTTTCTGACGGTAAGCGGCAAGGAGCGGGTGACGGTCTCGATGAGCGGGTGCCGTATGCGCAACTACGAGGCCGATGCGCCCGTGACGATGCAGAATCCAAACGCGACGGTCGTGCTCACCGGGTGCTTCGACAAGAGCGAGCGGGCGTGCGATGGGACCCTGGGAGTCGCCACCGCAAAGTAACCGCGGGCCAGGTTGGACGCGGTGAAGAAGGGCTTGACAGGGCGCGGCCCTGGATACCCGAGAGCGCGATGATCCATCGCATCGAACGGCACCGGCCCTCTCGCATCATTTGGAGTCTGTTTGGAGGTCAATCGACACGTCCTGTCGATTGGTGTCGGTTGCGCAGCCGATGAATGAGGCATGCGATCGCTGAATCGTGTAATGTGCGAGCCGATGTGTCGTTGGGCGTGCGCTCGAGGTCGTTGGCACTGATCGATCGGGCTTGTGTGCCGGTCGATGGTGAACGTGCGAGCGTGCAAAGGAATCTCCCGTGATCAAGACGGATTGTGCGACCTCCACCCCGCAGATTGTGCGAAAGCGCTCCCGAGTCGAGGTGGCGCAGAGCAAGGGCATGCACCGCGTGGTCGCGAGCGAAGCGATCGAGCCCGGCGAGGGCATCCTGGACGTCCACGGGGTGTTTGTCGACCTCCCGTCGAGGTTCTCGATCCAGGTTGACGACGAGCTTCATGTCGTTCCGGTGCTTGATGGCGTCCCGACGCACGACTCGGCGCGCTATTCTTGGAGGTTCTTGAACCATTCGTGCGTTCCAAACGCGGCGATGGTGGGCCTCCGATTGCTCGCCCTCATGCCGATCCAGCAGTGGGAAGAGGTCACGTTTGACTACAACACGACCGAGTTTGAGATCGCGGAGCCCTTTCGTTGCACCTGTGCGGGGTGTGGCGGGAGTGACGTGCGGGGATTCAAGTTCCTCACACCCAACCAGCGTGCCAGGCTGCTCCCCCACCTGGCCGAACACCTGCGGCGCAGGTGCTGAGAACGCCGGCTCGCACGCCGCGATCTCTCACCGCGCCGGCACTCGACGCACCCGGCGGTTTTCTCGATGAATCCGGCCCCCCTTGCCCATCCGCGACTGCTGTACGATTGCTTCGAGCACTCCGCACGCCTCCATCCCGGCCGTGTCGCTGTTGACGTCCCCCCAGGGCCTGATCGGGCACAGCGGACGCTGGTCACCTACCGCCAGTTGCAGGAACAGGTTGAGGCGCTGGCCGCACGCCTTGGTTCGTTCGCGCGCCCCGACGTTGTGATCGGCGTGCTGCTGCCCCGCAGCTCGCACTGGGTGTACGTGGCGCAGCTCGCGGTGCTCAAGGCTGGTGGTGCCTTTGCCTGCATCGATCCGAGCTTCCCCGACGCCCACGTCCAGGCGGTGCTCGACGACAGCGAGATGTCCGTTCTGCTGACCGACGCTCAGGGGCTGGCACGGATCCGCGAATCGGCCCTGCGGGTCGGGCATGTCATCGATGTGGCCGCACCATCGCTGGCGAGCCAGGGTCGGCCATCGCCGGCTTCGCCGCTCCCAGCGCCCGAGTCCCTGGCGTACGTGATCTACACGTCGGGCACGACGGGTGTCCCAAAGGGTGTGATGATCGAACATCGCTCGGTTGTCAACCTTGTCGTCTCGGACATCGAGGAGTTCGGGCTTGGGCCCGGCGACCGAGTGGGCCAGGGCTCATCGCCCGCGTACGACTCGTCGGTCGAGGAGATCTGGCTCGCTCTGGCAACCGGCGCAACCGTGGTCGTGATGGACGACCATACAAGCCGCATGGGCCCCGACCTTGTGCCCTGGCTCAGGCAGGAGCGCATCACCGTTTTCTGCCCGCCCCCCCCCCAGCAACGCACCCCCCGCTGCACAGACCCAACGAGCCCGCAGCCCGCCCAGCGGCGGCACTACC
>CAYHQQ010000144.1:0-3216 GCA_964358855.1 uncultured Phycisphaeraceae bacterium
TCGACCCTGCCTACCAAAGTCGATTCCTTCTCAAGCTCGGAGCGGGGGAGGAGGGGGAGCGATCAGCGGCCTTGCGTGATGAGTTCGCGGGCTTTGGACTCGACGAGGGGGGCGGCGCCGTCGTAGTTGGAGAGGACGGCCAGGGTGTGGCCGCTGTCGAGGTACATGCGGAGTTGGGCGCTGATGCCGGCGAAGTCGCCGCCGTGGCCGACGATGCGGCCGACGGGGGATTGTTCGACGAAGAAGCCGAGGCCGTAGTTGAAGGAGCGGGCGGTTTGGGTGGGGGTCCATGCGGCGGCGAGGGATTCTTTTTTTAGGAGTTTGCCGGAGCGGAGGGCCTGGTCGAAGCGGTGGAGGTCGGAGACGGTGGAGTAGCCGCCGCCGGCGGGGCCGCCGCGGATGACGTGGAAGAAGAGGTTGTTGAAGTACTCGGTGCCTGACTTGCTGAAGCGGCGTTCGTAGCCCAAGGCGAGGCTTTCGTTGACCTTGTCGAGGTCGTAGCAGTCGGTGCGGGTCATGGCGGCGGGGCCGGTGACGTGCTGGCGGATGTAGTCGAAGTAGTCGGTGCCGCTCGCTTTTTCGACGATGGCGCCGGCGATGAGCATGCCGGTGTTGCTGTAGCGTTGCTGGGCGCCGGGTTCGAAGGCGAGGGTTTCATTGATGACCAGGGGCTTGTAGTCGTTGACGGCGCGGAAGTGGGCGCGGCTGGTGCGTTCGAAGATGTCGTTGAAGTAGGAACCGAGGCCGCTGGTGTGGGTGAGGAGGTGGCGGATTTTGACGCGGTCCAGGATGTTCTGGCTGAGCCAGGAGGTGTCGAGGTGTTTGGCGAGGGGGTCGTCGAGGGAGAGTTTGCCTTGCTCGGCGAGCTGGAGGATGGCGACGGCGGTGAACATTTTGTTCATCGAGCCGAGATTGAACTTGGTGTCGATGGTGTTTGGGGCTTTGAAGTCGCGGTTGGCGAGGCCCACGGCGAGGGTGAGGAGTGGCTGGCCGTCTTTGGCGAGGAGGACGGAGCCGCTGAAGGCGTCTTGTTTTGCGAGGCGGTGGACGTAGGCGCCGAGCTCCTTTGCGATTTCGGAGTCGGTGAGTTTTTCGGGCTTGGGGACGTTGGTGGGGGTGCGGGCGCGGTTGAAGGCGAGGGCGGTGATTTTGTGGGGCGGTTTGTCGTCGACGTCGAGGACGATGGCGAGCCACTGCTCGGAGATGCTGGTGCGGACGATGAGGACGGCGTGGGTTTCGGGGAGGGCGGGGGTGTAGGAGCGGGCGCTGTGGGGGGTGAGTTTGCCGGAGCGGGAGAGGAGGTCGTTGTAGGCGGCGGCGTGGGTGCCGGTGGGGACGGCATCGCGGAGTTGTGGCGCGAAGGAGTCCTGGATGTATTGGAGGTATGGGGCGGCGTCGGCTTTGTTGATGAGGTCCATGACTTCGCGGGCGCGGATGTAGGCGGGGGTGTCGGGGATCTGGGGGGAGTCGGTGTAGGGCGGGGGCTGGACGGGCTGCGAGAAGCCGGGGAGGCAGATCAGCAGTGAGAAGGCGAGGGCGAGGAGGCGGGCGAGGGGCGGGTGGGGCATGGAGTTTCCTCGGCGCGACGGTGTGGTTGAATCACACGAGGATGCGCGTGAGACGGGGAGCCGTCGGGCGGAGTTTACTCCAGCGGGGCGGATTGTCGGGGTGGGTTGGTGGACTTGGGGACGGCGGTCGCCTCATGCTTCCCTGAGGGGGAAGCATGCCACCCGGGGCACCATCGGGTGACGGAGCGGCTGCGGATGATTCAGCAGTTGCGGGCGCATGGGGCGATGCTGAAGTTTTCGATTGGGGATCGGGTGTCGTTTGAGGCCGAGGGGCGGCGGATTGTGGGGACGATCACGCGGTACAACAAGAAGACGGTGACGATCATCGCGGATGGGGGGCCGCGGTGGAATGTGCCCTCCGGGGTTTTTGCAGAGGGTGGTGAAGGTGGAGGTAGAGCAGGAGGTGGGGAAGGGGGTCGTGAGGCCGCAGGGGGCGGGGAGGCTTATTGCGGGCGTGAGCAAGTGCGGGGGCTAGAGGCTCAGCCAGACCCAGAGGGAGCTGTTGCTCGTGACGGCGGTGGCGGCCAGGTCGCAGAGGGCGTTGAACCAGTCGGTGTAGTCGGCCGCGACCCAATGGTCGAGGCGGCACTCTTCGGTTTGGGCCCAGCGATCGAGGACGGTTTTGCGGGCGGACGGGTTGAGGGCGGCGAGGTGCTGGGTGACGGTGGGGGGAACCGGGAAGACCCAGGGGCCCTCGTCGCCGGCGGTGAACTCGGGATTCGGGATGCGAGCGGAGACGGCGTTGTCGTCGTTGAGATCGACGTTGAGCAGGATGCAGGTAAGCGTGGCGATTTTGATGTTGTCGATGCCCTTGCCCTGCAGGGTGGGTGTTGGCGGCTTGGGGCCGCTCGCGACGAGTGCGGGGTCGATTTCGTGGCGGTGGGCGATGAAGAAGTCGCAGAGGAGGCCCATGGTGGTGCTCGGGTGGGGAGTGGAGTGACTGGGGGCATTCTGATGTATCATGCCCTGAATCATGATAGGAAAAAAGCCAAAGCGTCGTCGGAAGGCCTCTCGGCCGAAGCTGGTCTCGCAGTACCTGGAGAACATCTCGCGGGACTTTGTGGAGGATCATCCCGAGTTGTTCCGGGAGCTGGTCGATGGGCGGCACGGGATCTACGCGTTGTACGACGATGATGATTTGTACTACGTGGGCCTGGCGACAAATCTGCGGAGCCGGCTCAAGAACCATTTGAAGAACCGGCACGGGGGGTCTTGGAACCGGTTCTCGATGTATCTGACCATCGGGGAGAAGAACATCCGGGAGCTTGAGGCGCTGGTGCTGCGGATCATCAAGGCGACGGGGAACAGGCAGAGCGGGCAGATGCGGCGGGCGGAGAATCTCAAGCGGAAGCTCGCGCGGTCGATTCGGATGAAGCAGAAGGCGGAGCTGTACGCGCTCATGGGCCGCAAGATGAAGGTGGGGAAGACGGCAGGGAAGATGAAGGGTGGTCGATCGGGGAGGGCGTATGACGCGGCAGGGATTGCGGAACACTTTGGGAAGGCGATGACGCTGAAGGCGACATTCAAGGGGAAGAGTTGTCGGGCGAGGCTACGGAAGAATGGGACGCTGTCGTGTCGGGGGAAGAGCAATCTGACGCCGACGGAGGCCGCGGAGGTGGCGACGGGGAGGCGGGTGAACGGGTTCTAC
>CAYHQQ010000145.1:0-3138 GCA_964358855.1 uncultured Phycisphaeraceae bacterium
CGGTGGGATGAACGAGTATGCTGGCGGGAGTTCGATGGGCGAGAACGGAGGGTTGCGTGCTGCGAGCGATGATGGTCGGCATAGTCATGTTGGGCGGGTCGATGTTGGGCGGCGGGGGGATGGAGACGGGCTTGGGGCAGCCGCGGGTTGAGAAGGCAAGCGAGCGCCTGGAGAACTATGAGGAGAGGCGGGTCGGGGGTTTGACGGTCCATGTGAACAAGGCGCTGCTGGCCGACAAGGGGCTGACGCGGCGGGTGATGCTGCAGCTGGAGGCGGATCTGGACGAGATCGAGCACATGGTGCCCGCGCCGGCCTGGAAGGTGCTGACGGAGGTTCACGTCTGGGTGGAGCGGCAGGGGTCGACGGCGTCGGCGGGCAAGGGGCGTGGGCTGTGCTGTCACTGGTCGCCAGGTTGGCTGGCGTCGCACGGGATTCTGACGCAAAAGGCGGGCGGAGTGGAGATCATCAACCCGGAGGACTTTCTGACGTGGCGGCGGGATCAGCCCTACATGCTGTTCCATGAGCTTGCGCACGCGCTGCACTGGCGGCTGGCACGCCTGGATCCGGAGATTGACGCGGCGTTCGCCCAGGCGATGAGCGCCAGGCTTTACGACGCGGTCGGGCGCAACACCGTGACGGGGAAGCAGACGGTCAGGGCGTACGCGGCCAGCAACAGCCACGAGTACTTTGCCGAGCTGAGCGAGGCGTACTTCGCGCTCAACGACTACTTTCCGTACACGCGAGCGCAGCTGGCGGCGCTGGACCCGGGCGGGCTTGGGCTTGTCGAGAAGGTCTGGAATCTCAGTGCCGAGAAGCTGGAAGGGGCACGCGGCCAGAGGCGATGAGGGCGGCGGGGAGAATCCGGGCGGCCCGGGCACGGGGGCGTCGTGGGCTGATGGGCGATGGGGGAGCAACCCGAGGTGGTCGATGTCGATATGATTGGACCATGATCGGTTGCCGGGGCATACTCGGAGTGCTGGGCGGGACGGCGGGGGCGATGCTCCTCTCGGCGGCGGGGGGGTGTTTCGCGTCGTCGGAGCGAGGGGTGCTCTCGCACGATCCGGCGCAGCGACGCGAGGCGATCGTGGCGGCGGGGGCTTCGCGGGACGAGAGCGCGGTGGTGGACCTGATCGCCCGGCTGGACAGCCAGGATCCGGGCGAACGGCTCCTGGCGATCAGGTCGCTGGAGATGATCACGGGCGAGACGTGCGGGTACGACTATGCGGCGAGCCCGGGCGAGCGGCAGAGCGCGATCCTGCGATGGACGGACTGGGCGCAGGAGCACGACTACGCTGGACCTGGAGCCGGGGCTGGCCCTGGATCCGGGACTGGCAATGGATCCGGACCGGGCGGCGCGAAGGGCGGCACGCCGCGTGGTCAGGAGGGAGCACGGTGAGCACGCCCAAGCCGCACATCCATCTGGAGATGCAGAGCAACGCGCAGTACCTGAGCGGCGCGCGGGAGATGACGGGATCGGTGGCCAAGCGGCTGGGCTTCAACGACGCGCAGTGTTCGCAGATTTCGCTGGCGGTGGACGAGGCCTTGTGCAACATCATCCGGCACGGGTACAAGCGCAAGCCCGACGAGCCGATGTGGATGAGCATCTGGCCGATCGACGAGGGTGGGAACGAGGACCGGGGCCCGGATCCGTTTGGGATGAAGATCGTGATCGAGGATGTCGCGCCGCAGGTTGAGCCCGAGGTGATCAAGAGCAGGTGCCTGGACGACATCAGGCCGGGGGGGCTGGGGGTCCACATCATCCGGGAGGTGATGGATTCGGTGTCGTACGAGAAGCGATCGGGCGGGGTGGGGATGAGGCTGACGATGGTGAAGCACAAGCACTCGACCAAGGTACCGGGCCAGGCGCCCGTGCGGGGGAACAGCGAATCATGAGCAGTCCGACACACATCGAGTATCGCGAGGAGAAGGGCACCGCGGTGGTGACTCCCTTTGGCGAGATCGGGTATCCCGAGGCGGCGCCGTTCCGGGCGCAGCTCAAGCAGGCGCAGGACAAGCGGACGCCGCGGCTGGTGGTGGATCTCTCCAACGTGGCGTTCATGAACACGCCGGGGCTGGCGACTTTGGTGGAGGCGCTGCAGACCTCGCGTCGGACCAACACGGCCCTGGTGCTGTGCGGGCTGCAGGACCGGGTGCGGGCGGTCTTTGAGATCGCCAGGCTTCACACTGTTTTCAAGATCGTGGGAGATCTTCCCACCGCGATGACGCCGTAAAGGAACACGGGCAAGCCATGGGCGACATTCATCGCAAAGGGTTCAACGTTCGCGACATGTTCATGTTCCGCGTGCTCGACTCGGCGGGCGCGCTGGCGTTTGACTCGCTGGATCACATCGGCGGAGTGCTGCGACTGCTGGGGGAGATGCTGCGGTGGATCGTTCGCTCCTTTCTGCCGGGCGGCAATCGCATCGGCCGGGCGGCGATCGTGTCGCAGATCGTGCGGGTCGGGGTGAGGTCGGTGACGATTGTCTCGCTGGTGTCGGGGAGCGTGGGGCTCATCCTGGCGTTTCAGCTGGCGCCGCCCCTGGACGAGTTTGGGAAGAGGGACCTGATCGCGAACATCATCGGCGTGGCCGTCACGCGCGAGCTGGGCCCGTTGATCGGCGCGATCGTGCTGACGGGGTTTGCGGGGGCGTCGATCGCGGCGGAGATCGGGTCGATGGTGGTGGCCGAGGAGATCGAGGCGCTGGAGGCCCACGCGCTGGACCCGGTGCGATTCCTGGTGGTGCCGCGGGTTCTGGCGAGCATCGTGAGCATGACGGTGCTGGGCACGCTGTCGACATTCACGTCGCTGGCGGCGGCGGCGGTGATCTCGAGTCTGGCGCTGGGGGTGCCCTGGGAGTCGTACAAGTCTGGGATGCTCGACCAGGTGAAGTTCGTCGACTTTACGACGGGGGTGGTCAAGTCGGCGGTCTTCGGGCTCTTGATCGGGATCATCGCGTGCGCCAACGGGCTCAAGGTGACGGGCGGGGCGGCGGGAGTCGGCAAGGCGACCACGTCGACGGTGGTGCAGTGCGTGGTGGCGATTGTCTTCGCGGACTTGATCTTCACGGCGGTGTTTTACGCGCTCAAGCTGTTCTAGAGGGGAAGAGAGTTGAACAGGACTGAGGACTGAGGACTGAG
>CAYHQQ010000146.1:0-3069 GCA_964358855.1 uncultured Phycisphaeraceae bacterium
GGTTATCGCAGAGTGCGCGCGAGTGTGCCGCGGTGCGGGCAAGGAATTCGGCGTCAATTTGTACGACCCGTGCTGGCACACGCCGGAGTTGCACTTCGGTTACGATTTGGCGTCGCTGGCGCCGCACTTGGATTACAACCTGATCGAAAACCACGCGATGGGGCGGACCGGCGTGGATAACGCACATCTGGCCGGGTTCGTCGCGGACCGGGATAGGGTCGCGGTCGCGCTCGCGAGTGCCGATGCGATGATCCATGGTTCGGCCGCCGAGACCTATGGGTTGGTCGTCGCGGAGGGGCTGTGCTCGGGCCTGCCGATCGTCGTCCCATCCGCCGACAACTCCCCCTCAAACGACGGCTCGCCCGGCACCCCCGAGATCACAAAGCTCACCGCCTTCCCCTTCACCTCGACCTTCTCCAGCGCCAGGTCCTTCGCCCCCTGCATCGGGATCGAGATCGTCCCCTTCCAACCCTCCCCCTCCTTCGCCAACGTCGCCTCGACACCCAGCTTCACCCCAGGCACCTCGATCGCCCCCTCCCACGTCCCCGCTGGATCGTCCGCCAGCACCACCGCCGCCAAGGGCGTCAACCCCTCAGGCAACGCCGCCACGCACGTCCCCGTGCTGCCCGAGGCCAGAATGACGGCCGCAACCAACGCCCGAGCCGCTACGCGATATGTCATTTGACAGGCCTCCGTGAGTTCCACATCCTACCGTGGTTTCCCGTCCCCAGTTTCAACTCCGGTTTCACCCCCGCCTTCTTCGGGATCCCACCCATGCCCTTCCACAATGACATCCTCGCCGCCGTCGGCCGCACTCCCCTCGTCAAACTCAACAAGGTCGTCGGTCCCGACGACGCCACCGTGCTCGTCAAGTGCGAGCACCTCAACCCCACCGGCTCCATCAAGGACCGCATGGCCGTCTACATCCTCGACCAGGCCCAGGCCCGTGGCGCCATCAAGCCCGGCGGCACCATCGTCGAGAACACCTCCGGCAACACCGGCCAGGGCGTCGCCATGTGGGCCGCCGTCAAGGGCTACCGCTGCGTCTTCACCATGCCCGACAAGATGAGCATCGAAAAAGTGAACATGCTCAAGGGCTTCGGCGCCGAGGTCGTCATCACCCCCACCGACGTCCCGGGCGATTCCCCCCAGCACTACGTCGATACCGCCAAACGCATCGCCAGCGAAACCCCCAACAGCTTCTACGTCAACCAGTACCACAACCCCGACAACATCACCGCCCACGAGCTCTCCACCGGCGCCGAAATCTGGGCCGACACCGAGGGCAAATTCGACGTCTTCGTCGCCGGCTCTGGCACCGGCGGCACCCTCTCTGGCGTCGGCCGCTTCCTCAAAAAGCGCAAAGCCCCCGTCAAGGTCGTCGGCGTCGACCCCATCGGCTCGGTCCACTACCACTACTTCTACACCAAAACCATGCCCACCCCCCACGTCTACAAGGTCGAAGGCATCGGCGAGGACATCCTCTGCGACGCCATGGACTACTCCGTCGTCGACGAATTCCATCAGGTCAACGACAAAGAATCCTTCTCCATGGCCCGCCGCCTCATCCGCGAGGAAGGCATCTTCGTGGGCGGCTCCTCCGGCTCCAACGTCCACATCGCCGTCAAACTCGCCAAACAGCTCGGCAAAGGCAAAACCATCGTCACCGTCCTCCCCGACAACGCCTCCCGCTACATCTCCAAATTCCTCCAGGACTCCTGGATGAAAGACTACGGCTTCCTGGGCTCCGATCGCGACCTGGGCACCGTCGAGGACATCTTGAAGTCACGCGGCACCTCCCCCGCCCGCCCCGTCGTCACCGCCGTCGAGTCCACCACCATCACCGCCATCATCGCCCTCTTCAAAGCGAGCGGCATCTCCCAGGTCCCCATCCTGGACCCCAAGGGCAACCCCATCGGCATGGTCCACGAAGTCGACGTCCTCCGAGGCCTCAACGAAGGCCGCGTCACCGCCTCCAGCCCCGCCAAAGCCATCTCTACCTCCCTGGGCGGCCTCATCTACCCCAAAGCCCGCATCGAAGAACTCTTCCGCATCTTCGAAACCGACCAGGTCGGCGTCGTCGTCGACAACAACACCATCGTCGGCATCGTCAGCAAAGTCGACGTCCTCGAGTTCATGACCAAACGAGGGTGATCCGGGTGCCACCACCCGCGCTTCGCGCGTGGTGCTTGGGCGCTCGACCACAACGCGGACCCCTTCACTCCGCCTTTCCTCAGTCCTCAGTCCTCAGTCCTGTTCAACTCTGCTTCTCCTACTCTCCCCCATGACCAAAGGCCGCCTCGAAGCCTTCAGCGACGGCGTCCTCGCCATCATCATCACCATCATGGTGCTCGAGCTCAAAGTCCCCCACCACGCGGATGGCTTCGCCGACCTTCGCCCCCTCCTCCCCGTCTTCCTCAGCTACCTCCTCAGCTTCCTTTTCGTCGGCATCTACTGGAACAACCACCACCACCTCCTCCACACCCTCCCCCGCGTCAACGCCGGAATCATGTGGGCCAACCTGCATCTGCTCTTCTGGCTCTCCCTCATCCCCTTCGCCACCGGATGGATGGGCGAGAACAACTTCGCACCCGCCCCCACCGCCCTCTACGGCCTCATCCTCCTCATGTCCGGCGCCGCCTACTGGAACCTCCAACGCCTCATCCTCCACCTCCACGGCCCCACTTCCCCCCTCGCCCTCGCCATCGGCCGCGATCTCAAAGGCCACCTCGCCCTCACCCTCTACACCCTCGCCATCGCCGCCGCCTTCCTCTCCCCCTGGATCGCCTGCGCCCTCTACACCCTCGTCGCCCTCATGTGGATCATCCCCGACCGCCGCATCGAAGCCGCCCTCAAGCAACGTCGCGAACGCGACGCCTGACTCCGCTCCCCCCTCGCGCAGCGGGGGGGGTGTCGCGAGTCCGCGAAGCGACGGGGGGGGTGAGTCCGGGGTGCCACCACCCGCGCTTCGCGCGTGGTGCTTGGGCGCACGGCCACTATGTGCGCGCCTCTACACCCCGTGCCCTCACTTCGTCATCTCCACCACACACATCCGATCCCCCACCACCC
>CAYHQQ010000147.1:0-2829 GCA_964358855.1 uncultured Phycisphaeraceae bacterium
CCCGCCGACATCGCCGCCCCCATCCGCCACATCCTCCGCCGCCAGCGCAACTGCCACGTCGTCCTCGCCGAGATCACCTCCGTCGATCTTGAGCGCAAGCTGGTCCACTTCGTGCAGGGCGATGGCGACGCCACAGCCCAATTCGACTGGCTCATCCTCGCCGCCGGCGCAACCCATTCCTACTTCGGCAAGCCCGAGTGGGAGCGCCTCGCCCCGGGCCTCAAGACCCTCGAGGACGCCACCGAGATCAGAAAGCGCATTCTCCTTGCCTTCGAGAACGCCGAGTACGAAACCAGTCCACAGCGCCGCCGGGCGGCCCTCACCTTCGCCATCGTCGGCGGCGGCCCCACCGGCGTCGAGCTCGCCGGAGCCATCAGCGAGATCGCAGCCAAAACAATCCCCAGCGACTTTCGCAACATCGACACCAAGACCACGCGAGTGGTGCTCTTCGAAGGCGGCGATCGCCTGCTCCCGGCCTTCCCCCCACAGCTCAGCGAACGCGCACGCCGTGACCTGGTCTCCATGGGAGTCGAAGTGCGCCTCAACGCTCGCGTGACGGACATCAATGTCGACGGACTCTACCTTGGCGCAGAGTTCCTGCCAGTGCGAAACGTGCTCTGGGCTGCGGGGGTGATGGCCAGTCCGCTTGGAGCCTCGCTGGGCCCAGGTGTGCCGACCGATCGCGCGGGCCGCGTCCTCGTGGGCCCCGACCTTTCAGTGCCCGGACACCCCCGCGTCTTTGTCACCGGCGACCTCGCGCACGCCGTCTGCCCCGGCCAGAGCGAGCCCGTCGCCGGCGTCGCCCAGGGCGGCATGCAGATGGGCGCGTACGCCGGGCGCGTGATCGCCAGTGAGGTCGGGACCAGCGCCCATCCGGCGACTCGAAAGCCCTTTGTGTACAAGGACAAGGGGATCATGGCCACCATCGGCCGCTCGCGGGCCGTGGGCGTCGTGGGCGGGTTCAAGATCTCGGGCTTCCCCGCGTGGCTCTTCTGGGGCGGGCTGCACGTGATGTTCCTGGTCAACTACCGCAGCCGCATCATCGTCGCCCTCAGCTGGATGTGGAACTGGCTCCTCTTCTCGCGCGACGCCCGCCTCATCACCGGCCCCGCGCGACTTGATATCTCCGGCGGGATGGGCGTCGCGCCGGCGCCCAGCGTTGCCGATCCCCACGTGCACGATGCGATCTGATCATCGTCGCTGTTACCCTTGCCCGGCGCTGCCGGTTCCTCCGCCCCACACTCAGGACACCGGGCCCCGGCCCGGGGTGCCCGGCAGATTCCGACAGAGATGGGACACTGGACTTCTTCGACTACGACGCACTTGTGAACTGCTTCCCTGGGTTTGCTGGCCCGACGCCCGGGCAGAATCGCTCAGACATCAGGGTGTCGTTGGGGCGTGTTTGTGCGCACGATCGTGACCGTCGCGGCACGTGGATAGGGGAAACTTGCTCGGGTTAATTCGGGGTCGCCTTTGGTATCCTTGATGTGCTCTTGGAGAGAGACGGATGGCTTGCCGTACAAGCCCCCCGGTTCGCCCGTCAACGCTCGCGTGCGCTGCACGCCGCGGGATGGGCTGGTTTCCTGCTGATAGGAGCTGAAGATGAGACGCTGTAGTATTACATTCGTGGCCGCGTTGGCCTGCGCCGGACTCGCGGGTCAATCGCCCGGAGACATTCTGGGCTCGGCCCAGGCCTTCGCGGTGCTGGGGGGGTCGACAGTGACCAATACCGGGCCGACGGTTCTCAATGGTGATCTGGGCGTCTGGTCGGGGCTGGCGATCACGGGGTTTGGGCCCGGCATCGTCAACGGCTCGACCCACGCGGGCGATGCGATCGCGCAGCAGGCCCAGAGCGATGTGACCACCGCGTACAACGCCCTGGCGGGCATGGCTTTGACGCAGACGCTGACGGGCACGGACCTGGGTGGGCTGACGCTCACGCCGGGCGTGTACTTCTTCGCGTCGTCGGCTTTCCTGACGGGGACGCTGACGCTCGACGCGCAGGGCGACCCCAACGCGCTGTTTGTCTTCCAGATCGGCAGCACCCTGATCACCGCGAGCAACTCCTCCGTGCTCATGATCAACGGCGGCGACGCGTGCGACACGTACTGGCAGGTTGGAAGCTCGGCGACCCTGGGCACCGACACGGCCTTCCAGGGGAACATTCTCGCGCTCACGAGCATCACGCTCAACACGCGGGCCACGCTCATCGAAGGACGGGCCCTGGCACGCAACGGCGCGGTGACGCTCGACAGCAACACGATCACGGCCGGGTGCATTCCCACGCCCGGCGCCGCGATGCTCCTGGGCATCGCCGGGATCGGATGCGGCGCACGCCGGCGTCGCGGTTGAACACACACTGAGTTGCAGCGGGTCGACGCATGGTGCGCCGGCCCGCTGTTGCTTTTGGAGGGGGCGTCGCGGGTGGCGGGCTGTAAATGAGGGGCAGCGAGCACGGTGAAACTCTTCGCATGGGGACGACAGCACTCATTGCTCCGCGGAGCCTGCGCAATGAGTGGCACGAGGCACAGGGACTATGGGCTGGAAGCCCGACTGCGCACGTGGCCAGATTCTCAAGTGATCAAAGTGCAAAGAGAAGGCAGGGTCACGGCGGCGATGAGTTGCGGGGGTGGGGAACAGGCGGGTTGCCGAAGATCATGCTTCCCTGAAGGGGAAGCATGCCACCCGATCACGGGCCAGAAGCGCGTGCTGCGGGGGCTTGGCCGGCTTTGACGAGGAGGGAGAAGTGGGGCGCGACTTTGATGAGGGGGCTGTTTGGCGCCTTGATGGGGAAGTGGGTGGTGATGGGTTGGGGGAGAGTGGCGTCAG
>CAYHQQ010000148.1:0-2793 GCA_964358855.1 uncultured Phycisphaeraceae bacterium
GGTGAGCCACGGGCGCTGGGGGACGGCGGGGCGTGCACGGGCGGGGGCGATCCACGGATGGAGGCGTTTGGCGAGGCGACGCATCCGGCGGCGAGCTGCATGCACGAGGTGCGCCAGACGTACGAGATGGCGCTGCTGGAGGCGATCAACGGGCGGGGCGCGTTTGGCGCTGGGGGCGGATGGAACGACCTGCCGGTGCTTGGGATCTGCCTGGGGATGCAGATGATGGCGCTGGACGCGGGGGGGCGGCTGGACCAGCATCTGCCCGACACATTGGCCTCGGCGGAGGAGCATCGGGGCAGCCGGCACGCGATGACGCTCGACGCGCGGGGGGCGATGGCGCTGGGTGTGGGGAGCGGGGCGGTGAGCGGGCAGGTGGACAGCTTCCATCACCAGGGCGTGCGCGACGCGGGGAGGCTTGAGGTGCTGGCGCGGGCGGACGATGGGGTGATCGAGGCGATTGGAGACCCCCAGAGGCCGGGGTACGTGGGCGTGCAGTGGCATCCAGAGCGCACGCCGGACCAGACGCTGGGTCGCGAGCTGTTCAGGGCGTTGGTCGAGCGGGCGCGCGAGCGGCGGGCGGCGAGGGCGGGCGCCCGGTCGAGGCGATGAGGGCACGCTCGAACTCACGGACCGCGGGGCTTGGAGCGATGTCGCGACGGCGGACGATGGCCAGACGCCGCGTGAGGCGGCCGTCGCGGCAGGTGGCGCCCTGACCAAAGGGTCCGTCCGGCGGGAGGGCGAAGCGGCTGACAAAGCCCACGCCGATGCCGGCGGCGACCATGGACTTGATGGACTCGATGGATCGCAGCTCCATGACGGCCTGGAGTGGGACGCCCGCGGCGGCGGCGGCACGATCGATGAGTTCGCGGACGGCGGTTCGGGCCTCGAAGGCGACGACGCCGCGATCGACGAGGTCCTTCCAGCGAAAGGATCGTTCGGCGGTGGGGGATTGCCTGGCGCCGGAGGGTCGAGCGACGGGCGGCTCGATGAGCAGGAGCTCGTCTTCGACGAGAGAGAGGCGAACGAGATTGTCGGAGTCGGGGAGGGAGATGGGGAGGGTGACGATGCCCAGATCCAGGTCACCGGCAAGGACGGCGGCGGCGACCTCGCGGGAGCCGGCCTCTCGAACGTAGAAGCGCAGGGCGGGGTGGGCGCGGCGGAGCTGGGAGACGACGGGTGGAAGGAGGTAGGAGGTGGCGGTGGCGCCGCCGCCCACGCGGATGGAGCCGGCTTCGAGGCCGATGATCTCACGGACGGCGCGGGTGGCGGCGGCGGCGGCGCGGAGCACGCCGGCGGCGGGGGGGGCGAAGGCCTGGCCGGCCTGAGTGAGCTCGACACCTTGGCCGGTGCGGTGGCCGAGCTGGGCGCCCAGCTCGGCCTCGAGCTTTTTGAGCATGGCGGAGAGGGCGGGCTGGGTGACGCCCAGTTCGCGGGCGGCCCTGGTCATGTGCCCGCGGGAGGCCAGGACGGAGAAATATCGGAGCGTGGTGAGTTCCAAGTCGACAGGCTAGGAGGGTTGTGCGGGTTGTGAGGGTGTTGGGTTGAGGTGTGGGGTCGAAGCGCCCAACCACAGGTCTGGAGAGGACGATACTGCGGAATGGACTGGGCCACCCTGGGCAAGGACTGCAGCAACGACCCGAAAAACCGCCGCGTGGCGGGGCGGGTGGCGTTGCAGCACATCGAGTGCTCGCTGGGGTCTGTTCTGGACCTGTCGTCGACGGGCATGAAGCTGATGTGCAAGTGCAAGCCACCGATCGGGGTGGGAGAGCCCTTCTCGATGGTGCTGATCGGCCTGGACGGACCGGTGCCGGTGACGTGCCGTGCGGTGTGGATCAGGAAGTCGGGGTGGCGCGCGTATCAGACGGGCGTGACGTTCATCGACATGACGCCCGAGCTACGCGAGGCGATCGCGACGCTGGCCCGCAGCGTGTACATGAACGAGACGATCCTGCCGGACATCGAGCGGCTGCGTCGCAGCGCTTGACGCGCGACGGTCGACTGAATATCACTTGGTTTCGCGGATTCGCGTTACGGTGACCGACTGCGTGCTCGAGACGTTGCCGGAGATGTCGCCGAGCTTGAGTTGACCTTTGAACTTCTGGGTGAGCCGCATGGATTCGATGAATCCGGCGGAGCTGTCCCACACGTACTCGCCGACGTTTGAGAGGTCTTTGAGCGTGAACATCGTGTTTGCGGGCTTCTCGGAGACGGGGGACATGGTGCCGTTGATGCCGATCTTGGCCTGGGAGCCCGAGACCGAGTTCATGGTGTAGACACAGCGTGAGCGGAAGGTGCCGAGCATGGCGAGGCTGAGGGTGTCGTCGGTGGTCCACGACTCGCCGACGTGGGCGTGGGTCTTGGCGGGGGAGAGGGAGAAGATCTCGCCGAAGAGAGATTGGGGCGAGGCGGGGGGCGAGCCGGGCGAGCTTGCGGTCGAGAAGAGGGCGGCGAACTTCTCGCCGCCGTCGACTTTGGTGATTTTGCCCGTGTTGTCGATGGTGAGGGTGAGGGTCTCGCCGACGAGGGGGCGCACGACGCTGTCGAGCATGGAGCTGTCGTCGAGCGACTTGAGGGGGTCGGAGCCGGGGGGCGCGGGCTTGGGCGGGGGCTTGGAGCTGTCGAACTCCTGGTGCATGCCCGCGGCGTCGATCTTCATGGTGATCGACTCGAAGGTGACGTCGACGATCGCGCCGCCGGACTCGTCGACGCTTTTGGTCTTGAAGACCAGGGTGTAGACCTGCGAGGCGGTGCTCAGGTCGCCCTGCTCGCCCGAGTCGGCGGGCGCGTCGG
>CAYHQQ010000149.1:0-2639 GCA_964358855.1 uncultured Phycisphaeraceae bacterium
ACTTCGCTCGCTGACGCTCGCGGCTCTGTTCAAGACGCCCATGAAGGCATGAGGCAAAGCGCGTTGCCCCGGCTTACAGTTTCTCCATGCCCACCAAAGCCTTTGCCGCTCAATCTCCCACGACCCCACTGGGACCCATGACCATCACCCGGCGTGAGCCCCTGGCCCGCGATGTCGAGATCGACATCCTCTTCTGCGGCGTCTGCCACTCCGATCTCCACTTCGCCAGGAACGAATGGGGCTTCACCAGTTTTCCCGTTGTCCCCGGGCACGAGATACTCGGTCGCGTCACCCGCGTGGGCAAGGAAGTGCGGAAGTTCAAAGTGGGGGACCTGGCGGCCGTCGGGTGCCTGGTCGATTCCTGCCGCGAGTGTTCGAGCTGCAAGAGCGGCCTCGAACAGTTCTGCCTCGCCGGCCCCATCTTCTCCTACAACGGCCCCGACAAGCACTCGGGCGGCATGACCTTCGGCGGCTACTCCGAGAAGGTCGTCTGCGACGAGGCCTTCACGCTGAAGGTCCCCGGCAACCTCGACCCCGCTCGGGCGTCCCCGCTCCTGTGCGCCGGCATCACCACGTACTCCCCGCTTCGCAAATGGGGCGCGGGCAAGGGCAAGAAGGTCGGCATCGTGGGCTTGGGGGGCCTGGGCCACATGGGCGTCAAGTTTGCCCACGCCTTTGGCGCCCACACCGTTCTCTTTACCACTTCGGAGAACAAGATCGCCGACGGAAAGAGGCTTGGCGCCGACGAGGTTGTCATTTCCAAGAACTCGGCCGAGATGGTCAAGCACGTCGGCAGCTTTGACATGATTCTCGATACCGTCTCGGCCTCGCATGATCTCAACGCCTATCTCACCCTCTTGAAGCTCGACGGCGCGATGGTCATGGTCGGTGCACCCCCCGATCCCCTGCCCGTCAGCATCTTCAACCTCTTCATGCCCCGGCGACAGCTCGCCGGCTCGCTCATCGGCGGCATCGCCGAGACCCAGGAGATGCTCGACTTCTGCGGCAAGCACAACATCGCCTGCGACATCGAGATCATCCGCATGCAGCAGATCAACGAGGCCTATGAACGCATGCTCAAGAGCGACGTGAAGTACCGTTTCGTGATTGACATGGCGTCGCTGAAGGGCTAAGAGAAGACAGAGCCACAGATTTCACAGATGCACACAGATAAAGGCGAGTGATCGCAGGAGGGGCAGCGGACCCAACCTCCCTACTGACCTTTTCGCTGCTCTCATCTGTGTCTATCTGTGTTCATCTGTGGCTCATTCCCTGCCTTCATGCATTGCTGATGGGAGGTGGCCGCAGCCTCACGCCACCCCCACCGCTTGGGCGTCCCGATCCGACAGCATCCCGCCATCGGACCTTGGCTTCACCGTCCCGTCGCGCTTCCACGACCGGTCACACCGGGGCTCGGTGCGCAGATCCTGCACCACAGGGGCCTTCGCGCTCTTGTGGAGCGCGCCGCGCCTCACACCCCGCAGGGGCGCCAGCTCGCCCGGCTCGAACGCCGTGAGCGCTCCAACGGGGTCGGGAATCGTCACGCCCATGTCGAGCGGGTTGTCGACGCCCATCGCCTTTCGGGCCTGATCGATCGCAAGCATCACCGTCGACCGCGCCGCCAGCGCCGCCGCCCATCGCGGGTCGGCCTTGACGCCAAAGCCCGGGTTGCCGGCATGGGTGACAAACTCCTCCAGGTGCACGCTTGTCGCGGTGTCCTTGGGGTCGACTCGCATCAGCTCGCGGTAAGCCTCGTCGGCGGTGTGGCAGAGGAACGGCGCGAGCAGCCGGGAGAGGCCACTGGTGAGGTTCCACAGCACCGTCTGCGTGCGCCGGCGCCGCGCGCTGTCGGGCTTGTCGCAGTACAGCCGGTCCTTGACGACCACGAGATACACCGCGCTGAGCGTGTCGTTGCAGAAGTCGTAGATCTTCTGCTGCACGCCGCGGTAGTCGAACTCGACGAAGGCCTTGTGCACCTCGCCCGCCAGGGTGTCGAACTGGGCCAGCACCCACGCGTCGGGGCTGGTCGCCGGGATCGACGCCAGATCCACGCCGGGCGCGGTGAAGTCCGAAAGATTGCTCAGCATGAACCGAAGCGTGTTGCGCACCTTACGGTAGCTCTCGCCCAGCTCGCCAAAGAACGCCAGGTCCGCCTTGATGTCGTTCTCGTAAGGCAGGCTCGCCACCCACCACCGCATCACGTCGATCCCGAATTCGTTCCACAGGCTCTCGACCTCGTACCTGGCCGCATCAGGACGGCTCTTGCTCAGCTTCTTCCCGTCCTTGTCCACGATGAAGCCGTGCGTCAGGAGCGTCTTGTACGGCGGATGACCCGTCGAGCCCAGACACGTGAGCAGCGAAGACTGGAACCAGCCGCGGTGCTGGTCGGAACCCTCGAGATACAGATCGGCCTGATCGCCGATCCCGCGCTCTTTGAGGCATCCCGCCCACGTGCTCCCCGACTCGAACCAGACGTCGAGGATGTCGGGGCCTTTTTTCAGAGCCCCCTGCGCCAGCAGGGGGGCAAGCGTCCGCTTGCTCACGGATACTCCACCCGTTCCACCACTTCCCCCCCCCGCATTGGCCGGGGGGGAAGGGAAAAAAAGGAAGCGAGCGACCGGGTAAAAAATAAGCAAAAA
>CAYHQQ010000150.1:0-2493 GCA_964358855.1 uncultured Phycisphaeraceae bacterium
ACGATCGCTCCCAACCCCACCCACCACCCCCCCCCTCCCCCCACCACTCCCCCCACCACTCCCCCCACCGCTCCCCCCACCGCTTCCCAACTCTTCGTGGCGGGCGAAGCAATCGACCGCCGGGCAGCAGTCCCCGTCGAGAAACACAATCCGAGCCTCGTCCCCCATCCCCGCGTCCATCGCCGCCCGCACCGCGTTGTTGCGGACCTGCCCCGACCTCGACTGACCCGTGTGCGCCCGCAGCACCAGCGTCACATCCATCGCAAACTCTTCCGCCGAGGCCCTTACGCACGCCTCCAGCTCCCCCGTGTCGCCGTCACACGAAACCACCACCAGATCGGCCCTGCGCGCAGACGCCGCCACGCCCAGGAGCGTGCGACGAAGATGTCTGGTCGTGTGTGTAATCACCACCGCCACAAGGGGATCCATGGGCCCATAGTACCACCACAACCAAACTCCACACCCCCTCCACCCATTCACCGCCGCGAGACCCTTTGCCCGCCAACGATCGGTCATGCAGCTCCTGACCAAGCCCGCCCAGCTCGACGCATGGAAGCGCGACAACCCCCGTCGCGCCCTCGTCCCCACCATGGGAGCCCTGCACGCCGGGCACACCTCGCTCGTTCGTCACGCGGCCTCAACCCGCCTGCCCACCATCGTCAGCATCTTCGTCAATCCAACCCAATTCAACGACCCCGCCGACTTCAATCGCTACCCCAAGTCCCTCGACCACGACTGCGCCCTGTGCGAAGCTGCCGGTGCCCAGGCCGTCTGGGCCCCCACCGTCGACGACATCTATCCGCCCCACACGCCCATCGCCGTGCCCCCGCTCCCGCCCGTCGCCACACTCCCCGGCCTCGAAGACGCCCACAGGCCTGGCCACTTCGCCGGCGTGCTCCAGGTGGTCAAGCGCCTCTTCGACCTCGTCGAACCCGCCCTCGCCGTCTTTGGCGAGAAGGACTGGCAGCAGCTCCAGCTCATCACCCAGGCACTGGGCGAGGGCGCCGGCGGCCCGCGCATCCTGCCATCGCCGACCATCCGTGAGGACGCCGGGCTCGCCCTGAGCAGCCGAAATCGATTCCTCAACGTTCCCGATCACTCGCGCGCGCTCGCCCTGTCCCTCGCCCTGCGCGAGGGTGCCCACGCCGCGTCGCCCGCGGCCGCGGAGGATGTCATGCGCGATGTGCTCAAAGAAGCCGACGTGACCCCCGAGTACGCCGTCATCCGCGACGCGAGCACCCTGCTCGCCCCGCGCGACGGACAACCCGCGCGTGCCCTCATCGCGGCCCGCATCGGCGCCGTCCGCCTCATCGACAACATGCCATGGCCCGCGCCGACAACCTGAGTCGCACTCAAACTCCCGCGCTCTTGGCCTCCGCGTCCGTCAACGTCCGCGCGCTCTCGATCACCACGGGCTTGACGGGCACATCGCTCATGCCGCTCTTGGTCCCGGTGGGCGTCTTGCGGATCTTGTCGACAACATCCATCCCCGTCACCACGCGTCCGAACACCGCGTAGGCCGCCCCGTCGCTCTGCTCGCGATCAAGGAACCCATTGTCCACCACGTTGATGAAAAACTGGCACGTCGCCGAATCGGGATTCCCGCCCAGCCGCGCCATCGCCACCGTGCCCCGCGTGTTCTTCAGCCCGTTCTTGTACTCGTTCACGATGGGCTTGTTCACCGCCTTCTGCTTCATGTCGACAGTGAACCCGCCCCCCTGCACCATGAACGACTCGATCACCCGATGGAAGATCGTCCCGTCGTAGTGCCCCGCCGCCACGTAGTCCAGAAAGTTCTTGGTGCTCACGGGCGCCTTCTCGGCGTCGAGCTTCAGCACGATCGGGCCCAGGGAGGTCTTCAGCTCAACATGCATCGTTCGGCTCCAGATTGCGGGGCTGGTTGTGCTTCAAAAGGGCCAACGCCTGGCCCCGTCCGGCCGCCAAACCTTCGTCAAGCCCAAAGGCGTCCGGGCCGATATCCTATTCTGACCCGTGGGCATGAAAAGGGGATCGCATGACACTCCGGCAACTTCTCCTCCTTGGCGCCTTGGCCGTCAGCGCGCCCGCCCTGGGCCAGCTCACGCTTCCCTCTCCATCTGAGCCCTCCGCGCCCCCCAAAACGCCCGCCGGCAAGCCCGTCGACACTCCAAGACCCTCCCCCACCTCCGCCGAGTTCGACCTTCGCCCCAAGTTCACCAAAGGCTCGATCGTCCGTCTGCGCATGGAGACTTCCAGCGAGAACGAGTCCTTCATGCCCGGCCTCTCCCTCGACCCGCTCGACAAGCCCGCAGGCAGGCCGCCCAACAAGCAGATCACTTCCAAGCCCAAAGTCGCCCCCGGCAAAGCCACCAAGCCCGCCAAGCCCAAACCCAAGCCCGAGCCGGAAGTTTCCTACCCGCCGACGATTCCCGGCGGCAAGGAACTCGTCACCGACACCTCGCCGGATTTCCTGAAGCCGCCCGCCACGCTGCTCCCCGGCGTCGTCATTGCGAA
>CAYHQQ010000151.1:0-2482 GCA_964358855.1 uncultured Phycisphaeraceae bacterium
AGCTGGTCCACCATCGTGTTGATGGCCTCCTTGAGCTGCAGGATCTCGCCCTTCACGTCCACCGTGATCTTGCGCGACAGGTCGCCCGACGCCACCGCGATGGTCACATCCGCGATGCTGCGCACCTGCGCCGTCAGATTGCTCGCCATCGAGTTGACGCTCTCGGTCAGGTCCTTCCACACGCCGCTGACCTCGCGCACCTGGGCCTGGCCGCCCAGCTTGCCATCGGTCCCCACCTCGCGGGCGACGCGCGTCACCTCCGACGTGAACACCGCCAGCTGCTGGATCATGGTGTTGACGATCGTCGCCGAACGCAGGAATTCCCCCTCAAGGGGCCGCCCATCCACGTCCAGGCGCACCGTCTGAAGCAGATCGCCCTGCGCCACCGCCGCGATCGCGCGAGTCACCTCCGTCGTCGGGCGAACCAGATCGTCGATCAGCGTGTTGACCGACGACTCCATGTCGACCCACGCCCCCTCAGAGCGCCCAAACCGCACGCGCTGACGCGTCTTGCCCTGCCGACCAACCACCTCGCCCACGCGCTCCAGCTCTTCGGCCATCCGCGCGTTGGCCGCCACAATCGAGTTGAACGTGTCGGCCACCTTCCCCGCCAGCCCCGTCCAGTCGCCCGGCAATCGAACCGAAAAATCACCTCCCTCGACCCCCTGAAGAACGCGCAGCAACTCCCTGAGGTCGACTCCGCGCGAATCAAGCTCGCCATCAACAGGAGCCTTGATCCCCTTCCCCTCCACGTGCTGAATGCTCGGTTCCATGCGTACCTCAAAGTGGTCGGTGATCGATCACTCAATCGCGCCGTTCAAGCGCCGCGCCGCGACTCGTGCTGGCTTCTCATGCCACGTCCACGATCGCGAACCCGCGGTTTCCACGATGAAAGCCACGTTGTTACGACGCACATCGCGCTCTGGCTTTCCTGGATTCATGCCGCGCAGTATACCGGAGGTTTCCGCACATTGCGTGCATAAGCAATCTCTCATCTCGCCATCATCATCGCTTCACGCTTGCGCGTTGAGTACCAACGGACTCCGTTCCAATCCCAGCCCCACGCGCGTGCTTATGAAAGGTCCACGCTCGCGCGCAGCGGCCATCGATGAGCACGCCGCACCCGCCACCTCTCTGGTCCAGGCCCCGCCACCCCCCGCATGTCCCGCCCACGTCAAAACCGGAGAGGGGGGGATTCGAACCCCCGATGGACCGAAATCCATACCAGATTTCAAGTCTGGCGCGTTCAACCGCTCCGCCACCTCTCCAAAGGTGTCGCCCGCATTCTACGTCCAATCAACCCGTTTCGCCCCGCCCGCTCACGCCCGCACCGCCAGCGTCTTGCTCAAAATCGCCGACCGGTAGTTCGTGTAAGGCCACTGCCAGTGCTCGACAAACCGGTACCCGCGGCGCAGATAGAACTTCATCAGGTCCGTGTCCGGCTCCGCCATGCTGCACGCCAGTTCCGTCGCCCCGCACTCGGCCGCCCGCCTCTCCGCCGTGTCTAGCAGCAACAGCCCAAGCCCCTTGCCCTGCACATCCGGATCAACCGCAAACTGCGAGAAGCTGTCCACGAACTTGTTCTGAAACCACGGCGGGCCCTGATCCGGCTCCACCTCGTGGAACAAAATAATCCCGACGATCTTCTCCCGCCCCGCATCGGCCAGCGTCGCCACAAAGCACTCGGCGCTGTTGCACCGCCGCCGCGTCGTCTCGTCATCCTGCCGCCCCGCCAGTGGTCTCAATCCCATCTCCACCTGCCTCGCGTACGCGCGGTGCAGGAGCGACGTGATCTCCGGAATCGAATCGCTGGGCGAGAAAAGCCGAATGCGCACCGCGTTCTTGGGGTCGGCGGGCGGGAGTGGCTGCGGTGGCGGTCGTTTGTTCATCGGGGACCAACTATATGTACCGTTCGTCCGGATTCTCGCTCGGGCACCGACGATCTACAGTCCCTCGCCATGCCCGACACACCCGCCGACAAGCCCCACCACATACCTGTGAACTCCCTCCAGCCCACTCGCCCGCTTCCCAGCGAAGGCTCCCTCACCCTCCGCGTCCGCTACTGCGAGTGCGACCCCATGGGCGTCGTCCACCACGCCTCCTACGCCCCCTGGCTCGAAATGGGCCGCACCGAGATCCTCCGCGCTTCGGGCGTCACCTACGCCGCCATGGAACAGGCCGGCATCTTCCTGGTCATCGTCAAACTCGACATCCGCTACCGCCGCCCCGTCAAGTACGACGACCTCGTCGAAATCCGCACCAAAGTCAAATCCGTCAGCCGCGTCAAAATCGAGCACGAGTACGACGTCATCGTCATCGAACGGGACTCCGCCAAAGCCGAAATCCACGCCGCCGTCGCCACGACAACCCTCGCCTGCGTCGACCCCCAAGGCAAAGTCCGCGAACTCCCCGCATGGCTGACTTGATCCCTCCTCCCCCGCGCAGAGCTTGAGAAAAAATCCCGGCAGGTTGGTATCTTGCG
>CAYHQQ010000152.1:0-2391 GCA_964358855.1 uncultured Phycisphaeraceae bacterium
GTGTGCTCTTCCGATCTCCCGCTTTTCAAGTCACTCCAGGAATGCCCGGTCCGTTTGGCAGGGCATTTCACTTTTTCGGGTGTGCCCCCACACCCCCCCGCACACACCACTCCCCACACCGCCGCTAGCTGTTCGCCCGCTTGGACATCACCCGCGCCAGGTCACGCTTGTTCTCCCGCTCGGCGATCGCCCGCCGCTTGTCGTGCGCCTGCTTGCCCCTGGCAACCCCGATCAGCAGCTTCGCGAACCCGTTCTTGAAGTACAGCTTCAGCGGCACCAGCGTCATCCCCTTGTCCGACGTCTGCCGCGCTAACTTGATGATCTCCCGCTTGTGCGCGAGCAACACCCGCGACCGCTTGGGATTGCTCTGCCTCAACCCCGCCGGCCCGTACGGCTGGATATCCATACCAAAGACCACCAGCGACGGCTCGGGCGACCCCGGCGTATCCCCCGCGTCCGCCCGCACGTACCCCTCGGAGATCGAGATCAACCCGCTCCGCACGCTCTTGACCTCCGGCCCCTTGAGCATGATCCCACACTCAAGCGTGTCGGTCACCGTGTATTGATGGCGCGCCTTGCGGTTCTCAACCACACGGTCATCGGTCGGCTCGGGTTTCTTCACTGGCTTGGCCATCGACCACAAGGGTATACACCGCTCCCCCGGTCCCCCTCACCCCCCCCATCCTCCGCCCCCGTACACTCCCTCCATGCTCACACGCAACCTCCTCGTCCCCGCCATCGCCTGCGTCGCGTTCCTCGCCGGATGCGACGGCAAGATCACCCAGACCAACTACGACAAGGTGACCGTCGGCATGTCGATCTCAAATGTTGTCGACATCCTGGGCAAGGGCGAACGCCAGACCCAAAGCGGTGCCGCCCGCATCGCCGGCGACATGGTCAACGGCATCCCGGGAGCCCAGGGCAAGCCCAAGGAGTCCAATCGCGAACGCTGGATCTGGAAGTCCGACAAGGCCGAGATCTCCGTCGATTTCGACGACGGCAAGGTCGTGGGCAAGAACCAGCTCGGGCTTTAGTGGTATCGCTCGTGGCATCGCCCTTCCGGGCGATTTCTTTGTGGCCCAAACCTCCGATCACCCAAGCAATGCCCCCAGGCCTCATCGCCCAGAAGGGCGATGCCGCGCCAATCCACCTAACCTCCCTGCATGACTAAGGCAATCGTCCTCGGCGCCGGCATGGTCGGAAGCGTCATGGCCCTGGATCTCTCCCAGGACCCTGCGTTCGACGTCACCATCGCCGACCTCCGCCCCGCAAACCTTTCCGCCGCCGCCGCCCGCTGCCAAGGCCGCGTCAAGTCCCTTCAGGCCGACCTCGCCGACACCGCGGCCGTCAAAAAGCTGGTCGCCCCCTTCGACATCGTCTGCGGCGCCCTCTCCAGCCGCATCGGCTTCCAAACGCTTCGTGCCGTCATCGAGGCCGGCAAAAACTTCTGCGACATCTCCTTCTTCGCCCAGGACGCCATGGACCTGGACGCCCTCGCCAAGCAGCACGGCGTCACAGCCGTCGTCGACTGCGGCGTCGCCCCGGGCATGTCCAACATGGCCGCCGGATATGCCGCCGAGTACTTCGAACGCTGCGACACCATCGCCATCTACGTGGGGGGGCTTCCCCGCGAGCGCCGCTGGCCCTTCGAGTACAAAGCCGGCTTCAGCCCCGCCGATGTGCTCGAGGAATACGTCCGCCCAAGCCGCATCGTCGACCGCGGCGAGACTGTCATCCGCGAAGCCCTCTCTGAGCCTCAGCTGCTCGACTTCCCCGGCGTGGGCACACTCGAAGCCTTCAACACCGATGGGCTGCGCTCCCTGGCCTCAACCCTCAAGTCTCGCGTCCCCACCATGATCGAAAAGACCATGCGCTACCCGGGCCACATCGAACTCATGCGCGTCCTCCGCCACATCGGCCTCTTCTCGCAAACCCCCATCGAAGTCCCCGGCGCAGACGGCGGCACCGCCCGCATCCGCCCCCTCGACGTCATCTCCAAACTCATGTTCCCGCTCTGGACCTACGAAGAGGGCGAGGAAGACATGACGGTGATGCGAATCGTGGCCGAGGGACTCAAGAACGGCCAACGCGAACGCATCACCTGGGACCTCATGGACATCTACGACCAGACCACGCGTGCCACCAGCATGTCCCGCACCACCGCCTTCCCCTGCACCATCATGGCCCGCGAAGTCGCCGCAGGCCGCTTCAAGATGCCGGGCGTGGTGCCGCCGGAGTTCATCGGCATGCAACCCGGCATGCTCGACCGCGTGCTGGGAGAACTCGAAGCCCGAGGCGTGAAATACACCAAGCGCGTCGAAGCATTCTGACTCCCTCCTCCCCCACGCAGTGGGGGAGGTGTCGCGAGTCCTCGAAGCGACGGAGGGGGTG
>CAYHQQ010000153.1:0-2314 GCA_964358855.1 uncultured Phycisphaeraceae bacterium
GGCTCTGTTTGAACCGTCACTCGCCGCCCTCAAGAGCCTTCAGAAGCCCCGCCTCATCCCACACTTCAATCCCCAGTTCCTTCGCCTTGTCGAGCTTGCTCCCCGCCGATTCGCCCGCGATAACGAGATCCGTCTTTTTCGAGACGCTTCCGCTCACTTTCGCGCCCTGCTTCTCCAGGAGCTCGGCGAGCTGCGTGCGTTCGAAGTTCGCCAGTGTCCCCGTCAGCACGATCGTTTTGCCGACAAAGGGCCCGTTTGTCGGCGTGGTGGTCGCCTTGACAAGATCGTGAGACGTGAGGTCAACTCCCAGCTCCCGCAAGGCCGCAAACGTCGCCGTCGCCGCCGGGCTGTGCAAGTACGCGTGCACCACCTCGGCCGTCCCCTCGCCCAACCCCGTCTCGTACTCCGGGCTCACCTCGTGATCGAACCCCACGTGCCGCAGCCGCGCCGGCTTGCTCATTCGATTCACCGCCATGGGCATTAGCTGCCAGACCTGGGCCGCCAGAAGCGCATCGAGATCCGCGAACTGCCTCGCCAGAAGCTTGGCCGTCGTGTCGCCGACGTGCCGGATCCCCATCCCGGCGAGCACCTTGGCCAGTCCACGCGACTTGGACCCCTCGATCCCCGCGAGCAGATTGTCGACCTTTTTCTCGCCCATGCGATCCAGCGCCAGCAACGCCTCGCGATGATCCTTGAGCCGGAAGATGTCCGCGAAGCTGTTCAGCGGCACCTTCCCAGCGCCCTCATCGCGAATCTGATCGACCGTCTTCTCCCCCAGACCCTCGATATCCATCTGCTTCCGCCCCGCGAACCAGATCAGCTTCTCGCGGATCTGCGCCTTGCACTCGGGGTTCACACACCGACGCCCCGTCTCATCCTCATCGCGCGGAGCCTCGGGGTCCAGGTACTCCACCTCCACCGGCCCCGCGCACACCGGACAGACGCCCGGCACCTCGACCACCCTCGCGTCTTTGGGCCGCTTCGCCATCACCACGCCCACGACGTACGGGATCACCTCACCGGCCTTCTCGATCTCCAACGTGTCGCCGATTCGAATGTCCTTCTGCCGCACCTGCCCGTAATTGTGCAGCGTCGCGTGCTGCACCACGCTTCCCGCGACCAGCACCGGCTCCATCACCGCCCGCGGCGTCACTTTGCCCGTCTTTCCCACCTGGTGCAGCACGTCGAGCAGCTTCGTCGTCTTGCGCTCGGGCGGGTACTTGAACGCCACGATCCACCGCGGGCTCTTGCTCGTGAGCCCCAGCCGATCCTGCTGATCAAACCGGTCCACCCGCACAACCATCCCATCGGTCGCGTACCCCAGCGTCCGCCGCGTCGCATCAAACGCCTTGATCGCCGCGAGAATCTCGTCGAGTGCCGCACACCCCTTCGTGTGCGGATTCATCGGCACGCCCAGCGCCTTCAGCTTCGCGAGAAACTCCGAGTGCGACGCGGCAAACCCCGGCGAGACCTGCCCGCGCCCGTGGGCACAGAACTCAAGGCGCCGGGCCGCCACCATCTTGGGGTCCTTGTTCTTGAGCGTCCCGGCGGTCGTGTTGCGGGGATTGAGGAATGTCTCCTCGCCCGCCTCCTCCTGCTCGCGATTGAGTCGCTCGAACTCGGCCAGGGGCATGTAGACCTCGCCGCGGACTTCCAGAATGTCGGGGATGCGGGTGTTGATGGGAGCCACAGCAGGCCGTGCGCCAACCCTAGCTTGCGCGTCGGGCTCTGAAAGCACCAGTGGCACCGACGCGATGCACCTGGCCCCGCGCGTCACATCATCCCCCGCAACGCCGTCGCCGCGTGTGACGGCCGAGACCAGCCTGCCCTTCTCGTACCGCAGCGAGAGGGCCAGCCCGTCGATCTTGGGATCGCAGACAAACCGCGGCCCTTCATCGCCGCCAAAGAGCCCGCCCCCGCCCATCCCCTTCACCACCCGCTCGTACCACTCCCGCACGCCCGCCTCGTCGTACGTGTTGTCGATGCTCAACATCGGGGCCGCGTGCTTCACCGTCTTGAAACCCGCGATCGGCTCGCCCCCCACCCGCACCGTCGGGCTGTTCGCGTCGACCAGTTCGGGATGCCTTCCCTCCAGCCCTGCCAGCTCGACCAGCAGCTTGTCAAACTCCAAATCGCTCATGATCGGGCGCGCGTCGACGTAGTACGCCCGATTCGCCCGATGCAGGAGCGTCCGCAGTTCCGCGATGCGTGCAGCCTCGTTCACGGCGTCATGGTACCCTCCCCTCCTCCCCCGCTCCTAGCGGGGGAGCGACTGTGCTAATTGTCAAGATGGATATGCGGGGATTTCAGTGTT
>CAYHQQ010000154.1:0-2088 GCA_964358855.1 uncultured Phycisphaeraceae bacterium
ACCGCGAGCGGATCGCCTCGCGCGCCGCGTCGATCGTGGCCCGTGGTGGCAAGGTCCGTCTGGATGCCGTGCTGGTCGAATCCGGCGACAACGGGGCCCGCGTCTACGCCGAGAACCAGGCCCGCACCTGCGCACTCCTTGGCATCGAGTACAAGCTCCACCTGCTTCCCGCCTCCAGCGGCTTCGACGATGTCGCGGGCCGTGTCATGCTCCTTTCCGCCGACGACCTCATCACCGCCATCATGGTGCACATGCCGCTGCCGGCCGCGATCGACCCCTACCGGGTCCAGCGCCTGGTCGCACCCGAGAAAGACGTCGAGGGCGTGAACCCCGCCAACATCGGCAACGTCGTCTATGGCCGCTCCAGCCTCGCACCCTGCACCGGCCTGGCCGTCATCAAGATGGTCGAGTCGGTCATCGGCGAAAGCCCGACTCCCGCTCTCGCTTCCGAAGGTCGCCACGCCGCGAATCTCCGCGGCAAGCTCGCGGTCGTCGTCGGCGCCAGCGACGTCGTCGGCAAGCCCATCGCGGTTCTGCTCATGCGTCAGGACGCGACGGTCGTGTCGTGCAACAAGTGGACCCCCGGCCTGGGCGAGATCACCCGCCAGGCCGACGTGCTCGTGGCCGCCGTCGGCAAGCCCAATCTCATTACGCCCGACATGGTCAAACCCGGCGCGATCGTGATCGATGTCGGCGTCAACCGCGTCGCGGGCCCCGATGGCAAAATGAAAACCGTCGGCGACGTCTCCTTCGATGCCGTCAGCAAAATCGCCGCCCACCTCAGCCCCGTCCCCGGCGGCGTGGGCCCGATGACCGTCGCGATGCTTCTCAACAACGTGGTCGAGGCCGCCGAAAGGCGGTATGGGGCGGGGTGAGTACATTGTCTTGCAGGCCGGAGGCCTGAACGTCAATAGCCGGGGGCGCAGCCCCCGGTGGGCATTAAAGCGTGGATTGGACCCCCGAGGGGCCCGCCGTTGGACGACCGAACATCACGACACTCACGGGCCGACCCCTCCGGGGTCGCGTGATGCATCGTCGCCGTTCCGGGGGCTGCGCCCGGCTATTAACGATGACCCCTCCGGGTTCCAATGCCGAAACCACCTCAATCCTTCAAACTAAACGGCGTGAAATTCGTCTCGCGATCAAAATGATCCACTCCCTCGGCCCTCTTGAGCCAATTGCAGATCGCGTACGTCGCCGGCGTGAGCACCACCTCAACCCCGACCTTGAACAGCCAGTTGAAGATCGAGATCTTCACCAGCGTCGTGTTGTCCCAGGTGCCGTAAAACGCGATTGGATAGAACAAGATGCTGTCCACGAACTGCCCGCAGATGGTCGAGCCGATCGTCCGCGTCCACAGCAGCTTCCCGCCCGTGACAATCTTCAACTTCGCGAGCACGTAGCTGTTCACAAAGTCCCCGACCCAGAACGCGAACAGCGAACCCGCCACGATCCGCCCCGTGTTGCCGAACACGATCTCAAGCGCCGGCACGATCGTCTTGTTGTACGGCTCCTCCGCATTCTCCGGAAGCCACAGCACCACCCGCGACATTACGGTCGCGAAGATCATCGCCCCAAACCCCGCCCAGATCACCTTGCGGGCCCTGGCATACCCGTACACCTCCGTCAGCACATCGCCGAAGATGTAGCTGATGGGAAAGAAGATGTTCCCCGCTCCAAACACCAGCATCGCCGACAGAAACAGGCCCTGCTCGGGCTTGTAGTCGGGAATCATCCGCGCCCCGACATCGATCGCGCACGACTTGCCCGGCCCGATTAGATTCGAGCACAACAGCACCGTCACAAACGCCACCATCACCAGGTCGTAGTACTTGTAGTGGCGTCGCGGTTGAATCTGGGCGTGCATTGGGGCTGCGTCAGTCATGTCGGCTCCTGCTTGCGCTCCGTGGTGGCACCGCTCTCCAGAGCGGTGCATCCGAATCTCCAAGAGACCCCTCCACGCTTCGAACCTACAGCATCCAGAATACCGCATACCCGACGGCCCTGCTCCAAAGGCCCAACTCCCCGGAACGTTGCCCCTCACCAAAGACGCACCGCTCTGGAGAGCGGTGCCACCATAAACTCCCC
>CAYHQQ010000155.1:0-1953 GCA_964358855.1 uncultured Phycisphaeraceae bacterium
CCCACCCCAAAGCGATCCTCATCGCTCTCGAAACACACTCCTGACCCGCCCCGCATCAAAGACAACGGCGAGCACCACTCCCCCGGAGGAGCAGTTCTCGCCGTCTCTGTTGGCCCCAGCCTTGTCGTGCCAACGTTCACGCCCGAATTGAAACCACCACGCCAAGCTCTATGGCCGTGCCGCCTTCAGCTTCGCCCTCGCAAGCTCCAGCGCCTTCTCCAGCGCCCGATCCGCCGGAACCTTCACGTCCGGCTCCACGCCCTTGCCCTCCCAGTTCGTCTTGGTGATCGGGTTGTGCGCCCGCATGAACGGCACCCGCAGCCCAAACCGCTCGCTGACCCTCTCCTCCCGCACAGGATGCGCCCCTCCGCCCGTCGTATCCCCCACCACCGTGCCCCGCTTGAGGCTCTGCAGGTTGTAGCTGAACTCCTCAGCACCCGAGAACGTCCGCCCGCTCGTGAGAACATAAACCGGGACGTTCGCCCCAAAGTGCGGCCCCGCAAAGTCGGCGAGCGTCGTGAACTCCTCCACGATCTTGCCCTCCCGATCCATCATCTGATTCAACAGCGTCGGCTTGTCGAACAGACTGCTCGTGATGAACCGGATCATGTCGGGGCTCCCCCCGCCGTTCTGCCGCAGATCGAAGATCACCACATCGCAGTGCGCGATGAACCTCAGCGCCGCCAGCGCCGTCTCCTTGGCCTTGTCGTCCTCGACGAACGCGTCAAACTTCAGATAGCCGATATTGCCGTCCAGACGCTCAACCTTGCGAAACGCGTAGTTCTCGCGCGCCATCTCATCGTCAGTGGGCCCCTGGATCGTCTGCCCATGCGCTCGGTCGCCCGACGGGCGAACGCGCAGGCCGATGTGCTTGTCATGGCTCACATCCACAAGATCCGCCGTCACCACGCGGGCAAGCGCCACGTCATCCTTCACCGCGTCGTACCCGCCCGCCTTGAGCTTGTCCCGCAACTTCGACGCCATCTTCGCCCCGACCTCCGGAAACACGTACCCGGTCTCCATCGCCTTGGCCGCCCCCTCGATCGCTGTCGCCCGCTGCTCGCCCGTCAACGCCTGCGGCGGCGTGTCAAACGTCGCGACCTCGATGAAATCAAGCTTGCCCCCATCGTCCTTCGCAGGCACAAACTTCATCTCCACCACCACGCCCTTGGAGCCCTTGAGCCTCGCCGTGAACGTCCCGCCCTCGCCCGCGATCACCTCCTCAACCGTGAGCACCCCGGTGTTCTCACGCATCCCCCGCATCCGCGCCGCTCGCTCGCCCGCGGAACTCTCCTTGAGCTTCGACGCCACGCGAAACGCTTCCTCAAACGCCACCGCCGCCGCCTCCGACCCGTCGTTGTACGCCGCCAGATACGCCCTGGCGATCTTCCCCGCCGGCGTGCCCGGCAGCTCCGGCGGCGCCACAACAGACACCAAAGCCGGAGTCGCCCAGGTCACCGCCCCGGCATGGTGCTCGCACATCGCCAGGCCAAGCCCCATCGAGGCCAGAACCGTCAAGACCGTGTGGTGAAGAACGTGTTTCATCGCATTTCTCCGGAAAGTTGCCCAGGGCGGAAAGAACCAGTGGTCTATAGTACGCTTCGTACTATCATTGGGATTCGCGGTTGCGGCATTTCCGTCGTCCCAACCCCGATTCTCACGAAAGGCACCCCTTTGGCAAAGCCCAGGCACTCCCTCAGCGAACTCGAAGCCTTCGTCCTGGGCCTCATCTGGCAGTTCGGCCCCTGCTCCCCCTACGACGTCCGCGTCCACATGAAACGCTCCCCCTCCACCCAGTGGAGCGCCAGCGCCGGAGCCATCTACCCCCTGGTGGCCAAACTCCAGCGCCAAGGCCTCATCGCCGCCCAAGCCAAAGCCAAAAACCCCCGCGGCCGCCGCGCCTATCGCACCACCCCCGCCGGCGCCGCCGCCCTGCGAACCTGGATCGGCCCC
>CAYHQQ010000156.1:0-1593 GCA_964358855.1 uncultured Phycisphaeraceae bacterium
GCCCTCACCTTTATACACATCTGTTCGAAGTACCCGGATTCGGCCGATACTGGGGGCGGCTGGCCATGTGTCGATCATGTTTGGGCTTTCCATTCTGCGGAGGTATACCGTGGCTGATATCCACTGCGCTCGCGCGTCGGCGGGAACTCTCGCGTGGGCTTTGTTGCACTTCGGGAACGCTCATCTTGCCGATGAGCGTCGTTCAAAAGACTCGTCAAGATTGCGGCGATGAAGATGGAGAGCCCAGGCCACTCGATCCCCAAGGCGGCCGCAGACTGGGCCGATGTCATGGGCGCCTACCGGTTCCTTTCGAACCCGGATGTCGACCCTCAGGACATTCAGGCGCCCCACCGCGAGCTCACCAGGGCGGCCTGCGCCAACCACCAGGTCGTGCTCGCCGTCACGGACATCACCGAGCTCAACTACACCTCGCACCCCTCGACCGTCGGCCTTGGCCGCCTGGGCAACGGAAGACAGCAGGGTCTGCAGCAGGTCTCAACCCTCGCCGTATCCACAGAAGGCGGCATCATCGGCGTGCTGCGTCAGCAGTGGTACGCGCGACCCGAAGCACCTCCCAACGAGTCCAGGGCCCAGAGGCACGGGCGGTGGTGCGAGTCCGACGTGTGGAAGGACGCCATCAACGCCCAGGGCGACTGGGGGACTGGTGAGCAGGGTGCACACCCCCGGTGCATCAACGTCTTTGACCGCGGTGGAGACTGCTATTCCGCGTTGACGGCCTGCCGCGACCAGCGCAAGGGGTTCCTGATCCGGGCCAACCACGATCGCTCGCTCACGGATGAACCGGCCGTGCGGCTGTGGGACCACATGGCAACAAAGCCCGTGGCGTGCGTCAAATCGGTCAAGGTCTCGGCGCACCGTTCGGGGCCCAAGCGCGACCTTCGGACCCAGCGAGAGGCCGCGGTGAGTGTGCGATTTGCAAGTGTCAAGATTGAACCGCCGGTCAACGATCCACGCTTCAAGGACGCACCTGCGATCACGGCGCAAGTGGTCTATGCCCGCGAGGACGCACCGCCGGCGGGCGACGAGGTCGTCCCGATCGATTGGATGCTCCTGACGAGCGAGCCCGTCGAGTCGGACAAGGACGCGTTGCGGATGATCGAGTGGTACTCCCATCGCTGGTTGATCGAGGAGTTCCACCGAGTGGAGAAGGAAGGATGCCGCCTTGAAGATGCTCAGCTCGATCACGCCGACGACATCAAGCGATTGGCCGCCGTCACGGCGGTCGTGGCAGTCCGAATGCTGCAACTGCGGGACCTGGCCGAGACCGTTGTGGCGCCCTCATCGGCAAAGGGAGCGGCGGCCGCCCCCGCCGACGATCCCGCGGCGCTGAGAGCATTTGCGCCCAAGACATTCATCCGGGTCGTCGCGGCGCTGTCCAAGGTCAAGCCCGAGACGCTCACGCCCCGCAAGTTCTGGGAGGGCATCGCCAAGCGTGGCGGCTGGCTGGGCCGCAAGTCCGACGGCCGGCCCGGCTGGAAAACCGTGTGGCTGGGCTGGCACGACGTCCAACTCATCGCACTGGGGCTTGACCTTGGCGGTTCGTCGTGACAAAATGTGTATAAAGGTGAGGGC
>CAYHQQ010000157.1:0-1547 GCA_964358855.1 uncultured Phycisphaeraceae bacterium
GAAATTGTCCCGCCCGTAGTTGAAGGTCGTGGAGGAAGCGGCGGGGACGGATGAGGTTATGCGGCCTTCACGGCGGGGTCTCCTTTGCTGTTAAGGGCGAGAGCATCGAGGTTTTGGCGGAGCACCCAGAGGAGGTCGGCGCCGTCGATGCGACGCCAGCGGGGCTCGATGTTGCTCAGGGCGTGACCGACCCATCGCAGCACCATCCTGCCGTCACGCCAGCGAGTCACGCGACCGATGGCCCGGCGGATGCCCGAGTTTGGACTCTCAATCATGTTGGTCGAGGAGAACGTGCGGCAAAGCCTGGGTGGAAGTTCCAGCCGGTTCACCGTGAACATCTCCTCCAGGCCCTCTTCCAGACTCCGCGCCGCCGACGGATGCTCCCGGTCCAGCCAGGTGATGTGCTCGCGCAGCTTGGAGATGCCGGCCTTGTGCTTCATCCCGAACGCCGCCTTCATGATCGACCGCGTCTGTGCGGACTGATCGTCGGGCAATTGATCGCAGACGTTGCGGATCTTGTGGAGGCGGCATCGTTGCACGGGCACGTCGCCGTAGACCGCACGCACCGCCGCACGCAGGGCCTTGCTCCCGTCGAGGACGAACAGGCGTGTCACGTCGGGGCTCAGCCCGCGGGCCGCGAGATCCTCGAGCAACGCCGTGGCGACCACCGCGTTCTCGCTGGCCCCCAGCCGCAGGCCCAGGATGTGCTTGGATCCGGTGGAACTCACACCGATGGCCACCAGCACGTGGTGGGCGGCGATGATCACGCCGTCGATCAGCACCGCCAGGATGTCGAGCCCGCCTAGCGGCCGCTCGACCAGCTCCTTGAGCTTGGCCTCTGCATCCTCGATCAGCTCCCGCGAGACGGCGGACGCGCTGATACCCACCGCCTGGGCGGTGTTCACGATCGTCTGTCGGTACTTGCGAGTCGAGACACCGTTGATCACGATCTGGCCGACGCGTCGGGCCACGGCGTCGTACCGCAAGGCCTCGTAGGCCGGGATGGGCTCCTCGCGGGTGGTGCCGTCGTCCAGACGCCGCCGCAGACGCGGGCGTGTGACCCGGACGCTGCGATCGGAGAGGTGAACAAGGCCTGCTTGGCTTCCGAAGCGGACGAGCCCGCTGTGACGGTGCAGGCCGGGTTGCTTGGGACCGATCATTTGCTCGACGGAGGCCTTGAGCGTGGCCTGGATCACGCACGCGCCCGAATCCTGCACGAGCTGGTCAAAGTCGGTTTGCCCGCTGGCCAGGAGATCGGCGACTGGCAGAAAGCCCCCTCCGTGCTCGCACAAAATATCGGAGAGCACGGCGGTGTCGAGACGGACCGCCTTGGGCCTGCGGACCGACGACAGCTTGAGCACGGAGGACACGGGATCGGTCCCGGGATCCGGCCCCGGTGCGGGAAGAGACGCTCTGGATGGATTAGACTCTGTCATGCGGGCTCCTTCTTTGGTCGTTGGTGAACGAACAAGGGTTGGCGGTCTTGTGACCGCCAACCCGGAGCCGCTTCCGGGGCCTTAACCCTCAACTATGGCTGGGACAATCTC
>CAYHQQ010000158.1:0-1500 GCA_964358855.1 uncultured Phycisphaeraceae bacterium
TGTGGTCCCTCTATCTGATGCTGGTGGGCGGCGACATTTTCGCGGCATGGCGGCAGCTCGTTCCCCTGATCATCGCCATGACATTCGTCATCACCGACGCCGCGTGTCGGTTCCAGTCGAGCAACATGGCGGTCGGCACGCGCACCGCTTTGTCCCTGATATTTCTGGCCATCCCCGGCGCGGGACTGTGGACTCAGTCGCGCGACTACACCAATCAAAGGGCCCTTTCGCAGCACTCCGAGTGGCAGGGTCGCGCGGTAGGGCTCATGCTCAATCGCACCTTCGGCGAGGCGGCGCCGCTCATCGCCGTGGATGCCGCCGGCTCGATACCGTTCTGGTCGCAGCTTCCCGCCCTCGACATGCTCGGACTTAACGATCCCTACCTGCCTCGACATCGGCCGCCGGATTTCGGAAAAGGCCTCATCGGACACGAACTCGGCGATGGGGCCTACGTGCTGGGAAAGAAGCCCGACCTCGTTCTCTTCAGAGGCCCGCCCGGACAGAAAAGCGCCGTGTACCTCAGCGGACGACAGATGCAGGCGTCAAAAGAATTCGCCCAGGATTATTCGCTCGTCACGTTTGAATCGAGACCGCCCGAGCGCACTCAATCGCACATTTGGGTGCGACGAACGAGCCCCAGGATTGGCATCCGATCGGTCCACGGCGAGATTCTCATTCCCGCGTTCCTTCTACTTGGTCAGCCACCTATCGTCGCGCGCGAAACCGAGAGCGGAAGATTCGCCGTTTCTCTCGACGCCTCTACCCATCTCCAGGCAAACAGAATCGCCGCCCCGCCGGGCCGATGGCGCCTCACGACGGAGCCGGAGATTTCGATCGGAGCCTCGATCTCCGTCGGAGATCGGCGGATCGCAGAAGGTATCGCCCCCATTGAGTTCACTCTTCCCGCCGACGCCGGACCGGAGGTCGATATCGCTCTCCAGTCCACAGAACCCGCCGAACTGATCATGCTCAAGCTCGTCAAGATTCAGCGATGACGACAGCGGGCTCCCCGGTGCCGCCGGACGAGAACCCAGAATTCAACCGCCCATCAGTTCAACGACAAACGCCTGCACGTCGTGCCCATCGAGCAGCCCATCGTCGTTGACATCCGATGGGCAGGAGTCTGCCGGAATGGTGATACCCAGCAGCACATTCACCATTGGCGAAATGTCCGCAGTGTTGACGATCCCATTCACGTCAACGTCGCCCTTGATGCACGGGACTGCTGCCGATCGCAAAGCGAGTCCGCGGATGTCGGTGAGGCTGGACGCCACCAACAACGCCTCGCCGAAGTCGAGCGCGTCCCCGTCGGCGTTGAGGTCGCTGATGCGCCAGATTCCCCCTGCGGCGCCTGTTCGGGCAACGAAAGCCTCGTCGGCGGTCGCTGCCAGCGCGCTCGCCGACGATAGGCCTTCCGCAAAGAGCCTGACCTCCGCGAAATCCAGCACGTCATTGTCGCCGGTCAGGTCGTCCAGCAGGTGAAGCGTTCCGTCGCTGGGC